>CAWGHR010000001.1:0-36323 GCA_963822275.1 uncultured Alphaproteobacteria bacterium
GTAGCTGAGGCAGATTAGCGCCTCCCTGAAGAGGAGGAGACGTTGGCGCGATACCAACCTCGGGGACCAATTAACGCGGAGTGCGGAATGCGGAATTCCGGACCGAGCCACCCGCACCACTGAAACCCCAATCCCGGTTTGCCGGGGAAGAAAGGAAGCATGAACACACTTACGAAAACCAATGTGCGCCTTTTCGCCTCGGCCAAGAGCTGGGTCGAAGGCGAGGCGCTCCGCCAGCTCTACGCCGCGGCGGCACTTCGAAGGCATGCGCCTGGCGGTCGGTTTTCCGGATTTGCACCCGGGCAAAGGCAGCCCGGTGGGCGCGGCCTTTGTGACCGAGGGGCTCATCTACCCTTACCTCATCGGCGGCGACATCGGCTGCGGTATGGCCCTGTTCAAAACCGACCTGGTCCAGCGCGACATCAAGCTCAACCGCTGGGCCGACCTGCGCTTCGACCTGGAGCATCCGTGGGAAGGCGATGTGCGCGAGGTTCTCGCCGCAGTCGGAGCTTGAATCCACGGAGTTCGACGGGGCCTTGGGAACCCTTGGTGGTGGCAACCACTTTGCGGAGTTGCAGATGGTTGAGGAGGTGCTTGACGCAAGGGCATTCAGGCTCTTCGGGTTGGGCAAGCAGCAACTGGTTGTGCTGGTCCACAGCGGCTCGCGCGGTTTGGGTGAATCCATCCTGCGCAATTATGTGGACGAGCATCAGGCCAGTGGCTCGGATGCCGAGTCCTTTGCCGCAGCGGCTTACCTGCGAGACCACGACCTGGCCGTGCGCTGGGCCAAGGCGAACCGAGCGCTCATCGCTCGGCGTTTCGTCGAGGCTCGGGGCCGAGGCGGACTGCTCTGGGACGGCTGCCACAACAGCATCACTCGTCGGGAGCACGAAGGTGAGACGGTTTGGGTGCACCGCAAGGGTGCCGTGGCAGCCGAAGGTGAAGCCGGTGGTGATCCCGGGTTCGCGCGGGTCGCTCAGCTACCTGGTCAGGCCGATCGGCGATGGCGGAAGCCATGCCTGGTCGCTGGCTCACGGTGCCGGCCGCAAATGGGCGCGGAGCGAGACCCGTCTGCGCATGCGCGAGCGCTTCGGCATGCATCAGTTGACCCAGACGCCTTTGGGCGGCCGGGTCATCTGCGGAGAGCGGGACTTGCTCTATGAAGAGGCTCCCGCCGCTTACAAGAACATCGAGGACGTGGTCCAGGACCTCGTCGATGCCGGACTTGTTTCGGTCATCGCGACGTTCCGGCCGCTCCTCACCTACAAGACGCGCGCGTTTCTGCGCTAACGCGTCCATTACCGCCATGGAGGATCCGAGACCACAGGGTTAAGGCTTGCCCGCGAGCAGCGACCCTGTGGTTTCATCCTCCTTGGCCCCGATTTTCGTCCGTGAATGCAAAGCAGCTCGAGCAGCCGGGTTTTCAACCCGACCCTAGCCGGTGCGAGTCCGGCCACGGATGCCATTGCCCCCAAAGTGTAAGAGAATGTGCATGCCTGCTTGCGAAGCAGGAGGATCGTGGTGCGAGTCCACGTGGGGGTACCACTTTAATGGTGATCATGATGTAACAGCAGCATCACGCCCCGTGAAGGCGTTTGTGCCGGTGCGAATCCGGTTGGTCACCCCAATTTCTGGCGACGCCGCAGCGCGCAGGTTACAGCCCGGGACCTTTGTCGTTACGTTTTTGAACGATATAGCGGGCGACCGACCACAATCCAGCAAACCGGAACTGCGGGTCTACATATCTCTCCAAGACATAAAAGGCAAAGTAGTACGCTCGGCAGAATGCCCAAATTATCAATGCCAGGAGCAACGCGGTCTTGAGGGTGGGCGTTTCCACCCAAAGCAGCCCCGCCGAAGTCAGCGCGATGATGAGGAAGAGAATTCCTTTCAACCAGATCAGCTTGGGGCTACGCAGATCTTTCATTCTTACGGCATTTTGGCGCGAAGGTGCGGCTGGATCAATCCAATTGCTCGAGGTGGGAGAGGAGGAGACCCAGGGCATGCGCAATTTTCGATTTGGATCAGGCCAGCAGCCATCCAGCAATTCGCTGGAATGGTTCTGCGCATGGGCTGATCCATCGCGGTTCGAATCCGCACGTTGGCTGAAAACCAACTCCATGGGCTGGAGACGGGAGAAATCCCACCACGGTTCGGAGCAGCGAGACCAGCGCGCGAGCGCAGCCCGAAGGCGGCTTTGCGAGAATTGCCTCTGCGCGATTCTCCCGCAGCTGGAGGGCGGTCTTCTGCTCCGGGCTTTCAATTTTGAAATCGGAAAGGAAAAGACACATGCACTACATCATTCTCGTCGTAATCGTCATCGCCATTTGCGGCACCGTGATTGCTGTCGCTGTCGCGAAGGAATTCCGTCATGCGTTCCTCGTGCCGGAAGGCTATGCTGGCCTGCTCTATCACAAGGGCAAGTTCGTCGGAGTCTTGGGCGCCGGCAGACACATCCGCTGGGGCCGGTATTTTAGCCTGGGTGCACAAGATCTGCGCAAGGGCGCGCTGGTCGTGGCAGGACAGGAAGTCCTCACGGCTGACAATGTTGGCCTGAAGATAAGCCTGCTTGTCAACTACCAGGTAGCCGACCCGGCCAAGGCTGCCCACGAATCGCAGAACTGGCAGAGCGACCTCTATAACGGCGCACAAATCGCGCTGCGCGCGGTGGTAAGCGGAGTCGCCGTCGAAGCGCTGCTCAACCAGCGACTCGAGCTCGGCGCACAACTCCTGGCGCGCGTGCAGCAGGACTCCGCCAAGATCGGCATCAACCTTCTCGCGGTCGAGGTGAAGGACGTGATGTTTCCGGCCGAGTTGAAGCGTGCTTTCGCCGAGGTGCTCAAGGCAAAGCAGGAAGGCCAGGCTGCGCTGGAGCGCGCTCGGGGTGAAAGCGCCTCGCTGCGCAATCTCGCGAACGCGGCTCGCGTGTTGGAAGGCAACCCGGCGTTGATGAATCTGCGTCTCATGCAGTCGCTCTCGGCTGCGCAGAGCGCCGGCAACACGCTGGTGCTCGGCATGCCCGGCGGCTTCGTGCCGTTGAAGAATGGCCCGTCCACCACGGCTCCCGAGGCTCCAGCCGATGACTAATCAAGGGCGGGCGGCGTGACGACCCCACGTCTTTCCGCCGGTTCAAGGATGCCAGAAGGTAACACGGCGGGCGGAGGCGAAAGCTTCCGCCCGCACTTTTTCACTCCAACCCCACCTTAGTAATGAAAGGACGTATGAAATCCAAACGCACCAAAGGCGCCAAGCGTCATTCCAAACTATTGCTCAAATTGAGCTCGTGGGGAAATTACATCGACGAGGCCTATCAGCTCGAATCGATGTTGGCCAAGAAGCCCGCGCGGCTTCAGATTGAATTCGTCGGTTCTGGCGAAATCCCGCCGGATTCGGCGCTCTTGATGCGCTCGATGCTCCTCAAGCGCTCGCCCCAGACCCGCATTGTCACCAATGCTCGGTCCAGCCTCCAAGGCGCGACCTTGCTCATATGGCTGCTCGGTGACACGCGACTCATTCGCGAGGACGCGAGATTCCATTTCCGTCCCGCCGGACCATTCGTCGCCGACGATGCCTCCACAGGTTGGAAGGATCGAAGCTGCTTCGACGCCGACGACATGGAAGAAGAGGATTATGTCCGAGTCCTGCACGCGATTAACGAGTTCCTTCCGGTGAAGGAATTGGCAGGTCGCCCAATCGAAGCGTCAGTCCTGAAGGAATTCGGATTGATCGACAACGTTGGGGTCGATGGCCTATTGGCGACCGCCTTTGGGAGGGCGAAGGAGCGGCGCGAAACTTCGCGGACTAGTACCAAGAAGGAGTTGCTAAAAGAGGCCAGCCGGTGACTGCCACGAAAACGGCGGCATTGATGCCTGGCTATGTCGGAACATGCGGGCGGAGGCCAAGCTCTCCGCCCGCTCATTTCAAATGTCCCGTTGGCCGAGCAGCCCAGGCAGCGGTCCGCAAAACCGCGCAGGTGAGTGCGACTCTCACACGGGACTCCATTTTTCGAGCATAGGTGTTGAGAGATACACGCCGGTCTTCCAAACCGGAATACAGGGCGCAATACCCTGATGCTCGACCATTTCCTTTTCCCCAGTTGAACCTGGTGTGCCGGCAGAGACCTCGCACGGTCGAAGTAATGGCCGGATGCCGGGTTCAGTGCGCTGGGGAGTTTATCAGAGCGTAGCCTAACAGTGAGGCGCCTGCTTCGGGAGCGGCAATTCGCTTTCCAAATCGCTATCGCCGTAAGGATGGCAGTTACCGCTGGATCTCGTGGGTCGGGGTTCCGGAAGACGGCATGGTGTATTGTACCGGGCGCGACATCACGGATGAAAAAGCGGCAGAAATCGAATTGGCGCTTGCACAGGATGCCTTGCGCCAAGCGCAAAAAATGGAAGCCGTCGGACAGCTCACCGGCGGTATCGCGCATGATTTCAACAACCTGCTGCAAGCGATCACAGGTTCGCTCGATCGTATCCAAAAACGCCTAGCCGAAGGGCGCATCGGCGACGTCGATCGGTTCCTGCAAGCGGCGGTGGATGCCGCGAACCGCGCGGCAGCGTTGACCCATCGCCTTCTTGCATTTTCGCGTCGCCAGACGCTGGACCCTCGGCCGTTGCAACTGAACAGGTTGATTCTCGGGATTGAAGATCTTATTCGCCGCACGATGGGCCCCGACGTCGAATTCGCCTTTATTGGCGCGGAGGGAATATGGCCAATTCGCGCCGATGTGTCGCAAATTGAGAATTCTCTTCTCAATCTTTGCATAAACGCACGCGATGCCATGCCGGCAGGCGGCAAGCTCACGATTGAGATAGCCAACCACGCGATGGATGCGCCAGAAGCCAAGAAGCGCGAACTTCCTCCCGGCGAATATGTCTCGCTATGCGTTACCGACACGGGCGTCGGCATGCCGTCAGATGTCATCGATAGAATCTTCGACCCCTTCTATACGACAAAGCCGATCGGGCACGGCACCGGGCTCGGCCTCTCGATGGTTTACGGGTTTGTGCGTCAATCGGGCGGACAGGTTCGCGTCAATTCCAAAGTCGGTGTCGGCACGTCCATGTGCCTTTATTTTCCGCGTCACATGGGTGGCGTCGACGAAACCGACATTCCTCAAAAAATGAGCGAGGTCAAATCCGGCGCCGGAGAGGTAATACTCGTCGTCGACGACGAGCCCACGGTTCGCATGCTGGTGACCGAGGTCCTCGGCGAGTTTGGATACGACCTCATCGACGCCAATGACGGGCCGGCAGCGTTGAAAATCCTGCAATCGGACGCTCGCATCGATCTTCTCATAACGGATGTGGGACTGCCCGGCGGCATGAACGGACGTCAAGTTGCGGATGCTGCGCGAGCGCTGCGCGAAGACCTAAAGGTTCTATTTATCACGGGCTACGCAGAGAATACGGCAATAGCAAACGGCCAACTTGAAATGGGCGTGACTTTTCTTACCAAGCCTTTTGAAATGTCCGCCCTCGCTCGAAAAGTCCGCGAAATCCTCGAATAACAAGTTGTCGGAATTGTTCGGCAGGCCTCCGGTGTTTCACGCCCCGCTCTTTTTCGTCCGCAACTTGGTCCAATAATCGAGCCGCTTTTGAATTTCTCGCTCGAAGCCGGCTTCCTTCGGCTGGTAAAGGTGCTGCCGCGCCATGCCGTCGGGAAAATAATTGGCGCCGGAAAAGCCCTGTTCGGCTTCGTGATCGTATTCGTAGCCTTTGCCGTAACCGAGATTCTTCATCAGCTTGGTCGGCGCATTCAGAATATTGGCCGGCGGCATCAGCGAGCCATGCTCTTCGGCGGCGCGCATCGCCGCGCCCTGCGCCATATAAACGGCGTTCGACTTCGGGGCCGAGGCGAGATAAAGAACGCATTGAACAACCGCAATCTCCCCTTCCGGACTGCCGAGAAAATCGTACATGTCCTTTGCGGCAATCGCCTGTACCAGCGCTTGCGGATCGGCCAGTCCGACATCTTCCACGCTGGCGCGCACCAGACGGCGAAGGATGTAAAGCGGCTGCTCACCGCCCGCCAGCATACGCGCCAGCCAATACAGCGCCGCATCGGGGTCGGAACCGCGGATCGATTTGTGCAGCGCGGAGATGAGATTGTAATGCTCTTCGCGGGATTTGTCGTAAAGCGGCGCGCGCCTTTGCACCGCGGTCACCAGCGCCGCGGGATCGAGCGGTTTGACGATCTTTAGCGATGCCACTTCTTCGGCGAGATTCAGCAGATAACGCCCATCGCCGTCCGCCATGGCGCGCAGGCTTGCGCGCGCGTCGTCAGTCAACTTCAGCGGCTCGCCATAATGTGCCTCGACCCGCTTGAGCAGCGTTTCCAGGGCCTCGTCGTCGAGGCGGCGCAACACCAGAACCTGCGCCCGCGACAACAGCGCGCCATTCAACTCGAAGGACGGATTCTCCGTCGTGGCGCCGACCAGGATCACCGTTCCGTCTTCCACCACCGGAAGGAAACTGTCTTGCTGGCTGCGGTTGAAGCGGTGGATTTCGTCGACGAAGAGCAGCGTGCCCTGCCCGACGTGCCGGCGCTGGCGCGCGGCTTCGAAGGATTTCTTCAAATCGGCGACGCCGGAAAACACCGCCGACAATTGTTCGAAGTGAAGTTTGAATTCGTGCGACAGAAGCCGTGCAATGGTGGTTTTTCCGGTGCCCGGCGGTCCCCACAAGACAATCGAATGCGGCCGGTTCGCCGCCACCATGCGCCCGATGGGCCCGTCCGGCCCGATCAGATGATCCTGGCCCACGACATCGGCGAGCGTCTTGGGCCGCAGCCTGTCGGCCAATGGCCTGGGCGCGTCATCTGGCAAACCGCCTGCTTCAAAGAGGTCGCTCATTTCGGAGAGAGTAGCGCATCGATGTATAAGAGGCGAATAGCGAGTAGCGAATGACCTAGTCCCTATTCGCCATTCGCTACTCCCTATTCGCCCTTTTTACCCGTCCACGCTCAGCGACAGCCGTTGTCCGCTGCGGTCGATCACCAGGTCCCAGTGCCCGCCGGCCGCATCGAGTGCATGCTTCAGCTGACCGGTGTCGTTCATGGGCTGGCCATTCACCGAATGCACGATATCGCCCGGCTGGAACCCATACTCGCCTGATGGCGTTCCGGGCGACACCGACAGGATCACCACGCCCTTGGCCATCAGGTTCATTTGCAAATCAACGGCAACGGCCGGCGATAGATTTGCAATATGTGCGCCGGTCAGCGGATTGCGACCGCCAATCAATTTGGCGTCGCGCGGCGGGGTCTCGGGCGGTAGATGCCAGCGACACATTCACTTCGCGGGCGCGTCCGTTCGAGGAAACATTTAGCCGCGCCGTTTCACCAGGCTTGTGCGTGGCGACGCGATAATTGAGCGATTGCATGTCGCTCACCTCGGCCCCATCGACGGACAAGATCACATCGCCGACCTTCAATCCGCCCCGCGCCGCAGGGCTGCCCGGATAGACGCTTTTCAGCAGCACGCCTTGCGGCCGGGTCAGACCGAGGCTGGCGGCAAGCTCGCCGGTAACGGGTTGGCCGTCGGCGCCGATCCAGGGCAGCTTCACGCCGCCGGTGGTCGCTCCCTCCACCACGCGCCGGGCCATGTTGGCGGGAATGGCAAAACCGATGCCGATGGATTCGCCGGTGCGCGAGAAAATCGCGGTGTTGATGCCGGCGAGTTTTCCGTCGGTCGTCACAAGCGCGCCGCCGGAGTTGCCGGGATTGATGGCCGCATCCGTCTGGATGAAGAACTGATAGTTGGAGGCGCTGACTTCGGTCCTGGCCAGCGCCGAGACGATGCCCATGGTCACGGTCTGACCGACGCCGAACGGATCGCCGATCGCCAGAACCAGGTCCCCCACCTGAAGCTGATCGCTGTTGCCGAACTCCACGGTCGGCAGCCGTTCGCCGTGCGTATCGATCTTCAGCACCGCGAGATCGGTGCGGGTATCGGCCAGCATGACTTTCGCTTTGAACTCGCGTTTGTCGGCCAGCGCCACGACGATATCCTGCCCGCCCTGGACCACATGGTTGTTTGTGAGGATCAGCCCGTCGGCGCGGACGATGACCCCGGACCCCAGCGACTGTTGCACGCGCTGCCGCATCTGCGGCGAGCCGAAAAACTGCTGAAAGAACGGATCGTTGAAAAACGGATTCATCGGCGCCTGCACGACCGTACGGGCATAAACATTCACCACAGCGGGCGCGACGCGTTTCACCACAGGCGCGAAGGTGAGCTGCACCTCTTTCATGTCGCGGGGCATTTTGCCCGTCGGCGGCGGCGACAGCGTCGCCGACGGCAACGATGCGGCGGGGGACGGAACAAAGGCATAAATGGCAAAGCCATAGATGACGATGCAGGCGGCAGCGATCAAAGAGGAGCGGTTCATCATGGTAACATCCTAACACGCGGAAGGGCGACCCGTTGCCGGGCCGCCCCATTATCTTTATGCATCTTTATGCGCAAAACTGGAGGGAATATTACGCCTCGGTTTCTTCTTCTCCAGAAACGAGCACCGGGCCGGAGTCCTGGCCTTTGGCTTCGGGATCCCGGTCGATGAACTCGATGATAGCCAGCGGCGCGTTGTCGCCATGGCGAAACCCGGCTTTCAGAACGCGGGTATAGCCGCCAGGCCGGCCGGCATAGCGCGGCCCGAGCACATCGAACAGCTTCTTGACCTGCGTGACGTCGCGTACTTGCGAGATCGCCTGGCGCCGCGCATGCAGATCGGCTGTGCCGCGCCGCGACAAGGTCACCAGCTTCTCCACCACCGGGCGAAGCTCCTTGGCCTTGGGCAAGGTCGTCTTGATCTGTTCGTGCTTGATCAGCGCCGCCACCATGTTGGCAAACATGGCCGTGCGATGAGACGAGGTGACGTTGAGCTTGCGGCCCTGATTGCGATGACGCATGGCACTCTGCTTTCGATGTTAGTACTGGTCTTCGTAGCGCTTCGCGAGGTCTTCGATATTCTCCGGCGGCCAGCCCGGCACTTCCATGCCGAGATGCAAGCCCATTTCCGCGAGCACGGCCTTGATCTCGTTCAACGACTTGCGCCCGAAATTCGGCGTGCGGAGCATTTCCGCTTCGGTCTTTTGAATGAGATCGCCGATATAGACGATATTGTCGTTCTTCAGGCAGTTCGCCGAACGCACCGAGAGTTCCAACTCGTCCACTTTCTTCAGCAGCACCGGATTGAAGGCGAGATCGGGTTTGGCCTCTTCGGCAACGCGCTCGCGCGGCTCTTCGAAATTGATGAAGACTTGAAGTTGGTCCTGCAGAATGCGTGCGGCATAGGCGACCGCATTGTCCGGAGCGATGGCGCCGTTGGTTTCCACCGTCAGCGTCAGCTTGTCGTAGTCGAGAATCTGGCCCTTCGCGGGTGTTTTCAACTTTGTAGGAAACCTTCTTGACCGGCGAGAACAGCGAGTCGACGGGGATGAGCCCGATCGGCGCATCTTCCGGGCGGTTGCGATCGGCCGGGACATAGCCCTTGCCGGTGGCAACCGTCAGTTCCATGCGGAAATCGACTTTCTCGTCCAAGGTGCAAAGCACCAGGTCCGGATTGAGGATTTCCACGTCGGCGACGGCTTGAATTTGTCCGGCCGTCACTTCGCCCGGACCGTTGGCCTTCAAGCGTCAACCGCTTGGGACCTTCGGCATGCATGCGCAGCGCGATTTGCTTCACGTTGAGCACGATGTCGGTGACGTCCTCGCGCACGCCGGCGATCGAGGAGAATTCATGCAGCACGCCCTCGATCTGGATCGAGGTGACGGCGGCGCCCTGCAGCGACGACAGCAGCACGCGGCGAAGCGCGTTGCCGAGCGTCAGGCCGAAGCCGCGTTCCAGCGGTTCCGCAACGATGATCGCGGCGCGGCCCGGATCGTGCCCCGCATCGATGCGAAGCTTTTGCGGCTTGATCAGTTCTTGCCAATTCTTCTGAAACATTTTTCCTCATCGTTTCCCGGACGTGTCGGACCACGCCCATTGCGTTCGACGGGTACGCATTTCCGAACTAAAACTCTTATACGCGGCGGCGCTTGGGCGGCCGGCAGCCATTGTGGGGAATCGGCGTCACATCGCGGATCGACGTGACGATCAAGCCAACGGCCTGCAGCGCGCGCAGCGCGGATTCTCGCCCCGATCCGGGTCCGCTGACTTCCACTTCCAGCGAACGCATGCCGTGATCGACCGCCTTCTTGGCGGCATCTTCGGCGGCGACCTGAGCGGCATAAGGCGTCGACTTGCGCGAGCCCTTGAAGCCCATCATGCCGGCCGACGACCAGGAGACGGTATTACCCGCACCATCCGTAATCGTGATGATCGTGTTGTTGAAGGTCGCGGCAACATGCGCCACGCCCACCACGACGTTCTTCTTTTCTTTCTTGCGAGCGCGAGGCGCTTTCTTTTCCGCGGGAGCAGCCATGGATTACTTCGTCACTTTCTTTTTGCCGGCGATTGCCTTGGCCGGACCCTTACGCGTGCGGGCATTGGTATGGGTGCGCTGTCCGCGGACGGGCAGGCTCTTGCGATGGCGCAGACCGCGATAACAGCCCAGATCCATCAATCGCTTGATGTTCATCGAGACTTCGCGGCGCAAATCGCCTTCCACCAAGTAATCGCGGTCGATCACTTCGCGAATTTGAATGACTTCGGCGTCCGTCAGGTCGTGGACACGGCGCTCGGGCGTTATGCCCACCTTGTCACAGATCTCTTTGGCTTTGGCCGGGCCAATACCGTGGATGTAGCGCAGCCCTATGAGGACGCGCTTCTGAGTTGGAATATTGACGCCGGCGATGCGTGCCACGTGTCTCTCCGAATGCCTATAAGGCCTTGAATTTGTTACGTTACTTTGTTGCGAACAATCCTGATCGTCGCCCCAACACCAAGGGCATCGAAAAACCAGGAATATCCGGGAAAATCGACCGCAAGGGCGCGGATTATATTAATGCGCGCCTCCCAGTCAACTGGCCAACTTTGGGCGAATAGCCGCGTTCGGCTATCCACCCAACCCCAGACACCCCTTCCGTCCGGCCCCGTCGACCACCGCAGCAATCGCCTTGGTGACCTCGTCGATCGGCGCCATGCCGTTGACCGTCACCAGCTTGCCTTGCTGTTTGTAATATTCGATCAACGGCGCGGTATTCTTGTAATAGACCGCCAAGCCGGTTCTTCAGCGTCTCCGGCGTGTCGTCGGCGCGAGCGACGCCCCCGCTCTCTTTGATGCGCTGCTCGACCCGGCCGATCAGCACGGCGTCATCGACCTTCAGTTCGATGACGAGATCGATCTTGCGGCCGCGGTCCTTCAGCATGGCGTCCAAGGCCTCTGCCTGCGGAATGGTCCGCGGAAACCCGTCGAACATCGCGCCCTTGGCGCAGTCCGGCTGGTCGTAGCGTTCGGCAATGATGCCGACCACGACCTCGTCCGGCACGAGATCGCCGGAATCCATGATCGCCTTGCACTTCTTGCCCAGCTCGGTGCCGGCGGCGATCGCGGCCCGCAACATATCGCCGGTGGAAAGCTGCGGCAGTCCGCGCCGCTCTTGCAAAATCTTGGCCTGCGTGCCCTTGCCGGATCCTGGCGGTCCGAACAGAACTAGGTTCAACGGCGTGCTCCCCGTAGCTTCGCCTTCTTGATCAGCCCTTCATATTGCTGCGCGATCAGATGGCTTTGAATTTGCGCTACGGTGTCCATGGTCACGCTGACCACAATGAGAATCGACGTTCCGCCGAGCGCGAACGACATGTTGTAACTCTCGTACATGAACTCCGGAATGAGGCACACGACCGCAAGGTAGAGTGCGCCGATCACGGTGATGCGGGTGAGAACATAATCGATGTAATCAGCCGTTTTCTTACCGGGCCGGATACCGGGAATGAAACCGCCATACTTCTTCAGATTCTCGGCCGTCTCTTCCGGATTGAAGACAATCGATGTGTAAAAGAACGCGAAAAAGAGAATCATTGCGCCATAGAGGAAGAGGTACAAGCGGCTGGCCGCGGCTGATATAGGTGATGATCGTCTGCAACCAGTCCGGCATATTCTGCGCGTTGAAGGTCGCGATCGTCGTCGGCATCAACAGGATGGACGACGCGAAGATCGGCGGGATCACGCCCGAGACATTGAGCTTGAGCGGCAGATGCGAAGATTCGCCGCCGAACATGCGCTGGCCGACTTGGCGCTTGGGATACTGGACCAAAAGACGGCGCTGGGCGCGCTCCATGAACACAATGAACCCGACCAAGGCGCAGGCGAAGACGGCGAGAGCGATGACCACCAGCGGGCCGATCGAACCCGTCCTTGCGCCTTCCAAGACAGTTCCGATGGCTTGCGGAAAGCGCGCAACAATACCCGCGAAGATGATCAGCGAAATGCCGTTGCCGACGCCTCTGCTGGTGATTTGTTCGCCGATCCACATCAACAGGATCGTGCCGCCCGTAAGCGTGACCACCGCCGTCAATGCGGAAGAACATGCCGGGCTCGAGCACGATGCCTTGGGCATGCTCGAGACCGATGGCGATGCCAAATGCCTGGATGGCCGCGAGCGCGACGGTGCCGTAGCGCGTGTACTGGTTGATGACCTTGCGGCCCGGCCTCGCCTTCCTTCTTCAGCGCTTCCAGTTCCGGAAACACGGTCGTCATCAACTGCATGATGATCGATGCGGAGATGTAAGGCATGATGCCGAGCGCAAAAATCGCCATGCGCGAAACGGCGCCGCCGGCCAGCGTGTTGAACACGTCCAGCAACCCGCCCGCTTGCGAATTGATAAAGTGCGCCATACCGGCGGGGTTGATCCCCGGCATCGGTATATAGGTGCCCAGCCGCGCCACGATCAGCGCGCCGAGCGTAAAGAGGAGGCGTTGGCGCAGCTCCTTCGCTTTTCCGAAGTTGCTGAAATTGAAATTTGCGGCCAATTGTTCGGCTGCTGAGGGCATCGTCTACTCCCGGACCGGACTTGGCCCTACATATTCACGCCGGACCCCATTTACCACTGGTGTCGTGGTTTCGAAGTTCGCGATATCAGAGGCAACGAATTTCGGAATCGGGACACTGGGATATCCTATGCCGTTCTGGCGGCACGCTTTTCTGCCGATTTGGCGCGGCGTTGCGCCTTTTTGCCCGGCTCGCCCTTCTTGTTCATGTAGACCTTCTTCTTAAAGGTCGTGCTGACCGTGCCGCCGGCCTTTTCGACCGCTTTGATGGCAGGCGCCGAGGCGCCGGCCACTTCGAAATCGAGCTTGGTCTTGATTTCACCCTTGGCCAGCAAGCGCACGCCATCGCGGCTCTTGGCCACCAGCCCGGCCTTCTTCAGAGCTTCCATGTCGATCTTGCCGGTGACAACGAGGCGCTTGTCGTCGATCGCCTTCTGAACGCGGCCGAGATTCACTTCGGCAAAGTCCGTTCCGAAGAGGTTGTTGAAGCCGCGCTTTGGCACGCGCATGTGCAGCGGCATCTGGCCGCCTTCAAAGCCGTACACCTTGGTGCCCGTGCGCGCCTTGGCGCCCTTGACGCCGCGGCCCGAGGTCTTGCCCAGGCCGGACGAAGAGCCGCGCCCGACTTTGGTTTTGTGTTTGTGGGCGCCGGGATTGTTGCGAAGTTCGTTCAGCTTCATATCACTTGCTCTCTTCAACGATCTCGACGAGATGCGCGATCGCGCGGATCATGCCGCGAACGGCCGGCGTGTCCTCCAGCGTGCGCGTTCTGCGAATCTTGCCCAGCCCCAACCCCTTCAGCGTTGCCGTCTGAATGGCAGGCTTGCGGTTGGCGCTTTTGATCTGGCGAACAGTCACCGTTTTCTTCGCCGCCGATTTCTTCTCAACCATCGTCTTGTTCCTTACGCGCTCGCCTCAGCGCCCTTTTGACCTTCGCGACGCGAGATGATCTCGGCGACGCTGCGGCCGCGGCGTTGCGCCACCATCCGCGGAGACTGTTGATGCTTCAGCGCATCGAACGTCGCGCGCACCATGTTGTACGGATTCGAAGTGCCCAACGACTTCGACACGACATCGCCCACGCCCAGCGCTTCGAACACGGCACGCATCGGGCCGCCCGCGATGATGCCGGTACCGGCGGGAGCCGGACGCACGATCACTTTGCCCGCGCCATGATGGCCGCGGGTTTCGTGATGCAGAGTGCGGCCGTCTTTCAGCGGAACGCGAATAAGCGCACGCTTCGCGGCGTCGGTCGCCTTGCGAATGGCTTCCGGCACTTCGCGTGCTTTGCCGTGGCCGAAGCCAACCCGGCCACGCTGATCGCCGACAACGACGAGCGCCGCAAAACCGAAGCGCCGGCCGCCCTTCACCACCTTGGCCACACGATTGATGTGAACAAGCTTGTCGACAAATTCGCTGTCGCGCTCTTCGCGATCCCCGCGGTCTCTACCTTCACGCGCCACGTGTCGTTCCTTCCGTTAAAATTCCAGACCGCCCTCGCGGGCGGCATCTGCGAGCGCTTTCACGCGCCCATGGTAGATATAGCCGCCGCGATCGAAGACGACTTGCTTGATGCCTTTGGCGATCGCCCGTTCGGCAATCGTCTTGCCGACGGCTTTCGCAGCATCGACATTCCAAGACTTCACGGTCTTCGTTTCTTTTTCGTTGGTGGATGCGACAACGAGCGTCGCGGCCGCACGATCATCGATGATCTGCGCATAGATATGCCGACCAGAGCGGAACACGGAAAGCCGCGGACGTCCGCCGGCATTCTGCACCAGGCGGAAACGCGTACGCTTCTTGCGGCGATCGAAGAGATTCTTCGTCATGGCTACTTCTTCTTGCCTTCCTTGCGGCGGACATACTCGTTGGAATAACGAACGCCTTTGCCCTTATAGGGCTCCGGCGGTCGATAACCCCGGATTTCCGCGGCAACCTGACCAACCAACTGCTTGTCGATACCCGAAACCGTCAACATCGTCGGCTTTTCCGACGCAATCGTGATTCCGGCCGGGATCGGATAAACGACATCATGGCTAAAGCCGAGCTGCAGATTGAGGTTCTTGCCTTGAACCGCAGCGCGATAGCCGACGCCCTGAATTTCCAGCTTCTGCGAAAAGCCCGTCGTAACCCCCTGAACGAGATTGTTCACAAGCGTGCGGCTCATGCCCCACATCTGCGCGGCACGGTCCATTTCCTTGCGGGGCGTCAGCGTAACGCCATGCTGATCGATGCTGGCGTCGATTTCCTCGACCAGCGTGACCTGCAATTCGCCCTTCGGGCCTTTGACCTTAACGGTCTTGCCTTGGACCGAGGCTGTCACGCCCTTGCGGCAGCGGAACCGGCTTTTTGCCGATACGAGACATGGTCTTCTCCTAAAACACTTGGCAGAGAACTTCGCCGCCCACGTTCTTCTCGCGCGCATTCGTATCGGTCATGACGCCCTGCGGCGTAGAGACGATCGACACGCCGAGACCCTGACGATGCGGCTTCAGCTCTTTTACCGAGGCATAAACCCGGCGGCCTGGCGTCGATACGCGCTTAAGCTCGCGAATGACAGGCTTGCCTTCATGATATTTGAGTTCGATCTCAAGTTCGCGTCGACCCGTCGTCTTGAGCTCGACCTCGGCATAGCCGCGGATGAAGCCTTCGGCCTGCAACACATCGAGCAACCGCACGCGCAATCGCGAATTCGGCGACTTGATCTTCGCCATTCCGCGAAGCTGGCCGTTTCTAATGCGCGACAGAAGATCGCCAATGGGATCGGTAATCGCCATATTCCCGTTTCTCCTTACCAGCTCGCCTTGGTCATGCCAGGGATCTGGCCGAAATTCGCAAGTTCGCGTAACGCAATACGTGAGAGTTTGACCTTGCGGTAGAATGCCTTTGAACGGCCCGACAATTCGCAGCGATGATGGATGCGCGTCTTCGACGAATTGCGCGGCAGCTTCGCCAGCTTCAGTCTGGCGGCAAAACGTTCTTCAGCCGGAACGTTCATATCTTCCGCCTTGGACTTCAGCGCCGCGCGTTTGGAAGCATATTGCGCCACCATCTTCTCGCGCTTTTTGTTACGATTTATTTGAGAGAGTCTTCGCCATCTACCTCGCCTCAATTCATGAACGGGAACTGGAAGCCATCGCAGAAGCTCTTTGGCCTCCGCATCGGTCTTCGCAGATGTGTTGACGATAATGTCCATGCCCCAAACGGTTTCCGTCTTGTCGTAATCGATTTCGACGAAGACGATGTGTTCCTTAAGGCCCATCGCATAATTGCCGCGGCCGTCGAAACTGTTGCCCTTCACGCCGCGAAAATCGCGCACGCGCGGCAGAGCCATCGTGATCAGCCGGTCGAGGAATTCGTACATACGGTCATGGCGCAGCGTGACCTTCACGCCGATCGGAAGCCCTTCGCGAATCTTGAAGGTCGCGATCGCCTTCTTGGCCCGCGTGATGATCGCCTTCTGGCCGGCGATGGCGGTCAGGTCGTTCACCGCAGCCTGAATTTTCTTTTGATCGACGGCCGCTTCGCCCGCGCCGATATTGAGGACGATCTTGTTGATCTTCGGCACCTGCATCGCGTTCTTGTAGCCGAACTTCTTCATCAGCTCGGGACGGATGACGTCATTGTAGCGCTGCTTGAAGCGCGGCACGTAATTGGGATCATGCGCGGCTTCGCCGACCTTTACCTGGGTGCCCGCCGATTTCTCTTCGCGCTTCTTCGAGGCCTTCTTGTCCGCCTTGGCGTCGGCCCTGGCCTTCTCCATAGGGTTTGCACCCTTGGGCGCCTTCTCGGCCTGTTCTTTCTTTCCTGCCTCAGACATCGATAACCTCACCGGACTTCTTTGCAAACCGCACGCGACGGCCGTCGCCCAGGATCTTCCAGCCGACGCGCGTCGCATCGCCGGATTTCGGATCGACATGGGCAAGATTCGACAAATGGACAGGCAATTCCTTGTTCACGATGCCGCCCTGCGGCTTTTGCGTCTGGCGCTGATGGCGCTTGACGACATTCACGCCGGAAACCAGCGCACGGGCCTCCTTCGGGAAGACCTTGATCACTTCGCCCTTTTTGCCCTTGTCGCGGCCGGTGGTGACCACCACGCGATCGCCCTTCTTTATTTTTGCAGCCATCAGAGCACCTCCGGCGCCAGCGAAATGATCTTCATATGATTCTTGGTGCGCAACTCGCGCGTCACCGGTCCAAAAATGCGCGTTCCGATCGGTTCGCCCTGGGCGTTGATCAGAACGGCCGCATTGCCGTCGAAACGGATCAGGCTGCCATCCGGACGACGCACGCCTTTGGCGGTGCGCACCACGACGGCCTTGAGCACTTCGCCTTTCTTCACGCGCCCGCGCGGAATGGCCTCTTTCACGCTCACCACGATCATATCGCCGACATCGGCATAGCGGCGTTTGGAACCGCCAAGCACTTTGATGCACATCACGCGGCGCGCGCCGGAATTGTCAGCGACGTCAAGCTCGGTCGTCATTTGTATCATGTTAATCTACTCCCGGTGCCGTCCGCTTATTTGCCGGCAACGCGCTCGAACGCTTCCCAAGTCTTCAACTTGGAAATCGGCCGGCACTCGCGGATGCGAACGACATCGCCTGTTTTGAATTCGCCCTTCTCATCATGGGCGTGATATTTCTTCGAACGACGTACGGTTTTGCCCATGACCGGATGGGTGAAGCGGCGTTCCACCTTGACCACCACGGTCTTCTCGTTCTTGTCGCTGACCACGACGCCTTGCAGCACGCGCTTAGGCATTGTCTTGTTCCTCTATCCTTCAACCGGCCTTGCGGCGCTGCTCCGTCAAAATCGTCTCGATCCGGGCGATATCCCGACGCACGACCCGAATGCGATTGGTCTTCTCAAGCTGTCCGTTGGCGCGCTGGAAACGCAGGTTGAACTGCTCTTTCTTCAGCTTGCCCAGTTGATCGCTCAACTCATCCGGCGTCTTGGTGCGAAATTCGTCGCCTTTGGACGAAATCTTCGCCGAGGCGGATGCCTCCTTGGCCTTGGATTTCGCGGCGGGTTTCGCCTTGGGTTTTGTTTTCTTCTCGGCCATGGTCTTTCTCACGAAGTACGGGCGACGAACTTCGTCGCAACAGAGAGCTTCGCCGCGCCAAGACGCATCGCTTCCTTGGCGGTTGCAATATCCACCCCGTCGATCTCGAACAGGATGCGGCCAGGCTTGATTTTCGCGACCCAAAATTCCGGCGCGCCCTTGCCGGAACCCATGCGGACTTCGGCCGGCTTCTTCGACACAGGGACATCCGGGAACACGCGAATCCACACGCGGCCCGCGCGCTTCATTTCACGCGTGATGGCGCGGCGCGCGGCTTCGATCTCGCGCGCGTTGATGCGTTCCGGTTCCAACGCCTTCAGTCCATATTGACCGAAATTGAGCGAGGTGCCGCCTTTGGCGGCGCCGTGAATGCGGCCCTTGTGCTGCTTGCGGAATTTTGTGCGGGTCGGTTGAAGCATGGCGATATATTTCCGACTTTACGTTGCCGACGCGGGCGTTTGGGGACGTTGCTGACCGCTGCTGCGGCTTTGATCAGAAGATTCCGCCTGGCGCTTTTCGACGGCCATGGGATCGTGCTCCATGATCTCGCCTTTGAAGATCCAGACTTTGACGCCGCAAGTGCCGTAGGTGGTTTTCGCCGTCGCCACGCCATAATCGATGTCGGCGCGCAGCGTGTGCAGCGGGACCCGGCCTTCGCGATACCATTCCATGCGGGCGATTTCCGCGCCGCCCAGACGGCCGCCGCAATTGATACGGATGCCTTGTGCGCCGAGCCGCATCGCGGATTGAACCGCGCGCTTCATCACCCGGCGGAACGCGACGCGGCGCTCAAGCTGCTGGGCGATATTCTCGGCCACCAGCTTCGCGTCGATCTCGGGCTTGCGGATTTCGACGATGTTCAGATGCACTTCGTCCGACGTGAATTTCTGCACATCGCTCTTCAATTTCTCGATGTCGGCGCCCTTCTTGCCGATCACGACGCCGGGACGCGCGGAATGGATCGTGATCCGGCACTTCTTGTGCGGGCGCTCGATCACGACGCGGCTGACGCCCGGCGGCCTTCAGGCGCTCGCTCAGATGCGTGCGGATCTTGATGTCTTCCTGCAGGAGCTTGCCATACTCCTTTTTGCCCGCGTACCAGCGCGAGTCCCAGGTGCGGTTGATGCCAAGCCGCAAGCCGGTCGGATTGACCTTCTGACCCATTACGCCTTCTCCTTCGCGCTCTTTTTCGGAGCGGACTTCTTTGCGCCTTTGGACGCGGATTTCTTCGCAGCAGCCTTCTTCTTCGCGGGCGCCTTCTTGGCTCGCCGACGCGGTCTTCGGTGCGGCGTCTTCGGACTTGGCCGGCGCCTTCTCGCGCTTTTCCTCGACGATGATCGTGATCTGGCGAAGGGCTTCTCGATGGCCGCGCCGCGGCCGCGCGCGCGCGCATGGAACCGCTTCATCACCATGTTCTTGCCGACGCTGGCTTCGCTGACTACGAGATCGTCGACGTCGAGATCGTGATTGTTTTCCGCGTTGGCGATGGCCGACTGCAGCACCTTCTTCACGGCCTTGGCGACGCGCTTGGGCGAGAAAGTCAATTCATTGAGCGCCGCTTCCGCCCGCTTGCCGCGGATCGACTGGGCGACCAGGTTCAGCTTGCGCGGCGAGATGCGCATGTTCCGGCCAATGGCCTTTGCCTGATGGTCGGCGAGAACGCGGGCGCGTGCATCTTTACCCATTATTCCGCCCTCTTCGCTTTCTTGTCGCCGCCGCCGCCGCCGCCGCCATGGCCGTAGAACGTCCGCGTCGGCGAAAATTCGCCGAGCTTGTGTCCGACCATGTCTTCGGTAACCAGCACGGGGATATGCTTCTTGCCGTTGTAAACGCCAAAGGTGATCCCGACGAATTGCGGCAGGATCGTCGAACGGCGCGACCAGGTCTTGATCACGTCTTTGCGGCCCGAACCGCGCGCCGCTTCTGCCTTTTTGAGCAGATAGCCGTCGACAAAGGGACCTTTCCAAACCGAACGTGTCATCTCATTGTCCTTGTGTCGTCTTGCCGTGGCGCGAACGCACGATGTATTTCGTCGTACGCTTGTTCTTGCGGGTCTTGGCGCCCTTGGTCGGCTTGCCCCAGGGCGTGACCGGATTGCGCCCGCCCTTGGTGCGGCCTTCGCCGCCGCCATGCGGATGATCGATTGGGTTCATCGCCGTTCCGCGTACCGACGGGCGCTTGCCCTTCCAGACATTGCGGCCGGCCTTGCTGATGACTTCGTTCATATGATCGGGGTTCGAAACCGCGCCGATCGTCGCCATGCAATCGAGCCGAACCCGGCGCACTTCGCCGGAATTCAAACGCAAAATCGCGTATCCCGCGTCGCGGCCCAGATATTGCGCATAGGTTCCGGCGGAGCGAGCGATCTGTCCGCCCTTTCCGGGCTTCATCTCGATATTGTGTACGATCGTTCCGACCGGAACCGCCGAAAGCTTCATGGCGTTGCCCGGCTTCACGTCGACCTTGTCGCCCGAGATCACGGTGTCGCCGGCGGCCAAGCGCTGCGGCGCCAAAATGTAGGCCAGCTCGCCATCCTTGTATTTGATGAGGGCGATAAACGAGGTGCGGTTGGGATCGTATTCGAGACGCTCCACTTTCGCAGGGACGTCGAACTTGCGCCGCTTGAAATCGATGATGCGGTAACGCTGCTTGTGTCCGCCGCCTTGCCATCGCACCGTGACGCGGCCGGTATTGTTGCGGCCGCCGTTGCTTTGTCTGGCCTTCGGTGAGCGCCTTGACGGGCGCGCCTTTGTGCAGGCCGGAACGGTCCACCAGCACCAATTGGCGCTGGCCCGGCGTCGTCGGCTTATATTTTTTGAGCGCCATCTTACAGCCCCGTCGTGATATCGATCTGGTGGCCCTCTTCCAGGGTCACGATCGCTTTCTTGAAATCGCTGCGCTTGAACTTCGAGCCGCGAAAGACCTTCTTCTTGCCCTTCACGCGGACGGTGTTGACAGCCTTCACCTTGACCTTGAACAGAGCCTCCACCGCCTTGGAGATCGCCGGCTTGGTCGCATCGAGCGTTACGCGGAAAACAACCTGGTTGGTTTCCGACAGCTTGGTCGCCTTTTCCGTGATCACCGGCGATAGGATGACGTCGTGATGCGTGTTCATGCCAGACGCTCCTCGATCGCCTTCACCGCGGCCATCGTCAGCACGAGCTTGTCGCGCTTCATGATGTCGTAGACGTTCAGACCAACCGCCGGCACCAGCGAAACATGCGAAAGGTTGCGGGCGGACAGCTGGAAGTTCTTGTCGAATTCGCCGTCGACCACCAACGCGCTTCCGACACCCAATTTGCCGAACTGTTTGGCAAGGTGCCCGGTTTTGATGTCCTTCGCCTTGGCTTCGTCGAGAATGACGATGGCGCCGTTCTTGGCCTTGATCGAAAGCGCGTGCTTAAGACCGAGCGCGCGGACCTTTTTGGGCAGGTCGAATTCGTGACTGTGCTGCACCGGGCCCATCGCCTTGGCGCCGCCGACAAACAACGGCGCCGAACGCGCGCCATGACGGGCCTGGCCGGTGCCCTTCTGTTTGTAGACCTTCTTCTTTGTGCGGTTGATCTCGCCGCGCGTCAGAACCTTGTGCGTACCGGCCCGACGCTTGGCGAGTTGCCATACCACGACGCGCTGGATCAGATCGGCGCGCGGCTCCAGGCCGAAGATCGCGTCATTCAGATCGACTTCGCCGCTCGCTTTGTTGTCGAGATTGAGGACTTTCGTTTTCATTTTCAGCCCTCCGCCTTCTCGGCAGGCGCAGCCTGACCGTTGGCCTTTTCGGCCTTCTTCACCGAAGCGGGCATGGGCACTTCCTTGGGCAGCGCATGCTTTGCAGCATCGCGCACCATCACCCAGCCGCCTTTGTGGCCGGGCACCGCGCCGCGGATCATGATCAAGCCGCGCGCCACATCGACCTTCGCGATTTCGACATTCTGCGTCGTCACGCGGTCGGTGCCGTAATGGCCGTGCATCTTCTTGTTCTTGAAGGTCTTGCCCGGATCCTGACGACCGCCCGTGCCGCCCAGGGAGCGGTGCGAAATCGACACGCCATGGCTCGCTTCCAAGCCGCGGAAGTTCCAGCGCTTCATAGCGCCGGTGAACCCGCGTCCGATGGTGACGCCGGTCACGTCGACCTTCTGTCCGGGAAGGAAATGATCCGCCTGGATCACATCCCCCACTTCGAGAAGGTTCGCCGCGTCGACGCGGAATTCGACGAGCTTTTTCTTGGGCTCGACCTCCGCTTTGGCGAAATGGCCACGTTCCGATTTTGTCAAACGCTTGGTCTTGGCATAGCCGGTTCCGAGCTGAACGGCCGTATAGCCATCCTTCTCCGTCATTGCGCGTCGCCACGACCTGACAGCCGTCAAGCTTCAGAACCGTAACGGGCACATGCCGACCGTCCTCCAAAAAGAGGCGGGTCATGCCGACCTTCTGCGTGATGACGCCTGTGCGCATCGCGCTCACTCCTTAAAGCTTGATCTCGACGTCGACACCGGCTGCAAGGTCGAGCTTCATAAGAGCGTCGACCGTCTGCGGCGTGGGATCGATGATGTCGAGGAGGCGCTTGTGTGTCCGAATTTCGAACTGCTCGCGGCTCTTTTTGTCGATATGCGGAGAGCGGTTCACCGTGAAACGCTCGATTCCCGTGGGCAGCGGAATCGGACCGCGCACTTGCGCACCCGTCCGTTTCGCCGTGTTCACGATCTCCCGCGTCGAATTGTCGAGGATGCGGTGATCGAAGGCCTTCAGCCGTATACGGATATTCTGTCCTTGCATGTGCTCTCTCCGAAAACGGCCTCTCGGACCGCCGATAACCGGTCCGCTACTTAATAATTTTTGCGACGACGCCTGCGCCGACGGTTCTGCCGCCTTCGCGGATGGCAAAGCGCAGCTTTTCTTCCATCGCGATGGGCACGATCAGTTCTACATCCACCGTGATATTGTCGCCCGGCATCACCATTTCCGTGCCTTCCGGCAAAGTCACGATCCCCGTCACATCCGTCGTGCGGAAGTAAAATTGCGGACGGTAATTCGTGAAGAACGGCGTGTGCCGACCGCCCTCATCCTTCGTCAGGATGTAGGCTTCAGCCTTGAAGTTGGTATGGGGCGTCACCGAGCCGGGCTTGGCCAAAACTTGGCCGCGCTCCACACCTTCGCGGTCGATACCGCGAAGCAGCGCGCCGATATTGTCCCCGGCCTGACCCTGATCCAGAAGCTTGCGGAACATCTCAACGCCCGTCACTACCGTCTTCGACGTCGGACGAATGCCGATGATCTCGACTTCCTCGCCAACCTTCACGATGCCGCGTTCCACACGACCCGTCACAACCGTGCCGCGACCGGAAATCGAGAATACGTCTTCGATCGGCATCAGGAACGGCTGGTCCAGCGGACGCGTCGGCTGCGGAATGTACTCGTCTACCGCCTTCATCAGAGCCAGGATCGAGTCATGGCCCAGCGTCTTGTCCTTGTCTTCCAGCGCATACAGCGCAGAACCGCGAACGATCGGAATATCGTCGCCCGGAAACTGATAGGACGACAGAAGCTCACGCACTTCCATCTCCACCAGATCCAAAAGCTCCGGATCGTCCACCATGTCCACTTTGTTCATGTAAACAACCAGCGCCGGAACGCCCACCTGGCGGGCCAAGAGAATGTGCTCGCGCGTCTGGGGCATCGGGCCGTCCGCCGCCGAAACCACAATGATCGCGCCATCCATCTGGGCGGCGCCCGTGATCATGTTCTTCACATAGTCCGCATGCCCGGGGCAGTCGACATGGGCGTAGTGACGCTTCTCCGTCTCATACTCCACATGCGCCGTCGAAATCGTGATCCCGCGCGCCTTCTCTTCCGGCGCCTTGTCGATCTGGTCATACGCCGTAAACGTCGCCTCCGCCCTTCTCCGCCAACACCTTCGTGATCGCAGCCGTCAGCGTCGTCTTGCCGTGATCGACATGACCAATCGTTCCAATGTTGCAGTGCGGCTTCGTCCGCTCAAATTTGGCCTTCGCCATCTTTCTCTCCTACAGGCGGTTATTTCGGTTTCAGCGCGTCCGCAATTGCTTGCGGCACGGTCTCGTAGTGATCGAACTGCATGGAATACTGCGCCCGTCCCTGTGTCATGGAACGCAGCGTATTGATATAGCCAAACATATTGGCCAGCGGGACCATCGCGGTCACGATCTGTGCATTGCCACGGGTATCTGTGCCATGCACATGACCACGGCGCCCATTGAGATCGCCGATGACGCCGCCGAGAAAATCATCCGGCGTCACGACTTCGACCTTCATGATCGGCTCGAGCAGCTTGACCGCTCCCTTGGTCGCCAATTCGCGGAATGAGGCGCGTGCCGCGATGTCGAACGTCAACGCATTCGAATCCACTTCGTGATAGGCGCCGTCGACCAGGGTCGCCTTGAAATCGATCACCGGAAAGCCCGCCATCAGGCCGCTTTCCTTCTGCGCCTTGATGCCCTTTTCGACCGACGGGATGAATTCCTTCGGAATCGAACCGCCGACGACTTCGTTCTCGAACACGAAACCCGAACCCGGCGGCAGCGGTTCGTACTCGACCTTCACCCGTGCAAACTGACCCGAGCCGCCGGTTTGCTTCTTGTGGGTGTAGTCGACCGTGACGGGCTTCGACAGCGTTTCGCGATAAGCCACCTGCGGGGCGCCGACATTGGCGTCGACCTTATAAGTGCGCCTTAGAATATCGACTTTGATCTCCAGATGGAGTTCGCCCATGCCCTTAAGGATCGTCTGGCCGGATTCCTGATCGGTGGAAACGCGGAAAGACGGATCTTCCTGGGCCAGACGCTGCAAGGCCATGCCCATCTTCTCTTGATCGGCCTTGGTCTTCGGCTCGATCGCAACCTCGATGACCGGATCCGGAAACTCCATGCGCTCCAAGATCACCGGATTATTGGGATCGCAAAGCGTCTCGCCCGTGGTGGTGTATTTCAATCCCGCGAAAGCCACGATGTCGCCGGCATAGGCCTCTTTGACATCTTCACGGCTATTGGCGTGCATAAGCAGCATGCGGCCAACGCGTTCGTTTTTGTCCTTGATGGAATTGAGCGCGCCCGTACCGCTCGAGACCGTGCCCGAATAGATGCGGACAAACGTGATCGAGCCAACGAACGGATCGTCCATAATCTTGAATGCAAGGCCGGCGAACGGCGCCTTATCATTGGCGGGGCGTTCGACCTGTTCGTGGGTGTGCGGGACTTCGCCCATCAGCGGCGGAATATCCAGCGGCGACGGAAGATAATCGACGACCGCGTCGAGCAGCGGCTGCACGCCCTTGTTCTTGAAGGCAGAGCCGCACATCACGGGTACAAACTTGAACCCCGTCGTACCTTTACGAATGCAGCGTTTGAGATCGTCAACGCTCGGCATTTTGCCATCGAGATAGGCTTCAAGAAGCACTTCATCTTCTTCTACCGCCATCTCGACCAAATGGGTGTGGAGTTCCTTCGCCTTGTCCGCCAAATCCGCCGGAATATCTATTTCATCAAACTTTGCACCGAGTTGTTCGTCGTGCCAGACAAACGCCTTCATCGTTACGAGATCGACAATGCCTTGGAACCCCGCCTCGGCGCCGATCGGCCATGTAATGACCAAAGGCCGAGCGCCCAAGCGGTCGATCATCATCTGAACGCAGCGCGAAAAATCGGCGCCTGTGCGATCCATTTTGTTGACAAAGCAGATACGCGGCACGCGATATTTATCGGCTTGCCGCCAAACCGTCTCGGATTGCGGTTCGACACCCGCAACGGCGTCAAATACGGCAACCGCGCCGTCCAACACGCGCATCGAACGTTCGACTTCGATGGTGAAGTCGACATGGCCGGGCGTGTCGATGATATTGATGCGATGTTCGCGCCAATAGCACGTCGTCGCAGCGGAGGTAATCGTAATACCCCGTTCCTGCTCCTGCTCCATGAAGTCCATGGTGGCAGCACCGTCGTGCACTTCACCGATTTTATGACTCTTACCCGTATAATATAGAATGCGCTCGGTCGTCGTCGTCTTGCCGGCATCTATATGCGCGGCAATGCCGATATTGCGATATCTCTCGAGCGGGGTCGTACGGGGCATCAGAAAATCCTAAATACGCGTTACCAACGGTAGTGGGAGAAGGCACGGTTTGCCTCCGCCATTTTGTGTGTGTCTTCGCGCTTCTTAACTGCGTTGCCACGATTGTTCGCGGCGTCAAGAATTTCGCCGGAGAGACGTCCGGTCATGGTTGGTTCATTGCGTCCGCGTGCGGCCGTAATAATCCAGCGGATCGCCAACGCGCGCGAACGATCGGTGCGGACTTCCACGGGGACTTGGTAGGTAGCGCCACCGACGCGCCGCGAGCGCACTTCCAATGCCGGGCTGACATTGCGAAGTGCCTCATGAAAAACGGCAAGCGGATCCTGCTTGGTCTTGGCCTGAATAGTGTCGAATGCGCCGTAAATGATGCTTTCGGCGGCAGATTTCTTGCCATCATACATCAGGCTGTTCATGAACTTCGCGAGCACGAGGTCGCCAAACTTGGCGTCCGGGTTGATTTCGCGGCGATCTGCGCGGCGGCGGCGGGCCATGAATATCTCTCCTTATTTCGGACGCTTGGCGCCGTAGAGCGAACGGCGTTGTTTGCGGTCCTTCACGCCCTGCGTATCGAGCACGCCACGAATGATATGATAGCGGACGCCGGGAAGGTCCTTCACGCGGCCACCGCGGATCAGCACCACGGAGTGTTCCTGAAGGTTGTGGCCCTCACCGGGAATATAGGTCAGCGCCTCATAGCCGTTGGTCAAACGCACTTTCGCGACTTTGCGCAGCGCCGAGTTTGGCTTTTTCGGAGTCGTTGTGTAGACGCGCGTGCATACCGCGCGCTTCTGCGGACAATGCTGCAACGCCGGCACTTTGTTGCGCTTGGGCTTGTGTCCGCGTGGCTTGCGGATCAGCTGATTGATCGTGGGCATTCGTCTTCCCGTCGCACACCCGCGTGCACCATGCGCGCGGCAAGAAACAAAAACCCGAAGCAGGACAGGGCCTGCCTCGGTTGAATCGCGGAGGACTAGGGATCAACCCAGTCGCGCGGTTACACGCTATAAACTGGCTTTCCGACAGCGTTTCCGCGCAACAATGCGGACTGCCTGCGTCTGAAAGGTGCGGCTATATAGGCGGCACGGATTTTCACGTCAATAGCCGAAATGCCCGCAGATTCCGGGAGTTCCGGCACTAGCTAAGGAGTGCGAGCAATTCGCGCCCCGCCATGACCATCAGTACGAGGGTCGAAATCGAGAAGACGGTGAAACGGGCTATGACGATATTCACCGTGCATTGGATCAGCGTGTGAACCACCCGCAGACCGACATAGGCCCAAGCCAAATAGATCTGCATGGCGTCCGAATGGCCGGATAATACGATATAGAAAACAAGGGCATAGAAGATTGTCGGCTGTTCTAGGAGATGGTTGTAATTGTCCGTTACCTGCCGTGCCGAAGCCGGTAAAGCGTTCAGCGAGCCGGGGTGGCGAGCGTCTTGCGGGTTGATACCGGCCTTCTGCATCGCCGGGATGCGGGTCGCATACATCCATATCCAGACCAGCAAGGTAAGTACGATCAGCGCCAAGACCGGTGTCAGTATGGATGTCATCGGTTCCCCCTTCGGACTTTTCCCAAGTTTAGACTGAGTCCAATATCTCTCGTCGTGCGGACAATATCTGCGAACTCAGTCGCATTTGCACGCAGTAGAGGAAACAAATGAGAGGCTCGCAGCCGCGCACGAATTCACTCGGAACGATGAGCCGGCACGCATGGCCGCGTTCCAAATCCACAAAGAAAGATGCAAAAGTTGCGACGGAACGGAACCCCGCGATCCACGGTACGGGCGGTAATTCGGTTTGTCGAAAACACGGGCGGAGGTGGCCTGGCACGCCGAGAACCGATGCCCATGGTTTTCAGCCGGTTAACACTCGGCGACAATGATTTTCAGATTTATTGCCATAGATCGTAAACATACGGCCAATCGATAAAATTCGAGATATTTGCGAGAAACTCGCTTCACGGGCCTTCGGCATAATAGGCTGGCGGAAGGGTCTCCATGTCGATCAATTTCGATCTCGACGCCTCCAATGCCGTCTTCTGTTTGCCCAATGTGACGGGCAAGTTCGACGACGAGTTCTGCGCTTATTTGCACGGCATCGGCGCCAAGCGGCCATTGGTGATGTTCGCCTTCCCGCCCAAAGCGGCCGGCACATTTCTCCGCGCGGCTGCCGTGGAAGCCATTGACGGGCAAATGATGCGCGTCACCCATGCGCAAGGTGGCCGCGACGCGACACCTTATCTGCCGATTTTCATTCTTTATTTTGCCGGCGGCTTTCCCGCGTCCACTATGGTGACCCATCTCCATATGCAAGCGCTGCCGTCCAACCGGTTCCTGATTGAAGCGCTAAATCTGAAGCCGGTGATCATGCTTCGCGACATCCCGGACATGCTGGTATCGTATTGGGAGATGTTGGAGGGCGATCAGTGTTCCGACAATTGGGTCAATTGCCAATTGCCCGCAAATTTCATCTCGATGAATGACGACGACAAGGCGGATTTCCTGATCGACATACTGGCGCCCTGGTACGCCAGTTATTTTGCCACTTGGTTGTCCTATGCCGAAGAATTTCCCGACCGAGTTTGCGTTTTGCGCTACCGAGATTTCTTGGACGACTTCGCCGGAACGCTGCAAGCCGCTCTGCGGCATGCAGGCATCGAGAGATCCCGCGATGAGTGCCAGCGCGCCATCGACGTCACCTGGCGCGAACGCAGATTGCATCGTTTCAATCGCGGCGTCGAGGGCCGCGGTCATGCGCGATTCAAAAAGCATCACATCGAGCGTTTGGAAACGATGCTGTTTCGCCATTACGGCCTTTCCAAATACCGCGACGACCTTCTGTCGCCATAAATCTCAGGAAAAAATCGCTCGCAACAAAGCCGTCATGGTGAGGCGCGAGCCAAGCGAACCTTGGCTTAGCCTGCCAGACGCTTACGCGCATCTTCGCGGTTATGCCGCCGGCTCGCGCCAAGCGGTTGAAAAGCCGCTCATCTCAATATTTCGCATTCCCCGGCGTGCGCGGGAAGGGAATAGCGTCGCGCACATTGGCAAGGCCCGTAACGTAGGCGATGGTGCGTTCGAAGCCGAGGCCGAAACCCGCATGCGGAACTGTGCCGTAACGGCGCAGATCGCGGTACCAGGAATAGTGCTCCTTATCGATACCGATCTTTGTCATCCGCGCATCCAGCACATCGAGCCGTTCTTCGCGCTGGCTGCCGCCGATGATCTCGCCGATGCCGGGCGCCAGCACGTCCATTGCCGCGACCGTTTTGCCGTCGTCATTCACCCGCATGTAAAACGCTTTGATGTCCTTCGGGTAGTTCATCACGATGACGGGCTTTTTGGCGTGTTTCTCGGTGAGATAGCGCTCGTGCTCGGATTGCAAATCGATGCCCCATTTTACCGGAAACTCAAATTTCTCCGTCGCCTTCTCGAGCACGGCAACCGCTTCGGTATAATCCATGCGGACGAATTCGGAAGCGACGATGCCTTCCAGTTTCGCCACCAGACCCTTCTCGATACGCTCATCGAAGAAGGCGAGATCCTCGTGCCGTTCCTTGAGCAGTGTTTCGAAGGCGGATTTCAGCAGCCGCTCCGCCAGCGTGGCGTTGTCGGAGATATCCGCGAACGCGACTTCCGGCTCGACCATCCAAAATTCGGCGAGGTGACGGCTGGTGTTGGAGTTTTCGGCGCGGAAGGTCGGCCCGAAGGTGTAGACCTTGGTGAGCGCAAGACAGTAAGCCTCGACGTTAAGCTGGCCCGACACGGTCAAAAATGCCTCGCGGCCGAAGAAATCCTTGGTGAAATCGATTTTGCCTTCCGCCGTGCGCGGCAGATTGGCGAGGTCGAGCGTGGACACCCGAAACATCTCGCCCGCCCCTTCCGCGTCCGATGAGGTGATAATCGGCGTGTTGACCCAGAAAAAACCGTTCTGGTCGAAGAAGCGATGGATCGCCTGCGCCAAGCTATGGCGCACGCGTGTCGCGGCGCCGATCACATTGGTGCGAGGGCGCAGATGCGCCACCTCGCGCAGAAATTCCAAAGAATGCGGCTTGGGTTGGATTGGATAAGTGTCCGGATCGTCCACCCAACCGATCACGGCGATGGAAGTCGCTTGCATCTCGAAGGGCTGGCCTTTGGCTGGCGACGGGACGATCGTTCCCGTCGCTTCCACGGCGCAACCGGCAGTGAGCTTCAGAACTTCATCGCCGTAGTTGGACAGCGTATTAGGCACCACCACCTGAATGGGATGGAACGAGGATCCATCGGACACTTGCAGAAAGGAAATGCCGGCTTTCGAGTCCCGCCGAGTGCGCACCCAGCCTTTGACGGTGACCGGCGTCTCTTTCGGCCCTTGATCGGCCAAGATCGCGCGGACGCTCAATTCTGTCTTGCCCATGGATCGCTCTCTGGTTCTTTGGTTCAGAGTTACTCAGGCGAGACAAGCTTTGTCCAGCGATTCCAAGGGCTCGGCGGTTGTCGGCCCGCAATGCGCCACGCGCTTTGGCGTCGCAGCACCAAACGAAAAGGGCCGCCCTCGTGAGCGGCCCTTTTGCTTTTTTTCTTCTCGGCGTTCCTATTCCGCCGCTTCCTGCGGCGGGGCCGCGGAAGGACCTTCGATCTGCGCCGGAGGCGTTTTCGACTGTTCTGCCTGGATAACGCGATCGCGTTCCGCCGCGATAACGCGCAACCGCGCGATAGCGCCGCCCGTGCCCGCAGGGATCAAACGCCCGACGATCACATTTTCCTTGAGACCTTCCAGCGTATCGACCTTGCCGTTGACGGCCGCATCGGTGAGAACGCGTGTCGTCTCTTGGAACGAGGCCGCCGAGAACACCGAGCGCGTCTGTAGCGACGCCTTGGTGATGCCAAGCAGAACCGGCCGGCCTTCGGCGATCTTGCCGTTGTTGTCGGAGGCCTTCTTGTTTGCCTCGTCCAACTCCAACTGGTCGACCTGTTCGCCGGCCAACAGCGTGGTTTCGCCGCCGTCGGTGATTTCGGTCTTCTGCATCATTTGGCGGCAGATCACTTCGATATGCTTGTCGTTGATCTTCACGCCTTGCAGACGATAGACGTCCTGGATTTCCTTTACGAGGTAGGTGGAAAGCTCCTCCATCCCCTTGATGCGCAGGATGTCATGCGGCGAAGGATTGCCTTCGACGATGTAATCGCCCTTCTCGACGAAATCGCCCTCGCGCACGCTGATATGCTTGCCCTTGGGAATGAGATATTCGATCGGCTCGAACTTGTCGCTCTTCGGTTTGACAATGACGCGACGCTTGTTCTTGTAGTCCTTACCGAATTCGACGAAGCCGTCCATCTCGGCCAACACCGCTGCCTCTTTCGGCTTGCGCGCTTCGAAGAGCTCCGCCACGCGCGGCAGACCGCCCGTGATGTCGCGTGTCTTGGCGCCTTCCGTAGGAATTCGGGCCAGCACATCGCCGGCGCGGACTTCCGCACCGTCTTCCACCGAAAGAATCGCATCGGCGGACAACGCATACCGCACCTCGCCGATATTCGGCATGACGATGATCTTGCCCTTCTTGTCGACCAGGACGAGCGTCGGACGCAGTTCCGGCGACTTGGACGAACCGGTACCGCGGCTGTCCATGATCACCTTGTTGGTAACGCCCGTCTTTTCGTCGGACACTTCGCGCATCGAAACGCCCGAAACGATGTCTTCGTAGCGCACGATGCCGTCCGTGTCGGTGAGAACCGGCAAGGCGTTCGGGTTCCATTCCGCAAGGCGATCGCCGCGCTTCACTACGGAACCGTCATCGACCTTGATGCGCGCGCCATAGGTTATGCGATAGGCTGCGCGTTCCTGGCCCTTCGGGTCCATGATGACGAGCTGCATGTTGCGGCCCATCGCGATGAGCTCGCCGTCGGAATTCTTGACGACGTTGCGGTTGACGATCTTGATCTTGCCGTCATAGCTGGCTTCGATCTTGGATTGACCGGCCACCTGTGCGGCACCACCGATATGGAAGGTGCGCATGGTGAGCTGGGTACCCGGCTCGCCGATCGACTGGGCGGCGATAACACCGACCGCTTCGCCGATATTGACGGAGGTGCCGCGAGCAAGATCGCGCCCATAGCACTTGCCGCAAACGCCATCTTTCAATTCGCACGTCAGAACCGAGCGAACGCGCACTTTTTGAACATGCGCGGACTCGATCTTTTCGGCGACGTCCTCGGTCACTTCCTTGCCGCGGCGCAGATAGCACTTCGCCCGTATCCGGGTGCTTGATGTCTTCCGCCGTGGTGCGGCCCAAGATGCGCTCGGTGAGCGAGGAGACCACCTGCCCGCCATCGATTTCGGCCTGCACGGTGATACCGCGCTTGGTGCCGCAATCTTCTGCGGTGATGATGCAGTCATTCGCCACGTCCACCAGACGACGGGTCAGATAACCCGAATTCGCCGTCTTGAGCGCAGTGTCGGCCAGACCTTTGCGGGCGCCATGGGTCGAGTTGAAGTACTCGAGCACCGTGAGGCCTTCCTTGAAGTTCGACAGGATCGGCGTCTCGATGATCGAGCCGTCAGGACGCGCCATCAAGCCGCGCATGCCGGCGAGCTGTTTCATTTGCTGCGGCGAACCGCGGGCGCCGGAATGGCTCATCATGTAGATGGAGTTCATTTCCTCGACGCGGCCCGTTTCCGGATCGATCTTCGGCTCGGAAATTTCCTTCATCATTTCGGCGGCGACTTGATCGGTACATTTCGACCAGACGTCGACGACCAGATTGTACTTTTCCTTGTCGGTGGTCAGACCGTCGAGATATTGCTGCTCGTATTCGCGCACGCGGTGACGCGTTTCGTCGATCAGCTTGGTTTTGGTCAGCGGCACGACCATGTCGTCTTTGCCGAACGAAATGCCGGCCTTGCAGGCCTCCTTGAAGCCCAGGCCCATGATCGCGTCGGCGAACAGCACGGTCTCTTTCTGACCGCAATGGCGATAAACCTCGTCGATGACGTGGCTGATCTCCTGTTTGCGCATCAGGCGGTTGACCAGTTCGAACGGAATCTTGGGATGACGCGGCAGGATTTCCGCCAGCATCATGCGGCCGGGCGTCGAATTCACGCGGCGAACGATCGGTTTGCCTTCGGCGTCGACCGTCTTGTAGCGGCACTTGATCTTGGTATGCAGCGTCACGGCATTGGCGAACAAGGCGTGTTCGATTTCGCCGATGTCGTTGAACACCATGCCCTGGCCGGGTTCGTTCTCGCGTTCCTGGCTGAGATAATAGAGACCCAACACGATGTCCTGGGTCGGCACGATGATCGGCTTGCCGTTGGCGGGCGACAGGATGTTGTTGGTCGACATCATCAAGACGCGCGCTTCCAGCTGCGCTTCAAGCGACAGCGGAACGTGCACGGCCATCTGGTCGCCGTCGAAGTCGGCATTGAAAGCGGTGCAAACCAGCGGATGCAGCTGGATGGCTTTGCCTTCGATCAACACCGGCTCGAATGCCTGGATGCCGAGGCGATGCAAGGTCGGGGCGCGGTTGAGCAGCACCGGATGTTCGCGGATCACTTCTTCCAGGATATCCCAAACTTCCGGCTTTTCTTTTTCGACCAGCTTCTTGGACTGCTTGACGGTCTGGCTGAAGCCCTTCGCCTCAAGCCGCGCATAGATGAACGGTTTGAACAGTTCGAGCGCCATCTTCTTCGGCAAACCGCATTGATGCAGCTTGAGTTCGGGACCGACCACGATCACCGAACGGCCGGAATAATCGACGCGCTTGCCGAGCAGGTTCTGGCGGAAGCGGCCCTGCTTGCCTTTCAGCATGTCGGCCAGCGACTTCAGCGGACGCTTGTTGGCGCCGGTGATGACGCGGCCGCGGCGGCCATTGTCGAACAAGCGCATCGACGGATTCCTGCAGCATGCGCTTTTCGTTGCGCACGATGATGTCCGGCGCGTTCAGTTCGATCAGCCGCTTCAAACGGTTGTTGCGGTTGATGACGCGGCGATACAGGTCGTTGAGATCCGACGTCGCAAAGCGGCCGCCATCCAGCGGAACCAGCGGGCGCAGTTCCGGCGGAATCACCGGAACGACCGTCAGGATCATCCATTCCGGACGATTGCCGGAATCGATGAAGGCTTCGACGACCTTCAAACGTTTGACGAGCTTCTTCGGCTTTTCGCCGCCATTGCAGCCGGCGATCTCGACGCGCAGATCTTCGCGCAACTTGGTCAGGTCGATGGCCTGCAACAGAATGCGGATCGCTTCCGCGCCGATCATGGCGGTGAAGCTGTCATTGCCGTATTCGTCCTGCGCCTTGTAGATACTCGTCTTCGGTCAGAAGCTGACGCTCTTTGAGCGGCGTCAGGCCAGGTTCGATGACGACGTAATTTTCGAAATAAAGAATCCGTTCGAGATCCTTCAGCGTCATGTCGAGCATCAAGCCGATGCGCGAGGGCAGCGATTTCAAGAACCAGATATGCGCCACCGGCGAGGCCAGTTCGATATGGCCCATGCGGTCGCGGCGCACTTTTTGCACCGTGACTTCGACGCCGCATTTTTCGCAGACGATGCCCTTGTATTTCATGCGCTTGTACTTGCCGCACAAGCATTCGTAATCCTTCACGGGCCCGAAGATGCGGGCGCAGAACAAGCCGTCACGTTCCGGTTTGAAGGTGCGGTAATTGATGGTTTCCGGCTTTTTGATCTCGCCATGGCTCCAGCGCAGGATCTGGTCCGGGCTGGCCAGCGAGATCTTGATCCGGTCGAAGGTGGGGACCTCCTTACCGGCCGAGAAGACGTTCATCAGCTCTTGGTTCATTACTCTTTCCTTTGCCAGACGTCTAGGCACCGGTCATTATGCCGACACTTGGCATTGCTCTTTCGCACCGATGGCCCGCATTCGGGGCATAACGCATGTCAACCGTTCACCAACTCCACATTCAGACCCAGCGAACGCATTTCCTTGACCAGCACGTTGAAGCTTTCGGGGATACCGGCTTCGAACGTGTCTTCGCCGCGCACGATGGCTTCGTACACTTTGGTGCGACCCGCCACGTCGTCCGATTTCACGGTCAGGATTTCCTGCAAAGTGTAGGCGGCGCCGTACGCTTCCAAAGCCCACACTTCCATTTCGCCGAAGCGTTGGCCGCCGAACTGCGCCTTGCCGCCCAACGGTTGTTGGGTGACCAGGCTGTACGGACCGATGGAACGTGCATGGATCTTGTCGTCGACAAGGTGATGCAGCTTGAGCATGTAGATGTAGCCGACCGTCACTTGGCGGCGGAACGATTCGCCGGTGCGGCCGTCAAACAGCGTGACCTGGCCGGATGGGTAAGCCCTGCCTGGTCAGCATGTCGACGATGTCCTTTTCCTTGGCGCCGTCGAACACCGGCGTCGCGATCGGAATGCCGCCGCGCAGATTTTCGCCGAGCTCCAGGAAACCGGGATCGTCGAGTTCGCCCAAGCGCTCGTCATTGTCATAGACGTGTTTGAGCTGCACGGCGCAGGCCTTCGTACTTGCCGTCGCGCTTCACCTTGTCAAGCGCATCGCCGATCTTCTTGCCGAGGCCGGCGCAAGCCCAACCCAAATGGGTTTCCAGGATCTGCCCGACATTCATGCGCGAAGGCACGCCCAGGGGATTGAGCACGATATCGACCGGCTGTGCCGTCTTCCAGATAAGGCATGTCTTCCATCGGAAGGATGCGGCTGATCACGCCCTTGTTGCCATGACGGCCGGCCATCTTGTCGCCGGGTTGCAGCTTGCGCTTCACCGCGACGAACACTTTGACCATCTTCATAACGCCCGGCGCCAATTCGTCGCCGCGGCGCAGTTTCTCCACCTTGTCGGCAAAGCGCTTGTCGAGACGTTGCTTGAACTCGTCGTATTGCTTGCGCAATCCTTCGATCTCGGCCATCGCCTTTTCGTTGCGCAGGCCGATCTGCCACCATTGATGGCGCGGAATGGTGTCGAGCACCGTTTGCGCGATCTTGGTATCCGGTGCCATGCCCTTGGGACCAGGGCCGCTGTCTTGTTGAGCAGAATCTCCGACAGGCGCGTGAAGATATTGCGTTCCAGGATCGCGAGTTCGTCGTCACGGTCTTCCGCCAAACGTTCTTCTTCGGCCCGTTCGATGGCCAGCGCACGTTGGTCCTTGTCGACGCCGTGACGGTTGAAGACGCGCACTTCCACGATCGTGCCGGTGACGCCCGGCGGAACGCGCAGAGAGGTGTCGCGCACATCGGCCGCTT
>CAWGHR010000002.1:0-11411 GCA_963822275.1 uncultured Alphaproteobacteria bacterium
CTGGTTGCATCCTGTTGAAAACATTACTGCTTGTTGTACATGTATTACTGTTTGAGTGCAAGGGCACAGAATCCATTAAAATTATACAAGTTATTATGAAGTCCTTATAATCTAACATCCTGTTATGATTCACATTTAGTTTTAATTGGCATTGGTCTAATGTTTCAAAAATTTTCCATCCTATAGCATATCATTTATGCAGTATTTCTTCATGAGAACCAGTGGCCACAAAATTATTTCTGAAAGAAAGTATTCAGCTGTATCTCAGACTCACAGCATTCAAAAAAGTGCTATCTTATAGCATAAAATAGCATTCTAACTAGCATTTTTGTCAAATATTCCATAGCACACAAATGAACTTTTTGATAATGATTATTTTGTAGCGGGGAAAGAATTTCAAAAATCGGTTTACATTTGCACATTTACTAAAGCACAATCGAAGATCAAAACCCGTTGCAGCAATGGATTACTAAGGAAAGGTTAAGTTTTTCATTTGATGTTCAACAGGCAAGTCAACCTACCGTGTGGACTCCACCGAGGACCAGATTAAGACGGAGTTGATGAAGCACGGGCCAATCGAAGTAGATTTCTGTTTATGCTGACTTTGTTCAATACAAGACAGGTTGGTGAAATACAAATATTGTAGTCGGCGACATTTTCTGTCTTTTTTTACTTTAGTTCACTTGAAGAAGGAAGGCATAGAGGCCAGTATGCCTTCATCATCTGTTATATGTATAAAGGTCTGTGGCCTGTGCCTTCAGTTACGATACAATTCAAAACTGTGTGAAACTATTTGTCATTACATGTAACAAGGCTCATTTTCTGCACCTTAAAATCTTGAATATAAACCGCAGCCAGGTATAACTGATAGGCTTGGGCAGTAAAATTGTATCTGTGTTGTGCTTACAGGTGTCTATCAACATGTTGCCGGTGAGATGTTGGGCGGCCACGCTGTTAAGATGCTCGGCTGGGGAGTCGAGAATGGAACTCCGTACTGGCTCGTTGCCAACTCCCGGAACACCGACTGGGGAGATAACGGTATGTATTGATCGTCTCCCTAACGACGTAGGATCGGTTAATAAGATCGCTTGTCTAGGACTCGAACGAAAGTTGCTTCGACTGGCTGCACGATCCTGGCTCTCATTCAGCAGGGACCACCAAAGTTTCTAGCAGTGCAAGCTGTCGTACCGCTGTTGCACATGCCAGGGGCTTCAACGGGTATGGCTGCACGGCAGTTTGCTGGTGCCTCTGCTTCGCTCTTATCAAAATGCTCATTGGTTCAGTTCTTTTCTGATATTTTGAATACATTGCATTGCAATGTTTTATTTCAGGATTTTTCAAGATTCTGCGAGGAAAGAACGAGTGCAGAATTGAATCGGACGGAGTTGCTGCTGAGCCTAAAGTCTGAAGTTGCTATTTTCTGTTGTTCAACATCTTATTAATAATCTAATAAATGCCAACATTCTGAATAGTAAACTGAAGTTTCGAGTTTTGTTTTTTTATTGTCTTACTTTGTTGCATCAAATGGATAATTTGTAATCAATGATACTAGATGCCATTGGATTTTAATTGCTTGATGCACTGTGCCTTTCTTCACAATGTACTGTTTTTCTTCATTTTCAGTGAACTTGGGTCTCACGTTTTCAACAGTCTCTGTTCGCATCTTAATGTTTTGTACTGAAATAATACATTATATGGAATAATTTTGAGTCTAACTTTGAAGTTGTAGCTGAATTTAAAACGAATGCTCAAGAAAAGTCGGCAGGAATTATCTGCAACATTTTTTTTGCATCTCTATTCGGCCGTGGATGGCTACATTTAGCGGAGATTTAGGTTCTGCAGCAGGAATATATAATTATGTAGCAAAAAAACATGGAAATTATGCCAACAGCTTCTGGATGACTTTCAGAAGTTTTCATCTCTTTACCAGTTCTGCTCCATGTGTGTTTTCCCCATTAAATAAGATCTTAAAGGATGGGGTTTGATTGAGTGATAGCGATGCTGTCCAATTTCGCCAAAATATATTTTAATACTGTATCACAGCCACTGACGACCGACATCTGCGGTGTCGGGCGCCAGCCGGCACTTCGGCTTAGCGGCGCGCGAAAATCGAATCCGGTCCGACTTGTCACGACGGATAGCAGAGATAGGTGTGGAGAATGTATTTTGGCTCCATCCGTGGCGGCAGACCGGCATGGGGGAAAAGCCAGAGCGGCGAAGACCAGTATCACCACGAAACGATTTCTTCTTTATGGGACAAAGATGACAGTCCCCTTCGGTCTTTCAAGCCCAAGCGTTTAATACGTTGATATCAACATAAATACCCGCATTATGGTGCCGCCAGACGCTTGTGGAGACACCATGATCACGATCAGCGCCTACAATTGGGTCCCCGATTTCGCGCGAGGCCAAGTCCGCGACCTGCGCATCCGCTGGGCGTTGGAAGAGGCGGGGTTCGGCTACACCGTTAAATTGATCGATCATAGCGAAAAGTTGAGTGCGGCCTATCGGGCCTGGCAGCCTTTCTCCCAAGTGCCCGCCTACAAAGATGACGATGTCGAGCTATTCGAAAGCGGCGCCATCCTGTTGCACATCGCCGAACGCAGCGAAAAGCTGCTGCCCAAGGATCCCGTCTGCCGGGCGCGCGCGATCGTCTGGATATTCGCGGCGCTGAATTCCATCGAGACGTTCAACCGCGGCCTCATCGAAATCGACATCTTTAATCCCGATGCGGCCTGGGCCAAAGAGAGGCGGCCTGAGGCGGAAGCCAATCTCAAGAAACGCCTCGACCTTCTGGGGGAGCGGTTGAAGGACCGCGAATGGCTGGAGGACCGTTTCACCGCCGGGGACCTTATGATGGCGACGGTGCTGCGCGAGCTCGGCCACACCGATCTGGTGAGCGCGCATGCCATATTGGGGCCCGTATCTCGCGCGCTGCACCGCCCGTCCGGCTTTTCAAAAGGCGCTCAGCGATCAGCTCGCATCGTTTGACGATTCCAACGCGCCGCCCCAATTCCGGGTCCCGGCGCGGTAGCCGTATCGAAAAGAACACGGTAACGCCGGCACCAAACTTTCCCAAAAAAAAGCGGCGCCGCTGTCGGCGCCGCAAAAGCACGGATGGAATCCCGTGATGGAGGGACGAGGAGGTGTTGCCTCCTCGCCCAGGTAAACTTTTTACATCTTGTACGAGATGTCGAACATGAGCGTCCGGCCGAACTCGCTGTACCAGGCCAGATCGTTCGGATCGTTCGAGCCGCGTAGCCCGTTGGCACCTCCCGTCGTGTCGGGACGGCCGCCGGAAAAGCGCGTCGCCTGGTCGGTCAGATTGAGCGCTTGCAGACGGAAGCCGATATGGTCGCTCCACTGATAGGACACCGTGGCATCGACCGTGGTTTCGGGATCGAGCGTGTCTAGCTGTTCGGAGGACCAGCCCGGGTTCATGGTGTAGCGGCTATGGTACTTCATAGCGACGCGCGCCTCAAAGCCGGAACGGTCGTAATAGAGATCGAACTCGTCGGAATTATGTGCCAGACCGGCCATCGAATAGGGATCGAGGAGTGGGTGGAATTCCTTGATGTTCGAAGTCGCGAACGAAGCATTGGCATAGATGCCGAAGTCTTGCAGGAACGCATACGGCAGGAAGTAAAACCGCGACTGCAACGTCAGCTCGACGCCTTCCAGGTCGCCGCCAGGGCCGTTGACCGGCGCGGTGATGTCGTAGGCGTTGCCGAGGATCGTTTCCGGAGTGATGCCGGTACCGATGTAGTTCATGATGTGCTTGTAGTAGACGGCAACCGAGGCCATCAACTCCTCGTGGAAGAACCATTCGTAGTCGACGTCGACATTGTCCGACTTGAGCGGCTTAAGCTTGGGATTGCCGCCGCTGTTGGAGCTGGGTTCCCCGGTCGACGACGAACTCAAGAGTAACCGGTATTCAGCGTATCCAGTGGCGGCCGCGACAGCGAGATCGACGCACCAAAGCGCAGCAACTTGTCGGGCGCCAAGTGGAAGTTGGTGTAAAAGCTCGGCAGCACGTCGGTGTATTGGTTGCTCACCGAAATCGCCTGGATGGCCCCCGACGACGAATTCAGCTGCCCGCCGGAACTGATCGTCTTGAGGTCCTCGATGCGCACACCGATGCCGCCTTCCATCGGAACGCTACCGAAATCGTGCGCAAACTCGGCCTTCAAATAGCCAGCCCAACTGGTCTCCTGGACCTTCCAGTCGAGGATCTGGTTCTGGTAGCCATCGGCCGCTGTTGCGCCTTGTTGCGCGGTGCCCCAGCTTGAGACACCGAGATCAGGATTGCCCGCAGTTCCGCCCAGCGCTGCCGGCATGGTGTTGGCCATGCTTCCGTAAACCAATGGTGCCACGGTGTTCCAATTGGCATAGAGCATGTTTGGAACGTCGAGGCCGGGAGGGGCGAAGCTCCTCAAATCGCTTGCCGGCAGCGTCGCATTCGGCGTCCAGATCGTGTAGTCCCATTGGTGGTGGGTCTTGGCACGCGCTGCCCAACGCGCGCCGAAATCGATAGCGGTGATGAACGAACCGTCAAAGCTGCGCGTCACGTCGCCGGCAATGGCCGAGATATGGTCACGCGTCTCTTCCGGACCCACATCTAGGCAGTTGTTGCACCAGCCCGAGCCGCCGCTGGCGCGCGTACCGGCCGAATAGGCCGTGGTGTTGTTGGCCGGAGTTGCCGGGTTGATATTCGCCGTGACGTAAGGGGTCGTGCCGTCTAGCATATTGTAGCCGGTTGTGCTCGCCCATTGGTCGGTAGTCTGGAAGTTGAGCCACTGGTTGTTACGCCAGGCTTCGGAGTGCGACACGTCCAGTTTGGCAACCCACTGATTTGCCGTGTAGGCCGCATTGAAGCCGCCCACGACCAGCGTCTGCCGCTGCGTGTACCGCGCGATGTTATTTTGAATGTCGGCCCACGGATCGCCCGCGCCGCTGACCAGATTCGCGGTCACGACATGGCCCATGCTGTCGACTTTGAAGCTGGATTTACCGTTGACATAGACGCCAGCGGCAGCCCCTGGCGTCGGGGTGACACCTGGTATGCCGTTATTACCGTAGGCGTTATTGGAGTTAGTGCAGGCCGCCAGTTCGGCATTGTTGATGACACCGGCCGTAACGCTGGACGAGTCGCAGGAATACCAATCGCCAGCATTCCAGACATTGCCCGAATAATCATCCCATTGCTGATACTGATCTTCGGCGATGACGTAGGACGACCATAGCCCGTCAACCTTGAAGGTGAGATGCGAGTTGGCGCGCCATTCTGCGGCCCCTGCCAAACCATAGCGGTCTTGCTGGAGTTCTTTGACTTCGGATTGGGCGCCCCAAGGTGCGGGATTTCCGCCGGTTAGCGCGGTGGTTCCATTGGGTAGCGTTACAACCGTGGTCGGCGATTTGCCCGTCAGATTGGCCGGATCGCCCCACAATGTGTCGGGCTGGTTGGTGTTTTCGGTCCAAAAGCCTAAATCATCAAAACCGTTTTTCTCGCGCTGCACGCTTGCGGCAAGTGAAACTGCGAAATCGTCGCTGAATGCGTAATGCAAGCCAGCGCTGCCGCGGAACCCCCATGGGCTGTAGTTCGGCAGACTGGCTCCCTCCGTGAAGTAGGACGGGCCACCACGCAGCTGAAAGTCCGGCCCGCTATATTCCAACGGAGACTGGGTGCGGATATCGACTGTCGCCGCAATGCCGCCGCCGATGATCGAGGCATCCTGGTCCTTGTAGACTTGAACGCCCGACAGGATTTCAGAGGGATAGGATTCATAACGGACGTTTTGATCCGGCTCCGAGGAGGCCACTTCGCGGCCATTGACCAGGCCGAGGACGAAACGTGGACCGAGGCCGCGGATCGCGACTTCGCTGGCATTGCCGCGGTCGCGTTGCGTATTGATGCCGGGCAAACGGTTGAGTTCTTCGCCGACCGTAATATCGGGAAGTTCGCCCAGATCCTTGGTCGAGATGTCTTCGGTGATCAGCTGCGAGTTCTGCTTCATGATCAATGAGTCGCGAAGGCTTTCGCGAATGCCCGTGACGGTGACGGTTTCTATGGTTCCCGCATCTTGGGCATAGGCTGTGATGCTTGCTGCAGAACAGATAGCGACAGCACTGGCTCCCAAAAGGAGCATACGTTGAAACGATTTCATCGGAATTCCTTCCCCCTGCTAAGGCTGCCGTCTCGGGTTAAGGCATTCCCCGACGCAACCTATGATCTGACTTATCATATAATTCAGGGGTTTTCGGTCAAGCAGCCATTAAAAGGCATCGCGGTTTTCGCACGAGTCGTGACTTTGAAGGCACGCGACAACGCAGACATCCAGGCGTAGCGACGATATCAGCAGCGTAAAACAACGAATGAGAATTAGTTTTATTTGCCGCTATTTAATGCCAGACCTACGAATAAGAATTACTTCAATCTATCGACTGTCAAAATCCAACGAGCGCACTTCACATGCCGTTGGCGAAGCGCCAGTCGACGCGACGGAAAATCCAAGCGTCCGCGAACGCCGCGCGCCCGACATCGTTCCGATTTCCAAAGGGATAGCATCGCGCTCGTCGTGATTGCCTTCGCGCTTGTGTTTTTGCTGTCGCGGTCGCGAGTTGGCGCCGGGGCTGCCGTCTGGAAATCATCGCAAAACGCGCCATGACCTGACGTCAGCCCGGCGGTCCCGCTATTTGGCCGTTAAAGCGCCGACCTGCTGCAAAATGGAAAGGTAGGACCAGGCGTTCCACTCTTCGACGATTTTGCCGTCTTTGAGGCGCATGAAGGTCGCGCCTATGGTGCCAAACGGTTTGCCGGTCGCTTTCAGACCCATCCCGTCGCCCGTGTTGGTGCCCGAGACTCTCCAATAGACCGCCACCATGTCGCCCTCACCCAAAAGCTGGAGAATCTGCATGTGCAGGTCGGGCGCCGCATGGCGTTCGTCGGTCGCCATGGCCAAATCCTCGGCGAGCGAATAATCGCGATTGCTATGCGCGACGAAGTTTGCCGCGTGCGAATCCGCATAGTGTTGGAGGTCGCCTTTGTCGAGCACATCGGTGAAGAATTCGCGCACGACCGCCTTGTTGTGTTGAACATCCGCCGCCGGCTGCGCCACGGCCGGCATCGCCACAAACACCAACCCAAGAAGCAATTTTCGCATGACCCACTCCCATTTTTCGGCCGCGCTGGTTGCGTTCGGCCGGTGTCTTCATTAATGTAACATCTGTTACAATAACTGCAAAAGGCCACCATGGCAAGACCCGCCGATCCTGCTATTCGCACCCGCCTTGCCGAAGAAGCGGCGCGCTATGTGCTTTCGAAAGGCATTGGAGATCTTTCGCTGCGCCCCTTGGCGAAGGCTCTGAAGACCAATGCGCGGATGCTGATTTACCATTTCGGTTCGCGCGAAGGACTGATGCGCGAAATATTGGAGGTCATCCGGCGATGGGGCGATGAACGCGTCTCAGCTTGGTATGACGATCACGAAAAACCGCCGACCATGTCGGAGTATTTTCTCTGGGTTTCGCAACTGTTCACGACGGAACAGTACCGGCAGCTGGCATTGTTGACCGTGGAATTGCAGGCCTTGGCGCTGCGCGACCCCAAAGCCTATCCCGGTGTCTTAGAGACGCCCCTTGCCTATTGGCAGATGCTGTCGCGCAAAAGCGGCACCGCCGCCAAGGCGGACGCCGCCGAAGCAACGCTTATGCTCGCGGCAACGCGCGGCCTCCTCATCGATCTCGCGGCGACCGGCGATCGCCGCCGAATAAAACGCGCCGTGAACCTGCTGGCGGAGATGCTGAAGCAAAGAGGACGGTAAAACGGCATAGCCGCTCTCACCGCCGTCTCTATCAATAAAGACCGCGCCCCATGGTGAGCGCGAAGACGACGAAGCTTGCCAAAGCTCCCGCGATAAGGCGTCCATCGCGTGCAATGGATTTCATGGTCTCGCCCGTGGCCCTTAGGGATGCATAAGGAAACAGTAGCGGAAACGCGGAGGCGACAGACAAGCCGGCATCGTGCACGGCACCGTAGCGGTCCGGCGAATATAACGAGGCCGATATCGCCATTACCACGACGCCGGCCAGCCATGCCGGGCGCAACAGATGTGCAACGCGTCCAGGGCGGTCGGCGAAAGCCCGGGCACGGAATGCGAGCATTCTCGCGAAGACCAGATACGCTGCGATCCCCAAGGCAATGCCGCCGATGCGCACCGTCCAACTCGCCGGTCCCACAAAACCCGTCCAGGCGGAAACATAATCTCCGCGGTTGTGCACCATTGCGAACGCCACGTAGCCAGCTTCCCAAAACAGGCTGAACGCCATTACGCAAAGGGCATAGAAACGAAGCGCCGGCCGCGTTTTCGCCACCCTGCCCTGCAGCAGGAACGCGATCAGTCCGACGGACAGATTGCCGACCGGTCCGGCGATATCGATCATCGGCGAATGCGCGGAGCAACGAAAAAAAGCGTTGCTGAGCAGCGTTATGCGGCCGCCCAAAAGCAAGCAGGCACTCCCATGCCCCAAGGCCTCATGGGCACAGGCGGTGGTACAGACAGCGAGGATCGCCAAGGCAACGATCGAAAGCAAATCATCGCGTCCCGCGGGATTGGGTTGCGGATCGCGCTTGAGCAAACTCATGGTGTGATCCCCCTTGTGTGATCCCCCACGGTTCACCGCAATTTGTCTCATACGCGGCGGCGGCAGGGAAGGCTTTCTAGGCTGCGCGCGATGACAATGTCAGACGGAGAGTTCCTCATGCGCCAACACTTGGGCCCAGGTCATGCGATACATCCCGCGCGGTTCGCCGCAGGATGGCGCAACCGCCGGGCCGGATAGAAACTGGATATTCGCCCGCTGCGTCGCTTGCAGGCTCGAAACGTTATCGACGCCGTAAACAAAGGTGGCGAGTTTCAGCGCTTTGGCGGATCTCGCAAGGTGAATAACGTTTTGCTCGTAGAATTGGGTGTCGAGCTTGCAATCCCGCCAGTCAAAGCCGATCGCGCGAAGACCTACACCTTGATAGGCCGCATAGTCTCGCGAACCCGGCGCGACCGTCGCCAAAATCCCGTGCGCGAACGGGCGCATCACATTAACGAGATCGTTCAACCTGGCATGCGCAACGCCCGGAGGCACTTCGGTTAGAGTGAAGTCGACATATTGTCGGCATGCCGCCGAAAGGCCGCGACAGGTCGACAAAAATTCCATTCGTCCCGAGGGAGAGCCCAGCACACCGAACGAGATTCCAATGCCGAGAAGAAATCGATTGCCTTTTTGCATGTGTTCGGCGAGCTGGGAGACGCCAAACTGCAAGCAGCGCAATTCCAGCTGAATGCGCTCCCTCTCGTTCAATTGCGCCGGTGTCACGGGCCATTGCGGCGTACCCGCCGTAAGGATCGATTTCGGCTCGCAGACATAAGTCGTGATCGCTTCGTTGGGGACCGACCAGACAGGAACATAATGGTGCTCGACGACGATCGACGATGCGCGCTCGGCGCGCGGCGATGCGCCAAATTGTTCGCTCGCATCGGGCGAAAACAGTGCCGGTCCGAGGCTGTGATTAACCGGCGTGAGATCCAAATCTCGAACCCCAGCCTTCTCGGCAAGCAAGACGATATGTTCGACTTGCAACGGCTCGATCAACAAGGAATTCTCGCCGGCATGCGATGCGTTATTGATATGAATACATCCGACATCGCATTGCCCAAGAAGACTCGTATGCAAGTCGTAAGCAATACGAAAACATATAACGTTCACGTCCTCCGGTTCCGTAGAAGGCATCGTGACGAGGTAGGCGTCATCGCTTATTCGGACAAAGAAGTCGGTCGGGCCGAGCTTGTCGCAGAGCAGTGCCTCCGCGCGCGCATAAACACGCTCGCATATATGCGGCCAGCGCGTGCCGGATCGGCGCTTTATCGCGTCCAGGCCGATGATTTTGACACAACCCCGCCCCAGCAGCGCAGGCGAGGCGGCTGCCCTCAACTCAAGCGGGGTTTGGTACAACACAGGCGTTATTCCTACCGTATGCGCGTCAACCCTAGCGCCAAAGCGTAACCATGACGTATACCCATGCTATTGGTTTGCCGTCGGTTGTGCAGAAAAGTTGCCGATCGGATTTGGCGCAAGAAATCGCAAACAACGCTGCCAGCGCGCGGTGCCGAACCTTAGATGCTCAATCCCAACCGAACCACGGCACTAGTTTACGGCATCGAGCTTCGCCACTGCATCGTCCGGCACCAGCAGCGCCGGTCCCTCCCCGGCGAACAGTGCAATCACATCCATAGGCACGTTCGTACACACCGCACCCAGGATCGTGGACAAACAACCGCTATCGTCCGAAAGAGGCACCAGCAAACGCTCTACCTTGATTTCCTGACTCGCCCAGCGATATTTGCCGCGCCAATAAAGCGGGGCTTGGGTGGCGACCACAGTGTCGTATGTCGTACGTATGGCGTTATCCAATTCGGCATTGCCCACGGCACTCAGTCGCTGACCGGTAAAATCCGTGCCATACATTTTGGTCATCAAGATGCCGAACAGGCTGAAATAGTAGTCCCCTTCTTCGCGCAAGACGTCGACTAGAAAAATGTGTCCAGCCATCCATGGAACCTTGGATAGGCGCAAACTCTGACGGTTCGGCATTCTTTGATCGCCGGCCAAAGTGTCGCAGTATTTCGCGAACCGTACCAAATCGGGATGCGCAATGTTTTCGTCGAGTTTCGAGAAATCCATCTTCCACCACCAAATTGTACGCGCTTGGCAAGACGAAAAGCGACGCCGTCTCGGCTGTAATCCTCGAGACCATTTTGCACGATCATCATAATCGAAAAGTATTTAATGAATTATTCCGTGCACCGCCCCCCGGCAAAGCGTTGCCGGAATTCGATAAATGCGCGTTGGAAGAAAATGGAGGAGCAGCCTTCTCTATTCGCGGGCAAATTCGTTGACCTCTATGGCGCCCCGTCCTACACAATTTCGCACATGCCCACCGCCGACGAAACCGCCTCCGCGCAGCATCGCTCGTTCGGCGAAGTGTTTCGCATTTTTCTTCGCCTCGGCCTGACCTCGTTCGGCGGACCGATGGCCCATCTGGGATATTTTCGCGGCGAGTTTGTGGTGCGCCGGCAATGGCTCGATGAAAGCGCCTTTGCCGATCTCGTCGCGCTTTGCCAGTTTCTACCCGGACCGGCGAGCAGTCAGGTCGGTTTTGCGCTTGGCCTATCGCGCGGCGGCCTTCGCGGCGGTCTGGCCGCCTGGCTCGGATTCACGCTGCCGTCGGCTTTGGCGCTTTTCCTGTTTGCCCTGTTCGCAGGTTCTTTGAACGGCCCCATCGCAGCAGCAGCACTTCACGGATTGAAGATCGTTGCCGTTGCCGTCGTCGCGCAAGCGGTGTGGGGCATGGCCAGAACGCT
>CAWGHR010000003.1:0-13054 GCA_963822275.1 uncultured Alphaproteobacteria bacterium
GTCTGTGGCCCCGCCCACTTTCTTACCAGGTATCGATCATGCCGATCACAGGCCACTTGCACTGCCTTCAACGTCTCGTCCGTTGTCCATGATGTGTCGTTTTGCTGCCATTTATTATTAAGTTGTTTAAAAATACAAGTAAGTACACTATAATATTATATTACAACAACAAATAGAATAAAACTATTTCGCAAACGACCGCCTGCAGCTGAAGAGCTTCCGCTTAACTAGAGCTGAGACCTTAGCTAGACCTTGCTAGACCTCGCTAATCCGAACACCAGGGCAAGCGCGCCGTGTCGCCGAGATAGAGAAAGCGCTCATGCGGCAGCCGCTCCACAAGCGCGCGCATGACGGTCAAGCCGCCCATGCCGGAATCGAAAATGCCGATGGGTGCGTCGTTCATCTAGATAGGGTTCGCGAAATAGGAATTGAGCAAAGCGGCGTAGATGTCGGTCAGCCGGTGAATGTCGGCGACAGGAACGCATTCATTGGCTTTGTGCATGGTGGCGTTGACCAAGCCAAGTTCGGCGACCGGGCAGAAATCCTTGATGAAGCGCGCATCGGATGTGCCGCCGCCGGTGGAGAATTCCGGCGACTTGCCCGTCACGCGGGTGACGGCCTTGACAATCAGAGCGGTAAACGCACCGGGCTCGGTGACGAACGCCACACCGCTGACGCTCGGTTCCAGCACAATCTCGCAGCCCGTTTGCGCGGCAACCGACTTCACCTCGCTATGGAGAAACTGCAGCAAGCTTTCGGGCGTGTGCCGGTCGTTGAAGCGAATGTTAAACGCCACCCGCGCCTCCGCCGGAATCACGTTGGTTGTGGGATTGCCGACATCGACGCTGGTGAAGACGAGCGTGGATGGCTCGAAATGCGGCGTGCCGTCGTCCAGCTTATACGCCGACAATCGCGCCACCAAACTCGCGAGCGCCGGGATCGGATTGTTGGCTTTGGCGGGATAGGCGACGTGACCTTGTATGCCTTTCACCGTCAGGCGCAAATTCATCGAACCGCGCCGTCCGATCTTGATCGTATCACCGACCGATGCGGTCGAAGACGGCTCGCCCACGATGCAATGATCGAGGCGTTCGCCTCTATCCTTCAACCACGAGAGAACCTTTTGCGTCCCGTTGATCGCGTCGCCTTCCTCGTCGCCGGTGATCAGCAACGCGATGGAGCCGTTACAGCCGCCCTCCAAATGTCGCGCCGCAGCCGCCACGAACGCCGCGATTCCCGATTTCATGTCGGCGGCGCCACGTCCGTACAACACATTGTCGCGTATTTCCGCGCCATAGGGATCGCTGTTCCAAAGCTTGGAATCGCCAGGCGGAACAACATCGGTATGTCCGGCGAAACAGAATACCGGTCCGCTTGTTCCTGTCCGAGCGTAAAGATTTTCGACCTTGTCCTTTCCCTTTTCCTCGAACACAAGTCGATGGCAGGTAAAACCCAATGGCGTCAGCGCGCCTTCCAAAACGGACAGCGCGCCTTCGTCCTTCGGAGTCACGGACGGGCAACGGATCAGTGCCTGGGCGAGCAAGACGGGGTCGGTCATGGCGAGGGGATTTAGGCTGGGCTGGGCCTAGGGTCAAACAAAAGCATCTGGGAGATGAGAATGGCTGGGCGTTTGGACGGAAATGTGGCCGTGATCACCGGGGCGGCCAGCGGCATCGGCCGCGGCACGGTGGATTTGTTCGTGGCGGAAGGTGCCCGCGTCATTGCCGCCGATATCCAGGACGACAAGGGCGCCCGCATCGAAGAAGACCATAAAGGAAAGGTCTTCTATGTCCATTGCGACGTGACCCAAGAGGTGCAGATCGCCGCCGCTATCGCCGCTGCCAAGAACCGTTTCGGCCGATTGGATATTCTGTTCAACAATGCCGGCGCCGGCGGCGCACGCGAAACGGCTGACGGCATTACCGCGGAAGCTTTCGACACCGTCATGCATCTGCATGTTCGCGCCGCCATGTTCGGGATGAAATACGCCGTGCCGGTGATGAAAGCGCAGGGCGGGGGCTCGATCATCAGCACAGCCTCGGTCGCCGGGCTGCGCACCGGGTTCGGCCCGTTCCTTTATTCCGTCGCCAAAGCCGCAATCATTCACATGACGCATGCCGCCGCGGTCGAGTTGGGACAAGCGAATATCCGCGTGAATTGCATCTGTCCCGGTCTGATCGCCACTTCGATTTTCGGCGTGGGCCTTGGTCTTCCCACTCAGGTTGCCGATGCCGCCGTAAAGGCGATTGCCGAGGGCTCGCAAAACACGCAGTTCATCCAGCGCGGCGGATTGCCCAAGGACATCGCCGAGGCGGCGCTCTATCTCGCCGGCGACGGGTCTTCCTTCGTCACCGGCCATGCGCTGGTGGTCGATGGCGGGCTGACGCTCGGACCCTCACTCATGTCGCAAATGATGACATTCGCGCCCATCGCCAACGCGCTGGGCATCGATCTGGCAACACTGGCGCCGAAGACGAGTTAATCCCGCAAAAGATCGTTGATTGAAGTCTTGGAACGCGTCTTTTCGTCCACGCGTTTGACGATCACCGCGCAATAAAGCGACGGTCCACCTTTGTCCGACGGCAGGCTGCCTGAGACGACGACGGAATAGGGCGGCACGCGGCCATAGATTACTTCGCCCGTCGCGCGATCGATGATCTTGGTCGATTGGCCGAGATAAACGCCCATCGACAGCACGGAGCCTTCGCCGACGACGACGCCCTCGGCCACTTCGGCGCGCGCCCCGATGAAGCAATTGTCTTCGATCACCACGGGGCCGGCCTGCAGCGGCTCTAGCACGCCGCCGATGCCCGCACCGCCCGAGATATGGCAGTTCTTCCCGATCTGAGCACAAGACCCGATGGTCGCCCAGGTATCGACCATAGTCCCTTCGTCGACATGGGCTCCCACATTGACGAAAGACGGCATCAACACCACGCCTTTGGCGATGAAGGCGGAACGCCGGACGATCGCGCCGGGAACGGCGCGAAATCCGGCGGCGCGAAAATGTGTGTCGTCCCAGCCGTCGAATTTGGAATCGACCTTGTCCCACCAGAACGCGCCGCCCGGCGCGCCGTCGATGCGCTTCATGTCGGTGAGGCGGAACGACAAAAGCACGGCCATCTTCAGCCATTGCTGCACCCGCCATTCGCCGTCCTGCTTTTCGGCGACGCGCAAGCGCCCCGTATCCAGATCGTCGAGGGTGGCCTCCACGGCATCGCGCACCTCGCCTTTGGTGGAAATGGTCAGCGTATCGCGCACCTCCCAAGCTTGGGAGATGATGCGGGCAATCTCGTTCGTCATATTAGATCCTGATGGCGTGAAGGAAGTCGGCGAGGTCGTCGGTTTCGTGATGTATATGACTGCTCGCCACCATAGGGAATTGCGGCCCCTGTTGCGACCAGTGCGAGCCATTATTCAGCCATACGGTCGTCATGCCAAGGCCATGCGCCGCCACCAGATTGCGCGCCATGTCCTCGAACATCGCGGCCCCTTCGGGCGCGATACCCGCCAAGGCGACCAGCCTTTTATAGGCCACCGCATTTGGCTTGGGCGTGAACGCCAAAGCGCGGATGTCCCAGATGTCATCGATGACATCGGTGAGACCGATTTGGTCCAGAACGCGCTTGGCGTAATGACGGCAGCCATTGGTGAAGACAAAACGCCGTCCCGGCAGGCGGGACAAAGCTGCGTTCAATGCTTCGTCGGGTTCCAGTGCCGAAAGGTCGATATCATGCACAAAGGCGAGAAACACCTCCGGGTCGATGGCGTGGAACGTCATCAATCCGCCCAAAGTCGTGCCGCATTCGCGATAATAAATGTGCTGTAGCTCGTGCGCCCGCTCCTTCGATACGTCCAAATGCTCCGAAATGAACTGCGTTATCCGGGCATCGATTTGCGAAAACAGATTGCTGTCGGCGCGATAAAGCGTGTTGTCGAGGTCGAACAGCCAGGTATCGACGTGGCGAAAATCGGGGGAGGGGGTGGTCATTCTCCGACTATAAGACAAGAACATTTCGGCGAGATTATGTGTAGCCATCAGAGATTGGCCCTGGTTATTTAAGGCCGGTTAATCATTCTTAGCCAAGCGTCTTGATCACCTCTTAACGAACCATCACGTAGGGTTGCGGCGTATATCGCGGAAGAATTTCTGGAATGCTCCAGAACGAACTAGGCGCTGCGGCCCGCGAAAACCTGTCGCGCGACCAGATTCTGACGGTCCTAGAGGAGCGCACAGCGGCTGCGCAGCACGAACTCGCCGTCCGGACCGATGCGGGCGCGGACGTCCTCGATTTTCTCGCGACGCATGGCGGTGTTGCGACGCGGCGCGCGGTGGCGGCCAATATCGCCGCCCCCCTGCGTGCAAACCAAACTCTCTGCGATGACGAAGACGACGATGTGCGCGCCGAACTTTGCCGCAAGATCGCGCGGCTGATGCCCGATCTGTCGCGCGAAGAGACGTTGGAAGTGCGCCAAATAACGATCGAGATGTTGGAAAAACTCGCGCGCGATCAAGTCTCGCGCGTCCGCGCCATTCTGGCCGAAGAAATCAAGCATCTCGATTGCGTACCAAAATCGGTTGTCGCCGTGCTGGCGCGCGACGTCGAAGAGATTGTCGCCAAACCCATTTTGGAATATTCGCCCTTACTGTCGGATGCCGATCTGATCGAAATCATCGCCGGTGCCAAAGTCGAGCACGCTCTGGCCGCCATTGCCAAACGCAAGCCGTTGAGCAGTGCCGTTAGCGACGTCATCGTGGGAACTTTGGACATCCCAGCCATAGCGGCGCTGCTGGTCAATCCGCACGCCTCGATCCGTGAACAGACTCTGGAAAAGGTGGTCGAATTGGCGGAAACCATCGACAGCTGGCATGAGCCCTTGGCGCTCAGACCCGATCTTTCGAGCCGCACGATCCGCCGGCTCGCGTCCTTTGTCGGCACAGCTTTGCTCGAAGCGCTGACATCGCGCGGCGGTGTCGACGAAAGCACCAGAGTTTATCTCAACCGGCGGCTTCGCACCCGTCTGCAAAAAGGCGAAGAGGCGGAACGCACCGAAAAAGATACGCTGGCCCGCGATCTTGCGATCGCCAAGCGAAGCGGATGCACCGACGATGAGTACATGGAAGATTTGGCCGAAGCGGGAAACAAAGAGGCCATCATTGTCGCCTTGGCGTCCTTTGCGCAGGTGCCGGTTTCCGGAGTTCGGCGGATCATCGACTCGCGTTCGGCCAAGGCTATTGTGGCGCTGGTTTGGCGGGCTCATCTGGGCATGCGCGTCGCCTTCAAAATCCAAAGCTTCGTAACGCACCTACCGCCAAGCGAAATCTTGGCGGCACGCGGGGGAAAAGCGTTTCCTATGAGCGAGGAGGAAATGCTCTGGCAGTTGAACTATTTCGACGTACCGGCACCGGGAACCAATCCCGCCTCCGAGACGTGAGCGGCGAACCCGGCTGTCCCTTTTGAATTCGTTTCCATAAATCCCGCTTCGACCAAGCCGCGAGCGGCGCAGCGTTCTCGTCCTTCGAGATCGAATTCGATGGCGGTAACGCAGAATTTCTCCGGGCCCGAAATCAAAACGCGACCATTAACTTTCTCCACGCGCAGAAAGATTTTGTCATTCGCGATGGGCTCGCTCATGGCTCTTGCGCAATTGCCGGGAGCCACCATCCACCAGCCGCGCGATTCCCAAAGCGTTCCTTTCCTTTGACCCAGTGCTGCCAGGAAGTCGCCGCTGGTTTCGTTGCATATCGTGTAGCCAACGGGCGCAACGCTTTTCATCGCCTCGGTTTCAAGGGCGTCGAAAGCGCCCCCGATACCGGCTTTGTCCGACAGATGCACGCGCTTGCTGAACGCGGCGAGAGCGGCATCTTCGGCCTTGTCGGAAGAGATATCCGTGGCCCCGTTGTCGCGCAGCAATCGGCGCAAGCCGGCGCGTTCGGCGCCTTTCATGGAATCGAAATCGGGCGTCTCGCGAAAGGTCGCCGTCCACGACCGCATGTGGTGAGTTGGAATGGCTGCAAAGGGCAGCTCGGACATATCCGCTGAGGCACAAAGGGTGGCAAGAAGCGGCTGATGCAGCGTGAAGTCGGCGCTCTTGGTACAGAAATTCCTATTTCCGACCCAAGTGCGCGACGGTCCCAAATGAGCCGTGGAGGTGTGGGCATAAACATAGTAGGCCGAGCCGATCAGATCGCCATCAATGGCGACGCGACAATCGCCCGGGACAATGCGCGTCCAACCCCGCACGACGCTGTCATTCACACCGGAAACGGCCGTGGCGGCATAGAGCACGTAGCTCGTGCGATTACATAGCTTGAGCGAAGCATGGGCCTGCGGCGCCGCAAAGGCGATGGGCAAAGCCAGCGCGGCCACGACAAACGGTTTCATTCGGCGGTGATGAGGGTTCCGGCGCCGTGCTGCGTGAAAAGTTCGAGCAACAGCACATGGGGGATGCGGCCATCGAGAATGACCGCTGCATTGACGCCGCTTTCCACGGCATCGATGGCAGTTTCAATTTTGGGAATCATGCCGCCGGAGATCGTGCCATTGGCAATGAGTGCTCTGGCTTCGCGAACGCAAAGATGCGTGATCAGTTTGCCTTCATGGTCAAGCACGCCTTCGACATCGGTCAACAACACAAGACGCTCGGCCTGCATGGCGCCGGCAACGGAGCCCGCCACCGTATCGGCATTGATGTTGAAAGTTTCGCCGCGCTTTCCGGCACCCACGGGAGCAATAACCGGAATGAGATTCGATTTTATGAAAGTACGCAAAACCTCGGGGTTCACCCGTTCCGGTTCGCCGACAAAGCCGAGATCGACGGGTGTCATGAGTTGCGTTTGCGGATCGATCCGCGTTCGTTGAAGTTTGCGGGCAATCACGAGATTGCCGTCTTTGCCGGAAAGACCCACGGCGTGCCCACCCGCCGCATTGATACCGCTGACGATCTTCTTGTTGATGGTGCCGGTCAGCACCATCTCGACAACTTCCATCGCCGCCTCGTCGGTGACCCGCAGCCCGTCGATGAAGTTCGAGGGGATCGCAAGCTTCTTCAACATGGCACCGATCTGTGGACCGCCGCCATGCACGACGATCGGCTCCATCCCCGTCTGTTTCATCAGGACAATGTCTTGCGCGAAATCCTCGGACACGCCACCCGTCATGGCGTTGCCGCCGAATTTCACGACGATGATTTTCTGGTCGTATTGCAGGATGTAGGGTAGCGCCTCGACCAGAACGCGCGCCGTAGAACGCCAGCGCGCCATAGAGCGCAGGTTTTTGTCCTGACCGACATCGTCCTGGAGGGCCATTCGCAGCTGCCTTTGGATAAACGGGCGCTTATAACCTAAAGATTATATCGCGGCCAGCGCCGCGAGATGCGCTTTTAGTGCGTCCAAGCCCAGGGTTTTAAGGGCCGAGGTCGCAAATACCTCGGGGTAAGCGGCGGTATGGTGCTTGGCCTCCCTCTCCGCATCCGACTCCACTGTGGCGCGTTCGGCAATCGCCAATTGGTCGATCTTGGTTAGCGACAAGCAATAGGAGACGGCGGACTTGTCCAACAGTTCCATCACCGCACGGTCGATCTCCAACACGCCGCGCCGCGCATCCAGGAGCAACACGACGCGCCGCAAATTGGCCCGTCCGCGCAAATAGGCAAAGATCAACTTTTGCCACTCCGCGGTGAGCGTCTTGGAGGCCTTCGCATAGCCGTAGCCCGGCAAATCGACCAACATCAGCCGTCCGGCGAGTTTGAAGAAGTTGATTTGACGCGTGCGCCCCGGCGTATGCGAAACCCGCGCCAGCGTTTTGCGGCCGGTCAGCGCATTGATTAGGCTCGATTTGCCGGCGTTGGAGCGTCCGACGAACGCCACTTCCGGCAGGCCTTGCGGCGGCAGGTTGTCGATGTCGCTACTGCCCCAAATGAATTCGCATTCTCCCGCAAACAGTTTCCGCGCCGCGGCGAACGCCTCCGCTTCGTCGTCCGCGTTCACGCGTCCCGGCCAATGAGTTTTTGCCACGTCCGCGCAATAGCGGCCGGTGGTTTCATGTTTTCGAACAGGTGTACCGGAACGCCTTCACGCTTCATCATCAAATATTGCTGACCGGTAGAAAGCATGTTGTTCCACGTATAATAGATTACCAGGCCCGCCGGGAACGCCGCGAACATGAATGTCATGATCAGCGGCATCAACGCGAACATACGCGCTTGCACCGGATCATTCGGGGCCGGATTCATCTTCGTCTGAACCCATTGCGTCATGCCCATCAGAATGGGCCATATGCCGACATGCAACACGATGGTGAGGGCGCTGAGGAAACCGGGTAACGCCAGGGGCACCGTAAAGGGCAGGAGCCCGAACAGGTTCAAATAGGATGTCGGATCCGGCGCCGAGAGGTCGTTGATCCAACCCCAGAACGGCGCGTGATACATTTCGATGGTAACCAACTGCACTTTATAGAAGGAGAACAGAATGGGCAGCTGGATCAGCATCGGAAGACAACCCGTCAATGGGTTGACCTTCTCGCGCTTGTAAAGCTCCATCAGTTCTTGCTGCTGCTTCGCCTGGTCGTCGGCATAGCGCTGCTTCAGTTTCTCCATTTCCGGCTGAACCTTCTTCATTTTGCTCATCGACTTGAAGGAAGCGTTCGCCAGCGGATAGAGAAGCAATCGAATGAAGACGGTGGCCAGGATGATGGCAAAACCGAAATTGCCGACATAGCGGTAAATCTTGTCGAGCAGCCAGAACAGCGGCTGAGTCAGGAAGATGAACCAGCCCCAGTCGATCGCGAGATCAAAGCGCTCAATGCCGAGACTGTGTTCATAATCGCGCAGCGTGTTCACGACTTTCGCACCGGCGAAAAGCCGTTGCGTCACCGTGACGGTACGGCCGGGATCGACGGCATGGGCGCCAAGGCGATAATTTGCCTGATAGGACTTTCCTGTGCCGTAAGGCGTGGCGCGATAGGCGCCGTCAAACGATTCGTTCTGCGGTGGAATGACGGCAGCCATCCAATATTTGTCGGTAATTCCGGCCCAGCCGCCGGTCGAGGTGAACGTCACTGGTGCCGTGCCATCATCCTTGAAGTGATCGTAGGTCTGGTCTTTCAACGATCCGTCGGCGGCGCCGACAAAGCCTTCATGCAGGACCCAATAGGTCTGATGCTTCGGCAGGCCGTCGCGCACAACCAAGGCGTAGGGATAAAGGGTCGTCTCTGTGTTCGATTTGTTCGTCACGCTATCGCTGACGGTAAACATGTATTGATTGTCGACGGAAATCGTTCGCGTGAAAATAAGGCCCTGACCGTTATCCCAAGTCAGCGTGATCGGGTTTCCGGGTGACAACACGTTTCCGCCGGTGAGCTTCCAAGCCGTTTGGTCGTTCGGCAGAGCGATCTTGGAACTTGCCGCACTCCAACCAAACTCTGCGAAATAAGGATATTCGGCGCCGGTCGGCGCCAAGAGATCGATCTCCGGGCTCTTGGGGTCGACGGTCTCGTGATAGCGTTTGAGTTTCAAGTCGTCGAAGCGGGCGCCTTTGAGAAGCAGAGAGCCATCGACGGTCGGTGTGCGAATGGCGACGCGTGCGCCGCCCAGCGCCAAGGCTTGGGCGCGGGAGAGATGGGTGGGGGCACTTCTGGGCGCATCGGGGGCAGCAACGCCTTCCGGTGAAGGAGCTTTCTTCTGTAATTGTGCGATCAGGGCCTGCCGCTGCTGTTCGGCCTTCAACTGCGGCGCACTGACGAAATATTGCCAACCGAACAGGACAAGCGCCGACAGCGCGACGGCCATTATCAAATTGCGATTGTCGTTCATCGAATTCCTATCGGGGTGGGACGGGATCGTAGCCCTGCGAGCCGCCAAGCCAACCGATGGGATGGCAGCGCAGCAGGCGGCGTAGAGCAAGTGCAGATCCTTTGAGCGGACCATGCGTTTCAATCGCTACGATCGCATATTCGGAGCAAGTCGGCGTAAAGCGGCAGGATGGCGGCAGCATCGGTGAGATAAGCCGCCGGTATAGCCGGACCGGTGCAATGAGAACGACCGACACCGCTTTTCGCAAGAAACCGTCCAGACGGATCATGGGCGGCCTCCTGTTCTGGTGCCGTTCAACTTTAGATGGGCTGCGGCTAGCACCGCGGCAAGGTCCGCAAGAAGGCTTTTGTATGGTAGACCAAGCGTGTTTGGCCTGGCGACCAGAACATAGTCAGTGCCTTCCCGTCCCGAAAGGGGAAGAACGGCCGCAGCAGCGGCACGCAATCGTCGCTTTGCGCGGTTGCGTTCGACGGCGCCGCCAATCTTGCGGCTGGCGGTGAAGCCGACCCGAAAATGCCCGGTCTTGGCGGTGCTCTCGGGTGTGGGGCAAATCTCCAATGTCAGGCCGGTGGAAACCCTGCGGATACCGCGAGCGGCACGCAGAAAATCGGCTCTGGTTTTCAAACGGTCAGCGTTCAACCGTTCCATGGGGTATAGGGGCAAGCGCTCGCGTTCAAGCCGATAGTCTTTTGCGGCCATGAGCGCGGCGTCGCGCCAGGACTTTGCGTCCGCCTTTGGTGGCCATCCGGCTGCGAAATCCATGACGGCGTTTGCGCACGATTTTGCTCGGCTGATAGGTGCGCTTCATGGCAGGTCTCCGGGACGGAATATCGCGAAAAGAGCCGGGTTTCTAAGCATTAGGCCCAGGGCTGTCAATGCGAGGTGAGTAAGCCCTGGCATACCCTGTTATTTGGCGCCGAGATAGGGCTTTATCGGACCTATGGTGGTCCCTATGAGCACGCGTCTGAGGGGGGGCTGGAGCCTGGTCGCCCACAGCCTTTCTGGACGGCTATTGCTCTTGACCCTTCTCTATCTGCTGTCCAGCGAGGTTCTGATCTTCCTGCCGGCCATCGGTCTTTACCATCGCGAATTGCTCGACGATCACATCCTGTCCGCCGAACTGGCTATCCTGCCGTTTACCGAGCCGGGCGGCCAAGGACTATCCGAGAGCCTGCAAACGGAACTGCTCAAACATGCCAATGCCAGTGCCGTTATGCTCAAGCGCAGCAACCGGCGCGATCTCTATCAGGCCGCCGGCCTTCCCCAATGGATCGATCGCACCATCGATCTGACATCCGACACATTGGGGTCCGATATCGTCAATGGTCTTGATTGCCTGGTGAATGGGGGCGCGCGCACCTTACACGTCATCGCGCCAACGCATATCAAGGGCGCGCAGTCGATCGGCATCGTGTTGGGCGAAGAGCCAATCAAAAACGCCTTGCTTGTCTACGCTCGGCGCGTTGTGGCGGCGGCCCTGTTCATCTCCGCCGTCACGGCCGGCTTGGTGTACGCAAGTTTGTTCTTCTTTCTCGTTCGTCCCTTGCGACGCATCACCCACGCGATGGTGTCGTTTCACGAAAATCCGGAAGATGCCGGCCGCATATTTTCCTCCTCCCGTCGCGCCGACGAAATCGGCATTGCCGAGCGTGAATTGGCGGCCATGCAACGCGATTTGTATGGCTTTCTTCGGCAGAAGGCGCGACTCGCCGCACTGGGTGCTGCCGTGGCCCGGATCCAGCACGATCTGCGCAATATCCTCGCCAATGCGCAGCTCGCCTCCGATCGATTGGGAGCGAGTGAGGACCCGGTCGTCAAGCGTCTGGCGCCTGGTCTTGTCGCATCGATCGGCCGGGCGGTAGCACTGGCGACGAGCACGCTGAAATATGGACGTGCCGAAGAACCCGCCCCGCAACGGGAGGTGTTGCCATTGCGCATGCTGGTTGAGGAGGTGAGTCAATCCGTTCTCGGTGAGGATGCTTGTATCGCGTTCGACAATGCCATAACGCCGGACTTGATGATCGACGCGGACCGCGATCAATTGTTCCGTATGGTTTTGAATTTGATCCGGAACGCTGCCGATGCACTGAAGTCACGCGACTGTCCTGGACGGATCACAATTTCCGCCGTTTGCGCCAATCGCTGCATAGAGATTGACATCGCGGATAACGGTCCTGGTCTGCCGGAACCCATTATTGGCCGTCTTTTTCAGCCCTTCGCGTCGGCGGCACGTGTCGGCGGCACCGGGCTTGGGCTTGCCATTGCTCGCGATTTGGCGCGCGCCCATGGCGGTGATCTCAACTTGGTTTCAACCGGGAAGGACGGAACGCTCTTTCGCATCACTGTTCCGCAAAGGGGCTAACCGCGCGATGGGTTGGGATCCAAACGTCTATCTGTCATTTGAGGTCGAACGCACACGTCCCGCCATAGAGCTTTTGGCGCGTGTGCCAAATGGCAGCCCGGCCAACATTGCCGATCTCGGTTGTGGGCCGGGCAATTCGACTGCACTGCTCGTGGCGCGATGGCCTCACGCGCGTATCGAAGGAATCGATTCTTCGCCGGATATGTTGGATGAGGCCGCCGAGTCCGGCGTTCGCGCAACGTGGTGCCAGGCCGATATTGCGGATTGGAACCCGCAACATAAGGTCGACGTGATTTTTGCAAATGCGGCCTTTCAATGGGTAGCCGATCACCGCATCCTCTTGCCGCGCCTGATGTCGTTTCTCGACCAAGGCGGCACGCTTGCTTTTCAAGTGCCGCGCAATTTCGACGAGCCGTGCCATAGGCTCCTGCATGCCGTCGCGCAGGACGGTCCCTGGGCGCCCAAACTAAACGGCGTGCGCGACTGGTGGAATGTCTGTGCGCCTGACGATTATTTTTCAACGCTGGAACCGCACTCGGCGCGCATCGATATTTGGGAAACGCGCTATTTGCAGGTGCTTGACGGCGAGGACGCGATTTTTCGCTGGATGAGCGGTACGGGGCTGCGGCCGTTTGCGGCGGCCCTTAAGGGCGCAGAGCGTGACGCTTTCCTTGCCGAATACAAATCGCGCCTGGCAGAGGCCTATCCGATGCGCGCATCGGGCAAGACGCTTTATCCATTTCAGCGTCTGTTCTGCGTCGCGGTCCGCTCGGACTACGCAAACAAGGCCTAGTCTCCGAGCGCCACGCCGTCGCGTCGGGGATCGGCGGCACCGAGATATCCGTCCTCGACGCGTTCGATGATCTGCAACCCGCTGGT
>CAWGHR010000004.1:0-74289 GCA_963822275.1 uncultured Alphaproteobacteria bacterium
GACGCCAGAGCCTGCCAGCCGCCGCGCCAATTCTCGGGTGAACAGAATATTGCACAATTTCGACGTGCCGTAGACCCGGAAGGCGCTGTAATTCTTCTCCGATTGCAAATCGTCGAAGTTCAGCTTGCCCTGTTTATGCGCATCGGAGGCTGTCGAAACAATACGGGCACCCGGCGTTGCCTTTAGGCGGTCGAGCAGCAAATTGGTCACGACGAAATACGCCATATGGTTGGTTGCGAACGTCATCTCCAATCCGTCGGGCGTCACCTCGCGCACGCTGAACAGCGCACCGGCATTGTTGATCAACGCATCGATTTTCGGTTCGCTGGCCGCGATCTCGCCGGCCACGCGCTTCATCTCGGCGAGGCGCGAAAGATCGGCGAGGTGTACAGCGTGCTTGACTGCCGAATTCGCGATCGACAATTGCGTCATCATCGCGTCGGCGCGGAACGGATTGCGCGCCGTGAAGACGATCCGTGCGCCGCGCTTGGCCAAATCGATGGCGGCGATTTCACCAATGCCCGATGTGGCGCCGGTAACGACGACGGTCTTGCCTTGCATGAGATGCCCCTATGCCTTCGCAATCCGTCAAAGGACGGATTTGCTAGTGGACATCTTACGCTTCCGATGGCGTTAGGCGAAGCCGAAGAGGGCCCGCTTAGCCTACGATTTCGAGGTCGCTAAAGAAGAATTTGATCTCGTTGGCGGCCGTTTCCGGAGCGTCAGAGCCATGTACCGAATTGGCTTCGATAGATTCTGCAAAATCCTTACGGATTGTTCCGGCCGCCGCCTTGGACGGGATCGGTGGCGCCCATCACTTCGCGGTTTTTGGCGATGGCGCTTTCGCCTTCCAACACCTGCACCACGACCGGGCCGGAGGTCATGAATTCGACCAGGCTCTTGTAAAAAGGCCGTGCGGCATGAACGGCATAGAACGCTTCGGCTTGCCTCTGGGACAGACGGATGCGCCGCTGGGCAATAATGCGCAGGCCGGCCTTTTCGAAGCGTGCGACGATCTCGCCCGTCAGGTTCCGGCGTGTCGCGTCGGGTTTGATGATGGAAAGCGTGCGCTCGACGGCCATGGTCCTGCTCCGGGTTGAAAAATCGCGCGCCTTATAGCCATGCCCTTTGCATCGGCGCAAGCATGGCCCTTTGCATAGCCGAAAGGCGTGATAAAAGCCGCCCCATGTTGACGATCGACAACCTCACTGTCCGCATTGCGGGCCGCGATATCTTGAAAGGCGCAAGCGCCAACTTGCCCGCCGGACGGCGCGTGGGCCTGGTGGGGCGCAATGGCGCGGGAAAATCGACACTGCTCAAGGCGGTCCTCGGTCAATTGGGTGCCGACGAGGGACAAATTTCCTGGCCCAAGGACTGGCGTATCGGCGCGGTGGCCCAGGAGGCGCCGTCGGGGCCGACAAGTTTGGTCGACACCGTTCTGGCAGCAGACAAAGAACGCACCGCGCTGCTGGCGCGCGCCGAACACGAGGAGGATCCCCACCACATCGGCGAAATCCATTCGCGGCTTCACACGATCGACGCATACTCGGCGCCCGCTCGTGCGGCGGAGATTCTGGCGGGTTTGGGATTTTCTGCGGAAGATCAATTACGGCCCTGCGCCGAGTTTTCCGGCGGCTGGCGCATGCGCGTCGCCTTGGCGGCGATCTTGTTCGCTTCGCCCGATCTCTTGCTGCTCGACGAACCGACCAACTATCTCGATCTCGAAGGCGTGTTGTGGCTGGAGGAATTCCTCCGGCGTTATCGTGGCACGGTGTTGATCGTCAGCCATGACCGCGACCTGTTGAACACTGCGGCGGAATTCATCCTGCATCTCGAACACGGCAAACTGACGCTTTACAGCGGCGGCTACGACAAATTCCAGGAAGCGCGCGCCATGAAGCGTTCGCTCGATGCCGCGTTCGCCAAGAAGCAAGAGGCGCGGCGCAAGCATCTGCAATCCTTTGTCGATCGCTTCAAAGCCAAGGCCTCGAAAGCGACCCAGGCGCAAAGCCGCGTCAAAATGCTGGAAAAGATGCAGACCATCGAGATTCCGGTGGACGAACACACCGTGCCGATCCGCTTGCCGAAGGCGCAGCCCGCCAGTCCGCCACTGATCACGATGGATCGCGCCTCTGTCGGATACGAGCCCGGCAAACCGATCCTATCAAATCTGGCGTTGCGCTTCGACAACGACGATCGCATTGCGCTTCTGGGCAAAAACGGAAACGGCAAATCTACCTTGGCGAAGTTGTTGGCGGGCAAGCTCGAACCGATGGGTGGCGAATTTGTGCGCGCCAAAAAGCTGGTGCCAGGCTATTTCGCGCAGCATCAACTAGAGGAATTGGACGGCTCACGCACACCGATTGAAACACTCGGCGACCTGCGGCCAAAGCTCACCATGCAGGAATTGCGCAACCAGCTCGGAGGGTTCGGATTCTCAGCCGACAAAGCCCAGACCAGAGTCATAAATCTTTCCGGCGGCGAGCGCGCCAGGTTGATGTTGGCGCTGGCCACGCTCGACAAACCGAACATGCTGATCCTGGACGAACCGACCAATCATCTCGACATCGATGCCCGCAGCGAACTTTTGTCGGCGCTCAACGATTTCGATGGTGCGGTGGTTCTTGTCAGCCATGATCGCAGGTTGATCGAAGCAACGGCCGACCGTTTGTTGCTGGTGGCCAATGGGCGCGTCGTGCCGTTCGAAGGCGATCTGGACGATTACCGCCGTTTTTTGCTGAGCAATGAGGCGCCAGCGGCAGTGCATATGCCGGCCGAACAGAAACGCACCAAAGAAGATCTGCGCCGCGAAGCGGCCGAGCGCCGCCGCCATTTCAAACCGCTGAAGGACAGGATCGACGCCGCGGAACACCAGATCGCCAATCTCACGGCCGAGCTTGCGAAGTTGGACTCAACGCTGGCAGACCCATTGTTGTTCACCAGGGATCCCGTGAAAGGAAAAGCTGTCGCTAAAAAGCGAGCCGATGCCGCACGTAGGCTGGCCGCGGCCGAAGCAACCTGGCTTTCCACGCATGAGGAATACGAGAGAGCAATGGAAGGCCTGTAAATCTGTACGATTGATGAACGGAAGATTACCATATGGTAATATGAGCGTTAAGAATTGCCGCAGGAGTGGTAACCAGCCGACACCTCCCTTCAACTGGTTTTTTCACCTATAACGATTTGAAGCCATCGCGCTGCACAGGCGCGTGGATGAGTGGATTTTGTGTGTCTGTGGTGGGGCGGTTTTCATGTCTTCTTCGCTAAATCCGCCCGTTGGCGGATACCGCTTGTTGTCTTGGCCTGCGGCGCTCACGGCCGCGCCACGGCCCCGTCAAATCCTTTTAATTTTTCTGCTGCTCCATACCGCGGCCTTATGCGCTGTCGCACTGTTGACCCAGCCGATTTTGCAACTCGATATAATCGAGCAACTGGCGTGGGCGCGCGACCCCCAATGGGTTTATTTCAAGCACCCTCCACTTCCCGCTTGGGTTCTGTGGTGCGTCATGCACGCCACCGGCGGCGCATTATGGGCAGCCGCCATCGTCGGACCGCTGGCAACAACATTGACGCTTTGGTTGGTGTGGAAGCTCGCCATTCGCATCGTCGATCCGTTGCGCGCACTTGTTGCGGTCATGTCGCTGGAAGGAGTTATATATTTCAATTTCACGTCTCTGGAATTCAATCATAACGTGGTTCAAATGCCGATCTGGGCTCTGTTGGGCCTACTCGGACATTATGCTTATCGAGAAGGTCGGTTGCTTGATTGGTTTAAGCTGGGCGTCGCAGCGTGGCTGGGCATTCTAGCAAAATACTCGACCGTCCTTATGCTGGCTGTACTTCTGGCAGTGTTTTTTTCCGATCGAGAAAAACGCGGGAAGCTTCTGACGGTTGGCCCCTGGCTCGCCATCTTGACGGCTGCCATCCTGCTTGTGCCTCACTTGGTTGCACTGGCGCATATCAACTTCGCACCATTTTCCTTTCCGCTGGAACGTGCAGCGGCGCCCGCGACGTTGTGGGCTCATCTAGTGAATCCACTGAGTTTTTTGTTGGCACAAATACTGGATATCTTGGCCGCGTTGTTGTTGCTCGCAGTGGTACTGCTTCCGCGCCAAGGAGAGATTGCGCTCGTGCCATCGCGGATTTCTGAATCGGACAACCGGTTCATCGCTGTCATCGCATTCGGGCCGATTTGTCTTTCGCTGACCCTGGAAGGGCTCTCCGGACTGCGCTTCCTCGATATGTGGGGCACACCCATGTGGGATTTCATCGGCCTGGCGGCCGTCGTCGCAGCGTCCGGTCGTCCTATCACGGCCAATGGACTGCGCCGTTTCTCAGTGGCCTGGTGCGCCGTATTCGTGCTCGCGATGGGGTCAAAGGCCGCGGCCGATATCGGCGATCCCTACATCATGGGGCGGGGCGGCCGAAGTGTTTTTCCGGCCGGAATAATGGCCTCAACGATTTCCAACACATGGCACAAACAGGTCAAAGGGCGCCCGCTCGATGTCGCTATAGGCAGCTCTTGGTACGCGGGGCTTCTAACGGTTTACGCACCCGATCACCCTTCCCTGATGATCGATGGAGAATGGTGGAAAAGCCCATGGGTCACGCCTGCCCGCATCAAGCAATCCGGTGCCGTGCTGGTGTGGGCTGCCGATCAAGCGGAGCCGACGAATATGGCGAAGGCGTTTCCGCAAGCCATTCGACAGCCGTCGCTCGTCATCCCCTATCAAACGGACGCAAAGGTGCCCCCCGCCCGCATCGATTGGGCGCTTATTCCGCCAGCCACAAAGTAGAGGTCCGATCGGCCGGACTTATCCGCCCAATTGCTGCTTCGCGATGCGATACCATTCGCGTTGGCGGCTGCGATAATAACCGGGCGCGTGGCGGACGGAATCCACGATTTCGCGAAACAGCTTCTGTGCGCGCTCGTTCTGGCCCAATTCCTGGAGCAGAACGGCATAGCGGCACCGCGCCTCCTCGCCGGGATAACGCGGCACCAAAAACTCGTACTGGCGAAGTGCTTCATCGGTGTGGCCCATCAGCGCCAAGGCGCGGGCATAATCGAGTTCAACATCGACATCGAACGCGGCCTTGTCCACTTCTCTGAGCTTCTCGAATGCCTCGACGGCACCCGCCCCATCGCCCGCCAGCAGTTTTGCACGTCCCATGCCGCGCAGCAGTGCCGGATCGCTTGCGCCCAGCGGACCGGTCATCGCAGCTTGATAAAGATCGACGGCATCCTGAAAGCGCCCGCGCTTGATGCATTCTTCGGCGAGGGCACGCTTGGCATCGGCGGAGCCGACCATCTCTACTTCGCGCAATTTCTCGCGGTAGGAGCGGCCGGGATCGACGGTGTTGGCGACGTTATCGGCAAAGCGGCGCGCCGCGCGCGTGTCGGCGCCATCGCCCAGCAGCACGACGGCCACATAAATCAATGGCCCCAGGCCCGGTGCTAGGAAAAACAGCACCAGCCATACGTACGGCCGCCCCGTTTGATAGACGTGGAAGGCGCAGATGAGGGAAAGCAAATAACCGAAGCCGATAAAAGGCACGGGGAAATCCCACCACAATATATCCGGCGCCCTGATAGGCGCCCCGGGCAGGGCAAATCAACCCTGCTTCTCCCACTTTCCCGTGGGGTTTTCTTTCCAATACGTCACATCATGACCCGCGGCTTTGGCGTCTTTCCAGGCGGTGCGGGCGGTTTCGACGGCCGCCGGATCGCGCCCGTCGAACGTCAGCACGATGCGCGTGAAGTCGTTCGCGGCCGCACTATCCCACGCCGGGGGCGCCGCGCCGCCGACAACGAACAGCACATTGGCGGCGTTGGGATTACCCTCTTCCACCGTGACGAGCACGGGCTGACGCGCGGGATCGCCATCGCCGGATTGCGCGTGCGGCAAAAAACTTTGGTCGTCATAAGTCCAGAGCCGCGTATCGACGGCGTCGGCCCGCTCGGCCGAGTCGGCGCGGATCAACGCCCGCCAACCGCGTTCCAATGTTTTCTCGATCAGCCCCGGCAACACGTCATCCAAGCTGCGCCGTTCGAGATGATAAAAAAGGATTTCGCCCATCACCCCTCGTAATAATCCGCCACCAGTCGGTCCAGAATCCGCACGCCCCAGCCGGTACCCCAGCTCGGGATCAGCGGCCTTTGCTCGCCGTCCTGCCAGGCCACACCCGCGATATCCAAATGCACCCAAGGCGTTTTCTCGACAACAAAGCGTTGAAGGAATTGCGCCGCCGTGATCGAACCCGCACTCGGTCCGCCGATATTTTTCATGTCGGCGATCTTGGAGCGGAGCAATTTGTCGTAAGCGCTGCCGAGCGGCAGACGCCATACCGGTTCGCCCACGGCTTTGCCCGCATCGGCCAAGCGCTCCGACAATTTGTCGTCATTGGAAAACAAGCCGGCATGCTCATGGCCGAGCGCGACCATAATGGCGCCGGTCAATGTGGCGAGATCGATCGCGAATTTCGGTTTGAATCGGGTTTGCGCATACCAAAGCGCGTCGGCGAGCACCAAACGGCCCTCGGCGTCCGTATTCAAGACTTCGATGGTTTGCCCCGACATCGATTTCACCACATCGTCGGGACGTTGAGCTTTGCCGTCCGGCATGTTCTCGACCAATCCGATCACACCGACAGCATTGACGCGCGCCTTGCGCATCGCCAAAGCCCGCATCGTGCCGATCACGGCAGCCGCGCCACCCATGTCACCCTTCATGCCCATCATGCCGGCACCCGGTTTGAGCGACAGGCCACCGGAATCGAAACACACACCCTTGCCGACGAAGGCAATGGGCGGCGCGGTTTTCTTTCTCCCACCTTGCCATTGCATGACGACAAGCTGGCTTTCCCGTTCGCTGCCTTGACCAACGCCAAGTAGTGCACCCATGCCGAGTTTTTTCATCGCGGCCACGCCCAGAACCTCGACCTTCAATCCGAGCTTGGAGAGCGCCTTGGCGCGGCGGGCGAATTCTTGGGGGTAAAGAATGTTCGGCGGCTCGTTCACCAAATCGCGCGCCAGGAACATGCCCTCGGCGACGGCCTCACAGCGTCCCCAGGCTTTTTTTGCCGCCACAGGGTCGACGGTGAAAATTACGGCTTTCTTGAGCTTCGAATTCATGCTCGGCGAGCTCTTTGGTGCGGTAATGGTTGAAGGCGTAGCTCTTGAGTTTGATGCCCATTGCCAGATGCGCTGCCAGGTTTGCCCCTCTCGCCTTGGCACCTTTGGGCGCATCGATATCGAAACTGACTTCGGACTCTGTCGTCTTGGAAAGTTTGGCCAGGGCGGCTGCCGCAGCAGCCTCGGCCCTGTTGGCATCGAAATCTTCCGCTTTGCCCAGGCCCACAACCAGTATGCGCGTGGCCTTCACGCCCGCCGGGGCGAGGACCTCCAACACCTGCGCGGATTTGCCCGTGAATCGGCTGACCGACAAAGCCCGGCGAATTGCGCCACCGGCCGCCTTGTCGACCTTTTCCGCGGCGGGTAGTAGGGCCGGACCCTCGGTCGCACCCACCACCCAGACACCGGATTTGACTGCCAAAGGCGCGGTAAAGCCAAGCTGCATCGATTTTCTCCGTTTTTTTAGTCCACAGTCCGGTTGCCCGATGGGCGGATGGGAATGCTAAAGAGGGGAATGGTAGTTTAAGTCGAATCGTCGAAGGGGCAAGGCGCCCGCATAGACCGGATAGCCAAATGCCACGACTGTCATTCTATGTCTTCAAGCAGCTTATAGGGCCGGTGGCGCTATTCGCCTTCCTGATAACCTGTGTGATATGGCTGGCAAATTCTCTCAAGCTTCTCGATTTGGTCATCAATCGCGGCCAGTCGGCACCGACCTTCGTCTATCTGACAATCCTGATCCTGCCCAGCCTGCTGGTGATCATTCTGCCCATCGCGTTTTTCTTCGGAATTCTCTACGCGCTCTCCAAGCTTAGTGCCGACAGCGAACTTGTTGTGATGGCATCCGCGGGGTTCAGCCTCGCGCAACTTGCCGTCCCGGTTTTCATGGCGGCGGCGATCGTCATGGCATTGACCTATTGGTGCGAGCTTGAATTGATGCCGGCAGGCCAACGCGCCATGAAAGACAAAGTCGTCGATATCCGTGCCGATATCGGCTCCGCATTGCTCAACGAAGGCACATTCAACACGCCGTCCAAAGGATTGACCGTCTTCATCCGTGAAATCGGCTCCGATGGTCATATCCGCGGCGTGCTCGTGCATGACAACCGTAATCAGCACCGCCCGATCACCTATCTGGCCGAAAGCGGACAGATGGCACAAACTCCGCAAGGCGGGCGCCTGATTATGGTCGATGGTACGGTCGAACAAAGTTCGGCGGGTGGCGCACATTTGTCGGTTTTGAAATTCGACCGCTATGTTTTCGATCTCGACCAATTCTCCAGCCCGGCACGGGTCACGGACCGCGCATCCAGCGAACGTTATCTAAATGAGTTGCTCTGGCCGGATCTGAGTTTGAAGCCAAACATCCGCAACGCCTATTTCGCCGAGGCCCATAACCGGCTTTCGCAACCGCTCTATTGCATCGATTTTGCACTAATCGCTCTTGCCGCCATTACGCGCGGGCGCCGGGCTCGCGGAGCCCACGCGCTGCGCTTGGCGACCGCAACGATCGCCGGCGCGGGCTTGCGCATCGCCGGATATGGCGTAGCTGGTTTGGCCGCAAGCAACCCGGTCCTCTGTGTTCTTTTCTACCTCATTCCATTTGTTGGAGCGCTTGGCGCGCTCGCGGCGCTCATAGGCAGGTTTCCAAAGGTCATAACCAATCCCGCACCTGCGACGGGGGCGACCTCGTGAGCTGGTCATGGACGCTTTACCGTTATTTGGCACGCCAGTTTCTGATCGGCGTGGCAATCGTCTATTCGGCCTTTCTATTGCTGGCCTTTTCGATCGATGTCGTCGATTTGATAAACCGCACGGCGGGACGCGGCGTGTCAACGGCGGTCATCGTAGGAATGGCCTTGCTGCAACTTCCCGATCTCGCACAGAAGTTGCTGCCCTTCGCGGTGCTTCTGGGCGGGGTGTTCTGCTTCGTGCGGCTGTCGCGAAGCCAGGAACTGGTTGCGACCCGGGCTGCGGGCGTTTCCGCGTGGGATTTTCTGGTGCCTCCGCTGACGGTGGCCGTCGCGATCGGTGTTCTCGTCGTGTTGGCGGTGACACCCGTATCATCACGCATGCTCGGTCAGTTCTCGTCTTTAGAAGCAAAATACATCAAGGGCGAGGAATCGCAGCTTGCGGTTTCGCTTAATGGATTGTGGTTGCGGCAGGGAAATCAGGGTCAGCAATCGGTCATCCACGCTGTACGCGTATCCGAACAGGGCGTGCACCTCGACGAAGTAATCGTCTTCCTCTACGGGCCCAATGATCATGTCGAAGGACGCATCGATGCCAAGAGCGCGCAGCTTTCGCCGGGAGCCTGGATTTTGGATGATGCGTGGGTGAGCGGTAAAGACGGCCACACTATACATTCCGCCCATTACAGATTGCCGACGACGCTAACACCGGCACAAATCCAAGAGAGTTTTGCCCCGCCAGACACATTGTCGTTCTGGGCCCTGCCGCGTTTTATCCAAGCCGCACAAAATGCTGGATTTTCGGCAGTGCGTTATCGCCTTTATCTCTATACGCTCCTCACCTTGCCGGCTCTCTTCGCGGCGATGGTATTCATGGCAGCCAGTTTTTCCCTGAAGCTTGCGCGCGCCGGCGGCTTTGCGCGCGTCGTTTTGATTAGTGCCCTATCGGGTTTCGCGGTGTATTTCTTCAGCGAGCTGACGAACGCGCTCGGGCGGTCTGGTGTTCTGCCGATTGCGCTCGCTGCCACGGCGCCGGCAGCGGCGGCGATCCTGATCGGTATGACGCTTGTCTTCCACCAGGAGGACGGATGAAGGGGCAGTGGAATTCGCGGTTGAAACATCTGGCGCTGGGACTTTCAGCGCTGGTGCCGTTGTCGCTTGCGGCACACGGGGCGAATGGCGTTCCGCTCACCAAGCCCAGCGGCGATGTTTTGCTACAGGCCGACGAAGTCGACTACGACACCGATAACTCGGTCGTGAAAGCACAAGGCCATGTCGAGATCGACAACGGCGGCCGCATTCTCCTGGCCGATGCGGTGACTTACAACCAGAATACCGATCTGGTGACGGCAGACGGCCACGTCAGTCTATTGGCGGAAAACGGTGACGTTGCATTTGCCCAACACGTTGTTCTTACCGATCGCATGCGCAATGGCGTGCTGCAAGGCTTTGGCGCCCTGCTCGGCAAGAACGGCAGACTGGTGGCAGCAACTGCCCACCGCACCGAAGGCCGTTACACCGACGCGACGCATATCGCTTATACACCGTGCAAAATCTGCAACCAGCCCGGACAGCGCACGCCGATTTGGCAGATCAGAGCCTTTCGCGTCGTTCATGACGAGGAAAAACACAGGCTCACTTTCAGCGACGCGACGCTGGCGCTATTTGGCGTACCGTTCTTCTACACACCCTATCTCACTGAGCCGGATCCCACAGTCCATTATGCCAGCGGGCTGCTGACGCCTGAGGTCGGCTCGTTGGGCTCAAACGGCGGGTATTTCGTGCGCTTGCCTTATTACTTCTCTATTTCGCCATCGCAGGACCTTACGGTCGAACCGATGCTCACGACCGGTGGTGGCGATGTTCTTTTGGGCGAATACCGCCAACGCTTTAGCAACGGCGGCATGTGGCTGCAAGGAAGTGTCGCCCAAAACCCGCATGGTGGATTTAGCGGCGAACAATTTCAGATTTATTCGCACCTTTTTGGATCCGGCCGTTGGCAGATTTCGCCGATTTGGCAAGTGGGATTCGACGCGCAGATCACCTCAGACGATACGTATCTCAAGCGCTACAACATTTGGCAGTTCGACCGGACAATCAGCGATCTTTTGGTGAGTGGCGAAACCGGGCGTAGCCGTTTCGCGATCACGGGTTACTTCTTCCAAGGCTTGCGCGCCAGCGACGACAATCGGACCTTCCCTATTGCTTTGCCGTTGATTGAATACACCTATATCCCAATGGACAAATTGATGGGCGGACAGTTCCGCATGGACGTGAACAGCGTGGCGCTGTCGCGTGATGTCGGCACTGATGATCAGCGGCTTTCCGCAGAGATGCGTTGGCGCCGCCCGTACGTGGCCAGTGACGGCGAACTATGGACGCTGCAGCTCGATGCCCGCGGCGATCTGTATCACACCGACACACCGGTCCCGCTGCCATCCGATAGCCATTTTATCGCACGGGGACTGCCCTATGCGGCGCTCGATTGGCGCTGGCCGTTCATCGCCCTGGGAAATGGCGGCAAATCGTTTATCGTCGAACCGATCGCGCAAGCGATCGCGGCGCCCTATGCCGGCAATCAAGCGCACATTCCAAATGAAGACAGCCAGGACATCGAAATCGGCGACAACAATATTTTCAGCTTCGACCAGGTTCCCGGTTATGATTTGGCGGAAAGCGGTCCGCGGGCAAATCTCGGCATACGGACTGAGGCCCGCTTCCTCACCGGTTATGCCGAAGCGTTGGTGGGACAAACCTTCAGCTTGAAGGAAGACCCGATTTTCGGAACGAGTACCGGGCTCACCGGTACGGCATCAGACATCGTCGGGCGCTTCAGCATTAAGTTTCCTCCATATGTCGATCTGACCCATCGGATCGACTTCGACCAAGCATCGGGCAAAGTGCGTCGAAATGAAGTTTACCTTACCGGGATATTGGGGCGGTCTAGCGTCGAGATTGGCTACCTCCAGCTGGCGCCGACCATTGCGACCCAATCCTCTCCCGCACTTCCTGCGCAAGAGGAAATTAATGCTCAGGCGTCGGTCAATTTCTACCAAAACTGGCAGGCTTTCGCGGCGATCCGTCGCGATCTGATCGCAGATCAGACTCTCGATAGTGAAATCGGCCTAGGTTACGAAGACGATTGCTTAGGTGTTTCCATCGGCTATAGGCGCAAATATACGACAGACCGCGATCTACCGCCATCGACGACCGTCGTTCTGCGGTTCAGCTTAAAAACGACGGATGCGCCGATTCAGCCGTTTAGCCTGTTCCCGCAGGACGTATTCTCCTATACCCATCCTTGAACCAAAGCGGGATTTGCTTATTCTGCACCGCCGCTTAGGGATAGGCCATCAGGGCGGGATTTGGTGATTGGGAACTTGCTTAGATGAAGCTGCCTAAGAATCGTTCGGTGTTTGCGGTGGCTCTGACCGCCTTCGTGTTCGGCGCGAGCATACCCCTGTTCGCGGCCTACGCCGTGAGTGGTGAGCCGCGTGCCGAGGCGAATGCACCATCCACGCCACCCGCTGCCGTGTCCGCGACACCGCGGGAAACCGCGCAGGCCTCCGTAGTGGCACCGGCGGCATCGACGCCGACGGTTGAGGTGAACGAGCACAACCAGAACAGTATCGTTGCGATCGTCAACGACGAGCCGGTCTCCGCTTACGAATTGCGCCAACGCATGTCGCTCGTGTTGAGCACGTCGCAGATTCCCGACACGCCGGAAATGAAGAAGAAAATTCACGACCAGGTTCTTGAGCAGCTTGAAACCGAAAAGCTTCACATCCAAGAAGCGCGGCGCAACGACATTACGGTGTCGTCGGTCGAAGTTGACAAGGACATCCAGGGCATCCTGACCGAGAACAACCTGACGACGGATCAGCTCAAGAACATTCTGGCCCGTGGCGGCGTTACCATGGCGACTTTCCGCGCACAGCGCGCGGCGTCAATCCTTTGGCAGAAGGCGGTGGAGCAGAACTATGCAGACCGTATCCACATCACGCCGGAAGCGGTCGATGCCGAGCTTATGCGTATTGCCGAAGGCGCAAACAAACCGCATTACGCAGTGTCTGAAATATTTCTGGCGGTCGACAACCCCGATCAGGATGAGAAAGTTCTGAAAGACGCGCAAAATTTAGAAAGCCAAATTCAGGCCGGCGCCGCCTTCCAGGCGATAGCTCGGCAGTTCAGCCAAAGTCCCTCGGCGGCCGATGGCGGCGACATCGGTCTGGTCTACGAAGGTCAGCTTGCACCGGAGCTAAGTGCCCAACTTGCGAAAATGAAGACCGGTGAGTTATCGCCGCCGATCCGTTCGACGGGCGGCTACTATATTCTGGCTCTGCGGCAGCGACTGGAACCAGTGGGAACGAAAATTCCTACTGCCCCGGAACAGCCGAAGGTGGCGCCCACTTCGCTTCCTTTGGCGCGCGTGTTGCTGCCGCTTCCACCGAACACAAACAAAGCGGTTGCCGAAAACGTTATGAAGATTGCCGATGCCATTCGCTCGCATATAACCAATTGTCAGATGCTGCCCAAGATCGTGCAACAGGTGAAAGGCGCTGTCTTCTTTGACCTCGGCAACGCGAAATTAAGCGATCTTAGCGAGCAGATACGCGATGTTGTCCTCAAAACGGAGCCCGGCGGCGCGGCAGCCCCGTTCATGTCTGCGGCAGGGGCAGAGCTCTTTGTGCGTTGCGATAAGGCGATACCCAAACTTATGGGTTTTCAAATGCCAACGCGCGATCAAGTGGAGCAACAGCTCTTCCAAGAGCAGATCAGTGCGCTTGCCCGCCGCTACGACCGGGACTTAAGGCGCAATGCCGACATCGAAACCCGCTGACGCAGGACAATCCGCTCCCATTCTCCTGACCATGGGCGAACCGGCCGGTATCGGTCCCGAAGTTGCACTTGCCGCATTCGCTGCATTGGGCGGCCGCGTTGGCTATCGCGCCTTGCAACTCGTCGGTGACATTGGCGTCTTTCAAAGCTGCGGCGATGCTCCGCGCGACGCCATCATTCCAATCAAAGCGCGAGCCATACGCAACCCCGGCAAGCCCGAGGCCAAAAATGCGGCGGCTACGATCGAAGCGATTTCGCAGGCGGTCGAACTTGCGATGTGCGGAGAAGCCGCTGCCGTCGTGACGGCGCCGATCAACAAAGCGGTACTCATGCAGTCCGGGTTCGCTTTCCCGGGCCATACGGATTTTTTGGCCCACCTGACGGGCGTTTCGCGTGCTGTGATGATGCTTGCCTGCAGCCAATTGCGCGTTGTCCCGTTCACCGTCCACATTCCGCTCGTGGAGGTCCCGCGCGCGCTCGATCAGAACGCCATCATCGAAACTGCGGAGATCGTACTAGCCGCGCTGAAGAACGATTTCGGGATCGATAGGCCCCGCCTGGCGATTGCCGGTTTGAACCCGCATGCCGGCGAAAATGGCGTTCTGGGCGGTGAAGAAATAGCCATCATTGCACCGGCCATTTTTGAATTGCTCCGACGGGGGCATACCGTACTCGGACCTCTTCCTTCCGATACGATGTTCCACGCCGAAGCGCGGGCGCGCTACGACGCTGCCCTCTGCATGTATCACGATCAAGCCTTGATCCCGATCAAAACACTCTCGTTCTGGGATGGCGTGAACGTGACATTGGGTCTTCCCATCGTGCGAACTTCGCCCGATCACGGTACGGCGTTCGAGATTGCCGGCCAAGGCATAGCCGATCCGCGCAGCATGATCGCCGCCGTCGAATTGGCAGCAGAGATTGCCGATGCCAGAGCCGGATGATCTTCCACCGCTGCGAACGGTCATCGCCGCGCACGGGCTTTCGGCGAAAAAATCGCTGGGACAGAATTTTTTGCTCGATCTCAATCTTACCCGCCGAATTGCGCGGGTCGCTGATGCGCCAAGTGCCGTAGTTTACGAAGTCGGTCCCGGCCCGGGCGGACTGACGCGCGCCTTGCTCTCCGAAGGTGCATCGCGCGTTATCGCGGTGGAACGCGATCAGCGTTGCCTTCCTGCGTTGGCGGATATCGCATTAGCTTATCCCGGACGTTTGGACGTGATCTCAGCCGATGCCATGATTATCGACGAAGCGGCGCTGTTGAGTAGCCTTGGGGTAAACGGCCCGGTCAGAATTGCCGCCAATCTGCCGTACAACATCGGCACCGCTTTGCTGGTGAAATGGCTGACCGCCGATATTTGGCCGCCATTCTGGCAGAGCATGACACTCATGTTTCAGCGTGAAGTGGCCGAGCGCATTGGGGCGATGCCGGGGACGGCGGCCTATGGACGGTTGTCTGTCTTGGCGCAATGGCGCACAAAAACGAAAATTCTTTTCGATGTTTCGCGCAGCGCTTTTGTCCCGCCGCCTAACGTAACGTCTTCCATCGTGCGCATCGAGGCACTTGCGGAACCGGTGGCACCGGCGAACCGCGCCGATCTGGAAGCGGTGACAGCGGTGTCTTTCGGCCATCGGCGCAAGATGCTGCGTCAAAGTTTGCGGGATTTGACACAAGATGCCGAAGCGATGATCCGCGAAGCGGGACTTGATCCGACGACACGGCCTGAAAAGCTTTCCGTAACGGAATTCGCACAACTTGCGAGAGCTTGGGAGAAACGACGCGTTGAAAACGCAATGCTGCACATGCGAGAGTGAGGCCTCGCAGCAAAAGGAAAATGTGCATGTTGAGCCAAGCCATCGTTGCGTTCGGAGCGCCGTTGCAAAAGATCGAAGCGCCGACGCCCGCGCCGCAAGGTAGCGAGGTTTTGGTGAAAGTTATGCATTGCGGCGTCTGTCACAGCGACGTGCATATCCAAGACGGATTTTTCGATCTGGGTGCGGGCAACAAGCTTGCGATGGGTACCCTGACGCTTCCCCACACTTTGGGTCACGAGATCGAAGGCGAAGTGGTTGCGCTCGGTCCGGATGCACGAGGCTTGAGCATCGGCGACAGGCGTGCGGTTTATCCTTGGATCGGCTGCGGGGTATGTCCGGCATGTCTGCGCGGCGAAGAAAATCTTTGCGCCAAGCCGCGCCAGCTTGGATGTTCGCCGGGCGCCGCGGGCGGCTACTCCAGTCACGTTCTGGTGCCGCACGCGAAATATCTTCTCGACTATGGTTCCGCATCCCCGGCCTTGGCCGCGACCTATATGTGTTCGGGGCTCACCGCCTATTCGGCCATGCGCAAAGTCGGCAAGCTCGCGGCCGGAGATAACGTCGTGGTGCTAGGTTGCGGCGGCGTCGGCATGATGGGCGTCGAGTTCGCCAAAGCCCTGTTCGGCAGAGGTCCGATGGCGGCGGATATCGACGAGGGTCGACTTGAGGCGGCCAAACATGCGGGAGCCATCGCGACATACAACACGCGCACGGAGGTGTGGCCAAACAGCTTCTCGCCGACACCAAGGGCGGCGCCTATGCCGTAGTTGATTTCGTCGGCTCCGAGGAAAGTTTCAAATTCGCCAGCGCGGTCGGTGCGCAAAGGCGGCAAAGTTATCGTCGTCGGCTTGTTCGGCGGCGCCATGACCATGCCAATTCCGATGTTCCCTCTGCGCGCAATTGCCATCATGGGATCCTATGTCGGAACGCTGAGCGAAACCGATCAAATGATGGGCATTGGTGCGTGGCGGAAAAATCGGTCCCATCCCGGTGACCACACGACCTTTGTTCCTGGCTTCGCGCGCCCTGGACGATCTGCGCCATGGCACGGTCACCGGGCGCGTCGTGCTGAAACCCTAAGAATTGCGCATCAAGGTCTCGACGAAAGCCGGAATGCCCGGCTGGCGCGCACGCTTCAAGCGTTCGGCCCGTAGAATAGTCTCCACCTGGACCTGTGCGTAATTGAGTTCCTCATTGACGATGACGTAATCGTACTCCGCCCAATGGCTAAGTTCATCGTTGGCTTTCGCCATCCGGCGCACAACGACTTCGGACGAATCCTGCGCGCGCGCGCGCAATCTCCGCTCCAACTCTTCGCGCGACGGGGGCAGCACGAAGATCGTCACCACGTCTTCCCGTACCTGTTGACGAAGTTGTTGGGTGCCCTGCCAATCGATGTCGAAAAGCACGTCGCGGCCGGCCGCAAGCCCTTCCAACACCGGCTGCTTTGGTGTGCCGTAATGGTGTCCGAAAACCAATGCATGTTCCAGGAATTCGCCCGCATTCACCATCTCCTGGAACTTTTCGGGATTGATGAAGAAATAATCGCGTCCGTCTATTTCGCCGGGCCGTATCGGGCGCGTTGTGGCGGAGATGCTCATCGCCACATTTCCATCGTTTATCAGCAGCCGCCGCGATAGCGTCGTTTTGCCCGCGCCTGACGGGGACGACAGCACCAGCATCAAGCCGCGGCGTTTGATATTCGCGTTCATTCGACGTTTTGCGCCTGTTCGCGGAATTGATCGATGACCGCCTTCAGATCGAGCCCAACGCGCGTCAATTCCGCATCGGATGACTTCGAACACAAAGTGTTGGCTTCGCGGTTGAATTCCTGTGCCAAAAAATCGAGCTTGCGACCGACGGCTTCGCCGCTGGACAGCAGCTTTCTCGCTTCGCCGACATGGGCCGCCAGCCGGTCGAGTTCCTCGCGGATATCGGCACGCACGGCCAGCAGTGCGATTTCCTGCGCCAAGCGTTCGGGTGAAACGATGCCCGGCCCCACCAAATCTTTGAGCTGCTGTTCCAGCTTGCTGTGCAATGCCGCGGGCTGCGTGGCAGCAAGTGCGGCGGCCGCCTCGGTCAAGCTGGCGACTTCGGTGATCTGGGCCTCCAGAACGAGGCGCAGCTTGGCACCTTCGCTGGCGCGCGCGCGCGCCAAGGCGCCGAACGCAGCGGCCAGCGTTTCGAGTATGGCAGCATCGCGGCCGGCGCGTTCGCGGTCGTCCACAATCAAGCTTTCGTCCTGAATGATGATGCCCTTCAGCGCCAGGAGTCCGTCTATGCTGGCGGGCCTCAAGCCTGTTTCGCTCGCGACTTCTTTGGCGATTTTCACAGCGGAGGCCAATGCCACCGCATCGACACGCAGGCCGCGCACGCTCGCCGCGGCTTCGTATGTCAGCGAGGCTTGGATGTTGCCGCGTTTGAAGCGGTCGGCTGCCAGGATGCGCGCTGCCGCCTCGACGCCGTCGAAACCTTGCGGCAGGCGCAGACGAAGATCGAGGCCGCGGCCGTTGACGCTTTTTGCTTCCCAGCGCCAGTGCGCGCCGTCACGGCTTCCTTGCGCTTCGGCAAAGCCGGTCATGCTGACAAGGGCCATAGAGCGACTCCAGTAGGGTCGTCTATTTACAGCCACTCAGCCTTCGATGTCATCTGTGGTTATGCCATCAATATCCGGCTGGCTTGGGCGTATTCAATTGCTTTTCGATAATCCGCCATTTGGCGACATTTTTGTTCTGCTCTTCGACGGTGGCCGAAAAGATATGGCCGCCGGTTCCGTCGGCGACAAAGTAGAGATCCTTGCTTTGCGCCGGATTGAGAACGGCCGCGAGCGCATCTTTCCCCGGATTGCAGATCGGTTCCGCCGGGAGACCCGCAATGGCATAGGTGTTGTAGGGCGTGGCGCGGTCGATCTCGCTCTGGCGAATGCGGCGACCGAGCGGATAGCCCTTGGTGATGCCGTAGATGATCGTGGGATCGGACTGCAGCTTCATGCCGAGCCTAAGCCGATTGACGAAAACCGAGGCGATATGCCGGCGCTCCGCGGGAATGGCGGTTTCCTTCTCCACGATGGAGGCGAGGACCACGGCTTCTTCTTTGGTTTTGATCGGTAGGCCCGGCGCGCGTCTCTCCCACAATTCGTCAAGTAGGATCTTCTGAGCGGTCTTCATCTTGTCGATGATTTCGCCGCGCGTTGCTCCGCGCATGAACAGATAGGTTTCGGGAAGCAAGGTGCCTTCGGGCGGCAGTGGCCCCGCATCGCCCAGCAGTACGGTATCGTCTTTCACGATGTTGTAAGCCATCTGGCTGGTTAAGCCTTCCGCGACCGTCACTTTGTGTTCAATCGACTTGCCCGAAATCAGAATGTTCATGATGTCGAACATGCTGGCATGGCTGGGGATGGCGTATTCGCCGGCTTTCAGTGCAGCCGTTTCTCCGTGCAAACGCACACCGATCTGAAACAGCCAAGGCTTATAGACAACTTGCGCGTCGTTAAGCGCCTGGGCGATGCCGCGTATTCCCGTACCGCTTTTGATGAGGACGATGGTCTCGTTGCCGTGGGGGGCCACCGGTCCCGGCGCGGCGAAGCCCGCAAAAGTCCATTCGACGATGCCCGCCGCCAAGAGGACAAGCGCTACCGCCAAGGCAACGAACTTCTTCATGGGACTATCCGTTCCGCTTACGTCGCGGAGGTTAGAAGCAGGGACGCGTTGGTGCCGCCGAACCCGAAGGAATTTGACAGGGCGACACGAACGTCGCGTTTGCGGGCGGTGAGAGGGACAAGATCAATCTGCGTTTCCACCGAAGGATTGTCGAGATTGAGCGTCGGCGGAACGATACCGTCGCGCATGGCCAGGATGCAGAATATCGCCTCCACTGCTCCGGCCGCACCCAACAGATGGCCGATGGAAGATTTGGTCGACGACATCGAAACCTTTGGCGCGGCGTTGCCCAACAACCGTTCCACCGCGCCGAGTTCAATTCCGTCGGCCATGGTGGAGGTTCCGTGCGCATTGACATAGTCGATATCGGATGGCGACAGATCGGCGCGCTTAAGCGCCATCTTCATGGCCCGGAACCCACCGTCGCCATCCTCCGACGGCGCGGTGATGTGGAAGGCATCGCCCGACAGGCCATAACCCTTCACTTCGGCATAGATCTTCGCGCCACGCGCCTTGGCGTGTTCGTATTCTTCGAGCATAACGATGCCCGAACCCTCGCCCATCACGAAACCGTCGCGATCTTTGTCGTAAGGACGCGATGCCTTTTCGGGCGTTTCATTGTAGGCGGTCGACAGGGCGCGGCAGGCGTTGAACCCCGCAATGCCGATCGGACAGATCGCGGCCTCGGCGCCGCCCGCCAACATCACATCGGCGTCGTCGAAGGCAATCAGCCGCGCCGCATCGCCGATAGCGTGCGCCCCGGTGGCACAAGCCGTGACCACCGAGTGGTTGGGACCTTTGTAGCCGTATCGGATGGAAGCATAACCGGAGACCAGGTTGATCAATCGGCCCGGAATGAAAAAGGGCGAAACCTTACGAGGACCTTTCTCGTGTAACAGCACTGCCGTTTGCGCGATGCCGTCGAGCCCGCCGATGCCCGAGCCGATCAGCACACCGCTGCGGCAGCGATCGTCTTCCGTCTTCGGCTCCCAGCCGGAATCCGTTACCGCTTGATGCGCGGCAGCAAGCCCAAAGACGATGAACTCGTCGATGCGCCGCTGTTCCTTGGGATCGACCCAGTCGTCAGGATTGAACGTCCCGTCCGAGCCGTCTCCGCGCGGAACATTGCAGGCAATCTTCGTCGCCAGATCGGTCGTCGGAAACTTGGTGATCGCACGCGCGCCGGATTTGCCGGCGATCAGCCGCGCCCAAGTTGCTTCGACGCCGCAAGCAAGCGGTGTGACCAACCCCAGCCCCGTAACAACGACCCTACGCATCGCGGACGGGATCCCAGAAGAGCTTAGGTGTTCGCTTTGTCGATGTACTTGACGGCGTCGCCGACAGTGACAATGGATTCGGCCGCGTCATCGGGAATTTCGATGCCGAATTCCTCTTCGAACGCCATGACAAGCTCGACCGTATCCAAGCTGTCGGCGCCGAGGTCTTCAATGAACGACGCTGTGTCGGTGACCTTGTCCGCATCCACGTTGAGATGCTCGACGACGATCTTCTTCACGCGTTCGGCAGTATCGCTCATGGGTTTTTACGCCTCTCCTTGCTTTTGACTACCGCGCCTGTGGTTGCATTGGCCCGCGGCATGGGCCCTCACCGGTTTGAATATCGAGTGGGGGTTGGCGGTTTCGTAACACAAACTCTTCCATCCCGCCACAACAGACTAAGTGGTTGAAATAGCTATGAAACCATCGCCATTCCACCATTTGTGTGAATTGTTTGGCCGGTGACATACCCCGCTTCGCTGCTGGCGAGATAAATCACGGTGGCCGCGACATCCTCGGGCGTACCAAAACGACCCATAGGAATTTTCGAAAGCTGGAACGCTTTGATCTCGTCGCTCAGCCCGTTCGTCATCGGTGTTGCGATAAAGCCGGGTGCTACGCAATTGACCGTGACGTTACGGCTGGCGACCTCCACGGCGAGCGCTTTGGTCATGCCGGTGATACCGGCCTTGGCGGCGGCATAATTGCCTTGCCCCGGATTTCCGATGGCAGTGCCGACCACCGAAGTGACCGATATGATTCGCCCCCAACGTTTTTTCATCATTCCCCGCAACACCGCGCGCGACAGGCGGAACGCGGCCGAGAGATTGACCGCGATGACCTGATCCCACTCATCGTCTTTCATGCGCATGAAGAGATTGTCGCGCGTGATCCCGGCATTGTTGACCAGGATGTCGATGGGGCCGCCAGCCGCTTCCGCCGCTTTCGGCAACGCTTCCACCGAAGCGACATCGGCGAGATTGCAGACGGCGCTGTGAACGCGGTTGCCCAGCTCGGATTTCAAAGTTTCAAGCGCTTCCGCACGCGTGCCTGAAATCACGACCGTCGCGCCTTGCGCATGCAGCGCCTTGGCGATGCCGCCACCAATACCTCCCGTCGCGCCGGTGACCAGCGCCACCTTGCCGGTCAGATCGAAGATCATAAGGTCCTCGCAAATGCATCGATGTCCGCTGGTGTATCGAGCGTGATCGTCGCCAATTCCTTGTCGATGCGCTTGACCATACCTGTAAGCACCTTGTTGCCGCCGAATTCGACCGTGGTGTCCACGCCGGCGGCTCGGAAAGCTAGCACGGTTTCGCGCCAACGCACGCGTGCGGTCACTTGTTCCACAAGAAGTCCGCGAATCGCCGCGGGCTCGCAGGTTTCCGCTGCGGTGACATTGGCGAAAACAGGAACCGCCAGTGGTCGGATCGTCACCATAGCGAGGGCTGCAGCCATTTTGTCGGCAGCGGGCCGCATCATCGAACAATGGAATGGCGCGCTGACCGCAAGCGGTATCGCCCGCTTGGCGCCTTTGGTCTTGGCGATCTCGCCGGCGCGCTCGACCGTCGCCTTGAGGCCGGAGATCACGACCTGCCCCGGTGCGTTGTCATTCGCCACGACACAAACCGGATCTTTTTCGGTTGCGGCGACGATCGCTTCCTTCGCCGCTTCTTCCGCCATGGCGACCTCTGCGCCGAGCAAAGCGCTCATTGCACCGACGCCGACTGGTACTGCTTCCTGCATGGCGCGGCCGCGCGTCTTCAGCAGACGGGCGGTATCGGCCAGCGAGAACGCTCCAGCGGCACACAATGCGCTGTATTCGCCCAGCGAATGCCCCGCGACGAGGCGCGCGTGGCGAGCCATATCCAATCCCGCTTCGCGCAGAAGCACGCGGACCACCGCAATGCTCGCGGCCATAATCGCGGGCTGGGCATTTTCGGTGAGAATGAGATCGCTTTCGGGGCCCTCCCACATCAGGCGCGAAAGGTTTTGCGATAAAGCCTCATCGACTTCGCCGAACACATCGCGGGCCGCCGGAAACGCATCCGCCAGCACTTTGCCCATGCCGACGGCCTGGCTGCCTTGCCCTGGGAAGATGAATGCGCGCGTCATTTTCACCTCGAAAATCGGCCGCGAGACAAATCAAGCGGCAGAGGTTTAGTCAAGGAGGTGCGCAGCGGCTGAATGCCTGCGCGCGTCCTTTAAACCTCAGCGATCGCGCCAGAAGCAGCACAATCACAGCGGCCGCGATGAGGCACGCGGCCATCGCGCCCATGCCTGCGGCGTAAAGACCCGTGGCCTTTTTCACCGAACCGACAAGATACGGTCCAGGGAATCCGCCGAGATTTCCGACCACATTGATCAGCGCGATTCCGCCGACCAACACGGTTCCGCCGAGAAAAATCCTCGGCAAACTCCCGAACAGCGCCAGCGACCCATTGATGCCGCAGGCGAGTCCCGCCAATGCAAGCGGATCGCTCTTGGAGGGCCCCGCAACGATCAGTCCGCCGGCCGCGAAAATCGTGGCCATCGCCGCACGCCAGACCCGTCCGCCGAAAGCATCGCTCGAGCGGCCCCATAGAATTATCACAATGACGCTGACGACGTAGCCGCGCGTTGTGTTCCTTCGTGAAGCGTGTCCAAGCATCCTAGTGCCAGACTTCCGGGTAGCGGCAGATCGGCGGGCGCCAACTCCATTTCCAAGTCGTCGGGGGGGCGGCACGCCTCATTGTGCGACATCGGGGCACGGGGTCTGCCCCAGTCCAAAGCCCATTTAACTTGTAACCGTACCGTACGGTACGGTAGTAGTCTAAAATATAGCTGTTCCAATAGGGTATGCCGGTGACCGGCAGGCCCCGTTGGCTGGGAAACGACATGTCGGGCATTGCCAGCGATTGGTCGGGCGCGCCACGCGCCAAAGCGGAACCCAGCGGCTCTGTGCTGGTTGCGATCGTGATCGTTCTGGCGATGGCCAATTTCTTGGCCATTCTCGATCTCACGATCGTCAACGTCCTTGTTCCTCATATCTCCGGTGCATTGGCGGTGGCCACGAGCGACGGAACCTGGGTCATTACCTCTTATGCCGTCGCCGAGGCGATCATGGTGCCGCTGACCGGGTGGCTTGCGGAACGTTTCGGGCCGGTGCGCGTCTTTGTGCTCTGTATCGCGGGTTTCGGTGTCTTCTCTCTGTTTTGCGGTTTGGCCACCTCGCTGCCCATGTTGATCTTTTTCCGCATCTTGCTCGGCATTTGCGGCGGCCCACTAATTCCACTTTCGCAGACTTTGCTGTTGCAGATCGTGCCGCCGCGCCACGAAACTGCGGCGCTGGCAGCCTGGTCGACGACGACCATCATCGCACCGATCGTTGGGCCCGTGCTTGGCGGCGTGATCGGCGACAATTGGGGCTGGGAATGGGCTTTCTACTTCAAGATTCCGCTAGCCTTGGCGCTTTCGTTTTTCGCTTGGCGACTGCTCGCGCCGCATGAAACTGCGACCAAAAAAGCACCGGTCGATTATGTCGGGCTGGGTCTCTTGGTTCTGTGGGTCGGTGCGCTGCAGATCATGCTCGGCAACGGCCAGAATATGGACTGGTTCAATTCCCACATCATGGTTGCGCTTCTCCTCATCACAATTCTTGGCTTTATCGCCTTCGTCATCTGGGAGTTGACCGACAAAGCGCCGGTCGTGAATTTGCGAATATTTTCCAACCGCGCCTTCTCGGTGTCGATGCTCGTCATCGCGCTCGCCTTTGCCGCGCTGTTCGGCGCCGTCGTGCTGGTGCCGCTCTGGCTACAAACCGACATGGGCTACACGGCGACGCTCGCCGGTTACAATTCCGCTTTCGCCGGAATTTTCTCGGTGCTCGCCGCCCCCCTCACAGCCGCTTTGATGACGCGCATCGATCACCGCACACTGGTGACGGCAGGTTTGCTGCTGGGTGCGCTCTCGACGCTGGTGCGCGTCGTCTTCACCGCGGACATGACCTTCGAACAATTGCTTTGGCCGCAAGTCGCGCAAGGCCTCGCCTTCCCATTGATCGTTATTCCTTTGATGGATATGTCGGTGAGTTCATTGCCGGCGGAAGACACTGCGTCGGGCGCCGGCCAATTCAATTTCATCCGCACCTTGGCCAGCGCGATCTCCACCGCGGCGGTCGTCGCGGTTTGGGTCAACGCCATCGAGGTTAACAAAGCCGCGCTGGTGGGCGGGCTTCACAATCCGCAAGCGATGATCGCGCGCGTCCAGGCGGGTGGTTTCTCGCATGACAAGGCGCTCAACTTGCTGGATCTACTGGTGCAGCAGCAGGCGGTGATGCTGGGGACCAATCAGACGTTCTGGGCTGTCGGCATCGTCATGCTGGTTGCAGCTGGCGCGGTGTGGCTGGCACCAAAACCACCGCGCCACGGCAACGGCAAGGCGGGAATGCCTTAATCAATTACACCGCCGCAGCGTGGATCGCATTGCCCTTGGCGAGATAACTGTCGAACACCGCAGCCACCATCCGCACGGCCACGCGCGCCGCGGGTTGCATTGTGATCTTCGCACCGGAAATCTCTGCAACGCCATCGGCGATATAAGGCGCCAGCGCGGCAAGTTCCGGCCGGAAATCTGCGGCCGATTTTCCGAAGGGCGCAGCCACCGCATCGAGATCGACAGAGAGATCGCACATCAGCCGCTCGATAATGGCGCGCCGCAGCCGGTCGTCGTCGTTGAGCGCGATGCCGCGCGCCACTGCCAGATGGCCCGCCAGTATCGCCTTGCGATATTCCGGCACGTCGGGTTTGTTCTGCGCATAACCTTTCGGCAGCGCGCTGATCGAGGACGCCCCAAGCCCGATCAAGGCGGGCGCATCGTCGTCGGTGTAACCTTGGAAATTGCGCGCCAGCCGGCCATCGCGTTGCGCCACCGCCAGCGCATCGTCATGCCGCGCGAAATGATCAAGCCCGATCGCCTCGAAACCGCTTGGGTCAGCAGCGCATGCGCCAATTCGAATTGCGCGAGCCTTGCTTCGCCGTCCGGCAGCGCCGCTTCGTCGATAAGCTGCATATGCTTCTTGAAATGCGGCACATGGGCGTAGCCGAACACCGCGAAGCGCTGCGGCGCCAGCGTCAGCGACATCTCGATGGTGTGTTCGACGCCCGCCTACGTCTGATGCGGCAGGCCATAGACCAGATCGATGTTGAGCGCGCCGATGCCCGCTTCGCGCAGCCGTTCCGCCGCCGTACGCGTTTCCTCGAAGGACTGGAAGCGATTGATGGCGCGCTGAACCTCAAGATCGAAATCCTGCACGCCAATGCTGGCGCGCTTGACGCCAGCTTCGCCAACGCCGCGACCGTTTCGTCCTTGAGGCCGCGCGGATCGATCTCGATGGCGAATTCGGCGTCCGGCGCGATCTCGAAATACGTCTTCAGCGCCGCGCCCAATTTGCGGATATCGTCGGGCGCCAGCATGGTCGGCGAGCCGCCGCCCCAATGGATATGCGTCACCGGATGGCCGGGGCCGACAATCGCAGAAACAATCTCGATCTCTTTCATCAAGAGACCAAGATAAGACGCCACCGGCGAATAGTGCGTTCACCACCTTGGTGTGGCAACCGCAGAACCAGCACAGCGTGTCGCAAAACGGAACATGCAGATAAAGCGACAGCGGCATGCCCTTTGGCAACGCTTCGAGCCAAGTGCGGAAAACCTCGCCGTTCACGCCGGCATGAAAATGCGGCGCGGTCGGATAGCTCGTGTAGCGCGGAACGCGGGCGGAAAAAAGGGCTGCGAAAGTGGCCATGTTACCCGGTTACGGAAGCGTCTGCGGCCCAGTCATTGACATCGCGCAAATATGCGCCGCAATAGCGAAATATCCTTATACCACTTCTATTTGCTTGACCGTAACCTTGCGTTCAGGAGGATGAGTTCTTCCTGCCTCGCTCCTTGAGAGCAGATGAGGCGCAAAGACGGACCCTCCTCGAGGGCCGGTCGGCCCGGTGCTCAAATGCCCTGGCCTACAAAGGGCGCTGCCTTTAGCGACAGCGCCCGCGCCTTTTTAGGGTTATGCTCCGCGCGTCATGGCTTGGAACGAACCGATGCGATTGGCCCTGCTTGGAATAGATTCCATAGAAATACCTAATCTCGAGAATTGGCAGCCAAGTGACAGATCGTTCGGTTTTCCACTGGATATCTACGTATCCCGCTCCGATGGACTTGGCGAAGAGATTTACAGCGTTACGGTCTGCACACCGGACTGGTTTATCGCCAATCGCATGTCTTCGAGCGAAGTCATAAGCGGGTGGGGAATCCTATTCGTGTCGGAATTCAACTATGGATCCCTTTATGCGTTTATCGAACGCGCTGTACATCGTGCTGAAGCCAAAAATTGGAGAGATTTGACTAAAGAGCTCAGCTGGCTTGGCGGCAGTTCTTTTAACTCTTGGCTCGATAGAGCCCTATTTCCTTAGCCGAATACGTCCCTTGCCTCCTCCGCCCCTTTCCTCTATACGCCCGCCCTCACGACGGCTGCGGTTGTCTGGAGCCCTGAGGCGCGAGGACGGATGTCCGAGCTCCGAAGGGTTATGCATTGTGCATTTCCGGACAATCCAATGCGGGTTCAAGGGCTTAACCCGGTCCCCTCGCACCGCGGCCTTACAAGGGAATGGGACATGGCTCTTTACGAGCATCTCCTGATCGCGCGCCAGGACATCAGCGCGCAGGCGGTCGATGCGCTCGCCACCCACCTCAAAACCATCGTCGAAGGCGAAGGCGGCAAGGTCGAGAAGCAGGAATATTGGGGCCTTCGCGGCCTCGCCTATCGCATCAAGAAAAACCGCAAGGGCCATTACGTGCTGCTCAACATCAACGCGCCGTCCAAGGCCGTGGTGGAGCTGGAGCGCCAGCTCAAGATCAACGAAGACGTGCTGCGCTATCTCACCGTGAAGGTGGAGGCGTTCGAGGTCTCCTCGAACAAGGCGCGCCGCGACGATCGCGGCGCCAAGCCCGAAGGCACCATTGAAACCGCGGAGATCGGACTATGAGTTATGGCGGACATGGCGGCGGCGGTGGCCGCAGCAACGGTGGAGATCGCGGTGACCGCGGCGAACGCGGCGATCGTGGCGAGGGACATGGCGGTGCGGGCGGACAACGCCGGCCCTTCTTCCGTCGCAAGAAGACCTGCCCCTTCTCGGGCGCTGGCGCGCCCAAGATCGATTACAAGGACGTGAAGCTGCTGCAGCGCTTCATTTCCGAGCGCGGCAAGATCGTGCCCTCGCGCATCACCGCGGTTTCGACCAAGAAGCAGCGCCTGCTCGCCAATGCGATCAAGCGCGCGCGCTTCATGGCGCTGCTGCCCTACGTCGTCGAAGTAAGGAGACCAGCCATGCAAGTGATCCTGCTCGAACGCGTCGAAAAACTCGGCCAGATGGGCGACGAAGTGAAGGTGAAGGACGGCTTCGCCCGCAACTATCCTGCTGCCCGAAAAGAAAGCGCTGCGCGCCACCAAGGCGAACCGCGAATATTTCTCCACCCAAAAGGCGCAGCTCGAGGCCAACAACCTCGAGCGCAAGAAAGACGCCGAAGCCGTTGCCAAGAAGCTGAACGGCAAGACCTTCGTGCTGTTGCGCCAGGCGGGCGACCGCGGCCAGCTCTACGGCTCGGTTTCGCCCGCGCGACATCGCCGATGTCATCACCGCGGGCGGCTTCACCGTCGCACGCGCGCCAGGTGCCGCTCGACAAGGCGATCAAGGCATCGGCCTGGTACCGGTCGCCGTCGTGCTGCATCCCGAAGTGAAAGTCAGCATCACCCTCAACGTCGCGCGCACCGAAGAAGAAGCCGAACGCCAGGCGCGCGGCGAAGACGTGCTCGCCGAAAAGACCGAAGCCGAGGAAGCGAAGGTCGCCGCCGAGGAACTGTTCGAAGAAGGCGCCGCACCGAAAGAAATCACCGAAGAAGAGGCTGCCGCTGGCGACGAAGTCACCAACAACTAAACCTCGCCTATTACGTCTTGCGAAGAGCCCTCTGGTCCAACCAGGGGCTTTTTTGTTTTCCATTTCCCGAAAACCCCGAGAAATCCGCATAAGAAGGCCAGTAAGCCGCACTACTTCGCTGGTGCAGCATAGGCTATAGTCCCCGCCTTCGCTCCTGACGGAGCTTCGGCGGGCAAGCCGGCCCCCGACTTGGAGAACAACACATGTCCGTCGTCGTCCAAACCAAGCGCGTCACCGTTCCTGAGATCGTGTCGCACAAGAACGCCAAGCCGGTCGTCTGCCTCACCTGTTACCACGCCCATACCGCGCGGCTGCTCGACGAGCATGTCGATCTCATGCTGGTCGGCGACAGCGTCGGCATGGTGATGCACGGCATGGAGACCACGCTGGGCGTGACCCTCGACATGATGATCCTGCACGGCCAAGCCGTGATGCGCGGCTCCAAGCATGCCCTCGTCGTGGTCGATATGCCGTTCGGTTCCTATGAAGAATCGCCGCAGGTGGCGTTCCGCAATGCCGCCCGCGTGATCCAGGAAACCGGCTGCCAAGCGGTCAAGCTGGAAGGCGGCGAGCGCATGGCCGAGACCGTGCATTACCTGACCCAGCGCGGCATTCCGGTGATGGGCCATATCGGGCTTACGCCGCAGCGCATCCAGATTTTCGGCGGCTTCAAGACACAGGGCCGCACCCAAGCCGAATGGCCTGCCATCGAGGCCGATGCCCGTGCCGTGGCCGAAGCCGGCGCGTTCTCGGTGGTGCTCGAAGGCATGGCCGAGCCGCTGGCGGCCAAGATCACCAAGGAGATTTCCATCCCCACCATCGGCATCGGCGCTTCGCCGCTCTGCGACGGGCAGATCCTGGTGATGGAGGACATGCTGGGGTTGAACCCCAATCCGCCCAAATTCGTCCGCCAATACGCCAATATGGGGCCGGAGATCGAGACGGCCGTGAAGGCTTATGCCGCAGACGTGCGCTCCCGCGCCTTCCCGGGCAAGGAGAACGTCTACACCATGAAGAAGGCCGTCTGAGCGGCGGCTTTAACGCTGCGCTTGTCCATGAAACATCGGCAAGTTGCGCTAAAGCCCCGCGCGGGCTAATTAACGCGCCCGGTCAAGGCCTTGTGCCTGTCCGGATCAAACTGCGCCTTCCCCGAAAGGATTCCCGTGTCCGACATCTTCCGCGAAGTCGAGGAGGACGTTCGCCAAGAACGGCTCGAAAAGCTGTGGAAGCAGTATGGCGATTACGTCATCGCCGGCGTCGCGGTGCTCGTCATCGGCGTGGCCGGCTACAAGGTGTGGCAGCATTACGAGACAGCAGCAGCAGCTCAAAGCCTCGGCGCCTATATCGCAGCCGTGCAGCTGGCCGATAGCGGCAGCACGAGCCAAGCCGCCGCAAGCCTTCGCGAAGATCGCGAAGGATGCGCCCAGCGGCTACGCCGCGACGGCCAAGCTGGCGGAAGCCGATGCGCTTCTGGCCGCAGGGCAAGACCGCCGACGCCGTTGCGCTCTACAAGCAGGTTGTCGCAAAAGAAACAGCGGAGCTTGGCGACGTGGCGCGCATCCGCGGCGGCCTGGGCGTTGGCCGACACAGCGCCTCGAAAAGCGATCTGCAGACTTTGCTGGCGCCGCTGATCGACCGACAATCCGCCGTGGCGCTTCATGGCCCGCGAGATTCTCGCCTATTGCGATTATCGCGACGGCAAGCTCAAGGCGAGCGCAGCGCGAATACGAGACGCCTGGCGTCGAAGCCGATGCGCCCGCGCGTTGCGCCAGCGCGCCGGCGCCATGGCGACGCTCATCCGCACCGGCGGCGGACGCGAATTACGGCACGGTGCCGCCGCCGCCCAAACCGCGGCTGCGCCAGCGCTCAGAAAGGAAACACGCCACAATGAAGTCGCGTCCGTTCGGCTTCGCTGGCGGTCGTTGTCGCCGCGGCGCTTTTGCTTGGCGGCTGCTCGGTGTACCGACACGATCGGGGAAGTGGTTCAGCTGCCGCACAAATCCAAGCTCAAGGGCCAGCGCATTTCGGTGATGTCGCTCGGACGAATCGGTCAAGCCCGATCCGACCTTGAAAGACATACCCGTCGTGTTGCCGCCGCCCTATCGCAATACCGAATGGCCGGAGCCGGGCGGTTATGCCTCCAACGCCATGTATCACCTTCAGGCATCCGGTCCGCTCGACGCAGGTTTGGGAGCAAGATCGCCGGCGAAGGCTCGGATTCGCGATTCGCGCTTGACGGCGCCGCCCATCGTCGCCGGCGGGAAAATCTATGTGTTGGACGCCAAGGCGCGCGTCTTCGCCTTCAATGCGACCAGCGGCGAAGCCGCAATGGCATGTCAGCGTTGCGCCGCAAGGCCATCAAGGCCTGTTCAACATGCTGAGCTTCGGGCTGGTCGGCGAAGACACCAAGGTCGACGCCACCAAAGGTTTCGGCGGCGGCATCGCCTTCGACAACGGCAAATTGTTCGCCACCACCGGCTTCGGCGATGTCGTGGCATTGGATGCGGCGACGCGGCAAAGAAATATGGCGGGTCAATGTCGGCGTGCCGATCGCCAATGCACCGGTCGGCAAATGGCGGGCGCGTCTTCGTCTCGGCGCAAGACAATCATTTCCATGCCTTCGCCGAAACCGATGGCCGCGAATTGTGGGATCACCAAGGGATCACGGAATTGGCCGGCATCTTGTCGAGCACCAGCGCCGCCGTGGCGGGCGAATTCGTGATCGCGCCTTACACGTCGGGCGAGATTTACGCGCTGCGCGTTCAGAGCGGGCGGCCGGCCTGGAACGACATGCTGACACGATCTGGCGGGGTCACGGCGCTTTCCGAACTCGACGATATCGCCGGACGGCCGGTGGTCGACCGCGATTTCGTTTTCGCGATCAGCCATTCGGGCGTCATGGCGGCCATCAACGTCAATACCGGTGACCGGGTATGGACGCGCGATCTGGGCGGCATTCAAACGCCGTGGGTGGCCGGCGATTTTCTCTATGTCCTGACGGCGCAGTCGCAGATCATGTGCTTGGCACGTATCGATGGCAAGGTGAAATGGATTCACCAGCTGCCCCGCTTGAAGGACCCGACGGATACGTCAAGCGATCCCGTCGTTTGGTCCGGGCCGGTGCTGGTATCGGATCGTTTGGTGGTTGTCTCTTCCGACGGACATGCCGAATCGATCTCGCCCTATACGGGCGCGATGCTCGGGCGGATGGAGATCCCCGACGGGGCGTTCATCGCGCCGATCGTCGCCAACAATACGCTCTATCTTCTGACCAACGATGCGACGCTTGTCGCACTGCGCTAGTGTCCCTACTCCGAAATTCGTTATATCTGATATCGGCCTCATTCGAATTTCGGAATCGAAAGGCCACTAGCCAAACTATTTATGCTAGTGTCGTTTTGGTTTCGAAGTTCGCGATAGGTGCTGATATCAGGGATACAGCGAACTTCGAAACCACGACACGAGAGCGAGTTGGGACCGGATTGACCCGCTGCGCCGGAGGCATTTTGGGTTGTGGGCAGGAGAAGGGCGAAGCGCGTAGCGGCACTACGGGCGAGCCCTTCGACGAACCCACGGCCCGAAATGCCCCGGCCTTACAGGTTTTGTTGCGGCGGACGCCCGCTGTGTTGCGCCGCTCGACCGATGTCACCGCATCGCTCTTCGCGGCGCGCCTAGCGGTCGCCTCGCCGCAACAAAACGCAGCTGAGTCAATTCGATCCCAACTCGCTCTAACGCGCAGGCTGGTCGACAGACGAGAGCATGAAAGCGCGCCATGCCGCTAACAGTCGCCATTGTCGGCCGGGCCAATGTCGGCAAATCGACGCTGTTCAACAAGCTTGCCGGCCGCAAGTTGGCCTGGTGCATGACACGCCCGGCGTCACCCGCGACCGTCGCGAGGCCGACGCCAGTTTGGGCGATTTGTCGTTTAAGATTATCGACACAGCCGGCATAGAAGAGGCGGAAAAAGGCAGCCTGACGGCGCGCATGGCCGAACAGACCATGAAAGCCGTGGCCGACGCCGATGTCTGCCTGTTCTTGATCGATGCGCGCGAAGGCGTGACCGCGGCCGATGAAATCGTAGCCGAAGCGGTGCGCCGCGCAGGCAAGCCGATCGTACTCGCGGCAAACAAATGCGAAGGCCGCCAGACGCATGCGGGAATGACCGAAGCGTGGCGGCTAGGCCTCGGCGATCCGATTGCGATTTCCGCCGAGCATCGCAAAGGACTGGAAGAACTCGCGGAAGCCCTGTTGCCGTATGTCGTGGACGAAGCCTCCCCTCGAAACGGACGACGAAGCCAACAAACCGCTGCGCCTTGCCATTATCGGCCGGCCCAATGTCGGCAAATCCAGCCTCTTCAATGCGCTGCTCGGCGAGCCGAGCGGTCGCTGACCGGACCCGAAGCGGGGATCACGCGCGACGCCATCGCCGTGCGTTGGCAAGCGCAGGGTCGCGAGATCCTATTGCACGACACTGCGGGACTGCGCCGAAAAGCGCGCGCGGCGGGTCATACGTTGGAAGAAATGTCGGTTGCCAGCACGCTCGACGCGATCCGCTTTGCGGATTGCGTGATCGTCGTGATCGACGCCACCATGGCATTCGAAAAGCAAGACCTGACCATCGCCGATCTGATCGCGCAGGAAGGCCGTGCCATCGTTTTCGCCGTGAACAAATGGGATTTGGTGGAGAAAAAAGCCGGCGGTATCGAAAGCTGCGCGACAAAATCGATAAGCTGTTGCCGCAAGTCGCCGGGGCGCCGTTGATCGCCACGTCGACGCTGACCCATGAAGGCCTCGACCGGTTGTTTCCGGCTGTCTTGGCGGCCGACCGCGCCTGGAACAGCCGCGTGCCGACGGCCACGCTGAACCGTTTTCTGCAAGACGCGCTGTCGCGCCACGCACCGCCCGCCATTCACGGACGGCGCGTGCGCATTCGGTATATGACGCAGCCCAAGAGCCGGCCGCCGACTTTCGCGCTGTTCGGCAATCAGTTGAACGCTTTGCCGCAGGCCTATCTGCGCTATCTCATGAACGGCTTGCGCGAGAATGTTCCATCTGGAAGGCGCGCCGATCCGCTTCGTGCTGCGCAACGCGAAGAATCCATTCGCGGATTAAACGGAATGTTTGAACGCCACCAGCTCGCCATTCTTGGCTGATAGGACGGCGACAGCATCTCCACGATCAGCGGCGCCAGCGCGTCGGGCGGCGGCAACGTCTCCGGGTCTTCGCCCGGCATCGCCTTGGCGCGCATCGCGGTGCGCACCGGCCCGGGATTGAGCAGGTTCACTTTGATGTTGGTGCCGTCGCATTCCGCCGCATAGGTGAGCGCCAGCGATTCCAGCGCCGCCTTGCTCATCGCATAGCCGCCCCAGAACGGCCGTGCTTGCGCGCCGCGCCCGAGGTGACGAACAACGCGCGGCCCGCCTCGGAGCGGCGCAGCAGCGGATCGAGCGAACGGATCAGCCGCCAATTCGCGGTGACGTTGATGTCCAGCAGTTCGTGGAAAACTTTGGGATCGAGATGGGTGAGCGGCGTCAGCGCGCCCAGCACGCCGGCATTGGCGAAGAACGCGTCGAGCTTGCCCCAGCGTTCGAAGATCGAGGCGCCCAAGCCGGTCCAGCGCATCGAAATCCTTGAGGTTCAAGGAACCAGCGTGGCGCTGCCGCCGGCTTTGCGGATTTCGTCGTCGAATTCCTCGAGCCCGCCCACAGTCCGCGCCACGCAGATCACATGCGCGCCGGCCGCGGCCAACGCTTTGGCGGCCGCGCGGCCGATGCCGCGCGACGCCCCGGTGACGAGCGCGATGCGTGCGGAAGATCTTCGTTCATGACGATGTCACGCGACTTCGGAAAGCAGCGACAACTGGCCGTCCTTCGAGCCCCCGGCGTATCCGTCACGCTGATCGGATAATCGCCCGAGAAACAGGCGTCGCAGAAACGCGGGGCTGAAGGATCGCGGCCGTCCGTCTCGCCCATCGCGCGATAAAGCCCGTCCATGGAGATAAAGGCCAAACTGTCCGCACCGATGAAACGCCGCATCTCGTCGATGCCCATTTCGTGCGCCAGCAAGGCGTGCTCGTTGGGCGTGTCGACGCCATAGAAACACGAATGCTTGGTCGGCGGACTGGCGACGCGAAAATGTACTTCGGTCGCGCCGGCGTCGCGCACCATCTGCACGATCTTCTTGGAGGTGGTGCCGCGCACGATGGAATCGTCGATCAGCACGACACGCTTGCCGTTCAAGATCGCGCGATTTGGATTGTGCTTCCGCCGTACGCTAAAATGGCGAATATCGTTTGTCGGCTCGATAAAGGTTCGCCCGACATAATGGTTGCGGATAATCCCGAACTCGAACGGCAATCCCGAAGCGGCGGAATAACCGAGCGCCGCAGGCACGCCGGAGTCCGGCACCGGGATCACCAAATCCGCGACGACGGGCGCTTCCTTCGACAATTGTTCGCCGATGCGCTTGCGCGCCTCGTAGACGTTACGTCCTTCTACCGTCGAATCCGGGCGTGCGAAATAGATGTACTCGAAGACGCAAAACCGTTTTTGCTGATGCGGAAAGGGGAAATAGGATTTCGCCCCGTCCTTGGTAAAGACGACTACCTCGCCCGGCCTGATATCGCGCACAAACTCCGCGCCGATAATGTCGAGCGCGCAGGTTTCCGATGCCAGAATCGGTGCGCCGTCCAGCTTGCCCAACACCAGCGGGCGCACGCCCCACGGGTCGCGCACGCCGATCAGTTTCTTGGAGGTCATCGCCACCAACGAATAAGCCCCTTCCACCTGTTTCAGCGCATCGACCAATTTGTCGACGATCGGGCCGAAACTGCTGCGCGCCGTAAGATGGATAATGGCTTCGGTATCGGAGGTGGATTGGAAAATCGCGCCCTCTTGAACCAGCCTGGCGCGCAACATCCTGGCATTGGTCAGATTGCCATTATGGGCGATCGCCAGTCCGCCGCCCGACAGATCGGCGAACATCGGTTGGATGTTGCGGATCGCCGATCCGCCAGCCGTGGAATATCGGTTGTGGCCGATCGCAAAGGAGCCTTTCAGCGACTCGGCATGCACGCTGTCCTTGCCGAAAATATCGCCGACCAAGCCGGCATGGCGCTCGGCAATGAATTGCCCCTTGTCGTAGGTGACAATTCCCGCCGCTTCCTGGCCGCGATGTTGAAGGGCATGCAAGCCCAATACGGTCAATGCGCCCGCATCGGGATGACCGAATATGCCAAACACGCCACATTCCTCGTGCAGCGTATCCTGATCAAAATCGCAATCGCCGGTCAGGCCGGTCATGGCTTGCCGCTTCCATTGCTGTCGGTTGCTTCGATGAGCTTGTCTAGCGCGTGCCGGTCCTTGGCGCCATAGGCCTTTTTGGCGTGTTTCTTGACCGATTTTGTGGTGTGAACCGGCGTCACTTTTGTTGGTTTGTGGTGAACGACGGGCTGCGCATGGGGCATTTCCCTTGGTTGCTCGACGGCATCCCGGCGCTCGCCCATATGCTGATCCGGAATTAACGATGCAACCACCTGCGCGGATCCGCGGATTAGGGGCAGAAGACGTGCATTTGTAATCCAGCCTGGCTGGTTGGGAATGGGGACGATCATGGAGAATATCAAATAGGCGATACCGATGACGGCAAGCCCCCGCACGACGCCGAAGGCGCCGCCGAGCGCACCGTCCAGTGCGCTCACCGGCGATTTTTTCACGCCCTGGGAAAAACGGAAGCTCATGAAAGAGAGCGGAATGAGGACGACCAAAAATACGGCTGCATAACCGACCAATAAGCCGAGCCAAGCCGGCGTGATCACACCGCGCAACAGATAAACAACCCACGGACCAAACCAAAGCGCGGCAAAAGCCGCCGCAGCCCAGGCGAAGATCGATAAAGTTTCCGAAACGAAGCCACGATAAGTCGCGTAGCCGGTCGAGACGATGATGATGAGCACCACCGCGACGTCGACAAAAGAGAACGACATACTCATGATTCCATTCTAGCACGTCCGGGCATGTTGCGGGGAGAGCGCCGCTCGCCAACTCCAACAAACGCCAATAAGTCGCCGACGTCCTTAACCGGCCGCAAGGCGAGCCCGGCAATGTCCGAACGAGTTCCTTCCGGCACCACGGCGGTGGAAAAGCCCAGCTTTGCGGCTTCTTTGAGGCGCAGCTCGGCTTGTGGCGCGGGACGCACATCGCCCGAGAGGCTGATCTCGCCGAAAAACACCGTATCTCGCGGCAAAGCGAGACCGGCAAAGGAGGAAACGAGCGCCGCAGCAGCGGCAAGATCCGCCGCCGGTTCGCCGACTTTCAAGCCGCCCGCCACGTTCAGATAGACATCATGAGCACTGACGCCAAGGCCGCCTCGCGCATCGAGAACGGCAAGAATCATAGCCAGGCGGCCCGTGTCCCAGCCGACCACCGCACGGCGCGGCGATCCGTAGCTCGCCTCGGCGACCAATGCTTGAATCTCGACCAGCAGCGGACGCGTGCCCTCGATGCCGGCAAACACCGCCGTACCGGGCGATTTGCTGGCGCGGTCGCCCAGAAACAGCGCCGAAGGATTGGCGACTTCGGCGAGACCGCGGCCGGTCATTTCGAAGACGCCGATTTCGTCGGTCGGTCCGAATCGATTTTTGACGGCACGAAGCACGCGGAAATGGTGTCCGCGCTCACCTTCGAAATAGAGAACGGCGTCTACCAAATGCTCGACCGCTTTGGGCCCTGCGATCTGTCCGTCTTTGGTGACGTGACCGACAAGGATCACGGCCGCACCGGTGGATTTGGCATAACGCACGAGATCATAAGACGAGGTACGCACTTGTGCGATGGTCCCGGGAGCGGCTTCAATCGCGCCGGTCCAGATCGTCTGGATGGAATCGATGGCGACCACACCGGGCGTTTTGCCCTTCTCCAAGGTGGTAAGAATGTCCTCGATACACGTGGCGGACCCGAGCGCGACCGGCGCGTTCGACAACCCCATACGGCTGGCGCGCAGCCGCACCTGCGCCATTGCCTCTTCGCCGGAAATGTAGACAGCCGCTCCACCTTCGCCGGCGTAAGAGGCCAAGGCCTGGAGGATCAGCGTGGATTTGCCGACACCGGGATCGCCGCCCACCAGCAGCGCTGAACCCGGCACCAAACCGCCGCCGCAAACCCGATCGAACTCGCCGACCCCTGTGGCACGGCGCGGCGGTTCCTTGTCCTCGGTCTTCAAATCTTCGAGCGCAAAAGGCCGGCCTTTCACGCGCTTCTGTGCGCCATGACCGATAGGCGCCGGGGCGCCTTCTTCAATGATGCTGTTCCAAGCGCCGCAGGCGTCGCATTTGCCGGACCATTTGGCGTGAACTGCACCGCAAGATTGGCACACAAAGCTCGCTTGGCCGCGCGCCATTTAGCTTCGGACTTCCATCTGGATTGGCCCTTTGGCGCGGCCATGAATGAATTGATCGACATAGGGATTGCCGCTTGAGTCCAATTCCGAGGTCGGGCCGTCCCAGATGATCTTGCCTTTGTAGAGCATGGCGACGCGATCGGCGATCTTTCGCGTGCTTATCATGTCATGGGTGATCGACAAGGTCGTCGCGCCGACATCCTTCACCGTATCGACGATGAGATTGTTGATCACATCGGCCATGATGGGGTCGAGGCCGGTCGTCGGTTCGTCGAAGAAAATGATTTCGGGATCGGCTGCAATGGCGCGCGCCAGTCCGACGCGTTTCTGCATGCCGCCGGAAAGCTCGGAAGGCGATAGCTGGCCGACTTCCGGGGCCAACCCCACCTTGGCGAGCTTTTCCATTGCGATATCGCGCGCTTTGGCGCGCCGCATACCACGCCCTTGTATCAAGCCGAATGCCACATTTTCCCACACCAGCAGGCTGTCGAAGAGGGCCGCTCCTTGGAACAGCATGCCGAATTTCCGCAATACCGCGTCTCGTGCGCGGCTTTTCATTCGCGTGACCTCTTTTCCGTCGACGAAGATTTCACCGGCGTCGGGCCGCAGGATGCCGAGAACGCATTTGATCATCACCGATTTGCCGGTGCCCGAGCCGCCGATCACCACCAGCGACTGGCCCGCCTCGATGGTCAGGTCGACGCCGTCGAGAACGATCTTACTACCGAAGCGCTTTTTGACGCCCCTGAGTTCAACTTTCGCCGTGGAGGCCGTGCGCACCATTGTAGCCTCTAAAAATTGAAGAAGTTGAAGATATTGGTGAGTATGTAATTGGCCGCCAAAATGAGTATCGACGAAGATACGACGGCACTGGTGGTGGCGGCGCCCACACCCTGCGCCCCGCCCTTCGAGTTGAAGCCATGATAAGTTCCCATCAGGGCGATCAGAAAGCCGAACACCAGCGCCTTGATAAGGCCCGAGGCGATGTCGTTGTTGTTCAGGGCACCCATAGTCGTGTTGAGGTAGATCGAACCCGTGAATCCGAGGCTTTGCGTCGAAGCGACATAGCCGCCGAATACGCCGATCGAGTCGGCAATCGCCACCAGCAGCGGCAAGGAAATCAGTGCCGCAACCAGCCGCGGCACCACGAGATATTTGATCGGGTTGGTGGAGAGCGTCGTCAGCGCATCGATTTGTTCGGTGACGCGCATCGTGCCGAGCTCGGCGGCAATCGCGGCGGCAACACGGCCGGCCACCATCAACCCCGCGATCACCGGTCCCAATTCGCGCAGGATACCCACCAGCACGACGGTGGGCACGAACTGCTCCGCGCCGTAACGACTCGCGCCGGTATAAATCTGCAACGCCAGCACGCCGCCGGTGAAGAAGGCGGTGAGCCCCACAACAGGCAAGGAAAAATAACCAATGCGCATCATTTGCTTTAGGATCAGAGACCAATAGATCGGCGGACGGAAACAGGCCGTCACAGCGTCGATCATGAAAATCGCCAGTCGGCCGATTTCACGGATTAAGGCCAGTGTCACACGACCGATCAAAGCAAATATATTCATGGCGCAGCCTCGTAACAGCGCATGGCCCGGCGCGAAAGTGAGGTGAGAATTTCAAAAGAAATCGTATTCGCGGCCAGCGCGGCTTCCTCCAGCGTGATGGTATCGCCGACGAACTCCACTTCCGTGCCGGCAGTCACCACCCCAGGAACATCGGTAACATCGAGCGTCACAAGGTCCATTGAGATGCGGCCGACAATGGGCGCTCGAACGCCGTTGATGGCTGCTGCTCCGCGATTGGAATTGGCCCGCATAAGTCCATCTGCATATCCCAAAGCAACAGCGGCGAGAACCGACGGCCGCTTGGTCCGGAACGTCGCTCCATACCCGACGGTTTCCCCTTTGCCGACCCGGTGCACCTGAAGAATGCGGGCTGTCAGCCGTACTGTGACGGCAAATTGATTCGGCGTGGTCGGATGCGGATTGCCGCCATACAGACATAGGCCGGGACGCACGACGTCGAACTGATAATCTTTGCCAAGCAAAACGCCGCCGGAAGCCGAAAGACTTGCAGGTGCCGGCGGCAGGATCGCCAGCGCCGTCCGGAATCGCTCAAGCTGCACACGGTTCATCTTCGCATCGGCATCGTCTGCACAAGCCAGATGGCTCATCACAAGAACAAGGCGGATACCCTCCAGCCGCTTGGCATGCTCGGCAGAAAGCGTTGCAAGCTCCGACGCCGGCATTCCCAAACAATTCATGCCGGTGTCGATATGCACCGCCGCATCAAGCCGCGTCTTGGTGGCCTGTGCCGCCGCCGACCACCCGGCAATTTCCGCAATAGAATTCAAGACGGGCGTCAAACGATGCGAGATTAGCGCCGGTACGGCGTCAGGTTGTGCTCCGTCGAGCACAAAAATTCGCGCTGCCGGCACGAGCGGGCGCAGCGCAATACCTTCTTCGAGCCGAGCGACGAAAAAGCTGTCGCAACCGGCTTGCGCCACCGCGACGGCAACCGGAGCCAAGCCCGTTCCGTAAGCATCGGCTTTGACGACGGCCGCGACCGCTGCAGGCCCCGCCAAGCGTTGAACGGTCTTGAAATTTGCGACGATGGCGCCCAGACGCACGGTCACGCGTGCCGCTTCGAAATCCGTGCTGATGCTGTCGTCGGGCCGGTCCATGGAGGGCGAACAATGCAGGGCTGGCGGCCCCGCGTCAAAGCCCATTCGGTCGCTGTTTGTTAGTCCGGTCAAGGCTAGTGGTTTCCAAAAATGACTTTGTCTATGCATTCCGTGCCGCTCATCTTGGCGATAGCGCAAGGATCCGCGGTGTTGCGATCGTGTGCTTGGGTATCACTTTGACGAGGCTTTTCCTGCTCCACCGCCCGCGGCGCGGCGTCTAGCACCACAACGCCATATCGGTCGTATTTGAATCGCCAAGGTGCGGCTCTGCACTTGGACCGCCCTTCCGGGGTGAGGTGTTCATAACTTGCCGCGCTGCACGCCAAGGCTTGGCCCAACACGTAGGCCGGGTTGATCGCGGTGGACGGCTCGGTAGGCGTAATGGGCACAACGACGGTCATGTGCTGGGTGTGCCCGGCTTCTGGGGACTGATGTGGCAGAACCGGCTTCTCCACGCCGGGAGATCGGGGCAGAAGAAGCCAAAGCAAGGGCGCTTCTTTGAACGGCCGGACCTTGAGGCCCGGAATCCATTCTGCCCAAATCAGCATGAAAACAAAAAGGACGTGGAGCACCACGACAGCGATGGCGGCGACCGTACGGCGCAAGGCGCGCCTGGAGGCATCCTCATCCTCCCGCAAGCGCATAATGACCGAGCCGATGCCCTCCGCGATTTCACCGATGTGAGACTGATCTGACACCGATGCGCCTGCTCGACCTAAGGACTGATTGTCGGATTCAATTGCCGGGACGGCGTTATGCCACCGATCGTCTAATAGCAACTATAGCGTTGTTTGTAATGTATTTTCGCCTCCCGCAAAGCAATTCGCGATGACGATTAAGCATGCGCGGCATGCGCGCTTGCCAGTCCCGAACCGGCGCGGGAAGCTTGAGCTTGTTACACTTTTCCGTTTCGTGGGGGTAAGAAAAATGTTCGCGAAACTTGGCGCCGGGGCCTGCATTTTTGCCTGCCTGAGCCTGACAGGTTGCGACAATTCCAGTTCGGCGCCGCCCATAGCGGCACAAAACCAGGTGCAACCTTGTAATTGTCAACCGCCGGACGCCGGGGTGTCGACGGCGCCCCTAAAGGTCGCGAAAACAGCCCATCGGCATCTGCGACGCGCGCTGTCCCGCCAAGAGTATAGTAGTGAAAGCGAGACCTATTCCTCGCACAGCCAATCCTGGAGTCCCACTGAAGTGCAATCGGAGAGCGCGGTACAAAGCCGCGCCGTTTGGGTCGACGGCTATGGCCGCAGCCATTATGTCGCGGCAACCGGACAGGAAGTGGCGAATGACGGCGCGGCCGTGCAATCCGTCGCTGCAGTCGAACGCCGCCGCCAGGATCCCTGGCACGGCTACGATTCCGATTGTGACCAGAAAAAATAGTGAACCGGGTCAACCGTTGCCCTCGTTCGCCAGATTGCTGAATCGCGTGAAGCGTGCTTCGAAAACCAGCTCGATCTTGTTGGTGGCCCCGTGGCGGTGCTTCTCAACAAGTACTTCTGCCCTGTTCGTGGCTCGGTCGAGTTTTTCGACCCACTTGATATGCTCTGCTGAACCGGCTTCGGGCTCGCGTGACGCCAAATAATATTCTTCGCGGTACACGAACATAACGACGTCGGCGTCCTGCTCGATGGAGCCGGATTCGCGCAAATCGGAAAGCACCGGGCGTTTGTCGTCGCGGGAATCCACGCCGCGCGACAATTGCGACAGCGCCATGACCGGCACGTTCAATTCCTTGGCCAGGGCCTTGAGGCCTTTGGTGACTTCGGTGATTTCCTGCACGCGGTTTTCCTGCCGCCGCGACGGTTCGACCAGCTGCAAATAGTCGATGATGATGAGGCCGATCTTTTTCTCGCGTTTCATCCTGCGGGCGCGCGCCGCGATCTGGGCGATGGAGATGCCGCCGGTATCGTCGATGAAAAGCGGTAGCGTGGAAAGATCTTGCATTTTAAGGACGAACTTCTCCCATTCGTTTTCGGAGAACTTTCCGTTGCGGATTTTCCACATCTCGATTTCGGTCTGCTCGGAGAGAATGCGCGCCGAGAGTTGTTGCGCCGCCATTTCCAACGAGAAGAACAATACCGGCGCACCGAGCGGATCCGCCTCGCCGGCTGCAACATCGCGTTGCCAGGCGTAGGCGGCGTTGAACGCTATATTGGTACCGAGTGCCGTCTTGCCCATGCCGGGGCGTCCCGCAAGAATCAGAAGGTCCGAGGGCTGCAACCCACCCAGCAGGCTGTCGATGTCGGAAAACCCCGATGGTACACCGGATATCTTGCCGCCGCGCGCTTGCGCCCGTTCCGCGCTCTCCACCGCGCGGCGCAAGCTTTCGGAGAAATCGAGCGGGCCTTCGCCGTATTTCGAGGTCTCGCCGACGCGGTAGAGCGCTTTTTCTGCCTCTTCGATCTGCGCTTGAGGCGGTTTCTCGCGGGGCGCCTCGAACGCGGTGTTGACGATGTCTTCGCCGATGCGGATCAACGCCCGGCGCACCGCCAGATCGTGGAGGATGCGCGCCAAATCGCGCACATTCGCCAACGCTGGCGCAGCTTGCGCCAAGCCCACCAAATAGGCGTGCCCGCCGACTTCCTGTAGCCCCGGATCGGCCTTCAGTGCCGCATGCAGCGTCAAGGGCGTCAGCACCATGCCGCCCCGTTCGAAGGAGGTGGACATCGCTTCGTACAAACGCTGATGCAGCGGATCGTAGAAATGCTCCGGCCGTACAGACGCCGACACTGCTTCCAATGCCCGGTTGTCGATCAGGATCGAGCCGAGCAAAGCTTGCTCGACTTCGATGTCGTACGGCACGTGGCGATAGGCTTCTTGTTCCATGTTCGCTTCTGCTGGCCGCTGGTTCGCGGGGGGTCGAATCAATCGACCCCCATGTACGACCGCAAGGTGATTCGCCAGTCCGGCTCATTTGATCACAGCTTATTGTGGACAACGGCGGCGCGAAATATGTGGACAAGCGTACGCGGCTCTGCTTGACGCAGTGGCACGATCAGAAAAGGCCACTTCAGCGACGTATCCGACATTAATCCAGCTTGTCATCCCCTTCCCCTCGTGCACGCTACGCTAGCGCTCGGCCGGGGATGACAGCGGGGCCCGCACTAATCCCGCTTCGGTATTTCCAGGCCGCGTTGCACTGCGGGTCGAGCCAGGCCGCGCTCCAGCCAAGCCGGGACCCGATTTAGGGTATCGAACGCGACAAGATCGCGCGCGCCATAAAAACCGATCAAATTGCGCACCCAGCCGAGCAGCGAAATATCGGCGATGGTATATTCGTCACCCATGATCCATTGCCGTTCGGCGAGGCGCGTCTCAAGCACACCGAGCAGGCGTTTCGACTCGTCGCGATAGCGTTCGAGCGGACGTTTGTCGGCAATTTCGCGACCGGCAAATTTGTAGAAATAGCCGACCTGGCCGAACATCGGTCCGACCGACGCCATCTGAAAAAACACCCACTGGATGGTTTCGTATCGCCCCGCCGCATCGCGCGGCAGAAGCTTGCCGGTTTTCTCGGCGAGATATAGCAGGATCGCGCCGGACTCGAACAAACCGATCGGGACACCGCCCGGCCCATCGGGATCGATGATCGCCGGGATCTTGCCGTTCGGGTTCAGCGAGAGGAATTCGGGAGTCCAAGATTCATTGTTGCCGATATCGACCCTATGCGCCTCGTAAGGCAGCGCGATCTCCTCCAACATGATCGAGACCTTGACGCCGTTCGGCGTCGGAAGCGAATAGAGCTGAAGCAGGTCGGGATGTTCGGCCGGCCAGCGCGCGACAATCGGAAAAGCGGAAAGATCAGACATCGGGACTTTCTCTGGGATGTGCATCACGCATATTCTAGTGTCCCCGCGGTTCGCTTGTCACATCGTACACCGCGCGGCTGATGACGTTGACTTCGTTGATGCGCAGGCAACGGACCTAAGCCTCAAACAGCACTGCATAGCGATCCGGCTCAAAGCCGATTTCCAGCGAGGCGCCCTTTTCCAATATCGGCCGCTTGATCATCGAGGGATTGGCGATCATCAGCGCGATGGCTTTGGCTTGCGTCAGGTCTTGTTTATCGGCGTCCGGCAGTTTGCGGAAGGTGGGACCGGCGCGGTTGAGCACCTTCTCCCAACCTGCCACGCGGCACCAATCCGTGAGCTGGGCCTTGGTCACGCCGACTATCTTGTAGTCGTGGAAGTCATAGGCGATGGCGTGTTTGTCCAGCCAGGTGAAGGCCTTCTTCATCGTGTCGCAATTCTTGATGCCGTAGATGGTGATGGACAATTCCGCGATCCTTCCCGATCAGCATACCTTAGCATTCTCAGCCATTCTTCGATAAGGTGTGTTTGGCTGCGCGGGCGCCGGAACTTTTCCGGGTTTTCACCTTCGAGGACGACACCGTGCGTTTCGGTTTGCTCAGATTGTAATCCACAGCGGCACGGATGAGATTTTTAGAGCACGCGAATTGATCTTATCACCCTCGAAAAAATCGATCGCTCGCCACGTGCCGCCTTCGAGGCCCGCATTGAAGAGGTTGTCGGGATCGGGCAGCCTCGCGCCGTGGGAAAAGGTGAGTTTCACCTTCTCTTTATGGGCGTTGCCGACTGCGATGATTCCATGGCGAGACCACACCGGGCTTCCCATCCACTTCCATTCCTCGATAATCTGCCGATCGGCCTCCAGGATGTTCTTGCGGATGCTGGCAAGCGTTTTGCCGCGCCAGTCGGTGAGCTTTACGATCATCTGATCGATGCATTCGGATGGATTCATTGGATGCAGCGCTCCCTGAACGCCCGCGCTACCAGCGCATCAGCTGGGTGATTTGAACGAGGTTGCCGCAGGTGTCGTTCAGTTGGGCGATGGTCGAGCCGGTGACCTCGGTCGGCGGCATCGTGAACTCGGCGCCGCGCGCTTTGATGCGCTGGTAGTCGTCTTTGACGTCGTCGGTGAAGAACATGATCGCGGGCTGGCCCTGTTTGAATATAGCTTCCTGATAGGCCTTGGCCGCCGGGTTGTCGTTGAGCGCGAGTTGCAGCTCGGTTCCGTCCGGCTCGTCGGGCGAAGCTACTGTCAGCCAGCGATAGGGCCCATTGCTGAAATCGGATTTCTTGGTAAGACCCAGCACTTCGGTGTAGAAGCGCAGCGCCTTTTCGTGATCGTCCACGTACACGCTGGTCAATTTGATCTTCATGGATATTCCTCCGTTTTCACGTTCGCCGCTCCAGAGCGTGTCGTTCCGGCAGAGTTCAATCTGCCCGCGCTAAAACCTGCTCCAGGTTTCCAAAAAACTTTTTCCATCCGAACTTGGCGCCTTGGTAGGCTTGCTGCTGAGCCGCGCCGAAACCCGATTGCTCCATGCGCAGATGCGTTCCTGTGTTCGTCGGGGTGAGGGTCCACGTAACGACCGTCCCTAAACCAAAGGCGCCCCACGTGTAGGACAGCGTTTTGTGCGGCTCGACCGTCCGCACCTGACAGTCGACTGCGCCCCAATCTCCTCGAAAATTGAAATTGTGGCCGACGACGGGCTGAAAGTCGTTCTTCATCAGCCACTCCTCGATCAGGTGTGGTTGGGTGAGCGCGCGCCAGATCTTTTCCGGGGGATGCGGGATATCCCGTTCGACAATGACGGAGCGCGTTTCGGTCGTGCTCATTGATCCATCCTTTTCAGCAGGTCCTCGAGGTGGTCGAAACGGCTTTGCCAAAAGCCGGCCATTTGCTTTGTCCAATCGATCAGCGGGGCCAAGGCATCGAGCTGTGCGCTATAATGTGTCTGGCGACCTTCGTGACGGTCGCGCACCAGCCCGGCGAGTTTGAGAATGCCCAAATGCTTGGAAATGGCAGGCTGCGAGACACCCGATTGATCGGTCAGCGCCCGCACGGTCTGCTCGCCGTCCCGGCACAACCGCTCGAAAACCGCGCGGCGCGTGGGATCGGCGAGGGTCTTGAAGACGACGTCGGGGCTGTTGTGCATGTATAACCCATGAGTTATTGATTTAACCAATAACCGGTGAGCTATGGATTTGTCAACGGCGAAAGCGCCCGCAAAATCGCGGGCTAATTCCGGAATCCCGAGAGCGCGATCGGTATCAGGTGGCAATTTCACCCTGCGATAGTGGTGAGACGGACTTGTGTTATGAGACCGCCGCGTCGCTGGTGAAACGGAGATGCCAACCGTCAACGCGTATACGAATGTGACGGTGCTTCACGAGGTAAGTGAGCGCAACGATCGCAGCTATGAATCCAGAGGCGGCGGCAACGCCCAACGCCCAGCGCGGACCAAAAGCATCGGCGATCCAGCCGACGATCGGTGCGCCGATCGGCGTCGCCCCCACGCCAATGGCGAGACGCAGCGCCATGACGCGCCCGCGCATCGCAGGCTCGGTGGATAGCTGCATCAGGCTGCTGGTCGAGTTGGTGAAAGTCAGGGTCGACACGCCGATGACCACAAGTGCTGCGCCGAACAGCCAGGCATTGGGTGTGATTGCGGCGAAGGCAAAGCCGATCCCGAAGATCGCGCTGCCGACGAGCAACAATTCGAACCGGGGTTTCTCTCGACCGGCGGCAAGCAAGGCGCCGGCGAGAGTTCCCACCGCCATGACCGAGGTCAGCAGTCCGTATTGCCCCGCCCCGCCATGGAAGATTTTGACCGACATGGTCGAGATGAAGATCGGGAAATTGATCCCGAACGTGCCGATCAAAAAAAGCATCCAGAGGATGGCCTTCAGGTCCGGGCGCGACCAGACATAGCGCAAGCCTTCCACGAGGTTGCCGCGGGACCGGCCGGCGCGTGGGCTTGGATGAAGCTCCTGAACGCGCAAAAATCCAAGCGAGCCGAGCACGGCGCCGAAGGAGGCGGCGTTGATCAAGAACGCCCAGCCGGAGCCGACCGCCGCGATCAGAACACCGGCGACGGCGGGACCGACCATCTGCGCGACGTTTATGGATGTGGAATTCAGCGCCACCGCGTTGGAAAGGTGCTCGTCTCCGACGAGATCGGAGACGAAGGTCTGGCGTGCCGGCATATCGACGGCGTTGACGCAGCCGGAGAGGAACGCGAGCACATACACATGCCACAGCTGGACGAGCCCTGTGACGGCGAGTAGGCCGAGCACGAGCGCCAAAAGACCCGAAGCGGCCTGCGTGGCGATCAGGAGCTTGCGCCGGTCGAAGCGATCGGCCGCATAGCCGGTCCAGGGCAGCAGAAGAAGCTGCGGACCGAATTGCAGTCCCATGACGATGCCGACGGCGGTCGCGCTGTGATGGGTGAGCCCGGTCAGCACCAGCCAGTCCTGGGCCGTGCGCTGCATCCATGTGCCGATATTGGAGACAAGCGAGCCGACGGCCCAGAGGCGATAGTTGAAGACCTTCAGGGAGCGGAACGTGCCCTTGGCCATGCCGTCACGAGCCCGTGGGCGAGTTGCCGCCGTGGAACCGCCCGAAGCAAGCGCGCGGACATCACAGCCCATGAGCAGAACGCCCACCCCCACGGCGATGACGTGATCGGCGGCGTGCAGATCGAAGTTTCCCACACGGGCGATGAGCAGGTAGGCGATGACGAAGTTCGCAAATCCCCAGAGCACGTTCACGGTCGAGGATGAAAGACCTTTGCCCGGCGGCTTGGCGAACGGGCTCTGAAAGGGCGCCCCATCATGCCGCTGACGAAATGCGGAACGGCGTTCGCGAGAAATGCGCCGCCGAACAGGTAGGACACGTCGTGAAGCCAATCCATGGTCAGGCGCTCCTTTTCAGAAGGTCGATGATCTCCTGCGTCGTGCCGGTCTCGCCGATCCTGGGAAAAACGCGTGTGATGCTGTAGCTGTGGGCGTCGGCCTGCTAAGTCGGTCATGGCATCGGTCGCGAGCGTGACGTTGAAGCCGAGCTCATAGGCCTGGCGCGCGGTGACCTCGACGCCATTGCTGGTGGCGACGCCGACGATCACGACCTGCGTGACGCCCAATCTCCTCAAATGGGCTTCAAGATCCGTGTTGGTGAAGGCGCCGGGCGTGTGCTTCGTCACGACATGGTCTTGCGGCTGCCGGTTCAGCTCGGGGATGAGATCGGTCCAGCCGGCCGCAAAGTCTCGATGGCTGCGGGGCTGCTCCGTCCGGCCCGGTGCGCCGCCGGCGACGTTGACGAGCACGACCGGCAGGCCATGCCGGCGAAAGGCATCAGCCAGCGCGCCGACTTGCTTCACGACCTCGTCCATCGGATGCACGGTGGGGAGCGCAACGATGCCTTTCTGAAGATCGACGACGATGAGCGCGGTCTTCGGGTCGAGGGTGGTCACGGTCATGGCGTATTCCTTTTGATGATGTGGATGGCGGCGATACCGGACGTTGCGTCTCGTGCGTGGAGCGGCCTCAAATGCTCGGGTCGGCATGGGAGTCGGCTTCGGCGAGACGCTTGATCAGGGCGGCAGCGGACATCAGTGTCTGTTGTTCGCCACGATTGAGTTTAGCGACGGCGGCCAGCAGCCATTTCTGCTTCGCGGCGCTGCGCCTTCGCCGAGCCTCGACACCTTCGCCCGTCAGTGCGAACAGGACCTGCCGCCCATCCGTCGGATGAGGGCGACGCTCGACCAGGCCTTCCCGCTCCAACTCAGCAAGCGTCGCGCCCATGGATTGCGGCTTCACCGACTCCGCGCGCGCCAGATCCGCCGTTGTCATCGGACCTGCCTCCTCCAGCCGCGACAGCGCTACCGTTTGCGACCAGGTCAGTTCGTCGGGGTTCGATGCCGCGCGAAGCCGGCGCAGGAGCTGCCCGACCGCCAGCGATAGCTCGGCGACAGCCGTTTCGACGGAAACACTAGGTTGGTTCATGGCCGAGATATAGATATAGACAGGAAAACTTGCAAGTCTTCCTGTCTATTATATCGCCGGTTTCCCCCAAACCGCCGCCGGCGCCGACCGGCTTCCGTCGCTACTAGGGTTTGTTTGCCCTTTACCGACTTTGATTAGCGGAGCGCGCGGGCAGGAAGCGGCTATTGCGCAGCAGCGCGGCCGAGATCAGGGATACCAGGACGCCGACCGGGAAAATCTCGATAAAGGTCATTGGCCAGCGATAGAACGGGTTGGCATATTGCACCTTGAACGCGTTCATCTCGTCGATGAATTTTGCCAGAGCCGCACCGCTGACCCCTGCCGCTTTTTTCTGCGCGATCATCGCGGCGCTGTAAGAACTCGCGAAATCTATTCCAGCGATGGCACAAGCCGTTTCCCAGGCAGCGACATAAAAGATTCCGGCCACGAAGCTGATGCCCACGCCCATGGCGAACGCTTGCCAGAACCCGATCACGCCGCCCAGTTCGACGTCGCGATGGCGTTTGATGCCCACGAACACCGCGCTGAGCGCGATCAGCATGATCGTGTAGCCGACCAGCATGCCATAGGAGAGCATGTGGCCGCTGAACGCGATGGTGATGATGGAAAGCGGAATGCCGACGGCCAAGCCGGCGATGGTGCCGTAGGTCAGTATGTTGCGGAACATGCGAAATCCCCTTGTCGAAGTTTGAGCGCCGATCAACTGCGCGGCAAGGACCAGATGCAATCGCCCGAAAGGGTGATTGGGACAAAATCACCCCCAATTGGCGCACTCAAGGCACGATTCCGAGCTCGCGGGCTTTCCTGATCGCATCGGTCCGGCGCTTCGCATCCAATTTCTCATAGACCCGTGCGACATGCGTCTTCACCGTGTTGGGCGAGACGTCGAGGTTCGCCGCGATCTCTTTGTTCGAGCGGCCGGCGGCGATCTCGTGCAGGATTGTGAGCTCGCGCGGACTGATCCCGAGCGATGCCTGCGCCCTGGGATTGCCGTCGAACGCGGCCGGCTTGGGCGGTGCGATGACGCGGGCCCCGATATAGACACCAAGCCCCAGAAATGCCGCTGCAACGAGGAAGATGGCGATGTCGCTCCAGTTGGACCGCGCGAAGCGCTGATAGTCCAGCCATTGCAGGGCGAACGTTCCCGCTGCCAGAAACACGCCGTAAAACACCACCCGCTTCCACATCGCCCGGCCCCCCGCGGACACTCGGCACGATTTTGCCGCAAACGCGGCAAGAAATCGAGCCGGAGCGTTATGGCGCTATGCTTGCCGAACAGATGAAAGCGTTACTGGGCCGACGCCTTTGCCGCCCGTTCGATCAAGCGCGCCACCTCATTCGGCTTGGAGATATACACCGCGTGGCTGGCCGGAACTTCGATCGTTTCGCTGCCGGCGCGCTTGGCCATGCTGCGCTCGAGATCGGGATTGATGTTGTGGTCGAGGGTGGCGACCAGCGCCCAGCTCTTCTTCTGGTGCCAGGCGGCCGCCGTCACCGGCGCGCCGCCGGCGGCCTTGGCCAGCATCGGCTGGGAATGGGCCATGAAGTTCGCCTGGGCTGGCGGGAGGTCGGCGGCGAAATCGGCGGGGAAGGCGGCCGGGTCAAGGTACAGGAAATCGTCCTTGGTGGCGCGCATGTCGTTGTTGGCGGCGGGGGCCTTCGAGAGCAGGCCGACGGCACTCTCGCCCTGGTCGGGGATGAAGGCGGCGATGTAGACGAGGCCGACGACATTGGGTGCATTGCCCGCTTCGGTGATGACCACCCCGCCATAGCTGTGGCCGACCAGAAGGGTTGGGCCCTGTTGCAGATCCAGCACGCGTTTGGTCGCCGCGACGTCGTCGGCAAGCGATGTCAGCGGCTCCTGCACCACGCTGACCGTATAGCCGTCCTTGCCAAGAATGTCGGCGACGCGCCGCCATCCGGAACCGTCGGCGAAGGCCCCGTGGACGAGGACGATGTTCTTGACCGGCTCGGCCCGCGCCGGAGCGACGGCTGCCGACAGAAGCGCGACCGCAGCGGCCGCCGTGGCAATGAATTTCCTGGGCATAGGGTTCTCCTGTTTTATATATCGCGATAACAATTATCGACGATACGAAATTAGGGCATAGCTGAAAATGGGTCAAGGGATTATTTAATTACTTATCGTGACATCTTTTCACGACATCTGCTGAGACCAAGGAGGCCGGATGCGACGCGATGACCAAGGTTAAGAGGCTCGAGGGAATGCCGTGCTATGCGATCTATTCGGCTGGGCTCGCCATCCAGCGCACCTACAAGCCGCTGCTGGACGAGCTGGGCATCACCTATCCCCAGTACCTCTTGCTGAACGTCTTGTGGGAGGAGGACCACCTGACCGTCGGCGACATCGGCGAGCGGCTGGGAATCGAGAGCAGCACGCTGACTCCCTTGCTGAAGCGCCTGCAGGCGGCGGGTTTCGTGGAGCGCACCCGCAATCCCGCCGACGAGCGTCAGGTGTTCGTCGAACTGACCGAGCGCAGCAAGGCCCTCGAGGAGCGGGCAGCCTGCCTGGGCCCCGCGGTCTTCGGGGACGCCGGCATAACGAAGGAACGCCTCTATCGCCTGCGTGACGAGGTCAAGGCCCTGCGCGACGCCCTCAATGCCAAATTGGCGGCGAAGGGAAGATAGCGGTCTTATTCATTTTGTGCCGGCCGCTCCGGCGTTTCCGAGGGTTGCTGCATAATGACATCGAGCGCGACCACATAGGCGAAAGCGACCGTAAAGAAATCGATCGTCAACGCGGTGCTGTAGGCGGCGGCGCTGTATGGGAGGCCTGCCAAAACATAGGCAAGCATCGCCAGTGTCACCGCGGAGCCGAGCACAACGAGGACAGCCATAATTGCCGGCGGCGGACCTTTGCCGACCTCCTTGCGGCGTCGGCGCGGATAGGTCACCTGAAGAGACAGCATCGGCAGCGCGAAAAGTACGGCAGAGCATAGCCAAATCCATTTTTCCGGAACGTCGTAGAGCACCAATAGCGCCGGCAGCAACGCTCCCGCCGTCAATACGAAAATGTACGTCATGACCGTTTTCGCAAGATATCTGTCGAGCAGGGACAGCCTCGCACCAGTGGCCGGTCGCAGCGTCAACAAGAGCGCCGAGAACCCTGCGAAGGTGATCATCAGGCCCGCCAAAGTGTACAAATAGGTTGCACCTTTGAAATCCATGTTTTGCTCCGTCTCAGAACCAAGCTCGCGCGTTCTTGTTTTTACGACAAATTTCCCTGAAGGCCATCGTTTTCCGGAAATCGCGCGTGACAGCGCCCTTCGCGGCGCGTCATCCTGAGGTGCGAGCAAAGCGAGCCTCGAAGGACCGCGGCTCTCAACCACGTGCTAGCGAGCTGAGTCGATACCGTGATAAATGGGACTGCACCCGGCGTAGCGGAGATCGCCAGAGTATGGGGAGTTCGCCAGCAAACGACACGCCCATGACCGCGACATGCTCATGCGGTCGCGTCGAACTCAAAGCGTTCGGCAGGCCGATCGTCAGCAGTGTCTGCTATTGCGACGACTGCCAAAAGGGCGCCGGCCAGATCGAAGCTTTGCCAAGTGCTGGCGCCGTACGCGATCTCGATGGCGGCACCGCATACATCCTCTATCGAAAAGACCGCATCGCGTGTTCCAAAGGAGCCGAATTGCTGAAGCGCTTCAAGCTTAAGGAATCCTCGGTCACAAATAGAGTTGTCGCCGCGTGTTGCAATTCGGCGATGTTCGTGAACTTCGATAGAGGTCCGCACTGGGTCTCGGCATACAGAGCTCGATTTCACGGAGAACTTCCGCCGCTGCAGTTTCGGATTTGCACGAAGTTTAAGCCGGGTGGCGGCGTCCCTGCTGACGATGTGCCGAGCTACCGGGGCTATCCTCCTGGGCTCATCGTTAAGCTTCTCGCATCGCGCGTGGCGATGTTGCTCGGTCTATAAACCAGGCTCGTCCGATCAACTTTGCGTCCGAAAATAGCCGGTGACGGCGCAAGAACCGGATTGTTTTTGGAGCGCCGCGGTACGATCTTTCGTGCATGAGCACGCACTACTTCGTCTTTGATACAGCGCTCGGATGTGCAGGCATTGCATGGAACGATGCCGGCATTATGCGCTTTCAACTGCCATCCGCGAGCGCGGAGGCGACAAGGCGCAACCTCTTGCGCCGCGCACCTTGTGCAGAAGGGGCATTGCCGCCGCCACACATCGCGCAAGCGGTGGAAGCGGCGAAACGCTACTTTGCAGGCGAGCAAATCGATTTTTCGGATATGACGCTCGATCTTACGGGACAGGACGATTTCTACCGCGAGATCTACGCCGCCGCGCGGCGCGTCGGTTATGGCGAGACCACGACCTATGGCACACTGGCGAAAGCGATCGGCCGCACGGACTGGGAAGCGGCGCGCGAAGTCGGCCAGGCGATGGCGAAGAATCCGGTGGCGTTGTTCATCCCCTGCCATCGCGTGTTGGCGGCCAGCGGCAAGATCGGCGGATTCTCAGCTCCAGGCGGCGCAGAGACGAAGGCGAAGATGCTGGAGCTGGAAGGCGTGCACCTAGGCCCGAAGCAGCAGTCGTTGCGATTGTAGAACTACAGCAAATCGATGCGCGCGACGCTCGCCAAATTATCCGGGAATATCCCGCGCAACGCCCTTGCGCCTCGCGGGGCTTCCGCCTTCACTGAACACGCTGTGAAAAAACCGTCAGCGGCTCGTAGGGGCGACTGGCGCAAGAAGCCATCGGCGGCGCGACCTCCCTATTTGAGCGCATCAGAGTCCACGTCAGGCTCGCAGCACCGGCTGGGCAATACGTCGTCTTGCGGCTATCGCCGTTGCTGCGATCGTTTGTCGGCCGGTGCCGATGCCAATCGCCTGACCATTGCTATAACTTGGATGACAAAGCAAAGCTCTCTTCACAGATGACGGTGTCACGCTGACGTCGGCGTACAATCACAGGAATGTCGCGCGGGTCGCTTCCTGCTTGCCTTGGGCGAAACCGGCACGGGCGGCGGGGATGCGGTTCGCCAGATCCATCTGGTTCGTGCCCATTGCGGCTCGGGAATCGGCGTCCGGTGTGATCACCTCGACGCGGCTGCCCTGCTTGCGCAGGGCCTCGACCTGGCTTGCCAGGTCCGCGCCCCGGTGAGTCTGCGCAGGCCCTCGAACTGGCCTGGTCGGTAGTGTCCCGCTCCGTCCGCCCAACGGCGAGAGCACCACGACGTTCGCATAGCCCGAGGCAAGGTCGGCGTTGTCGGGGGAGCGCACGCCACCGTCGATGTAGCGAGCGCCGTTGATGCTGACCGTGGGGACCAGACCGGGCAGCGCGCGTGCTCGCGGTGACCGCGTCCACCAGGTCGACGCCGGAATCGCGGTCGAACGCAGCCAACTCGCCGGTATGCGCGTCGACGGCCACCACGATCATCGGCCTGTCCGGCCATTCAGGGCGAGGCAACCTGGCGGCGACCATTGCGCGCCGCTGTCCCGCCCCGGGTCCGAGTATGCGAGTCGCTCTCCAACCCGAACGCGCCCATCGCACGCTGTAGATCGGCTGCCGAGGTGGCGGCGGCGCCGATGGCCCTCATCCGCTCGAACACCGTGGCCATCGGCAGGGACGGCGGCCGTTCCCGGTTCTGTCCGACCGGTCGAACCGGCGGGGATAGCACCGAGGCCAACAGTTCGGCCGGCGGTATACCGCTGCGCACCTGCGCTGCCGCGGTGGCACCGGCCGAGGTGCCGACCACCAAATCGGCGGCCTCTGTCATATCGAGACCAGCTTCGGCCAGGCCTGCGATGATACCGATCACCCATGCATTTCCGGCGGCCCCACCACCACCGAGAACCAGAGCAACGTTTTTGACCATCTGCTCACAATTTCAGCCCGTGGACGCTACTATCCATCGGAGTGCTCTATTTAGGGGACATGAAATCAATTTCCAAACTCTATCGCGACGGGCGGCCCACCTCTTGTAATTGATTAAGCGTCACCAAGTTTCGGTCGATAATCCGGCTGGTCTGATCAAGATTCAAGTCGCGGATTCAGTCATGAGAACAGATCGTGGTGAGCACCAATTCAATCGGAGATGATCGATAACAACATGGGCCGTTCATACACCGCATTATCGTGAGAAAGAACGGGACAATAAATCCGTCGCGGTCGTCGCGTATACGATAAGGGAAATGGATTAGCTGCCGCCGAAATTCTTCACGATGTCAGCTTCAACTTGCCCCCTTCGGCCGAGGCGAGTCCCAAATTGTCGCGCCCTTCGGAAACCCTGCGCGCTGCACGCGCACGACGCAGAAGCGTTGTCCGGTCGGCGCGCGCATAACAACCCAGCGCTCCATGTGCTTGTCGATCGTCGCGCCGAGTTTTTCGAGGCGGGCGACTTCGGCGGGAATGTCGTCGGTCTCGATGTCGATGTGAACGCGGCTTTCGTGGTCCACGCGCTGGATCTGTACGCTGAGCTCGTCCGGCGGTGTCTCAAGCATACGGTAATTGCCACGGGTCCCGGGATGGTCCGGATCGAGGCGACGGCCGAGTGCCTCGGCCCAGAATTCCGCCGCCGCGTCGATGTCATCGGTATTGCAGTCAATTAGCAGACCGTTGATGCGCGATCGATGCATGTCAGTGTCTCCCTACCTGAAGCATATAACACCCTCACTCCCACTCAATCGTTCCCGGCGGTTTGCTCGTCACGTCATAGACCACCCGATTGATGCCTTTGACTTCGTTGACGATGCGCGTGGCGGTGCGGGCCAGAAAATCGTGCGCGAAGGGATAGAAGTCCGCGGTCATGCCGTCGGAAGAGGTAACGGCGCGCAGCGCACAGACATGATCATAGGTCCGTCCGTCGCCCATCACGCCCACCGTCTTGACGGGCAGCAGCACGGCAAAGGCCTGCCAGATTTCGTCATAAAGACCGGCCTTGCGGATTTCGTCAAGATAGATGGTATCCGCTTTGCGCAGGATCTCGAGCTTTTCACGCGTCACGGCACCGGGGATGCGAATAGCGAGGCCCGGACCGGGAAAAGGATGACGCCCGACAAAGCTTTCTGGCAAGCCGAGTTCGCGGCCGAGCGCGCGCACCTCGTCCTTGAAGAGCTCGCGCAGCGGTTCGACCAGCTTCATCTTCATATGGGCAGGAAGTCCGCCGACATTGTGATGCGATTTGATGGTGACAGACGGGCCGCCCGTGGCCGAGACGCTTTCGATCACATCGGGATAAAGCGTGCCTTGGGCCAGGAAGTCGGCGCCGCCGACCTTGGCCGCTTCGTAATCGAACACTTCGATGAACGCCGCGCCGATGATTTTGCGCTTTTTTTCCGGATCGCTGACGCCGTCGAGATTGGAAAGAAACAGGTCGGCGGCTTCGGCATGCAGCAGCGGAATATTGTAATGGCCGCGGAACAGCGAAACCACTTGCTCGGATTCGCCTGCGCGCATCAATCCGGTATCGACGAAGATGCAGGTGAGCTGATCGCCGATCGCTTCGTGCAAGAGGACGGCGGCGACCGAGGAGTCGACGCCTCCGGACAATCCGCAGATGACCCGACCTTTGCCGACTTGCTTGCGGATGCGCTCGATCGCGTTGGTACGAAACGCATGCATGTTCCAGTCGGGCGTGATGCCGGCGATGTTGACGACGAAATTGCGCAGGATCGTGGCGCCGCGCGGGGTGTGAACGACTTCGGGATGGAACTGCACGCCGTAGAAACGGCGTTTTTCGTCGGCGATTGCCGCATAAGGCGAATTGTCGGACGTCGCGACGACATCGAAGCACGGCGGGATGGCGGTGATTTTATCGCCATGGCTCATCCAGACGGGCTCGTGTCCGTTCGCGTCGCCGAGGCCTGCCAACAGCGGCGTGGTTTTCGCCAGCACGATGTCGGCGCGTCCGAATTCGCGGGCATGGCCGGCCTCGACATGGCCGCCCAGCTGCTCGCACATCGTCATCTCGCCATAGCAGATGCCGAGCACCGGAACCCCGGCGGTGAAGACGTTTTGCGGGGCGCGCGGCGTGTCCGCCTCGGTGACGCTGGCGGGTCCGCCGGAAAGGATGATGGCGCGCGGCGGCAATTCTTTCAGTGCCGCTTCGGCTTTGTTGAAGGGAACAATTTCGCAGTAAACGCCAGCTTCGCGCACGCGCCGCGCGATCAGTTGCGTCACCTGCGAGCCGAAATCGATAACCAGAACGGGAGCTGCCATGACGGGATTTATCCGCTCACGCCCTAGCTTGTCCAGCGTTGCAATATAGCTGCGAAAAAGCCGTCTGTGCCGGTGGTTCGCGGGCTCGTTTTGAAGAAGCGATCCGTGCCGGGCGGCGGCGAAAGGCCGATGGATTCGCGCCAGATCTCGGCGGCCGTCAGCGGGCGGAAATCGGCGTGCGCGGCCAAAAACGCGGCAATACGATCTTCGTTTTCCGACGGCAAAATCGAACAGGTGGCATAAGCCAGCCGCCCGCCGCGTTTCACTGAGGCCGAGCCCTGAGCGAGCAATTCGTCCTGCAAAACGTGCAATGCCGATAGGCTTTGCGGTGTGGTCCGCCAGCGCAGTTCCGGCTGGCGGCGCCAAGTGCCCGAGCCGCTGCAAGGCGAATCGATCAACACGACATCGAATTCTCCCGAGGGCCGCTCGGTCGTGGGATGTACAATGGTGGCTCCAGCACGCAGCGCGCGCGGCGCCAGCGCTTTGAGTCGCGTGGCAGCGATGTCGTGGGCGACGATCTCGCCTTTGTTCTTCATCGCGGCCGCAAGCGCCAGAGATTTGCCGCCGGCACCCGCCGCAAAGTCCAGCACGCGCATGCCCGGCGCTACGGCGCAGAGCAGAGAGGCAAGTTGCGCCGCTTCGTCTTGAACTTCGAAAGCGCCTTGGAGAAACAGCGACGTCGCGCTCAGTTTCGCGCTGGCCGGCGGAAGACGAATTCCGTGCGGCGCGTAAGGCGTGCGGTTCGCGGCGAAACCTTCGGCGCGGAGATGTTCCAACACCTTATCGCGCGCGGCTTTGAGAGAATTGACCCGCAAATCGATCGGCGCACGCTCCTGCATCGCCAGCATTTCGTCGGGCAGCGATGCGCCGAAGGCGCGCGTCAGTTCGGGTTCAAGAAAGAGCGGAAATTCGCCTCGCACATGCAAAGGAGGTTCGCCAACCGGCGGCGCGGCCATTGCCAGGCGTTCGGCTTCGCTCAACGCTTGCGGTCCATAAGGACTGCCATCGAACAATTGCGCAATGGTGTCGAGCGATAGCCCTTCGCCGAGCAAAGATGCAATGACGAGTGCCCGCGCGTCGGTGCAACCCATTCGCCAAGCCAAAGATGAACGGTGTCTCAGAATGGCATAACAGCGCTCTGCAATTGTTGCGCGATCCTTTGACCCCGCATAGCGCCGCGCGCGAGTCCAATCGCGAAGGAAGCGATCGGCTGGTTGTCCCGTCGTTTCAAGACCATGGAGGATTTCGATAACGGCTTGCAGACGGGCGGACGGGGTCATGCGGATGGGGATATCGAGTTCATCGGCGCGATCATATCTGGTTAATGCACATTTAAGCGATGTTAAAGTCTGGGTGGTCTAATGGCTGCGCGGCGAACCGATAAGAACTCCAAAGTGCCTCGCAAATATAGATCTATCTTTGTCTATTTGGGGACCAGCCTGGCGGTTGCGATCGTGACGATCGCCGTCGTGTCGGGCTTCGCTGCGTCGCACGAGAACAGCCAATCGCTCGTCACGCAGCAAGTTATCGTGCAGCACGAAACCGACGGCGCTTATCGCCAAATCGAAGGTCAACTGACGCAGATGATCTTTTGGCAGGACGCCTATGAAAACATCGTCCGCCAATGGAATCAGAAATGGGTGGCTTACCAATTCGGCCCCTATCAGGATTCGATGGGAAACCATTTGGTCGCCATCTACGGGCCGAGCGGCCAATTGCTCTTCCACCATGCCGGCGGACGATACTCACATGTCTCGAGGACGGATTTGGCAAACGCAACCGGCCTCGCTGTGTTGCTGAGGTCGGTTGCCGTCGAGCGAATGCACCAGCCGCCGGCCCTACACAAAGGCATGACGCTAATCGGCGGCGTTCCCTATTTCGCCGTGGCCGGAACCGTCACGCCGGAGCAAGCAAGTGATCTTGCTTTGGCACAACAGCGGGCTTTTCATGTCGTCTTTTTTGCCCCCGTGACGACAGCCAATTATGACACGCTCACCAAAGGTTTTGCGGCTTACGACACGCGTGTCATCGTCGGCGACAAACAACCCGCCGGATTCACGGCAGCGGCGCTAACAGACGCCGCGGGACATCCGCTTGCTTGGCTGACATGGAAGGTGCAATTGCCGGGAACGATTCTGTTGAAGACCATATTACCGGCGATGATCGGCGTGTTCCTTTTATTGGCCTTACTGCAAGGCCTGCTGATGCGCCGCTGGCAGAAAATGCAACGCGAACTCTTCATGATCGAAGCCAAGGCGCGCAGCGCCAGAGAAGAAAGCCACGCCAAATCGGTCTTCTTGGGAACGATCAGCCACGAGTTGCGCACGCCGCTCAACGCGATCATCGGCTTCTCGGATGCTCTGCTCAATCGTCTGTTCGGGCCGCTCGGTTCGCCGCACTACGATGAATACGCCGCCCATATCCGCTCGAGCGGATATTCGCTGCTGAAGACGGTCAACGACCTGATCGAGATTGCGCGGATCGAAGCGCGCGATACTGCCGTCGAGCAGCAGCGCGTCGATGCGGCCCTTGCGGCGCAACTTGCTATCGAAGGCGCGGTGCAAAGCGCGCTGAGGAAAAATGTCGAGCTCTTTTTATCTGCCGTACAGGACGGTGCATGGTGCCGCGGTTCCGAGCTGAGCTTGCGCCAGGCGATCGAGCGCATTCTGGACAACGCCATTCGCCACTCGCCGGAAGGCGCAATCGTGACGGTGGCCGTTCAGCGGGATGGAAACGACATCACGGTGGAAGTGCGCGACGTCGGAGACGGCATCGCGCCGGAGCGCCTTGCGGCATTGGGACGGCCGTTCGGCAGCCCGGAAAGCCATTTGGTACGAGGCAATGGTGGGCCCGGGCTTGGGCTTTCCATTGCAAAAGGGCTGATCCGGCTGATGGGCGGCAGCATTTCCATCGCCAGCGAGATCGGCGCAGGCACCACCGTCACATTGCGCGTGCCACGCGACGAAACGCCGGAAAGCTATCGATACAAAGCAGCTTAGGCCGGATCGGGCTCTTTTGTTACTGCCCGCCGGGATAATTCGGGCTTTCGCGCGTCACGATCACGCCATGCACATGGCTTTCGGCCATGCCCGCGCTGGTGATGCGCACGAATTTCGCATTGGCGTGAAAATCGCCGATCGTCTTGCAGCCGGTATAGCCCATCGCCGCACGCAAGCCGCCGACGATTTGATGCACCACGCCGCCGACCGGGCCTTTGTACGGCACCTGGCCTTCGACGCCTTCCGGCACCAGCTTCAGCGTGTCTTTCACTTCGGCCTGAAAATAACGATCGGCCGAACCGCGCGCCATGGCGCCCAGCGAACCCATACCGCGATAGCCTTTGTAGGAACGCCCTTGATATAGAAACACTTCGCCCGGACTTTCTTCCGTGCCCGCGAGCAGTGAACCGATCATCGCAACATGCGCGCCAGCCGCAATCGCCTTGGCAAGATCCCCGGAGTATTTGATGCCGCCATCGGCGACCACGGGAATGCCCTGTTTTTGCGCCGCCGATACCGCGTCCATGATGGCGGTCAATTGCGGCACGCCGACGCCCGCCACGATGCGGGTAGTGCAGATCGAGCCCGGACCGATGCCGACTTTCACCGCATCGGCGCCCGCATCGATTAATGCCTTGGCGCCATCGGCGGTGGCGACATTGCCGGCCAGCACTTGGGTATAATTGCTCTCGCGCTTGATGGCCCGGACCGTGTCGAGCACGCCCTGCGAATGGCCATGCGCGGTGTCGACCACCACCACATCGCATTCCGCTTGCACCAGCGCCAGTGCGCGCGCCACGCCATCCGGCCCGGTGTTCACCGCGGCGGCGACGCGCAAACGGCCGCGCTCGTCTTTGCAGGAATTGGGATATTTCTGCGCCTTTTCGATGTCCTTCACCGTGATGAGACCGACGCAGCGATAGGCCTCATCAACCACCAAAATCTTTTCGATGCGCCGCGCATGCAGCAGCCGCTTGGCTTCCTCCATCTTCACGCCTTCAAGCGCGGTGACGAGGTTTTCCTTGGTCATCAGCTCGCGCACCGGCTGGCGCATATTGGTGGCGAAGCGCACATCGCGGTTGGTGAGAATGCCGACCAGCTTGCCGGTACCTTTCGGGTTGGCGCCTTCGACCACCGGCACGCCGGAGATGTGATGATGCTCCATCAGCGCCAGCGCATCTGCCAGCGTCGCGTCAGGCGCGATGGTGACCGGGTTCACCACCATGCCGCTTTCGTATTTCTTCACGCGGCGGACATGCTCAGCCTGTTCTTCGACCGTGAGATTGCGGTGAATGACACCCATCCCCCCGGCCTGCGCCATGGCGATGGCGAGCGGCGCTTCGGTGACCGTGTCCATCGCCGAGGAGATCAGCGGAATGCCGAGTTCAACGGTCTTGGTGAGGCGAGTGCGGGTATCGACTTGGCCGGGAAGAACTTCGGAGGCGGCGGGCACCAGGAGCACATCATCGAAGGTAAGGGCTTCGCGGATGGTCATAGGCTACGCTCCTGGGTTCGGAACCACTTGGAGCGCCGAGGCTTTATCAGCGAGTCGGGCCCTGCGCAAGGATCTGTCGCGGGTGGAGTGACGCGAAACTCCGCATTTGGCTAAGTTGCTCAAATTCCATGATAAACGGCTCCGGCGTGCTTTCGACTTTGCGGCCCCCCTCCCTTCTTACGTGTGCCTTCCGGGACCGGCAGATGGGGACAGAATACGCAACTGAGTATCGTCGCCTGCAGCGAATGAATACCGACGCGGCCAATACGCGTGTGAACTCGGTATCGCCAGCGAATGCGAACGAATGACTCGCCGCCTTATCCGCCCGACACACGCCGCGCGAAGGTGAGCCCACCGACCAGCAGTACCAGGAATATCACCATAAAGACGAAGAACAGAATCTTGGCGATCTCGATGGACGCCCCGGCGATTCCGGTAAATCCCAGAAGGCCTGCGATGAGGCCGATAATCAGAAAGATAACAGCCCAGCGTAACATGTCGAATACTCCCGCATTGAAATCGAAGCCGAACCAGGCTGCCGGCCGTAAAGTGATTGCCGTATTATTGGAAACCACTCAGAGCTTCACGGGTTCCCCAGTCGGTGCAGATAAAAAAAACGTCCATGTCCCGCAACCGCGGTCGCAGCTCTGCCGCCTCCCCACTTTAACAAATCTTTGGCGGCCCTCCCTTTAAGCTGGCACGCGGTCCAAAATCGAAGAGACGCCTTTGCTCAGGATTGGTTTCGCGTTGGCGCTGCTGGTTGCACTCGTCATTGTCGGCGAGCCGCAGCTCTACCGCTTCGGCGGGCGCTATATTTTGCGCAACGCCGATCATGAAGAGGTCATGATTTCCGCGGCGGCGGCGCCCCTAAAGATCGTGCGCGTGCTGTTTGTCGGCAACAGCCTGACCTTCACCAACGATCTGCCGGCCATGCTGGTGAATATCGCTTCTTCGGACCCTGCCAATCACACGCAATTGGAGGTCAACGCCGAAACTTATCCGGATGCCACGCTGAACCACATGCTGACGAAGACCGCGGCGCTCACTTGGGCGCAGGCGCATCATGTCGATTACGTCGTGCTGCAAGAGCACAGCGGCTGGTATGAAACACAATCGGGTTTCGATGATGCGCTGAAGAGCATCGCCGATTGGCGCGATGCGCTGGCGCCGCTGAACGAAGCGCCGATCCTGTTTCAAGTATGGGCGGATGGCGCGGGCGGCGACGTCTATGCCAACCGCGACTCGACCGATGCCGCCAAAAGCCCCGCCGGAGAGGCCGGTGCGGCGGCAACGAGCACACAAAGTCTCGGGCATAAACTGGGTTTGCCGGTTGTGGCCATCGGACAAGCCTTTGCAAGGGCGACACAGACCCCAGGCGCGCCGGATGTCTTCCGCCTTGATCATCATCATCCGAGCGTTGCGGGGACTTATCTTGCCGCGCTGGTGTTCTACCGCCGCTTTACCGGCCGCTCAGGCGCCGACGCGACCTACCGGCCTTGGGGCATGAGCGCGGCCGACGCGGCGATGTTGGTGCAGCTCAGCGGTGAATAGAAAACGCTTCTGCGTCACAAGTTCTCTATTGCCCTTCGCGCAACACATGACGTCATTGGAACGACTCTAACTCGCACCCAAGAGTTGCACATCAACCCGTTATGCGGTGGCTAGAGCCAAATCGCACCTTCGAAATCCTCGAGAAACACATCCTTTGCAACCAAAATGATATAAGGTTCGGCGAATGCGACTTTAGTTCGCCGGCGCTCCGGGAAATGCGCCTGCATTTCGCGCCATCGCCGTCCGCGCGGTGACGAGAGCGTCTCTTGGAAGTCAAAAGGGGGTTGGCTTGTCGGAACCTACCGGGGACTTGCTTCATGCCAGCGGAAAGAAAGTGTCCGCTGCGAAGATTCATGTCCTCTGCCTCGAACCGCTGAAGAGCAAACTCGGCCCGAAATGGGAGCGGCTCTCGGGACTGGTCCATAAGTTGTTCGAAACCGCGATCGTCGGCGCGCAGTCGTCGGCCGACCAATACGTCTTGTTGGACGAGTTATCCTACGCGGTGGTTTTCAACACACTACCTTTTGAAGACGCGGAGCGCATTTGCAACGCCATCGCCAAAGAGGTGTGCCAATCGCTGTTCGGCGAGCAAATCGATGAAGTTTCGGTGCGCAGCGTCGTTGCCAATGTCGTGGCGCCGTCTCCGTTTACGTCGGCGCAGGCCGGAAGATTGCTCGAAGCCATGGTGGAACGCCATGGCAGTGAGTCCGTCTTCACCCAAAGCACACAATCGGGCTCGCGAGAACCTGTGGCGGTGGTGGAGAGCCGAAAGCTTCAGCCTGCGCCTCTGCCGAGAGAACAGATTGCGGCGGCGCATAAGCTGGCTGCAAAGTCGGGCGTCCGCATGGGCTTCTTCCCGGTTTGGGAGTTGCAGCGCTATGTGAGCAGCGCTTTGCAACTTTCGCTGTTCTCGGGATGGGCGAACCGGCCCACAGCGATCGGCAAAGCCTTTCCCGACGAGGACGCTGCCGAGCAGATCGCCACGCTGGAAATCGCTTTGCTTGAGGCAGCCGTCGCGCATGCCACCCGCATCGCCGAATGCAACAAGGTCTGCGCGGTCTGTGTCGCCGTCAGTTACAAAACACTGTCGGTGTTCAAATTGCGCATCCGCTATATCACCGCCTTGCAAAGAACGGCCATACAGCCATCCACACCGCTGGTTTTGGTGATATCGCAAATCCCCGAGGGAACGCCCGCGTTGCGGATCGGCGAATTGGCCGCAATGATGAAGTTCCCCAGCGTCCGCGTGATCCTCGAGTTTCAATCGCTCCAGGCGTTGCCCGAATTCGATTTCCAGCTCAGCGCTGCCGGGCTGGGTGGGGGCCTTCCCAAATGGGCCGATCAACACATGGCGGCTCATCTCATGCGCAAGCTGGTTCATGCTGGGCAATTGCACAAAGCGTTTACGTTCCTGAGCGACCTCGACAGTCCCGAGATGGTCGAGCTTGCCCGCAGAAGCAATGTGCGGTTCGGAACGGGCACGGCGCTAGGACAGGTGCTTTTCTCGGGATTGGAAGACATCCCGGACTTTCCCCTCATGTTGGATCAAAGCAATTTCGGGACTTCCGTGTTCGTTTGAATCCCCGCCGCCGCTAGATCCACTCACACGCGGAACCTTTCCCACTTCTGCGCGTTCCTAAACAACATATAGGGGAAAATACCATGTCGCTGGTTTCGCTGATCCTGATTTTGATTGTCGTGGGCGTCGTTCTATGGCTGATCAACACTTATATCCCTATGGATTTAAAGATTAAGTCGATCTTGAACGCCGTGGTGGTAATCGCCGTCGTGTTGTGGTTGCTGCAAGTATTCGGATTGATCGGCTCGCTGACCAATATCCGCGTCGGGCACCCCTAAAGGACTTAGTTCCAGAGTTTGGCGATGTCGCGGTTTAAGACTTTGGCCGCCGCCGCGTGCAGCGAGACGGGCGCCAACCTTCCGTCGCCTGCAGCAATATAAAGCCACTGCTCGATATTGCCGCCGGTGCGGTCATAGCCTTGCGCCTTGAGCAGCCCATAGAGTCCCGCGGCGAAGACATGCATGCCGCCATCCGATTCCGTCCAACTCTCAGCCGGATTTTCCGACACGCCGAACTTTTCATTGATGATCTGCTCGAGCGCCTGCACGGTGTCTTCGTCGATCAGCCCTTCCAGCGTGTTATAGCCGAACCGGCTGTCATGTTCCTTGACGATGCGGGCGAGTAGCGGATCGTTCTGTAACAATGCAAAAACCGCTTTCATCCTCGAACTGTTCTTGTCGAACGGCGGATGCATCAATTCGTGATCGGCATTGCGGATCACGATCTTGTCGGGATAGTCGATATAGGTGAGAAAGCGTTGGCCTTGAATACGAATGCCATGCGGCTGCGAGAACGCGAGCAGGATCACTTCGATGGACGGGTCGGCGAATTTGCGGCCGAGCAGCCGCTCCTGTTCGGCGATGGTGTCGAGAGTGGCGAGGCGGGTCTGCATGGCCGGAAGGCGAATGGCTGAGCGTCGGTCTATGACATTATGCCAGAACCGCGAAAAACCCGCGGCCTGCATATCCTGAATGACAACGGCAAGATCATCGCGGATGTCGAGAAAATTGCTCCAGCTCGCCGCATCCCAATAGGGGCTCGCAAGGAAGGGCGGTTTGAGCACTGTGTCCGCCGCTTTCAGGGCCGCAATCACATTATCCAATGTTGCCACGGGCCCGCCCGAAAAAAGCAAACACAGATCGGGACCAAGCAAGCCGCCGTTTGCTTGGACTTGCTGGAAAAGGCGCATGATCGTGGCTATTGCCGTGGGTTTTAGTTTCGGCGCGAACTCAGCAATTTCCTTGGGATAATAGCTCGCATAGAAGGAAGCGCCCGACAGCGGGCCCAAAAAACACAACGCATCCAGACCTTCGGAGGTGCTTACCTTCCAACGCGTGCGGATATTTGCTGCGGCTGCCCGACAGACGATTCCCGCGCCGGCGAATCCAATAGCCGCCAAACCCGATTGCAAGAGATAACGCCGATGCATGACGGAAAGTCTATCGTCAGGCGCCGCGAGCCGTCTTGAACGAATTTGACCTGCGGCCATTGTACAACGGCACAAATCTCACGGGCTTTTTCAGGCGGGTGCGCAGACTGACTCGCGGGCAACCCGGCCCGTCAATCGGCTAGGGGTGACGAATTAATTGCTGCCCCCACCGGTCTGCAGTCCCGCGCCGGCATAAGACGGTAGAGGCGAGGCACGGGGGCCGGTAAGCGCAAGACCGTAGCGTAGCATCTGAAACAGTACCTTTGCTGTGAAATCCATGATTCGCAGAAGCAGCCAAACCGCCGGCACCAAGGCGAACTCCAATTGGGTCGTCCAATCGAGCATCGCTTGGTCAAATCGGAGATTAGGATGCCCGTCCAGGCCGACAATACCGAGAACCCAGCACAGAACCGCGGCAATGATGATGAAAAGCGCCAGCGCCAGGGCAAATTTGTCCGCCCAGATCAATTGAATTCCTTTGAACATAACGTTTCTCGCTTCCTCGGTCGCCGGTTGGAGCAGTGCTGCACCGCTCAGCCGCGATAGCCATGGCGACGATACGCGGACGCAGAGACAGCGGTAGGGCCGGAAACTACTCAGGCTTGCCGGGCGTGCGTGACAGGCAGGAGGCTGCGCCAGCCGTAGCGTCACGTTTCGCACGGTAGCGCTTGGCCATACCTTCCACTAACTTGGATCACCATACGTCATGCAAGTGGGAAAGTGCTTATGGTAGTCGTCCATCATCTGGAAAACTCACGCTCGCATCGCATATTGTGGCTACTCGAAGAATTGGGCGTGCCTTATGAGATCGTCGCCTATAAGCGCAACAAGAAAACAATGTTGGCGCCGCCCGAACTTCTCAAGATCCATCCGCTCGGCAAATCGCCGGTGATCGTCGACGGTGCCAACACCATCGCCGAATCCGGTGCGATCATCGAATATCTGATGGAGAACTACGGCCCGGACCGGATGGCACCTGCGCCCGGAACACCGGCCCGGCAGCGCTATATCTATTGGCTGCATTATGCCGAAGGTTCGGCCATGCCTATTTTGCTGCTGAAGCTGGTCTTCCAGCGGATGCCCTTGGGTGTGCCGTTTCTCATCCGTCCGATCGCGCGCGCCATTTCGAAAAAAGCGCAGACCACCTTCATCGATCCGCAGATGACGCGCCACATGGCCTATTGGAATGCCGAATTGTCGAAGGCGCCGTGGTTCGCGGGCGATGCGTTCAGCGCCGCCGATATTCAGATGAGCTTCCCGCTGGAAGGCGCCGAAGCGCGCTTTAACCTCGACGGTTATCCTGCGGTACGCGCTTTCCTGAAGCAAGTGCGCGGACGGCCGGCGTACAAGCGGGCCATCGAACGCGGCGGTGCCCTGACTTTGCTGCACAAATAATGCGGAAGCGATTTTTCGTCGTTATGGCGCGCGATGGAGGCGGCGATCCGCAATCTGGGCATAAGCTTGTGCGACGCCGCTGAAGAATTGCCGCGTATCCACCGTATCAGGTGCGGCACCGCCGGGAGATGCGTTGTATAGGGTCGCCTCGGCCAACGGAATATTGTCGCCTTGCAGCGTATCGAGGCCGTTGATCTCGACAATCAAATGCGCGATCGAGTCACAATGCAGATTCAAAGGTGTCAGCACTTCGCGATTGTGCATTTCCAACGTGTTGAGACTTGTCAAAGACGCGACGCTTTGGCCGATCGGCGCGCCGTCGTCCTTCGGTCGGTAAGCTAGGACAAGTTCGGAATGGCCTTTTGCGGTTTGCGTCAGCGTGATGGGGCGCGTCGTGTCGTCGACAAACGCGACGCGATTGCCGTTGTCGAGAACGACGGTCACCGCGATGGCGCCGTGCGGCGGGGGCGCGGCAACGGCGTCGGAGACGCAAGCCAACGCTATTCTGAGACCTAAGCTGGAGACGGTTTTCGTGCGGGCGTCAAGCTCGTCCCGCTCGGCAATCAAGCCTGCCAGTTGGTTGCGCAGCGTGAGATTCTGATCTTGCTCCTTCGCAATTTTCGTCTGAAGGGCCGCACTATCTTGTTCGCATTTCTTGGAACAGGCAGCAGCCGTTAGCGCGAGGGCCGTCAACAAGGCGAGCGAAGAGAGACGCATTTACAGGCCCCCACAACTCCGGATGCGATCAAGACGATGCGTATCATCTGATTCTTTGTATTTGGTGTACAAATTCCGGCTCAGAGGTGTTTTTTCTTCGCGCGCATCTTGCCGCATGGTCATCGCGCGCCGCTCACTCGAGCTCCGGATAAGGACCTTTGCCGCCATCGGCGATGAACTTGTCGATGCGCGCGCTTAGCACTGGCAGCGGCACCGAACCCAATTGCAGTACGGTGTCGTGGAACGCGCGGATGGAGAATTTTGGTCCCAGCGCTTTTTCCGCTTTGGCCCTGCCGTCGCGGATCGCCTTCTCGCCCAGGTAATAGGAAAGAGCCTGGCCCGGCCAAGCGATGTAGCGGTCCACTTCCGTATCGATCTCGTGATCTGGAAGCGCGGTGTTGTCGTGCAGATATTGGATGGCTTGTTCGCGCGTCCAGCCCTGGCTGTGAATGCCGGTGTCGACGACAAGACGGGCGGCGCGCCAGATCTGATAACCGAGCATACCGAAGCGCTCATAGGGCGTCTTATACATGCCCATTTCCTGCCCCAGCCATTCGCAATAAAGCGCCCAGCCCTCTCCGTAGGCGGAGATATAAGTATAGCGGCGGAAATCCGGTAAGGTCTTGTCTTCCATCGCCAGCGGAATCTGGAAAGCGTGACCCGGCGCGGATTCGTGCAGTGTCAACGCCGGCAGATTGTAAAGCGGACGATGCGGTAGATCATAGGTATTGAGAAGATAGACACCGGGTCCGCCGCGACCCGAAGTGTAGAACGGCGCCAGATCGTCGGGCACCGGTTTGATGGCAAAACGCGCGCGCGGCAATAGCCCGAAATATTGCGAGGCTTTGCCGTCGAATTCCTTGGCGATCCAAGCGGCGTCGTTCAACAATTCCTGCGGCGTCTTGGCGGCGAATTGCGGATCGCTGCGCAGAAATTGCAAGAAGTCCGGAAAATCGCCTTTGAAACCCGTTTCGCGCATCACGGCAAGCATTTTGGCGTGTAGATCGGCGACTTCGGCAAGCCCTAGCTTGTGAATCTCGTCCGGTGACAAATTCAGCGTCGTATAACTGGCGATCTCTTGACGGTAATAAGCCTTGCCGTCCGGCATGGCCTCCGCAGCCAGCGCGGTTCGCGCGTTCGGCACATATTCGCCGTTCCAGAATTTCAAAAGATTGGCGTAAGCCGGCTGCACCTCGTCGCGGATCACCTTCAGCGCTTGCGCTCGCAAGCTTGATTGCTGCGCCGGCGAAATGGTCGACAACATTTCCTTAAACGGCGTGTAGAACAGCGACTCCTCCGGCTTGGCCGAGGTCACCGCGGTGATCGAAGCGTCGCGGCCTTCCAGCGTCACGCGCGGCGGCGTAAATCCGCGTTTCTCGCCGGCGCGCATTTCCTCGATCTGTTCGCGGAAATAACGGGGGATATCGCGCATCTGCGCGATCCAAGCTTTGTAGTCCGCCAGAGTGCGGTACGGACGGCGCGCCGTGTAACCGATATCCGTCCAAAAACAGGAATCGGAATTGGCCGGCATTTCGTATTCGCGAAAAACCTGTTCGGCGATCAGGTTCATGATCTGAGGCCGATAGATCTGGTAATTCAACTGCTCACGCGGCGAAAGCTGCTTGAACGGAATCGCATCCAGCTGGGCGACCACCTGGCGCCACATGGCAAGCCGGGCGTCCTGCGCCGCCGGATCAACCTTCGGCAGATGATCGGCGACCGGCTTGCTACCATCGTCGTCGCTGGCAAATTGCGCCTCGCGCCATTTCCATTCGCCGGTATAAACCGCGCGAAGCCGCGCATCGGCGGATTGTGGGGCAGCTTGAGCGGGCGCCACGGCAATAAGAACCGCAGTTATGATCCCGACGATAACCAATGGCCGCATCATGCTCTCCATGTTTTGTGACCTAACCCTTGAACTTCATCGCCACGAGATAAAGCTCGACGGATTCCGCACGGCTTGCCGGCGGCTTGACGTGCTTCACATCGCCGAAGCGCTTCTTTACGCGCGCCAACAGCTCATTGGTTGCGCCGCCGCGAAACACTTTGCCGACAAAGGCGCCTCCCGGCTTCAAAACATCTTCGGCCAATTCGAGCGCCACTTCGAACAGCGTCAGTGTGCGGATATGGTCGGTTTCGCGATGGCCGGTGGTCGGCGATGCCATATCGGAGAGAACCAGGTCGGCCTTGTCGCCCAGCGCGCGTTTCAAAGCGTCGGGCGTTTCGCGGATCGAGCAGATCGCATTTGAAGAAGCTCCACGCCTGCGATCGGCTCGATGTCGAGAACATCCGCGGCGACGACCTTGCCCTTCTCGCCGACGCGCGCCGCTGCGATCTGACTCCAGCCCCCCGGTGCGGCGCCCAAATCGATCACAAAAGCGCCCTTCTTCAGCAACCGATATTTTTTGTCGATTTCGAGCAGTTTGAAGGCGGCGCGCGAGCGATACCCTTTCGTTTTCGCCGCCACGACATAAGGATCGTTGAGTTGGCGCTCCAGCCAGCGTTTGGACGAGACCGTGCGTCCGCGCGTGCTTTTGACGATGACGCGCTTTTCCCCGCGCCCCGAACCGGAATCGCGCCCGCTCACTGCTTGGCCTCCGCCATCAATTCGCGCAAGATGCCTTCGCGCAGGCCGCGGTCGGCAACGCGCAGTCTTGCGCACGGCCAAACATTCTGGATGGCGCTGAAGATGGCGCAGCCCGGCACGATCAAATCGGCGCGTTCATGGCCCACGCAGCCGAGCTTCGCGCGGCCTGCGCGATCGAGCGCCGTCAACATATCCACCACCGCAAGAATGTCGTCGCAATCGTGCCAAGTCGCATCCACTTTCGAACGGACATAACGCGGCAAACCCATCGCGACCCCGGCCAGAGTTGTCACCGTGCCCGAGGTTCCGAGCAGATGGTGGCGCGCCAGATCGAAATTCGCCTTCTTGTCCATCTCGCGGCGCACCGCGCGAAAGCGCGCCAACATGGCATCGCGCATGACGGCGTAAGACGATCCGCGATTGGTCTCGGCCAGCGACATGACGCCGAGCGGTATGGAGGCAAAATGTACCAGCGAGGCGCGACCGTTCGTGCCTTCGCGCTTGAGCCAGATGGCCTCCGTCGAACCGCCGCCGATGTCGAACGCCAGTGCGCCGTCATAGTCCTCGCCGATCAGCGGCGCGCAACCGATGGCCGCGAGGCGCGCTTCTTCTTCTGCCGTTACGATGGTCAGCACGATCCCCGTCTCTTCGGCGACGCGGTCGACCAGGGTTTGCGCGTTGGTGGCTTGGCGGCAAGCCTGCGTGGCAATGGCACGAACGCGGCGCACACCAGATTTCTTGATGTGCTGCGCGCAGATTTTCAGAGCGGCGACGGTACGCTCTATCGCCTCGTCGGACAGCACGCCGCTTTGCGCCACGCCTTCGCCCAGGCGGACAATGCGCGAGAACGAATCCACGATGCGCAGCGTGCCGTCGCGCGCCGGAGAAGCGATCAGCAAACGGCAATTGTTGGTGCCGAGGTCGAGCGCGGCCAGCATGGTTGGCCCTGACGCGCCGCCTCGCCGGCCTCGTTTGCGCTTCCGCCCCGCCTTGTCCATTTCCGCCCTGAAATCCCTTCGCGGCCCACGCTAGCACGCCGCTATGGGGCACAGCATAGGCCGAATGGCCTGTAACCTCCTGCTAGGGATAAGAAACGGGTCGAAAACGCACCGCCTAAGCAGGGCTAACCGAGCGTCGCAGTCCGAGCAGGGAATACGACGGGACAATTTGAGAACGGGGCGCATCGTACGGACGATTGCGCCGTAAGCCTTGCGGCAGGTGCCGCGGTCCTGTTTTGATCTCGCCGATGCGGATTCGCGTCACGGCGCAGGCGACCGGCGCACCGCGGATGGTAGAGCGGGCTTGAGCTTGCGATCTCGCCAAAGTTCCTGTCGGGCGGCGTATACGCTTGTAAAATCGGGAAATAAACGCCGCACGATCTCGCGATACTTGAAGGGATTTGCCGCCTGGGCTACACGGAGCGCCCGTTGGGGGATCGTCTAACGGTAGGACTGCAGACTCTGACTCTGCCTGTCTAGGTTCGAATCCTAGTCCCCCAGCCAATGTCTATCGGTATTATGGCGCAGTTGTCACCGGCACCGCCGGACGCAACTTCACGGCCCTGGTCGTGATCAGCAGGGTGGCGGGCTGCAGCGCGGCCCCCACCGCGCCGGCTTCGGCCGCCTCGATGCGGATTGCGCCCGCCCGCGCCTTCGACTGCACGATCGCCTGCGCCAGACCGTTGAACAACGAGCGGATCGGCTCCTTGTCGCTTTCCTGGCAGTTGGGATCGCCGTTGCCGACGCCGATCAGCGTGCCCGCCGCCGACAACTTGAATGCGATCATGTTGTTCGCGGTGGGCACCGGCGCGGCCCTGGCTGTCAAGCGCTTCCACGGTCGACAGCGCTACATCCTCGCCGTCGGCGTCGATCTCGAGCGGTCGGCGGTGAGCCGGATCGCCACCGCCGGCCCGGTGGTTTCGCGCTTCTCTGTCAGGACGCAGCTTTGCCGTCCTTCGATAGCCGCGCGCCTCGATCGCGCCCGGCTCGTAGCGCACCTTCCACTCCACGTGGCCCAGATGCGGAACCTTCTGGCTGCCCAGGCTCTTGCCGTTGACGAACAGCTCGACTTCGTCGAGATTCGAGTGGACCCAAACCGGAATCTCCTCGCCTTCCCTGCCCTCCAAGTTCCAGTGCGGAAACAGGTGCAGCGCACGGCTCTTCGCTCCACCACGCCTTGTAGTAGAAGAAAGTGTCCTTGGGAAATCCGCACATGTCCACGATGCCGAATTGCGAGTTGATCGAGGGCCATCCGTAGGGCGTGGGCTCGCCGCGATAATCGAAGCCGGTCCAGGCAAAGCCGCCGGCCAGCCACTCGCGCGTGCCGTAGAACGTCCACCACTCCTCGGCCGTCTCGCCCCAGTTCGTGTGATTCACGTCGTAGGCGTTCACAGTGTTGCGCAGCGGGTCGGTCGCGTAAACGCCGCGCGTTGAAATGGCGCTCGCCGTCTCCGATCCATAGACCGGGCGCTTGGGATGCTGCTTGTGATAGTCGTCGGCGAGACTTCAGGTTGTAGTTGAAGCCGATGATGTCGAGCGCATCGGAGACGCCCTTCTCGTTGGTCGCCGTTGACGGCGGCGGAAACCACGCGCGTGGGGTCGAGTTCGTGGCAGCGCCGCACCATGGTGGCGGCGATCTTTGCGCCCTGCTCGGCCATCGTCGTCCTGCAGCTGCCACTCCTCGTTGCCGATCGACCACAGAATGATCGGACGGCGAGTTGCGATAGCGCTTGACCATGGTCTCCAAGCTGCGCCAAGCCCTTCGGGGCTCGAGCTCATCTGGCGCGTCTCGCACATCATCATCATGCCCATGCGGTCGCAGGCCTCGACCCATTCCGGCGTGGGCATGTTGTGCGAGGTGCGAACGGCGTTGCAGCCCATCTCGCGCAGCACGCCGAGCGGAACCACTGCAGGCGGTCGGGCAGCGCCGCGCCCACGCCGGCGTGGTCCTGGTGGTTGCAGGTGCCTTGAATCTTCAGCGACTTGCCGTTGAGGAAGAAGCCCTTGTCGGCATCGAACGTCGCGGTGCGCACGCCAAAGGTGAGCAACTCTCCGTCGCGC
>CAWGHR010000005.1:0-206144 GCA_963822275.1 uncultured Alphaproteobacteria bacterium
ATGACGTCACGTGTGACGTCACGGGCGTCAAACCTGACATGAGACCATGGCCTCTCTGAAAGTAAGTAAAGCTTCAGGATTTGCATTGTTTGACTGTAAAATTGCGATTTTCGGACTTAATATCATAAAAAATTATGCGATTTCAACTGCTACCAGTTTGAACGAGTTATTTGACATCCAATACTGCTCTTAAGTCAGATTTTTACGTCTGCTTATGCCGATGTCTTAAGTATACTTTTGCCCAAAGTTTACACTACCAGTAAAGTCTACATCCTAATACCGCCAGACTTGCTCTAAAGCTCTCCAGGCGGCCTGGCGGTACTTTACATCCTAAATATAGATCATTAGATACAATTGCTGCAGTATCTATGATGTGTGTGTGTTTAGATCTATGGTCTGGACAGTCAGAGCGGTGGTATTGTGTGGTGCAACTTGCTGCCGAACGTGGAGCCGTTCCAGCAGAGACAGGAACTAGCAATGCCGCTGTTTGTACAACGAACAACGGCACATTTCCCACATCAGCCACTCTGCACCGTGCTCTCTAGGGACAAGGTACTGTAGCTTTTTAGTGACGTCACACGCAATCTGATTGGCCGAGAGCTGTGAAATATTTCACACTGTTTGCTGCTTTACTTTTGCTGTGATGCTCAACGCGACAACGTCCACTGTCTCAATTTGAAAACTTCATTAGCCTCAGAATCAATATGTTGGACTGTAATCATTTGCTGCTGGCGTGCTATTAAATGAAAACTGCTTTTGCAGTTAAAGTTCAAGTTTTTAGTTCAGAATTAGTACATAACTATTTCTGAATTTTTATCAGTGATAGTTCAATCTATTTCCTTCCCAAAGCCGTCAAAAAAATTGGGGGTCACCCGACTACGTTTTATGCTAAAAATTATTTACAGAGAGCCCTTTTATCATCATTTTAGCTGGTTTTCTGACGCTATTTTGTTTACTTACTAACACGCACACGTGACGTGGCCCAATTGATTAATATGACGTCATTGTTGCCCCGAGTTGTAACCTGGTTACGACGCCGTTATGCAGCTGCTACTCGGTCGACCATGGGTGGCATGTGTGTGCGCGCGCGTGGATTTGAGTGAAGTCCCGAATTGGTCTTTAATACGGGTGTGTGTGTGTGTTAAATGCGGCGGGGCTAATGACAGATACGAGGATGGCGTGGCATTGCCGTGTTTATCAATTTCCTGGAAGGCACGCAGTTCGACTAAGTAACTAAGTTAGTGTGTTTTTGCGACGAGTAGGCGCGCGACGTATGTTTTGCTAATGTATACTTTCTCTTTTTATAACATCTTTTCTCAGGTCGTGATTTCCTAAACCGTGCCAATGGTAATAACCAATTGTACAAATAATGAAAGGGCATAGGCGGACCCTTATAATTCGCCAACAAAATTTCTGAAGTTTCGTCCCCTCGGTGGGGGCGCGAAAATGTGCGAAAAAATGCCCACTTTTCGGTGTGTGGGGTCACTATGCCGGTTCCGAATCCGAGGTCAATTACATCGTATTCCATGGAGAAATTATGATAGTATCATAATTGGAAGAGTAAAACAGCAAATATTAACGTAAAAAACACAGTTTACTCAAAATTGTAACAATGACATATTTAAAACTGCAAATATGTTTTAGGGGGAAAATTTTCCTAGGGCAATGCTGAGCATTGCTTTGCACGTAGTGCGTGCGACAAATCGCTAGGCTCATGTGGCTAGCAGTCGCACAAGCAATGCGCATTGCCCTAGGAAAATTTTCCCCCTAAAACATATTTGCAGTTTTAAATATGTCATTGTTACAATTTTGAGTAAACTGTGTTTTTTACGTTAATAGCGTATAGATTGGATGTGTAGGCTACAATCATGTTCAAGAATTTTCGAAAAATCTTCAGCGGTTGCTGAGAAAAAAATTCCGGAAAATCGGAAAAAATGCGCGCATTATCCCGCCATTGACTTTGCATGGACAGCAGCATTGCAGCCCGTCTATATTCAATGCATTGCCGTGTTCAACTATGGGATTAGTTGTTGGATCGTTTCCATCAAGTTTGTTTGTATGTATGTATGTTTGTCAGTCTGTCCGTCTGAATATCTGAATAATTAATTTGCATAATGCATATTCATGAGGCAATTTGCATATCAATGACAGCCACGCTCGGCGCGTCAGCGCTGAGTGTGGCTGAGTCCATTGTAGCTGAGGGGTGGCCGGTTGGAAAGTACTGAGAGTAGGGCGAGTCCATTTTTACGAGGGGTGTCAGGTTGGGAAATTTTGTCGAAATGTGCGCGGAGTGCGGCCGAGTCCATTAGTTGAGGGGTGGCAGGTAGGGAAGTTGGGCAAGTCCATTTTTATCGAGGGGTGTCAGGTTGGTAAATTTTTCGAAATGTGCGCGAAGTGTGGCCGAGTCCATTAGTTGAGGGGTGGCAGGTAGGGAAGTTGGGCAAGTCCATTTTTTCAAGGGGTGTCAGGTTGGTAATTTTTTCGAAATGTGGGCGAAGTGTGGCTGAGTCCATCATAGCTGAGGGGTGGCAGGTTGGAAAGTAGTGAGAGTAGGGCGAGTCCATTTCAAGACGGCGGCCGGCGGCGGCGACGTTCTCGGCAAGCCATAGTGGCTTGCCATCGTCTAGTTTTAATTATTTTTACCGACGGTGAGGCAGACCGCCAATGACCTGGCTAACTGCTTCATCGGATCTGCAGTGACTGTGAGCTGAAGACTTCTGCTGCTTTTGAGTAGCCTATGCTCAGAGGTTTTTTGTACCAATATATACTGCTATACTGTGACTGCTGTGGTGGAAAACGATCTCGGTTGTCCGTATTTTGCCGATCGATCAGCCCGTCGCTGAGATCATCTTTGTTTTGGAAAGGCGACGTTGAACTCCAACGAACAAGAAGCCGTGGTGTGTCGCAGGATGGTGACTTTGCCCTTGGTGCCCCGGGCCCATACGCGTGGCGGGGAACGGTGTTCAAGAACAGGATCCACAAGTCGCTGACTGACGAGGCAGACTGGGTCCAGAGTCCTGTCGAGGACCGGCTGTCGGGTCAGGGACCGGGTCTGAGACCGGCTACAACCTTCTACTCATATCTAGGTCTGTAATGACTTTAAAGGTTTTATTTTATTGGAATCTTCCTGATAGATAGCTTACAGATTGTAAGCTATTATTGTCTGCCTTGAACTTGCCATTTCCGTGTATAAGTCGAAAATTTAAGCCAATTTAATCAGCATTGAGCACTACCTGGCTTTAGGCTTATGTACCTATCATATTTCTCAAAATTCACTACAGCCTTGATGTACATTTGGACAATCAGATTTGACTGGAGAAAGGGCTTGTGTACTCCCAGATCTATTGAAGTCTTGATGATAGTCTTGCATCCGAGCGTGCAGTTTTGGCCAGATTGCTGGATTTTCTTGCTGACAGGAATGTCGCTGAAGATCGGTCGGGGTGCTCGCCGGAAAGAAGACGTACGTGGCCGGAGCTCCTCGGTCCAAGAACATGGGTCAGGTGTTGTTCCTACAGGAGAGTGGGTCAGAGCTCGTCGTCAGACAGTACTTGACCGGCGAACAGTTCGGCTGCAGTTTCGGTTACGACATCGTGGTTGTTGATCTCAACGGCGACAAGTATGCACTGCACGAATTTCATGTTACTCCTTCACCGTTTTCAATTGCATAAATATTCAAGAAATTCAGTAACATATGGTAAAAAGTCTATGTATTGTCAAAATATAATTTTATATGAAATGTGTCTGCCCATCTGTGGACCCCTTTAATTTAGTTTGCAAATTCAAATAATGTACATTTCACTGGACCCTCATTATAACGCGGCTCACTATAGCGCGAATTTGGTTATAACGGGGTCATGACCTTGGCTCCCATGTTTTCGTGATGTGTGTTTTGATGACTGGTTGAAATCCTGTGAAAATCTGATCAGCATTGACTGAATACAGTGTGTTGAAATGTATCCACTGACTTGACCACGTTGGTGGAAATATGAATTATTCCCATTGAGTGGAGTTGTATAGTTTGTCTGTTTTCATTGCAGTAAGGAGGATGTCGTGGTTGGAGCGCCATTCTACCACCGATCCGGCGTTGGTGGCGCCATCTACGTTTACCTCAATGGACCAACAGGTAGACCGCTACTGGAGTCTCTGTTTGGTAGCTGGAGCATCTGCTATTATTTTGAGTCATACTTCGTACTTAGTCCAACGACGCACCTTCAGCACTTTGGGCAACACAGCACTGCCCACCATCCTCTTCCCTAGACGCCAACTTATAAATAATAATATGGTTACTTTTTCTATCCTTATGCTACTTGTGACTGGTCCAATGATGAAAGAGTGAATTTATGAAATGCTGTAAGGGTAGCCAGCAGCTCTGTGCTACTATCGCTGTTGCTGTAATTGTCGTTCAGGGTATTGTGGCCGAGAAGAATCTGACAGTTTACAGTCGGAAGATGAAGGACGCTGAATGCTCCGAACTCGACTGTCATAACGCTCGCTTCGGGTTTTCCCTGGCTAATATGAACGACGTGGATGGAGATGGTTATAACGGTAGGCAAGCCCTTAAACTCAATGTCAGCATGTCGCACACTTTGGCAATATATACCGGTTCATAAGTTTTTAGCACGCACAAGCACAATTTCACATTTGTATACCGGTCTCGGTGGTTCAGCTGGTAGGGTGGCTGACTGCTAATCGAGAGGTCCGTGGTTCGACTCCCCGGTCCAACCTTTCGATACCTGAGATTAATTTCTCGGACCTGCACAGTCCGTCGGCACGGAGTGGACTTTAAACTGTTTCTGTGGCACAGTGGTGTCGAAAAAGCTATGTCTTCAGTACAAGCTTTGAGAGGCCACTATAAATAACCTTAACTTTACCTTAACTTTACCTTTGCATTTACATTTTATTGTATACGTTTCCAGATATTGCTGTGGGAGAGCAATACTAACTGAAACCAGTACATGGCAGGGACATGATCCTGCGCCGAGTGTTCCGTCATGCGAAGATCCAATCAACGCCGCCTTTGGCATCGCGCCAGCCGTGGCGCTGGTTCGCGGCTTTGGCTTCAATTCGTCAATTGCGAACGGTTCACCGCGGGCGCCTATGCAGGTGGGTATTATTATCCCGCGCTTTGCCGGCGCGGAGCGCCGCCCAAGTCGGAGCTTGCCTCCGGCGGGGCTGAAACGGCGGCCGGTGGAACAAAGCGCTGAGCGGGATTGCCCATATACTCATGATGGCCGACATGGGTGAGACGCCCCTCCGTATCCAACCAAATCTTCCCGCCCAACTGCCGCCAGCGCCAGCAAAAGGCATAGTCTTCGCTGAGATAGGCCTTGGTGTTGGGTTCGATCATGCAATCGAACAGAGCGTATTGCGTCGCCGGCGTTTCCTCGCGCATCGGATAGATGTGAATGCGGCTGTAACAGAGTTCCGGATAGGCCTCTTTCATGCGCTCCACCAGCGAGCGCTTTATCATCATGAAGCCTGTGCCGGCGTAGGTGCCCGTTACAAATGGACCATCCCATTCTGCCTCACCGGGGATGCATGGGTTGCCGACATAGCGCAACGCCAAATCCTCCAGCGTTTCAAGATTTTCCCGCCGTCGCGTGGTCGCGCCATTCCAATCCAGGGCCTTCAACGGATACATGCCGGCCGCCAAGTCCTTATCCGCATTCAGCAACCGGTGCACATGCTCCGGCCGGAACTTGATATCGGAGTCGATGAACAGGAGATGGGTCGCCCGCGGCTTTTTGAGAAATTCGGAAACGATGGTGTTACGACCGCGGGTTATGAGCGCGTCGTTGCCCAGCAGAATAAAGTCCAAATCGAATTCATGGACCGACGCATATCGCATGAGCTCAAAGGAGGATTGCACATAAGCTTGTGACAGCATCCCGCCGAAACAGGGCGTTCCGACGACAACGAACGGTCTGGCCTGCATTTGGCCGCCTCCATTTCAAGCCCGATCCGGTCCTTGCGAGGCTGCCGACACCAAGCGCTGAGGCCAATACTGTTCAAACTTGGTAAAGAAAGTGTATTCGCCGACGGGCGATGAAACTCGCTGCTTGGCGCGGGAACCGGCGAATTTTCCAGCGGCGAACGCATGCCTATCGTCGGGTTGCAAATCATATGAACCAGTTGTACCATTGGTGCGACTGGTACATATACACTTATATACAGGCCGCCCCGATGGACATCACCATCGACATCGACAATCCCGTGCCGCAATTCGAGCAGCTGATCGAGCAGATCAAGGCTGCGGTCACGTCCGGCGTTCTCAAGGCGGGCGACGCGCTGCCGTCGATCCGCCAGCTCGCCAACGATCTCGAACTCAACAGCAAGACCGTGGCGAAGGCTTACAAGCTGCTGGAACGCGATGCGGTCATCGAAACCAAGGGCTACCGCGGCACCTATGTCCATCCCAAGGCCAAGACGAACTGCAAATTCAATCTGCAGGAATGGACGCTACGCAAGCTCGGCGAAACCGTCGCCGAGTTGCGCGAGGCCGGTGTGACCGATTCGGAAATCCGCAACGCATTCGCCGGCGCCATCGGCACCGCCGACAAAGTGAGGTGCTGTCATGATCGAAGCCTATGCATTCTTTGCGGTGTTCGCGCTGCAGATACTGGTCGTGTCGGTGCTGCAGCCGGCCTGGTTTATAAGCTACTCGCGTGCCAAGGCGGAGGTGCAACTTCCGGGCTGGGACCGTAAATCTCGCGAGCGCTTTCTGACCGCGTACCGCGCGGCGAACATCGGCATCGCCGTGCTCGGCTTGGTGCTGCTGGCCTGGCTGTTCGATCATATGCGGAGCCCGAACTGGGATGTGGTTGCGGTGGCCGCCTGCTCTCTGGGTATGTCGTGGTGCAAGCATTGCCGCTCGTTCTCGTTTCCGCGATCGGAGCCTGGGTCAAAAAGAAGGCGCTCACGACCTCGCCGCCCGAGGTTAAGCGGACAGCCAGCCTTCAGCGCCGCGGGCTTTTCGACATCGTCTCGCCGGTCACCGTTTTCCTTTCCGTCGCGGGTTATTTGTCCGTTCGCCGCGTTCGCGATCGCATTCCAGCACACGTTTCCGCGGTTTCCCGGCTACTTTTTCCTTGGCACCATCACGCTGGTCTATGCCCTGAACGCCTTTATCGTGTACTGGCTGCTGTATCGCAGAAAGCGATGGCCGCTCGAGACGCGCGCCTATCGCATGCAGGCGGTGGGCGTCCAAATAAAGATCGTCTTCTACGTCTCCATCGCCGTTACCGTGTTCTTTTCGCTCATCGTCGCGCTGGTGCTGCTGCATCTGCAGCGATGGGTGCCGTTCGCGGTGAGTGTTTATATGGTGGTCATCATGCTTATTACATCCATGATGCCGTTCTCGCTGCGGCGCCAGGCGGAAACGGATCGGCTCGACCCTAGCGCCGTAATTCGATGACGGGAGCACCAATGGATATGATGAATGGTGTTGCTGTCGCGATCGCAGCCTTGAATTCGGGCAAATGCCGACACAGATGCAGAATGTTTTCGACCGTTCCACTGCTGCCCGATTTGGGGGCTGCGACATTACGAATGCCGTTCACACCGTAAGAAAATCCGAGTGCGATAGACTACCTAATGTCCGGTGTGCGGCCAATTCGTAATACGCGTCCGGGTCTCGGCCGGGCGATCGCACGTGATACACGTGCGGCGAAGATTGCGGATTGTTGACTTCAATTGGGCTGTTATTATCGAGCTGATCGGAGCGGGAGGGAAATGAATATGCCATTCAAGCTGCTTGTCATGATTCTGCTGGAACCGAATAAGGCTTTTTCGATCATCAAGGAGAGGCACTACTCCACGTTATTTCTGCCGCTCTTGATCAATCTTGTCGGATGGTCACTGCTGTTTTTTTGGTACTACCACACCGTGGACATTAGTTGGCTGCAGCACAGCTTGCTTCCGGCCGCGAGCGAGGCGCAGCGCCAGGCGATGTCGAAATTCATGACTCCTTTGTTCATGTCGATCAGCAGCCTCGTCGGTGTTTGGCTGGTCGTTCCGATCATTACCGCGATCATGGCGGGATACTTCGTCCTGGTATCGAAGTTGAAGGGCGTGGCGATAGGCTTCGGGCATTGGTTCGGCTTTGTCGTATGGTCCGGGGTACCGGGCCTGTTGCTCCTGCCTATCGGCATGATCATGATCTTGCTTACGCCGAGCGGACAATTGTCGGCGGCGCAGCTTGATCCGGCTTCTCTGAATCAATTGTTCTTCCACCTGTCGAGCACGTCCGGATGGGGAAAGCTGCTCGACGCCGTTCCCCTGCCCGCCTTCTGGTCCTATCTGCTGTTGGTCATCGGTTATCGGAACTGGACATCGTCTTCGGGCGTGGCCTCGGTTCTGCTGCCGCTGGCACCCTCTATCCTGTTCTACGGCGGTTGGGCTCTGCTGATTGTTCTGGGAGGCCACGCGTGAAATGGAAGTGGCTGGGTATCGCAGCCTTTCTGTGCCTGCTCGCGACACCGTTGATCGCGCGCTTCGGCTCATTTGGGTCGAAAGAGAGCGTCGAAGTCACCCCCGTTGCCAACCGCGAGATCGCCAGCTCGATCTTGGCCTCCGGGCATTTGACGTATCAGGATCAGGCGCAATTGTCGTCGGAGGTGATCGGCAAGGTCACCGCGATATTCGTCAAGGAAGGCGACCACGTCAAAAAAGGCCAGGTCGTCCTGCAAATCTATGACGACACCTATAAGGCCGCCGTGGACCAGCAAAGCGCCGCGGTGGAGCTTCAGCGTATCGCCATCGCGCGGCAGAAAGTCGACCTCGCCTATAAGGAAACGAACTTCAAGCGCTACGAAGCGCTTTACAAAGACAATGCCGCATCCAAATCCAACTACGACGACCAGCTCTACGCGTTGAATATCTCGCGCGCCGATCTTCGCAACAGCGAGGAGAGCCTTGTGCAGGCCGAGGCCACTTTGAGCCAAAGCAAGAAACAGCTGGCGCTGACCACGATCCAGGCTCCGACGTCGGGGACCGTGATCGCGCTGAACATCAAGCTCGGCGAGACGGCGGTGCCGAGCACGATCGGCATCGCCGGCTCGAATCTCCTCACGATCGCCGACACCAATTCGATCCGCGCCGTTATCGACGTGGACGAGGCCGATATCGCGCGCGTGAAAATCGGTCAGAAAGTCGTGATGCACGTCACGGCCTATCCCGACCGCGTATTCACCGGCAAAGTGCTGGAAATCTCGCTTTCGCCGCAAAGCGCGAGCGGCACCGAATTGGGAGACGGCGGCCAGCAATCCTCGCTCGCCAGGAATTACGCCATCAAAGCGTCGGTCGAAAATACCAAGTCCGTCCAACTGCGCTCCGGCATGACGTGCCGGGCGGAGGTCTATCTTTCGACCTCGGGCCGGGCCTTGGCTGTTCCTGTCCAGTCCGTACTGGGCGGCAGCGACGAGGCTGTGCAAGGCAATGATGCGGGCGCCCGCCCCAAAGAGGAGACCTATGTTTTCGTGGTTGAGGAGGGCGCGGCGCACAAGCGCGCCGTTCGGACCGGACTGTCCGACGACGAGTTTCAGCAGATCACCGATGGGCTAAAGCCGGGAGAGCTTGTCATCAGCGGTCCCTACAAGACGTTGCGGGCGCTGACCGACGGCGAGCGTGTGTCGGCCACCAACGGAACGCACTGATGGGCGAACTGATCCGCCTTGAGGACATCGTCAAACATTATGTGATGGGAGAGGAGACCATCGCCGCGCTCGACGGTGTCAGTCTGGCGGTCCGCGAGAACGAATACGTCGCTTTCGTCGGCGCGTCGGGTTCCGGCAAATCGACCATGATGAACATCCTGGGCTGTCTCGACCGGCCCACCTCCGGCCGTTATTTCCTCAAAGGGCGCGACGTCACCAGCTTGACGGAATACGAACTGGCCGTCGCACGAAACCGCACGATCGGTTTCGTGTTCCAGAGCTTCAACCTCTTGCCGCGCGCCACGGCGCTGCAAAACGTGATGCAACCGCTTATCTACCGCAGGGTGCGCCCCGCGGAACGCATGGCAAGGGCAAAGACCGCGCTGGCGCGTGTTGCCTTGGAAAACCGCATGAACCACCTGCCCCGGCAGCTCTCCGGCGGGCAGCGCCAGCGCGTCGCCATCGCGCGCGCATTGTGCGGCGAACCGTCTTTGCTGATCGCGGACGAGCCGACCGGCAATCTGGACTCCTCGACGGCGGCGGACATCATGGCGCTGTTCGACTTCGCTGCATCGCGAGGGTCACACGCTGATCATGGTGACGCACGAAGCGTCGGTCGCCGCCCATTGCGGCCGCAAGATCACGCTGGTGGACGGCCGCGTCCATGGCGACGTCTCGGAAAATTCCGGCGATGTATAATCTCATCGAAGGTGCCCGCTCCGCCTGGCAGAACATCAAAGCACACGGCTTTCGCAGCATCCTGACGACGCTCGGCATCGTTATCGGCGTCGCCGCCGTCATCGCCGTGATCTCGGTCGTGCAGGGCCTGTCTTATTCGATCACCAAGAATTTCTCCGCTCTGGGCAGCAACAGCCTCACCGTCACGTCTTACACACCGTTCAGCGAGGTGCTTCAGGGCCGCCAGAACCGGCTGACCCGCAGCGACTATCGCCTGCTGCGCGCGCGAGTCGAGAACATTCGCGACGTGTCGCCGTCCTTTATGCCGTTTGGCCCCTTCGGCACCACCGTTTCCTACCAGAACCACAACACCGTCACGCGCGTGCTGGCGGCGACGCCGAACTTTCAAGATTCCACCAAACAATATCCCGACCTCGGTCGTTTTTTCGTCGTCCCGGACGAAAACACACGCAGACGCGTTTGCATCATCGGCACGGCGGTACGCGACGACCTGAAGCTGCCGCAGAATCCGCTAGGCCTCTTCCTCAGCATCGGCGGAGACTGGTTCAAGATCGTGGGGGTGATGCAAAAGCGCGGCGATCTGTTCGGCATCAGCCAGGACGATTATGTGGTGATTCCGTTCACCGTCGGCCAGGAAATGATCCCAAAACCCGGGCAAGAAGATATCCGCATCACCTTCAACGTTGCCAGCGTCGACCAGATCGACGCGGTGCAGGATCGCATCAAACAGCTTCTGCGCTCGGCCCACCACCTAAAGCACGGCAAGGACGACGACTTCCAAGTGCAGACCGCGGAGCAATTGATGCAGTCGTTCTCGAAAGTGTCGGACACCATCACCGCGGTCTTGGGCGGCGTGGTTGCAATTTCGCTCCTCGTCGGCGGCATAGGGGTGATGAACATCATGCTCGTGTCGGTAACCGAGCGCACCAAAGAGATAGGAATCTGCAAGGCGCTGGGTGCCCAGCGCGCCGACATCCTGCTGCAATTTCTGATCGAGGCCACTCTGCTGTCGGTGATGGGCGGGATCATCGGCTTGATGCTCGGCTGGGGCATCGGCGCCGTGGTGGCCGCGCTGATCCCCGACTTCCCGCCGGCCGTGGTGCCGCTCTGGGCGGCGGCCTTGGCCGTCGGCTTTTCCGGCATCGTGGGCATTATCTTCGGGATCGTCCCGGCGGCGCGCGCCGCGAGTCTCGATCCCGTCGAAGCGTTGCACTACGAGTGAATTGTCGGACGGGTAGTCGCGATGTCCGCATCCGGCGCGAAACCCGAACGGCGGCGAAAGTATCGAAGCGGTTCGCCTTCGCCAACGCGCCAGAATTTGCGTTAGGGAGGCAAAAGGCCAAGCAACGTGAACGCGCCGCCTATGGCTGCGAGGAGCGCGATCGCGCCGATTATCCCTTGGATTAGCCAAAATTTGAACGGGTTTGTACGCCGGTTTGCGTTGATCACTCTTAGATGTGCTTCGTCGGTGTTCATGTTGAAGGCGAAGATGCCGGCGAAGATGAGCCCAACCGCCAGCGAACTCAGGCCAGTCTTTAGAACTTCGCTCATTCATGCCCCTTCAGTTGAGAGGGAATCCAGTGACGGGAGCACGATACCTCGGTGGTGAATAGTGTCCATGTCACCGAGTTCCCTCTCCTACCCGATCAGATGCGCCGCTTGACGGGCTGTAAGAATAAGACACTGACCGCGCATACTTTTCGATGCATAAAATTCGTGAGTAGGCGTGACAACCGTCAATTGCAATATTCCCCTCGCGCGAAAATCCCCGATCGGTTAAAATCGGCCTGTCTTTTGCCTGGGGAGAAAGATATTGCGCGAAATCCGGAACCTGGTCGCATCCGCGTTCGTCTGCGCCGCGCTGTGCGCCGTCGCCGTCGCTGCGGAACCGTCGACGCCAACCTCGACAAGTGCCGTCCCGAAGGATCAGCCGCTGATTTCGGAACCTACGCGCTCCGACTTCATGAAAATCCAAGACGGCGATCTCAGCTTGATACCCAAGCGCGATCCAACAACGGGAAAGCGGTTGCCGCCTCCGCCGGTTTCATCGTCGCCATCTACTGAGGCGCCCTCTGCGGCGCCTTCGCCAAACCCGTTGCTATCTCCGTGGGCAGAAGCCGCGCCGGAGTACGACTTCATCCTGCCGGACCAGGCCGGAGCGGGCCGTGTGTTCGGCATCGACGTGTCGCACCACGACCCGGTGCCCGATTGGAACAAGGTGGCGGCGAGCAATGTCAGCTTCGTCTATGTCAAGGTCACCCAGGGGCTGAACTATTACGATCCGAAGTTCGCCGACAACTGGGACGGTCTGAATCAGCAGGCGGCGGCCGCCGCAGCAGATCCGACAGTCAAGCCGCTGCTCCGCGGCGCCTATCATTTCTTATCGGCAGAAGGCGACGCGGGATTACAGGCGATAAACTTTCTGCGCCGCGCCGGCATTTACGGCGTGCGCGATCCGCATGCGGACATCGAACTGCCGCCTTGCATCGATCTCGAATGGGACGTGGCCGCCGACGCGAAAGGCGAGAACATCGACCGGTGGGACGATTTCTCGTCGGACGAAATCGTCGAACGCTTGAAGCTTTTCATCGCCGTGGTGGAGGCGGAAACCGGCGCGAAGCCTATAATCTACAGCAACCAGGCCTGGTGGAACGATCATATGGACGCGTCCGCAGCAACCCAATTGAAGGGAACCCGCATCTGGATAGCGGACTACGGCAGGTCGCCCGAACAAAACGAGACGCCACGGACTATCCCGGGACTACCCAACAGCCTGTGGCAGTTCTCGGAAAAGGCCGCGGTCGTCGGCGCGGGCATTGTCGATGTGAACCTATATGTCGGCACGCCACAACAGTTCGATACCGATTTCGGCCGAGGCATCGGGCCCAACAATCTTGCTGTAGCTGCACCGTCCACCCCTTAGGCGAAAAGCAAAGGCTCGGCAAAATATCTAAGATGGGATAGCGAACGATCGGGGGCGGTTGACGCTGGTTTTTGCGCCGATCCCAATCCCCCCAGTCAAACGGAATAGCAAGGCAACGAGGGAAGTATGCGGCTTGGCACCACGAGGTTGGCATTCTGCTCTGTTTTGTTTGGGGCGACGATGTCATCGGGGTACGCACAGGCGGTTGGTGAATGGGTGCGCATCCCGCAAATAGGCCGCACTGCCTATTTGATGTACTCCGCACCAATCGGTAAAAACGCAGATGGCAGTACGGGAGGGCCAATTGTTCTGACGCTGAGCTGTAGCGACAATGGCACGGATGTCTCGGTCGCCGGCTTTACGCCGTTGAAAACTTTTCCCCAACCTCAACTGACAATACAAATCGGGAAATCGCGGACCGCTATCCGACCTAACCTTTTGGTTGACGGGACAAGCGGTCTCGCAGATCTTCGGATTGAGTTCCACATTACCGATAGCGTTCTCAGTGAAATCGAGATTGGCTCGGAAGTCCGCATGACGTTTGATGTTCAAGAGCGGGTGTTTCCGGCGCCCCCAATCCCGATACGGGAAGAGTTCGTGAACAAGTGCCGCTCATTGGTCCCTTCGTTCATGCGAAAGGGCTAGAGCCCAACAAATGGCAATGTCTGGCAAAATTTGAGGGAATCCAGTGACAGGAGCACTATTCACCCATCGGAGTATCGCGCTGTTGTCGCCGGTTTCGTCGGAATATGCCAAGATATGTCCATGCGTGTTGATCCCACGATGCTTCATGCTTGGCTGACGGCGCGTTCGCTGGCGCGCGGTCTTCCTGCTCCGGTAGCCGATCATGGCGGATTCCGGGTGGACACAAACTTCGACGCGGAGATCAGGCGGTGGGTATTCCCCCATATGGTCGACGGACTCGTCGAACTCGCCCGAACGATAGACGCACCGGGGCACTTGCTTAAACTTTGCGGGACAGAAGACGAATTGCGGTCCGCGCTACCGGCGGGCTGGCGGCTACATTCCCAAGCCTATTTCATGTCGGCCGGGCAAAGCGGAGTTGAGCGGCCATTGCCCTCGGGCTATGACATCGCGGCCGATCGCGACGGTGCGGTCACCGCGGTGCGGATAAGAGCCGGCGATGGCGAACTGGCTGCAAGTGGGTATGCGGCGGAAGCGGACGGCGTGTTCGTCTATGATCGCATCGTGACCGCAGCAGCCCATCGTCGAAAAGGCTTGGGCGGCGCGCTCATGACGGCCCTTTGTCGCGAGAAGCAGAATTGGCAAGCACCGGAACTGCTGGTCGCCTCGGAGGACGGCCGTGCTCTCTACGCTAGCTTAGGATGGCGGACCATCTCACCTTACAATACCGCCTCGGTCGCCGAGATTTGATGTCGCCCCGCCGACCGCGACAATCGATCGCTTCGCTCGGGAGCTTTCCCGCAGCCTGCGGAATTCCAAATTCACTGCTACATCCAGGTCGGCATCCCGATTCTGCCCCAATACGCCAAATAGGCCGTCGCGATGACGAGCGCGAGGCTGACCGCGGCCGAATAGGCATAGACGAAACGGCGTACATGTCCCCCACGCGCAAGCCAGACGCTCACCAGCGCGGCGATCGAGGCAATCGCAAACACTATCGTGCCCAGCCACAGACCGACCGACCAAATCGTCGGATTTCCCAAGCGCTCGACGGCATCTTCGCCAGCCGAGATGCCGAAGCCTATACTTGCGGCGAAAGCAATCAGTGCCAGCAGCGGCCACAGCTTGAGCCAGCGCTCGGCCGGTTTGCGATGCTTCTTCCACAGACCCCAGATCATCCAGAACGGCGCATAGAGGATGATCGAGGCGAAGGCGAGCACCAGCCACGCCATGCAGAAGAGCTCGACGATGGCCTGCCAAGCCGGAATCCGCATCATGGTGTTGCCCATGCCGAACTGGATGAAACGACCCTCCTTCTGGAGGGGTACCAAGACGATGGTTGCAACCGGGGTGTCGTCGCGGCGCAGCAACCGGCCCGAAACCGGAAGCAAAACCCGTTTCCAGTCGCCGAGCGAACTCGAGACCAGCGTTCCGTCCATGACGCGAACGAGTCCGAGGCCCAGCAGCCGCTCCATACCCTCCGCAATGCCGTTGCGCACGGACGCCGGCTCATACCAGCCGGCATAATCGGACGCATCGGCCGGTAGAGCCGCTTGTTTCGGCATCGCTCGAGGCGGGATATCGAGAGAAAGGTAATCGCGCAGGGCGTCGCCTATTTGCGAGAACGCCGCCCCATTGCCGGAATTGATACTGAAGAAATAGCCCACGCCTTCGTCCGGCAGATAAGCCATTTCGGTGATCCCGCCCATCACGCCGCCATTATGGCCGTGCCAGACGCGGCCGCCATAGACCGAGGTGTAGTTGGCCAAGCCATAGCCGGTCGGGGAGCCCTGCTCCGCGGCCCAATTGCGGGTGGGCGTTTCCATTTGAACGATGGCAGAGGCTGGCATGATCTCACGACCGTCGAGCGTGCCGCGGTCAAGGAAGAGCTGAACCAAGCGCGCCATGTCTTTGGCGGAGGCGTTGATCGAACCCGCCGGCCGACCGCTAATGTACCAATAGGTGAACGGCGTCTTGCCGTCGAAATGATAGAGCGTGGCCGCGTGTTTGGGATCGGGCGGGAAATAGGTCGCGCTGTTCATCCCCATCGGCTTAAAGAAATTCGCCGCAACGTAATCTTCAAAGCGCTGATGCGTGATCTTTTCGACGATGTAGGCCGCAACGACCGGTCCCATGTTGCTGTACGACATGCGCGTGCCCGGCCGCCAGCGCGAGACGCGCGAGGCGCGCAAGAGATCGAGCTGCTTGCCGAGGTCGGTGTAATGGCCTTTGGCGTCCACATAATCGCTAATAGCCAGATCGTCCCAGCCGGTGGTGTGCGCCATAAGATCGACAACGCGAACCGGATCGGTTGCCTCCCATTTGTTCTCAAACCAAATCTCGGGGGCCAGCTTGTGCAAGGGATCCTGTAGCGAGAGCTTGCCCTCATGGGCCAGCTTGAGGATCGAGAAGGCCACAAAGTTCTTAGAAGTGGAGCCGATGCGGAACAGGCTGTCGGCGTCGGCGGGCACGTTATGTGCCACCTCGGCCTTGCCGAGTCCCGCGATCCATTCCGGCCCGTTCTTGCGCACCAGCGCCAGCGACACGCCGGGCGTGTGGGTATCGGCCAGGATCTTCTCGAGCTTCGTCTTCAGCGCGGCGATGGAGGGCGGCGCGATTGGATAGGCCGCCAACGCGCTCTCAACGCCGGAACATCCCGTCGCGATCAGCCTGCGTTCGCCCGCTGTGCGGGCGGCAAGAAGAAAGGCCGGGCCGAGTTCGAGCGTCTGCTTGGCGGTGCCGATCTGCAGCACCCCGGCGAATTTGCCCTTCTTGACGTCGACATTGGCGGTTCCGGCAACGCAATAGAGCTTCCATTCGGGCCCGATGGTGAGCCGCGCATTTCCCATCACAGGATACGGCGCCTCGATGCGCTGTACGGTGGCCGGGATCGGCGTTGCTCCCGTGTTGCGTGCCCAGAAGGCAAACAGGAGTTTGTCGTTTTTCTGAATGTTGCGGCTGGTGAGAGCTTGGGCTCGAATGTCCCAGGGGTTCTTCTGTTTGGCGTCGATGTCGACGCGAAGCGCGACGCCGCCTTGCACCGCGTTCTCCCGCTTGCGCCAATGCATCTGGCCCGGACCGAATGTGTTCCAATTCTCCACTTCCGGCTTATTGGCGATGAGCGCGTTCACGGAAGGCGGCGCTGCGTAGGCGGGAAAGAGCGCCAGCAAGGCGATGATCAAAGCGGCAATTTTCGACATTGTGTCCCCCCGTTGGCACGCCCAAGCCGAGCTGATCCTGTTTGGTCGGACAGTCAGGCAGCCCGGTTAAGGTGTGTTCCGCCTGCCGATCATGCTGCCAGAATCCATTGCATTGCGAAAGCCTCTTATCGTTGTGGTGGAGATGAGCGCAGCAGTTCCGGCCGCTGTCGGCGCTACTTACCCGCATCTTGGACGTCCGCCCCAAACTCACCTTTTGGAATATTTCCCATTCGCGCCAACGTCGGACATTTCGCTCAGCGCTTGCGGTACTGGAAAATCTCCTCGATTGGCTGGCGGAACAGCAATGAGATTTCGAATGCCAAGGGAAGGCTCGGGTCGTAACGCCCGTTCTCGATAGCGTTGATGGTCTCGCGCGTCACATCCAGCTGGCGCGCCAAGTCGGCCTGGGTCCAATCCCGCTCGGCGCGCAGAACTTTCAACTTGTTTTTCATGGCGACGTGTTTCTGTCGCGCAAGCGTCGCCACCACCATGCGACGACGACGCCGATCACGGCACACACGATCGGCACCGCGTAGCCGAGCATGAAAGCGCGCAGCATCGCGATGTTCGGCAGGACACCTGGTGCGACCCAGCGCAGCCCGCCGACACTAACGAAGAAGAAAACCGGGGCCGAGGCAGCGATGCCTAACCAGCCGCCCCAGAACGATACGGATATTTCTCTGTGCCGCTGGAACTCGTCTTCGGCAAATTGCGCCCGGGCGGCGAAAGCGCACGCCCAGATCATTGCGAGCGTAATAGTCACGGTGCTTGCGACGACGCGAATAAGATCTGGCGGTTTGTGGTAGGCGACGCCGAGCACAAAGAACGTCGAAACCGCAATCACGGCGGATCCAAGAACCGCAGTGGTCAGAAGAATGGCGGAGCGCAACTGTCGTGGATCTAGCATGAGAAGACTCCATCACTTTATGTGAAGTATACATCACACACGGATGTTCGTTGTCAAGTGGGTCGTTTGCCGCAAATTCCAAGGCACGCCCCCTCGCGCTCAACATGCGCCCGTTGAAATTTGCCGGCAACGCAAAGGGACTTCGCGCAGCTCTTTGGTCCACCTATTGGCACAACGTTTGCGCCGCGTGACACAGCCCGTCGGCAGGAGAACAAGCTATGCGTGAGGTTATCCAGACAATCTCCCTTATTTTTAGGGGCCTATGCACTGTTGCGCTCGTTTTCAGCCCGGCCGAATTCGCCGTGCAGGCGGCAAAGATTTCCCAGCAACCTGGGAACGTCGCGTCTACCTAAAGCAGGAGAAATATCGTGAGCATTTCCGGCGTCGGCGGTGTTGGCACCGCCGGATATACATTTCCAACTTATAATACCGGAACGCAGAATTCCGCTTCTACGCAAGCGTCCGCTCAGCAGACTTCCGCCCCGACATCGACAGGCAACAGCGCGGCGAGCGACTTTCTCAGCTACATGAAAGAGTCCATAGGCCAGCGAATGATCGACAATTGGCTGAGCGCCCACCATCTGACCCAAAAGGATCTCGATGCGATGGATCCGAAGCAACGCGAAGCCATCATGCGCCAGATGAAAGACGACATCCAGAAGCAGCTTCAGCAGCAGACCGAGGCAAAAACGAAGACCGACATACTCGTTTGAGCGAAAGTCCGCCGACACCAAACGAACCGAGGGACGCATAGCACGCTTCGCGCCCCGTTCTTCTGTGACCTCGCGGGCTTCTACGGCACATCCTCCGCTACTTCCGCGCCGCTTGCGGTTCGATGATGCGGAAATTCCCGCTCGCATGCATCAGGCTCATCAAATAGAGCATGCCGTCGAAATAACGCTGCTCGCCTGAGGGCACCGCGCCGTCCCACAATTCCTGCAGGAAGGCTTTGGAGACCGCGCCCGGGCTCGCCGCAAAGCTGCCGACCGCCGCCGTGGCGAGCAGTCCGGGAGAATGACGCGTAGAAAGCGGCTGGCCGTCCAGAGTGTAACGGTCGACAAAGGTATGGATGTTCTGACCGTAGAGGAAATTCTGGAGGCGATCGCTCAGCAGGCGCTGGCGCTGATCTTTGCCCCACCAGGCATAGTCGACCGACCAGTTCGACACGCTGCGCCAGCTGTCATAACCGAACGGATCGGGTTTGCCGTCGGAGGTCAGAACCGTCGCGCCGTCGAAATGGCTGAGATCGGGCGACAGGCCAGTCTGGGGATTGGCGACCGCAACGAACAGAGCGCGGCTGACATCGGCCGCTTTGAGCCAAAAGGCACGATCTTCTTTCGGTCCCCAGCGACCCCACAATTCGTAGAAGGCCGGCAAGTGATAAGAGACGTCCGTCTCCCCGCCCCGCTCCACTTCCGGCACGAAACGGATCATGCTGTAAGCCTCTGCCACCATCGGACCGACAGTTTCTTGCCGCGGGCCGCGCGGAATCTTGAACGGCGGCCAACTCTTTCCCGCCTTGGCAAGCTCGGCCAGCATGGCGCGGCTGTTGATGCTGGGCCATGGTTTCTCGGGCCAGACAAACGGCGCATCGCCCGGATGAATGCGGAACGGCGACGTACCGCTTCTGAGTTTGTGATGGCGCATGCCGCGCAGGATTTTGTCGGCCTCGGCCTGGTAATTGTAGATGCCCTTGGCGTTGCCCCAGCGGTGCGCGGCAAAATAGAGCGCCATGACGAAGTATTCCTCGCCGTCCGGCGCCGCGCCGACGGAATGCGGGCTGCCATCGCTCCCCAGCGACCACGCGAAATACCCGACCGACGGATTTTGCGGATCGGTGATCTGCATATAGGTCTTGGCCCAATTCCACAGCGCATCGAATTCGCGCTTCTTGCCGAGCTCGACGGCGATCATCATGCCGTAGCTCATGCCCTCAGTGCGCACATCGTTGTTGGCCCAGTCGGTGATATAGGCGAGCGGTCCGTTGGCGTTCGCACCGCTCTCGAAATAAAGCCGTTGCTCCTGTCCGTCGCCGTGAAACAGCTGACGGAAGGCCGCGTCGATCTTGGCCTTGCTGTCGGCGGGGCTTACGCCGAGCTGTTCGACGAACAGATCGCGATAGCGGTGAGTCTTGTAGGCGCCCTGCCCGTCGCCCGGAAAACGCACGATGTCGCCTTGCGGCTGATCGACATAAAGGGCGTTGTCCGGCATCGGCGGAATGCTCGATGCGGATGGTGGTGTGGGCGCCGCCGGCGTTTGGGCATAGGCGGGAAGATTGAAGGCGACGGCCCCGGCGAACCCCACCGCCCATAACAGAGCGACCTTGCGCGGTGTCTTAAATTCTTTGTGCATTCGAAAATTTCCCTCTCACGCGCCGGTCTAGAAATACTGGGCGTTCGATCTCCAGCGACCGTCCGAGACTAGCGGATGAAACGCGCCCGGCAAACGACCTTTGCCGCGTCGAGAAGGCTTTACGCTAGCCCCGATCCCACTTTGCGAAGCCGACCGCGCGCATTGCAATTGGATATCAACAAATTTGGGAAGGCTTCAGCACAAGCCGTTCGTCGTAGTCGGCTGTCCTCGGTCCGGCAATGATAGGCGCAGCGGCAAGTCCGATTACATATTCCCGATATCGCGCCAGATGGCTATGACGCTCCTTCTCGTTCGCGCGCGCCGGCGCGTGAACCACGAACGGTTCGACCACACTGAAACCGACAAATTGAAGGATGCCGTGATGGACCGGGAAAATTATCGAGGCGAGCGGCCCGTTCATTCCGCATTCCGAAAATACCCGGGAAGAACCACCCGTCGTCAGCGAGCACATGGCTCGCTTGCCGGCAAAAACACCGCGGTCAAACCATCGGCCGCCGCCATAGGCAAGGCCCACCGCGAAGACGCGATCGATCCAGCCCTTAAGAATCGCCGGTAACCCGAACCACCACAGCGGAAACTGAAGGATGAGCGCGTCGCACCAGAGCAGCTTGTCCATCTCCGCTTGCAACTCCGGTGCAAATCCGCCATGCCCATAGGCGTAAGCTTCCTCCGTCTGCTGATCATAGCGGACGGGATCCTTCATCGTAACGAAGTTGCGGCGGTCCGACACCGGATCGAAACCCATTTCATACAGATCGGAGACAATAACTTCGTTGCCCGCCTCCACCAGCGCCGCAGTCGCTTGGCGGGTCATCGCGCCGTTGAAACTGGTCGGTTCGGGATGGGCGCAAACAATCAAGACGCGCATCGAGGTTCAGCCTTCACCGGCTCTCGGGATCGCAACCGCAGCGCAGCGCTCGCCTCGACGCCCGGTGCTCCTCACGGCGCCAGCACCAATTTCCCTGTGGTTCCACGCCCTTCGAGAGCGCGATGCGCCTCGGCTGCGCCTTCCAGCGGATAGATTCCGCCGATCTTCACCTTAAGATTGCCGCGGACAGCCAGCTCGAAGAGCTCGGTTAGACCGGCCGTCAAACTGTCCGCAGTCAGCAGCGTCGGTAAGGCAAAGCCGGTCAGCGACTGATTTTTAAAAATGAGGCTGACGAGGTCCGGCACCCCAAACTGAAAGCCTTGAATGTTCAGTGCGCCGTAAACGACGAGTTCGCCGCCGCGCGCCAATGCCGCGAAGCATCCTTTCGTGATATCGCCGCCGGCAGACTCATAGATGATGTCGGGACCGGCCCCGTCGCTTGCCGCACGCGCCTCATCGACCCATTCGGGTCTGGTGTAGTCGACGCCCGCGTCGGCCCCCAATGAGCGAGCAAAATCGAGTTTGCCCTCGGAGCTGGCGGCGGCGACAACCGTTTTAGCCCCACCGCGTTTGGCGAGCTGGACGAGAAGGGAACCGACCCCGCCCGCTGCGGCCGTGACGAGGACGGACTTTCCGGTGGGGGGGATTTGCCTTGTCAGGTAGAGGGCCGTGAGCCCCTGAATCATCAATGCCGTTGCGGCGTCGAATGATAGCCCATCCGGCAGCGGCACGAGGAGGCTCGTATCGACGACCACGTGATCTGCATAGCCTCCCACCATCGCGCCGGTCGCGAAAAGCGGCGCCGCAACGCGCGCGCCGGGTGCGAATCCATTGCCGGGGCCGTCGCCGAGGCTCTCTATTGTGCCGGCGATCTCGGTGCCCGGAACCGCCGGGAGCTCGGGCGTCACCGCATAGCGGTTTTGGCGCATGAGCGTCTCGGCGAAGTTGATTCCGGCCGCTCTAACCCGAACCAGTGCTTGGCCTCGAGCTGGGTGCGGCGTCGGCATTTCCACAACCTGCAGGACCTCCGGTCCACCGAAACGACGGAACTGAACCTGTCTCATGGCCTGCCTCGCAGATAACCAAGTGTCTACGAGCCATTATGGTGGTATGCTGCCGATTGGAGATACATACGAATTTGTCCTATACTTACCAGAAGGTAACTATGGCCAAGCCGACCAAGCGTCTACCAGAGCTGCCTGCCGAGCGCGCCCTTAAAGTGATTGCGGGGCGTTGGAAGGCGGTCATCCTTTATCATCTATTCGCCGGGCCGAAGCGCCTCTCCGAGCTGAAGCGGCTCGCTCCCAATGCGAGCCAAAAGGTCTTGATCCAGCAGCTCCGAGAGATGGAAGAACATGGTCTCGTCCACCGTGAAATCTTCCGACAGGTGCCGCCGCGCGTTGACTACAGCGCGACCCGGCTCGGGCTCAGCCTGAAGCCGCTCATCATGTCGTTGTGCGATTGGGGACGTCGCCATGCGGCGGAACTGAACGAGCTCGATCGTCTTGCAGAATGCGTTGTCGGTCAGCCGGCGAAAAAAGCGGTGGCGAAGCGGCACGCCAACGCCCTGGCACCGTCGTTTCGAAATTAAGTCTACTCCGACCCTAATTGTTCACGCAGAATTTGCCTGGCTTCTGCCGCTTGAGCCTCATTGAGCACAAACATCTGGTAGACGGGACCACCCCTCACAACGTCCCCCGACTCTGCAGTCGCCTCGGTAACCGCGAAACGGATATTCGCGGATTTGAGAATGGCTTCAGCAAAGTTTCGTTTCACGAGGTCCCACGTCGTCAGGACTAGCCGAGCGTTCCGCGATCCCGGCGAAGCGACGTCGTCCGGGATGGTGAAGTACGGACGGGTCGGTAGGTCACCGGCGCCGCGAGCAAGAGCTAGCCGTTGACGCCATCGCGCGAACGCAACGACGGCACAGGTGACTACGATTGGGATTGCCCAGGAAACCAAATGTTCCATGAACGATCAGGCCTCCGACCGCTATGGATTATACAATGGCCGACGCTATTTCGTTCGGCTGAATTGTCGCTTTCAGCGCAAGTTTTCCGAAGCACCGATGACTGCTCTCGGACCTATTCTTGCCACTTAGAATAGGTCTCGATTGCGCCAACGGTGGACATAGAAGGTCAATGTATGACTGTGCAATTCACGGAATTCGTGCCGACGAATTGGCGGTGCGCTCCGAACACGTCAGGCAATTGTTCTGCGTATGTCATTTATTTGCGAGCCCATTCATTTGGCGCGCGGATACAGCCATCCATTCGACGTGATCCAATCCATGATTGTCCCCTGCCACCGGTCCCGCGGCAGTAGAAAGAAACCGTGTTGGCCCTTTTCAAAAAAATGCGCCTCGACGGGCACACCCGCATGGCGGAGCGCTTCGAGGAAGACGATGCTGTTGTCGACATCTACCAATTGGTCATCGGCGGCGTGGAGGATCAACGTCGGCGGCGTCTCGCTCGTGACGTGAAGTTCGTTCGAGAACTGCGCTACCAGATCGTCGGGCGGCGACGGCCCCAGCAACGCCGTCCGCGAGTCCATGTGCGTGATCTTGGGGTTCATGCTGATGACGGGATAGACCAGTACCAAAAAGTCAGGACGCAAGCTGACCCGCTCCGGGTTGGCGACGTATGATCTTTCGAAGTGAGTCGCCAAGGTCGCAGCGAGGTGCCCTCCCGCCGAATAGCCGACCACGCCGACACGCCCCGGATCGAGATTCCATTCCTTGGCGTGCAGGCGAATGAAACGCAGGCCTTGTTCGGCATCCTGCAACGGCCCGATGGACTTGTCCTGCATCGTCTGGTCGCTGGGTAACCGATACTTGAGGACAAACGCGGCGATGCCGTGGTCGATGAAGTACTGAGCCTGCTGCACGCCTTCGAAGTCGAAGGTAAGTCCCGTGTAGCCGCCGCCCGGTATGATCAAGAGGCTCGCGCCGGTGGCCTTTAACTTGGCGGGTAGATAAACTTGGATCGCGGGATGCGAGACCTTTTGAATCCAACCTTTGTCGGCACCCGTTTCTTCATCTGGTCCGGGCTTCGAATTCGGAATTACCGCTTCGCCATAAAGGGGGAAGCTGTGCATTTTTGCCGGGAAAGCGACGGTAGGATCTGGCGGTGCGGCCTTCGCCGATATCGCGATTAATGCCACGAGCGCGATCCGAAGCGCCGCTTGAACCTTCGCGGGTTTAACCATCTTCATTCGTTTTTGCCACCTGCATACACGCAATTAGCCTAGCCCCATTCGGGTCGATCTGGCCATACAAATTGTCTGAGTTACTGGCGATGGCTATACAAACGAATGACCGGAAATGGCGCAACCCGGAAGTAGGTGGGCGCCCGCGAAGGTCCGCTTCACTCCCGATAGTGTTGAAAAAGTCCCCCAAGGGAGATGCCATCAAAAAATCGAGGCCATACACGGCGATTCAAAAACTGGATGCGTGGGACCTCCTCCACAATCGTGGTATCTCTGTAGGAGTTTCCAAATCGATTTGAACTGACATCCAAATCCGATCCAAGATGTCAGCATGATTTGGCCGAATTCTGCACTTCCGAATTTCGGAGTTTTTCAACAATATCCGCCAAAAGCGGACATGAAGAGGGGTTCTGTTTGACTCTGAACTCGGGATTGCGGCGCCTTGAGGGATTCGAAACTCGGCTCCTACTCAGCCGGCGAAGACCAAGCGGGCCTTTAATCCGACTGGGGATTGCGCAGTTTTTAACGCCTGATCTTGACCCAAATGGCAATTTGCGATGCTCTCCTTATCGCGGCGCCCGCAACCCGGCGCGTTCAATTCGCAGTCAAACAGGAGGGTGAACGATGCGATACGGCGCTATCTTCGCTGTGTTGCTTGTTGTTGGCGGCCTGAATAGCCCGGCAAAGGCCCAGGAACCGACGGCCGCCATTTCGGGCGGGAGCCGCGCGGACCGGCAATCGCTGGAACGCACCACTCAGGCGATCCGCGACGCCTTCGCACGCGGTGACGTGGCGGCAATCGTTGCCCTGCATCGTCCGGACGTGATGAAATATTTCGGCGGAACCAATGTCGTGAACGGCCGGCAAGAACTTCGGCGCGGCCTGATCAATACATTCCGCAATGTGAAGATGGAGTTCGTGGAGCACCGGCTGGAAAGCTTGGTCTTTCTCGGCGATACCGCGGTCGAAACCAGCATTTTTACGATAAAGACCACGCCGAAAACGGGCGGCAGCCCAACCTTTGCCCATGGCCGCGCCATGGTGGTCTATGTGAAGTCAAAGGATAGCCCGACCGGCTGGCAGTCCGTCCGCGAGATGGCCCAGGCAGCGCCTTAACACCAACGCCCGTGATGCGTAGCGATAACCACACGCGTATCCCGAAAGGCTGTTTGAATTAAACCTACAGGTCAAACCTGAGTGCGTTCAGCAAGACCATATCTCACGATTTCATCGAGAGGAGGAACAATAGCTCCGGTCGAGCAAATCGTGGCCGCGCCATTTGCGACACTCATTGAGAAGCCACTAATTCCTAGCAGAAGTATGAAATGAGGTAACTGCACAGGCAGCCCCCAATGTCCGCTTTTGGCGGCTATTGTTGAAAAACTCTTCCGTTGAGGGCCGCAAAGAGTGCTGATTCACTATCGTCATCGAGTCGGGAGATGGTTCGATGATGGGACGGCAGGTGGATCAACCGGCGTTTTTCTACGACTTCGTGCTGGACCGGCACGTTCCTGCCGATCACATGCTGCGCTCCATCGACCGGTTCGTCGAGTTGGACGAGATGCGGGCCAAGCTGGCGCCGTTTTATAGCTCGACCGGGCGGCCTTCGATTGATCCCGAACTTCTGATCCGAATGCTGCTGGTGGGCTATTGCTACGGCATCCGCTCGGAGCGGCGGCTGTGCGAGGAAGTGCATCTGAACTTGGCCTATCGCTGGTTCTGCCGGTTAGGGTTGGACGGGGCGGTGCCCGATCACTCGACCTTCTCGAAGAACCGGCACGGGCGTTTCCGCGAGAGCGACCTGTTCCGACAACTCTTCGAGACGGTTGTGCGGCGGGCAATCAAGGAAGGGCTGGTCGGCGGCGAGGGTTTTGCGGTGGATGCGAGCCTGATCGCGGCGGATGCCAACAAGCAGCGCTCGGTGCCGGGAACGGAAGAGACGGATTGGCAATCCCTGGCAGCAACGCGGTGGTCGGTTCAGGAGTATCTGGACACGCTGGACAAAGAGGCGTGGGGCAAGGCGAGCGAGGTGACGCCGAAGTTCATCGCCACATCCGATCCGGCGGCGCAATGGACCGGCGCGCACAAGGGTCACGCCTTCTTCGCCTACTCCGATAACTACCTGATCGACCTCAAAGCTTCGATCATCATGGATGTCGAGCCGACGCGCGCCATCCGGCAGGCTGAAGTGGGCGCCACCAAGACGATTATTGAACGCACCGAGGAGCGCTTTGGCTTGAAACCGCAGCGTCTCAGCGGTGACAGCCCCTATGGGACATCGGAGATTTTGAACTGGATCGTCACCGAGAAACAGATCGCCCCGCATGTGGCGCTCTTCGACAAATCCGAACGGACCGACGGCACCTTCAGTCTGTCGGACTTCATCTTCGATTCTGAGGCCGATCGTTACACTTGCCCGGCGGGCAAGCTGCTGCTGCAATATCGCCGGCGCTTCACCCACCTTGTATTAGCGCAATCCGATAGATTGGTGTGGTTCCGTGAGGAACGGTCCGGCTCGGATGGCCATCCGAGCCGGACCGCCGGTCGTCGGATCGTTTGCACCGCAGTCTTTTGGACTGCTCCTGAGCAGGATCGCGGCCGGCTCTTCATCAGGCCCGGATGGTTGACGGAACCAAGGGTTCGCATCGCAAGGAGGGGATGACGAAGATGACGGAGCATAGCATCAAAGCCGCCGGAATCGACACCGGCAAAGCCAAGCTCGACGTGGCGCTTGCCGCTGGTACGTCGTGCCTTCAAATCGACAATGACGCGGCAGGTCATCGCAGATTGTCGTCTTGGCTGCGCCGCAGGGGGGTCGACCGCGTCGGCATCGAAGCCAGCGGAGGCTACGAGCGCAGCGTTGTGGCCCATCTGCGGCAGACTGGCTTCACGGTCATCGTGTTTCAACCGATCCAGGTTCGCGCTTATGCGATGTTCCATCTGCAACGGGCCAAGAATGATCGGATCGACGCCGCTCTGATCGCCGCCTGCGTGGCGGCCGCAACGACGATTAAAGATGCGCCAGATACACGCTTCGAAGCTTTCGCGGAGCATTTGACGCTGATCGAACAAATCGAGGAGGACATCGTGCGCTGTAAAACACGCCGCGAAGCTTTCCGCGATCCGCGCCATCGCGATCTGCTGGAGGGCGAGCTCAAGCGGCTCAAGGCTTGGCGTACGGCGGAACTCAAGCAGATCGTGGCTGCGTTGCGCCGTCACAACGATCTTGCCAAACGTCTTTCGCTGATAGAAAGCGTGCCGGGCATCGGCCCGCGCACCGCCCTCGCGCTCCTTATCCGTATGCCCGAACTCGGCACACTTTCTCGCGAAGAGGCTGCCGCGCTTGCCGGCCTCGCTCCATTCGACAACGACAGTGGCAAATATCAGGGCTTGCGACGCATCGCCGGGGGGCGGGCACGACTGCGCAAGAGCCTCTTTGCCGCCGCGCTGCCGGCTGCTTTTCAGTGGAACAACGCGCTTGTCACCCTCTATCGTCGGCTCATTGCCGCCGGAAAACCCCACAAAGTCGCTCTCGTCGCTTGTGCCCGAAAGCTTCTCATCTTCGCCAATACCGTTCTTGCCCGTGGCACCCCATGGGTCGAACATCAGTCCATCACCTAATGGTTGCTCAGGACGGGCATCACCAAACAGCAACGGCGCATCTACCGGGCGAGCCGGAAAGACTGTTCAAAGTGCCCGCTGAAGGAGAAGTGCTGCCCGGACGTGCCGGCGCGCAAAGTCTCCGTCAGCGTGCACGAGGCCGCGCGCGACATCGTCCGCAGCTTGCGCGACACGCCCGAATACCTTCAGTCCCGCCGCGAGCGCAAAAAAGTCGAGATGCTGTTCGCACACCTCAAACGCATTCTGCGGCTCGGGCGATTACGACTACGAGGCCCTTGTGGCGCTCGCGACGAGTTCACCTTGGCCGCCATCGCCCAGAACCTCAGAAAACTCGCCAAGCTGATCCCGATGCCACAGCCCGTCATGGCGATCTGAAGCGGCGAGCCGCGCAAAATCCAACATTCTCAGACTTCGGGGCCGGAAAAGCCGAGGTCAGCGTCGAGTTTTTCAACAAAATCCTCCCGAAAGCAGTCGTTCAATGCGGTCGTCAACAGTAATCCGCGCCAGGAGCACCCGTCGCCAAGCGTGGCCATAAGTGTTCTCTTTCATGCGTGCTATCCTAGGTCCTGTTTACATAGTCGTCACGGCCGCGACGACTATGTAAACAGGGCCTAATGCAAATATGAGCGGTCGCGTATTCGGTTCCGGCAGGAGATTTCAGCGTGCCAGCAAATGACTTCGAAGAAAACACGAATTCTTTGGCGCGCTTGCAGCGGGCGTTTCGCGTTGCGATAGGTTTGGTTTTCCTCGGCGCGGCTGTTTGGATGTCGGCTGCGATGACGATCGGATTTGACGTGTCGCGTGCCGGCTGGAGGGACTATCTGATATTCGCGTGGCCCGCTTTGTGCCTTGTTTGTAGCGGTTTTTTCTTGACATACAAGCCGGAGATCGGCGCGGCCGGAGCGCTCAAAAGACCTTTTCCGCGCTTTCAATTCGTGATCGTTGCTGCTCTTGGCAACGGCGCGTTCGAACTTCTTAGGGCTCCGCCGACATGGAGCGGAATGGGGCGTTCACTGATGGTGACGGCAGTTGTCGTGCTGATATTGTTTGTCTTATTCAAGGCTTTCAAGCCGCGCCCAAAAATCCCTGCTGGCACCGACGACAAGGCTGATGTTCGCCGCCCATGAGCGATGAGCGGTTTGGACCTACCGGTTTTGTTACCAGAACGAATGAATGACAGTTATGATTTTTGAGCCCGGGGTGGGTCCGGTTAGCCGTCACAATGCCGCCGAACCAACAACCCGTGGGATTAGGTCAATCGAGACGGCAGCCCTGCATCGTAGGTCCAGAATTGGCGCGTTTGCGACCTACTCCGAACCGCGAGTTCGGGGCAACTGCGGATGTAGGCCGAACGGGAAAGATCCGCCAAAACTTGCCATCTGGGCGGCGGAAATAATTCGCCCTAATATCCCCACCCAATTCGGTTCAGGAGGGGAAAATGGACTGGCTTGATCACTCGCTGCGAGAGAACTCGTACATATATGGGGCAATCATCTGTGTTGTTGCCTTTGTTTTCCAGCGTGTCGTCTCCCGATCCAAATCGGCGCGCCCGGTGCGCACAGCAGCTAGTTTGGTGGCCGGCGTGGGTTTTTGCATTCTCGTCGCCTTCTATGTCATGCCCTTCTGGCCGCCGACACTTGTCCAATCGAAGATACTGGTCGGGGCGATCCTGGCCTGCTTCCTGTTAGGTTTGATGGTTTCCCGCTTGGATTCGATCACGTTCGATACGGCCACCCGTGAATTCGTTATCGAGCGATCTGTATTGGGGAGCGCGCTCACCGCTCTCTTCCTGGGAGGAGGTGTGGCACTGGTGCCGCATTTCTGGGACTATGCCGGGGGGGGATACCCCCTATGCGCAGCAGCGGGCGCCTGGATGGCAGGAGGTGCGCTCAGTGAATGGCGGCGGGGGGTGCGCGCAGAAGGGGCGTGACATTGCTGATCGACAGCGAGAGGACGTAGGGCAGGCGCGACCCGGAACTATGTTGGCGCCGGGAAGGTTCGCTTCACTCCCGAAAACGGTCGTTCAAGGCGGCCGTCAACAGTAATCCGCACCAGGAGCAACCGTCGCCAAACCTGGCCATACATGCGCTCCCTCATTCGCCCTATTTTCGCATCAAAGCGAGAAGGTTCTTTTGCCCCTCTCCTACTCCTCGGCAAGAAGCCGACCCAGCTTGTCGAGGCGGCGTTCCCATAGCGAGCGGCGGTCGTCGAGCCATTTGCGCGCCCGGGCGAGGCCCTTGGGATCGATACGGCAGGAACGCACCCGGCCCAGTTTTTCGGTGCGCATGAGGCCCGCCTCTTCCAGCACCTGCACGTGCTGAACGATCGCGGCGAGCGTAATGTTCAGCGGCTCGGCCAACTGCGATATCGATACCGGCCGTTCGCTCGCCATCTCCAAGATGGCGCGCCGCGTCCCATCGCCCAGGGCATGGAAGACAAGATCGAGCTTGGCTGCGGACTTCGTCATCCCGCCGCGCCTCTCGGTTTGATGCGGGCAACGCGCCTCGATACACTCCGCGCCGGTGAAAAAAAGGGGAATGAAACGTGACGTCATTTCGACACATTATCGCAGTCATGGTCGCCGTGTTTGCCTTGGACTTTTCCGCCTCGCCTGCAGCGGACTGTTCCGCGGCGATCGACGGATTAAAAGAAGCGAATGCGCAACTCGCGAATTTGAACCAAAGGCTTTCGGCTATTAAGGCAATGCCCAACCCCGACTTCCACGATGCCGAACTTTGCACCATTGTTACGAAGATGAAAAACGCCGTCGTCAAAGTGGAGAACGCAGCGGATCCGAGCTGTGAGGATATGAAGGGTGTCGATATTCCCGCATTCAAGAAAAAATGGGACGACGTCATCGCTGCGACGGCAGCCCTGCAGAGCACCGCGTGCGGTCAACAATGATGTTGACCGAAGCGGACGGCACTTCGCCGGCAACGCGTTGACGGCGAGGTTTGGAAGCCGCAATGATCCTCGCCGAACCCCTTTAATCCGAGCTTGGGGGATGGAGATTTTGTAGCATGGCGAAGCTCGTCTTCGGATTGAGCCAGTCCCTGGACGGTTATGTCGACCACCTGGAAATGCGCCCGGGCCCCGCGCTCTTTCATCACTTCGTAGAGCACGTGCGCGACTTAGCCGGCCGCTCTGTACGGTCGCCGCACCTACGAGATCATGCGTTATTGGGACGAAGACCAGCCCGAGTGGGACGCGGAGGAACGCGACTTCGCGGCGGCGTGGCGAAGCCAACCGAAATGGGTCGTGTCGCGCTCGTTGAAGTCGGTCGGCCCCAACGCCACGCTGGTCGAGGATGACGTCGAGGCGGCTGCGCGAGCTGAAGGCTCGGCTCGTCGGGGAGATCGACGTCGCCGGACCGGACCTGGCGCGAAGCCTGACCGAACTTGGTCTAATCGATGAGTATCGACTCTACTTGCGCCCCTTCGTGCTCGGTCACGGCACGCCATTCTTCGCCGGCCCCCGGCCGCCGCTCCGCCTCGTGGCCAGCGATCGCATTGGCGAGGACACGATCAGATTGACCTACGTTCCAGCCTAATCGCGCAACGCGGTTGCCTGCCCCACCAGACGAGCGGCAAATGAGGGCAATGTCGGAGTGAACTGGCTCGGATTGCCCAGGTCGCCGCGCGGAACCCTTGCCGGGATAATCCAGTGACAAGAGTACTATACCCAGTGTTGTAAATCGTGCTCCCGTCCCGTGCCCTAACCGGCCAAAAAACGCGCGCCGGGACTTAAAGCCGTGCCCCGTCCGCGGTATAGGTGTATGCATCATGCTAGTGTCGAAGTTCGCCAAAGATGCCGATATCCATGATATGGCGAACTTCGAAACCACGACACTAGGCCTCGCTGGGGCTCGGATTCGACCTGACTAAACGTTCGGGGGATTGAAATGCGTCTATCGGCCAATCGTTGTTCGCTCTTCAGCCTATTTGCCGCGACGGCGCTCAGCCTTTTCCTCGCCGGCTGCGCAAGCCTATCGCTCGACAATTCGGACAGCAGCGGAGCGTCGGCCTTCGATCAGGCCTTGTCCAAGAATTATCAGGGCCTCGCGGATTCCTTCGCTACGGCGACCGCGGAACACAGCAGCGGTTTCTTTTCGTCTCCGCTTTCGTATCTCGGCATAACCTCGCCGGACGAGCAAAGTCCGACCGAGATGCTCGCCAAGCTTTTCGCCGACAAGGCGCAGCTCGCCGCCGGGGGGAAGGATGTCGCGCCCGAGCCGGCGACGAATTCGACCCTCGAGATGATGCGCGCCCGTCTGGTCCGGGCCGTCGATGCGGGCAAGGACCGCTTTCCCGAAGATGCCGCCCGCGCTCAGGCCGACTATGATTGTTGGGTGGTCAACACGGGCATCGCCAGCCAAAGCGCAGCCGCTTTTCAATGCCACACCTCGTTCAATCGCAGCCTTGGACGGTTGGAGGCCCAACTTGCGCCCGCGCCGCCGCCGCCCGTTGCCACCGCTCCAGCGGCGCCGGCTGCGGTATCCGGTGCGCCGAGCGACTACACCGTCTATTTCGATTTCAATTCTTGGTCGCTCAGCGCTCAAGACCTTGCGGTTCTCACTCACGTCATCGATACGGCGCGGGCGGGCGGCCAAACGCGCATCACCGTCGTCGGGCATACCGACACCTCGGGCTCGGCAGCCTACAATCAGCGGCTCTCCGTCCGTCGCGCCAATGTGGTGGTCGAAGCCTTGGTCGATATGGGCGCGCGGCGCGAGGCGATCACAGCGTCGGGTGTCGGCAAACGCGATCTCGCGGTGCAAACGCGTGACGGCGTGAGAGAGGCCAAGAACCGGCGCGCCGTCATCGATTTGCTGCCGTAGGGGGCATTTTCGATGTGCCTCGACGGCGTCGACCGCCCTCCTCTCCTCCCATTGTGACGCCTCGGGGGAAGACTGTTTTGCAGCCCGGCAATGGTTCCGCGCCAGAATGGGCGCGGCGGTAAACACGCCGCGTTATAGGTGGTTGACTCTATTGAGAAGCGCGCCGCGGATTGCGGCCATTTGGGATGACAGTCTAATATCCCTCGGGGAATGGATCTGCGAGCAGATTTGCCGATGCTTCGCCGGCCTTTTAAGGGGGGATGGACATGCACAAGCTCGCAGGGTTGGTCGTGTTGCTTGGAACAGTGGCGAGCGCGGTTGCAGTCGACGCGCCCTCCGGCCCTCCGACAAATTTCGTGAGCGGTCGAGCATTGAAGCCGTTCGCCTTTGATGTCGAGGAAGGCACGTACCAGTCGCAAAATGTACCCATCGATTGCGGCATCAACGCCGTTTGGCTAAAGGCCCACTTCACGCGGCTCGGCAAGCCGAAAACCGAATGGCTTCCCATGATGTCGCTGAACGTCGAAAGTTCGAACACCCGCGCGGTGGCGCAGATTGCCGCCGAAGACTTCCAACCTCCGCTTGAGGTTCTGATCCTGACGGTCAACCTGAAAGACAAGAACGACACCGAGCAGGTCGCGCTCTACAACACTTTCGACTTGGAAACGCCCGTGCCGGTGTTGGTTTCGTGGTCGCCCGAAGGGCTGGTCACGTTCAATGTCGCGGGCGAAACGAGGTCGGTGAATTTGAACGGGCCGGTTTTGCAGTCTTCATTGATGGCCTCTACGGGCGCCGGCATCTTCGACCCGGTGGAAACCGGGCGGCTTGCGGGAACTAGTCCGGCTGCATCCTGCCCAAAGCCTAGTCCCTAGGCCCTGTTTACATAGTCGTCACGGCCGCGACGCTGCCGATTTTGCCCGTTTCCGGCAGAGTCCGTAGCAACCGCGTACGGACGCGCGCAGCGCGATGCGGGACATCGGGCAAGCGCGGCGACGCGGGCAAAATCGGCGCGTCCCGAAGGGTTTCGGTGCCCGGCGCGCTTTGCGCGCCAATCATATAATTAGGGCGCTTCGCGCCCCGGGGCGCCGGCTGGTTCGTCGAAGCCCTCGACCGTATTACCCGATACGCTCTTCGGGCGGTCGCGGCTGTCGCCGCTCCATCTGCCATCCGGCGATTTTCGCTCGAAACGCGGCTCGCGAGGACTATGTAAACAGGGCCTAGCGTAAGTCCATTGGCTCTGCGTCAGGAATATGGCGACAGCTCCTGTCGCCTATTTCCCAGCCGATCACGCCCACGCCGCGACGCGGACCATACAAAAGCGCCCTCATAGGATATATCCTATTGACGTAGGATAGGATACATCCTACGATCCTTCCGCGCGATGCCATGCCGTGGCCGGGAGGAAAGATGGAAACCGTCACAACACCAATCCAACGCAGGACCGGGCTTCGCATCCTGGCCGAACATTATGGCCGCCTGGTTCTGATGCAGAGTCTTGCCAAGCACGAACGGGTTTCGCTGGAACTGCCGAACGCCGAAGTGAAGCTGTCGGCGTGTTTTTCCAAAATGCACAGCGGCGGCGAAACATTGTGGATTGCGATCGAAGGCGATACCGCCGCGTTGACCGCCGAGGGCGCGCGCGATCTGGCGGAGATGCTGACCGGTCTTGTCGATGCCGTCGAAAACCATCGCAGCGCCGCATAGATGGCCTTCGGCGTCACACATCTAAGCCCGGGTCAATTGCTCTATGAGGCGATCGAGCGCGACGCGGCGATGCTGGGCGAAGACTTGGTGGACGCAACGTATTTCCGTCACGAAGGCGCCCGAGCGCTTATCGATGCGCGGACCGACAAGACCGGCTCGATACTCCCGCTGCTGAATTTCAAAGCCGATCCGACGCACGGCCAGGCGCTGGCGGCGTTCCTAGATGGGCTGCTCGCAGGCGCGCCGATGACGATCGTCAAAACGCAGAGGGCGCCGGCATGAGCGAACCTCGCGTCGTCGCCAAATATTTCGGGGCTCAGATCGAAGAGGCAGACGCGCATATCCGCATCGTGGTCCTGCGCCAGACACGCGGTCTCGCCGGCACGCTGTGGAATAGAGGATGGCGGCGGCAAAGGCGCGACGGCGCGTTCGTCAAGCGCGCAACGGCTGAGACCATCGCCGACGCGCAAGCCCTCTTGCGGGCGCATTATGGCGGGGAACTGCGATGATTTTCCAATCCCTCCGGCACATCACCAACACGCAGCGCCACAGATGCACCGCGTTCCGCCGGCGGATGGCGGCGAGATCGCGTTGGCGAATTTCTCAAATCTGCGGCGCGTATGGCGCGCTGGGAATGATAAGTCCATGAAGCTCGTCGCCCGCATTCCCACCGAGCTCGGCCCGCGCACCACGGTGCAGCAAGGGCTTTCGCCAAACGAGGCGAGCGCTCTGGCACGTGCCATCGAAGCGCAGGGCGGTGCGGCCTGCGTCATCGAAGACGGACACGTGTTGTCCCTCGCCGCCCGGATGCACAAGCGCAAGCAGGATAAGGCGCGCGCCGCGGCGAAGAAACCGACGGACGACATGACTCATGTCGTGGTGCTGCCGCAGCGACAGGTTCAGTGAGGCGATCACCGCCGCGAGACCGCCATGCGATAACCTCAGCGAGGAGCGTTGTATATTAAGTATTGCGTCCTTCGAACCCGCGGGCGTTTCTCGATTATGCCGCTTTGGTCGAAGGCGCGATGCTTGCGCAACTGGGCCATGCGCACGGGGCATGCACGTCAACGAGGCGCGAACTGATATATTGGCGAGGAAACGCGCAACACAATGACAGCGACCATGAAACGGATTTTCGTCGCGGCAATCGCCCTTGCTGCCTCGGCCCAAGCCCACGCCGCGCCGCAAATTCAATTCTGCCCTGCCGCGCAGGTGCGAACCTACCCGGAGGAAAACCACCGCAATATCAGCGGGTTGCTCCTGCAGAATGTCGCGATTGTCAACAATGACCAGACGCCCTTCGAAGTCAAAGCAATTACGATTGAACTGCTCAGGGGCGACGAAGTCGTCGACACGCGGCGGATGACAGGCGACGACGTGGCGCACAATGCGGCGCAGGGCAAGGCGGTGCAGGCTGCCGGCATGATCGCCGCTGTGCCATTCCAGTTTTGCGGTCAAGACCTGATCGCCGACGGCGTGAAGCTCGGCGGCCCCACATTGAGCCGGGGAGAGGCATTGCTCGTGGCGCAGCAAGCCTTCGTATTCAATGGCGTACGCGATACGCTGCGCGTGCGCGTCGCAGGCGCGGTCGGCGGCCGCCCAGCCGAAGTCAGCAACACTTTGCCGATCCGCTCCGACTTTTCCAAAATCGCCTACAGGTTTCCCCTTCACGGCGTCTGGTACGCCGGCAACGGTCCCACATTCTACACTGCGCATCGCTGGGCGCTTCCCGAAGAATTCGCTTTCGATATCGTTCGCCTGGGTGCAGGCGGCCTCAGCCATTCCGGCGACGGTTCGCGGTTCTCCGACTACTACGACTACGGCGCCAACGTCATGGCTGCCGCCGATGGTCGCGTGGCTGTCGCGCATGACGGTGAACCGGAAGATGCAACGGCGATGCGTCAGCCCGGTGAAACGCAACAGAGCTATTTTGCGCGGCTCGTGCAGGGGCAGAGCAAACTTCTTTCCTCAGGGAGCAACGGCCTTGCGGGCAATCATGTGCTGATCGATCACGGTAATGGCGAGTATTCGCTCTATGCGCATCTACAACCCGGCAGCCTGCGCGTGAAGGCGGGCGACATGGTGCATGCGGGTGACGTGATTGGAAAGCTCGGTTCGTCCGGCAATTCAACCGAACCCCATCTTCATTTTCAGCTCTGCGATCGGGCCGACGCGTTGATGTGCGCCGGCATTCCAATCAAGTTTGGCAATATCGAGCTGCCCTACGCCGACCTGCCGCGGCCGGTGCAGTCCGGCGACGTCGTTGTGGCGCAGTAGTCATCGCGGTGTTCACTACTGCTCTTTCGGCTTAGGGCCGGGTTTGCCGGCGTCGCGCGTCTTCCGTCGTTTCGGCGCGCATGGAGTTCTTTGGAAACGCAAATTCCAGAACGTCCATATGCCATTCGAATAGTCACTTAATCTATTGGCCGACCGTCTGGTGACTTCCGGCGGGCGCGCCGATTTCGCGAATCTCGAGGACCTTGTCGACGTACAGGTAGAAGAACGCCAGAGACGCGGCCAGGACCAAGAGTCCTATTACTGATGAAGTAATTTCGATGCCGGTCAAATCGATCTTGATTGATGTATCTCTTGCACCGGTAGCGGGCATAAGCTGCCCCACGGCGGTCGGATGCTCCTCATCGGATTGCGGCGGAGGTAGACTTTGTGTAGTCGGCAGCTGCGATTGTGGGGTGGCGTTGGCGAATTCGATGCTCTTTCTGAACTGAATGTAACTCATATAGATACCCGCCGATGTCATTACGATGACGAGGGTAAAGATAACGGCATCTTCGACCGACTGTTTGTAAAGAGTGAAAATGCGATGGTCGTCCTCAAGCTTAGCGCGCTTGAGCTGTAACTGATTAAGGGCCAGCTGAAGATGCATTCGTTGCACCGCCAGCTTACTCTCTTCGATCGACTGAATTTGAGCTTGACGTTCTTGCTCATCCGCTAGTGGCGCCGCGGTGGCTGATACGTTAATCGTGCTCAATAGCACTAGGGCAATACCTATTGCGAGCCGGTGCATACGTCTTAATTCCCAAGGTAAACGAGTTGTTTGAATGGAGCGCACACGTGGTGCCGTTTAGGTGGAGGCTCGGTGTGGTAGGACCCGCCGCTTGGTATTCCACCAGAACCGTTCCCCATGTTGGTACGAACGGATGCGCTAACCGCCCTCACCCTCATTGGCATTAGGCGGGCCTTTGTGCGTGTCGATGCAATAGTAGTGAGTCCCGAGCTGAACAAGATGTTTGGGCGGAGTGCAGGCGGCCTGACTAGATAGCCACGCCTTATATTGCTTCAACCATAGCGGCCCTGATTGCGACGCCGGAGGGTAAAAGCCGCCACCAAATACGCCGTCCGAACCGCCCCCTACACCGCCCGAACCAACCCCGATCTGGGAGCAAGTAGGGCAAGATGATTTATGTTTGCCTAGCGGCATATATGGCAGGTCCAGATTCAATTGTGGCAGGTTCGAATTATTTCCAAGGATTCCAATTGCAGGCGAACTTGGGTAGCCACCCGCTGATGCAGGCTGTGCAATTGCTTCCGTATCGGCGAGGCAGAGAACAAAAATTAAAGCGGCCCAAATAGCGCGAACGAAAGTGTCGAATCTCATGCATCGCCCCAGCTAAGTCGGCTCAAAGCATGGCGAAGAATACAGATTAATACAACTTCAAATTGCCTCTGATACGTGCTCCCGCCGCCATGTGTGAACAAAATACTGCAAATTGTTCACGCCGGAAGACAGCGGGCCGCATAATCCGCAAGGTGCGGTCCTTCCTGCCCAAGACAATAATATAAATCACGGGAATGTATGCATAATTCCCCCAGTCCTCTTGACGTGCACCCTGCCCTTTCGGCTTAGGCCGCCAGCGTGGCACTTCTTTCGTCGTTTCACCGTGCCGCTGCGCAGGCGCTCGGCCGCACTCGCCCCCCGGCCAGTTATTACTTCTTCCCCAAACGTCACTCGCAGGCGCCAATAAATGAGAGTCACGCTATTTGGAATCCGCCGAAATCCGGTTTGGCGACATCCGAATCCTGATCGAAATTGAGATTGCCCAGCCCCTTTCCTTGCTTGATGTTCCAAGCATCGAAAGACTGGGAACCAGCCCAACCTCCCGACATTGCGAGCCACGTCTTGGTCACTCGGCTATGGCCCAATAGCCAAGCGCATGTCGCGCCCGAACCGTATACGCCAACATCGTAGGACGGATTTCCGTGACTAACTGTTTGATAGCCGGCGGCGATGCCCGCAAAATAGTCATTGATCGATCCCGCAATATCTTGAGGGCTCGCATCAAAATCGACGGCGAAGTAGATGGGTGTGCGTGCGGTTTGACCTGCACTCATCGCCTCGACATATGCACTGGTTGAATCGCTTACGCCTGCGGCATACGAAAAATATTTCGCGTTATCCGAGGCGCCTTCCCAAAGTGCTACAATCTGAAGCCCCGCGCTCGAAAGAGTTTGCGCTTCGCTTGCGGTTAGTTTTGCCCATTTTGAATTCTTATTTCGATAATAGCGTCCCACAAACGTCACGTTTGCCGCCTTGATTGCCTCGACCAATTTGGTGCAATCGACCGGACTGTCGATACCAGAATCCATATGCGTCTCCCTTCGTGAATTAAAGACTCGCGAAGAACGCCGCGTGAATTATTCAATACCGCAGATGCCGCGATAGATAGCAAATGTCGATGAATTCTGGAAGGCCAAGGCTAGCAATCTCACTTTCCTATTTTTTTAGCCAAATGCCCTTCAACGCCGTCGCCACACGATGCGAACAGAATACCGAGCGATCTCAATGCGTCGCCGGTGCTATTTTTTTCTCCAACGGATAACCAAGGCGGAAAATCGCGGGACAGTATACTTGTGCTCGCCCCTGCTCTTTCGGCTTAGGGCCGGGTTTGCCGGCGCGCGCTTCTAGCGCGCTCGACCGCGCTCGCCACCATCAAGTTTTCCTTCGACCCGACACGTCCCCTCGATCCCAAACGCGCGTATTGCTGTCCCGTTTTTGCCGCGCAGATCCAATTGGCCCGGCCACCTTGGGGGTTTGGCGCTTCCGTCACCGCCGCCTGAGAATTGAGCGACCATCGGCGATGAAACCTCTATACTGCCCGCAAATCGCCAACCCGGGAGAGAAGCTTTGACACATTCCTTCAACCGCCGTGGACTTCTGAAGATCGGCGGAGCGGCGATCTGCGCACCCTCTTTGTGGTTGCCGGCGCGCGCCGACGAGCCTGCTTGGCCCACCCAGACGGTCGGTCCCTTCGTCGACGTCGAGATCGCGAGCGGTCGTCTGCGCGGCGGCCACAGCCGCGGCGCCTTGGCCTTCAAAGGAATTCCTTATGCCGGTTCCGTGTCGGGTCGAAACCGCTTCAAGGCGGCGCCGCCGCTGACGCCTTGGACGGGCGTGTGCGATGCCACGCGCCTCGGTCCGCCGGCGATGCAGGGGCCCGGCACCACCTATGGCGAACACGAACCCGCCTATAGCGAAGATTGCCTGGTGCTCAATGTGTGGACACCGGCGGTAAACGACGGGCGCAAGCGCCCGGTGATGTTCTTTTGCCATGGCGGCGGCTTCAACACCGGCTCCGGCGGCCAGAACATCCAGGACGGCGCCCGTCTCGCCTCTCTCTATGATGTTGTGGTGGTGGCCTCGAACCACCGGCTCAACATTTTCGGCTATCTTTATCTGGGCGAGCTTGGCGGGGAGGAATACGCAACCTCCGGCAACCAGGGCATGCTCGACATCGTGGCGGCGCTCGATTGGGTAAAGCAGAACATCGCGGTGTTCGGCGGCGATCCGGGAAATGTGATGGTGTTCGGCGAATCCGGCGGCGGTGCCAAGACCAGCGCCATTATGGCGATGCCGTCCGCACACGGACTGTTCGCCAAGGCCGGCATCCAAAGCGGCCCGATGCTGCGCGGCCAATCCAAAGAGGCCGCCAGCGAGACCGCGCGCCGGGTGCTGTCGGGCCTCGGCATCGCGCCGCAGGATCTTGGCAAGCTCAACGACGTGCCGGCCGACACGCTCGTCGCTCTGGGGCTTGCGGGCGGCAAGGCGCTGGGCGCTTTTGGTCCGGTGGTGGACGGTACCCATTTGCCGCGCGATCCGTTCTCGCCGGATGCGCCCGCCCTCTCCGCCGATGTGCCGCTCTTGATCGGCAATATGCGCGACGAGGCCACCTTCTTCGAGCGCGATCATCCGGAATTCTTTCATATGGATGAGGCGGCCGTGACAGCGGCGGCGCACAAGCGCTTGGGCCGTGCCGCGGACCGCATTCTCGCCATCTATCACCGTAGCCGTCCGCAGGCGACGCCGGTGGAACGCGCCATCGCCATCGAAACGGCCTTGGTCATGGGCAACGATACGGTGACGCTTGCCGATCGCAAGTCGCTGCAGCCGGCGCCGGTCTACCGCTACCGCAACGATTTCCAGTCGGACGTACCGATCAAGGGCACGGACTGGACATTGCGCGCCGGCCACGCCACCGACATCTCCGTGGTGTTCTACAATTACGAAATGCCGGATTTGCAGGGCCACGGTCCGGGACTTGCCGCCACCTCAAAGGCCGTCAGCAGTTATTTCGCAAGCTTCGCGCGCGCAGGCGTGCCGGCCGCCGAAAGTCAGCCCGACTGGCCGCGCTACGACACGGACAAACGCGCGGTGATGATTTTCAACGCCCAATGCCGGGTGGAAAACGATCCCGATCGCGACGAACGCCGGTTCTGGCAATCAATTCGCAAGGATTGAAGGCATTCGATTGGCCGAAGCATCTTTTGGGGATATGCGATGACAGTTCCCCAACACCGAACGAGAGCATGATCTTTTGGGATAGAACGGTGCTGACGATTTTATCCCAGAAGATCATGCACTAAGGTGTCGCGTATAGAATTCACCTCGCGTTTTTCATGTTCCTCTTTGCGAAAAGTGTCTGGAAGGTGTCCCCATGAAATGGCCGGTTCTTTTGCTCTGCGCCCTTGCTTGCGCCGTCGGCGCCCAGGCCGCCCCGCGCGTGATCGTGATATCCGATATCGGCAACGAGCCGGATGACTCGGAATTCTTCGTGCGCTTCCTGCTCTACACCAATCAGTTGGATGCCGAAGGCTTCATCGCCGCCACCTCGACCTGGCAGCGCGAGAGCATCCATCCCGAACTCTTCCTCGAGCGCATCGAAGGCTATGCCAAGGTGCTCAAGAATTTGCGGATCCACGACAAGGCCTATCCGGACGCGGCGTCGCTGCGTTCGCTCGTCAAGCGCGGCCAGCCGCATTATGGGCTTTCGCATGTCGGCGAGGGCTTCGACACCGAAGGCTCGGATTGGATCATCCGTGAAGCGGATAAGGCCGATCCGCGGCCCTTGTGGATCACGCTTTGGGGCGGCGCAGCCGATCTGGCACAGGCGCTCTATCATGTACGCGCGACGCGCACGCCGCTAGAAGTGAAGGCGTTCGTGGCAAAGCTGCGCGTCTATTCGATCTCCGATCAGGACGACGCCGGGCCGTGGGCGCGACAAAACTTTCCCGAACTGTTCTGGATCGCCTCCGTCAACGCCTTCAGTCATTACAACAGCGCCACATGGACCGGGATCTCAAGCGACACCTATGACGATCCCAAGGGCGAGCATCCCAGCGGTCCCGACACCAGGCTGGTCACCAATGCGTGGATCGATAGCAACATCCGCAAAGGCGCGCTCGGTTTGCTGTATCCCAATTGGATGTACCAGATGGAAGGCGATACGCCGTCTTTCCTGAATCTCCTTTCGCGCGGACTTTCCGATCCCGAACATCCCGATTGGGGCGGTTGGGGCGGGCGCTACGGCAAAGTGGCGGACCAATACGGGCTCTACTCCAACACATCCGATAGCGTAAGCGGCGTCGACGGCAAGCGTTATACTTCGAGCCAAGCGACGATTTGGCGCTGGCGGCAAGCCTATCAGAATGACTTTGCGGGGCGCATCGCTTGGACGCTGTCGCCGAAATTCGCCGGCGCCAACCACGAGCCGGTTGCGGTGCTCAACGGCGACACGTCCTACCAACCGGTGCACATCGACGCCAAGTTCGGGCAAAGCGTTGCGCTCTCCGCCGAGGGCACGCACGATCCCGACAAGAAAGACAAACTGACTTACAAATGGTGGATCTATGACGATGCCAGCTCGCCGCTCTGCGAGCCGAAGTTGATCGTCTCCGATCCGCTGCATGCCACGCTGAGCGTGCCGCCACCGACATCGAGCATGCCCGGCGAAGGGCCTGGGCGCGAGGTTCACGTGATCTTGGAAGTGTGGGACGACGGCACGCCGGCGCTGGTCGGTTACCGGCGCGCCGTGGTTCGGCTGACGCCTTAGACAAAAAATCACGGGGCCGTTTACAATTGCCCATGGTCGTCTCGCCCCTGCTCCTTCGGCTTGGGCCCGCCGGCGTGTAGAAATTCCCGCGATCGTCCGTCGTAATTTTTTAGCATCCTGCCAGACCTGCAACGGAAATCCGGATGTCACATATTTCGGGTGGACTTGTTCTAGGCTTGACGGTCTAACTAGTGTCGTTTTGGTTTCGAAGTTCGCCAAAAATGTCGATATCGGTGATCTTGCGAACTTCGAAACCACGACACTAGAATTCGCCGGTGGTGGGGGGGTAACATGGGAAGTCTCGCACACGACATTGTCGCAGCGCTTTGGCCCAACGGCCATATTCACCCCGACTTCATTCGCGCCATCGTAAGCGGCCTCATCAGTTGGGGCATTTTGTTTTCTATCGTTGTTTGGCTGACGAGCGTCATTCGCGATTTCGCCCAATTCGGTGCGGCACGGTACGCGTTTGCCAAGACGTTGCTGGAACGTCACGAGGCATTGCACATCCTTGTGGCCGACACCACGACCAGACGGCCGCGACCCTTGCCGGGAATCTTGGCACGCCTTCATGCGCTTCATGAGGAAATGCCGCGCGCCTTGGAACAGCTCGGCAAGAGCGAGCGCGCGCTCACTTTCGCACAACGCCACGCGCTCGACGAATATATCGACAGCCTCAAGGCATTCGAACGCGAACTGCCGACGGATAGCGGCCATTGGCAGGATCGCAGACAACGTACCTACAATGCGAGCTGCGAGGCGCTGGCCGCGGCGGTTCGCAAATTGGTGAGGGGACAAATCGGACGGGCGCTAAAGGCCGCCGCATTGGACATGCGGTTTTGGGGGAAACAAGAGACTGCCAAGCCAATGGCGAAGAGCGACGCGCAGAGACTTCGCACGCTGTTGAAGCCGTATGGCGAGGGGCTCGGTGCCCGCTGGGATATCCTGATGAACGGCGCGGAAACTCCGGGGCCGGAGTGAATTAAGGAACATAATACTTAATTTCGACAGCGCATCGACGCGAGGCGGGACTCGAACGGCGGCCGCGCGCCAATTCCTTTATAGAAGTGGAACCGACGATGCCGCTATTCTCACCGTCGGTAGACGGAATTTCTAAGACGGACGGCAGGTCGCGCTCGCCTCTAATATTTTTTCTGCTGGTATACGCATTGGCGATTCCGTTCTGGCTGATCGGCTGGGCGAGCGGAACGCAGCTATTGCCGGGTCTCCCGCTCGCCGCACTCATGGCCGTCTGCCCCGCGGCGGCGGCATTGTTGTTGGTCTATCGAGAGAACAATGCGGCCGGCGCTATCGCCCTTCTGAAACGATCCTTCGATTATCGGCGCATTGGACCCAAGATTTGGTATTTACCGATATTGCTTCTAGCCCCGTTGGTCGCCGTTCTGTCCTATGCGGCGCTGCGCTGGACTGGCATGCCGGTCCCGCCTCCTCAATTTTCTCTTCCGACCGGGATCATTCTGTTCATCGTTTTTTTTGTCGCCGCTCTGGGTGAAGAGCTCGGCTGGTCGGGGTATGCCATCGACCCTTTGCAGAAACGCTGGGGTGCGCTCGCGGCCAGCCTCGTCCTGGGCTCGGTGTGGGCGCTCATTCACTACATACCGCTCCTCGAGGCGCATCGATCGTTCGGCTGGATCGCCTGGTGGTCTCTTGGCACGGTGGCGATGCGTGTCATCATGGTTTGGCTCTACAACAACACGGGGAAAAGCGTTTTCGCCGTGACGTTGTTGCACGCCATGTCAAATTTGGCGTGGCAACTCTTTCCCACTCACGGCTCCTTTTTTGATCCCCGTATCAACGGATTGATTTTGGCGTCTATCGCCACAAGCGTTACCGTCATCTGGGGGCCGCAAACGCTAAGCCGACGGCACCGATGATTTAGGGAGATGTGCTCTAAGTGCCTAACTCCGGAGTGAATTAAGTATTGTGTCCTTTTAATTCAGGTCGGAACGTACCGCCAAACTGTCAGCGCGCCGCGCAGTCGAACCACAGACGTCTGAGGAATTCGAGTTGCGGTTTGAGCGGCTTTGATAGCGGATAGGTCGCCGTGAATTGAAGGCCGAAGATTGGGACTTGGAACCGAACGACGCGCGCGGCATAAGCAACGCGGTTCTTGATGTCTATAAGATAGACTTCGCCGGGGAGAGACTGTCCTTTGGGAATCGCGACGCGGGCGCCGCTGCTCGAAATATCGTAAATCGTGCAACTGACGCTATAGGCGCCATCGCCATACACGATTTTTCCGCTCAGCAGAACGCGACTGCGCTTGGCACTACGAGCATCGCGCTTCCCCCAAATTTCAGACGCCGCCGGACCGGTCATGCCAGCTACTACTCATACCCTTTCAGACAGTATGGCGATGCGAGCTTAAGAAACTGCTATCTGCTTATTTGAGTTATACTTATTTCGCTGTGCAGCGGCAGGACACATGATAGAGGCAGCCCGAGGCCGCGCGGGTCGCATCGACTGATCCAATCCGGAAATTCTGACCCATTGCCGAGGAGCGCTGTATATTCAGTATTGTGTCCCCCAAGCATATCGGAATCGGATCTATTTGCCGGCGTTTGTCGATTATCATCGGAATTTGACGTCGCCTCGCTTGGATTGTCCGTAAGCCGACTTGGATCGGGCTGCGCCGGCTAGGTCCTGTTTACATAGTCCTTGCGAGCCGCGTTTCGAGCGAAAACGCCGGATGGCAGATGGAGCGGCGACAGCCGCGACCGCCCGAAGAGCGTATCGGGCAATACGGTCGAGGGCTTCGACGCACCAGCCGGTGATTTTCACCGAAACCCTTCGGGACGCGCCGATTTTGCCCGCGCTTGCCCGATGTTCCGCATCGCGCTACGCGCGTCCGTACGCGGTTGCTACGGACTCTGCCGGAAACGGGCAAAATCGGCAGCGTCGCGGCCGTGACGACTATGTAAACAGGACCTAATGCCGGCGAGGAAGAAAAAGTTCGCCGTCCTTCGGGGGAAAGGCGGCGATGAAATCGCCGACCATCCAGACGCCGGCGGCCAGCGTGAAGGTGATGATCGCGCCGCCCCACGTGAAGTGATCCGATTTTGCCAGGAGAAAAGTGCCCCAGCCCAATATACCGAATCCGAGATACATGACGGCCGCAAGGCGTGTTGCCAAGAGCGCCCAGAATTCCGGACAGGAGCGCCACGGCCACTGCCAGATGCGCTACACCCGTGAAGACCGCCCAAAACAGCCCGCCGAGCGGCATCCATTTCGGCACGAAAGCGGTGCAGCCCGTAAGACTAACGAAATGAACGACGCCGAAGGATAGCGAGCAAATGCCGAACCATACGCGCGCGCCGAGTGCGAGCCGGGCCATGTTGTCGGTCTTCAGCGGAGCGACGCTGGCGAAAAGCGCTAGGAACCCCGCAGCGACAGAGGATTCTTCGGCCACGTTGCCCCAGGAATCGTAAACCAGCGGCGCGTGCGCCACCACCAGCACCCACAGCAGGGTGAACCCTGCGCAAATCGCCGCCAATACCAAGGCGGCCCACTTTGCCGAGCGCTGCCATAACATTGCAGCACCCGCAACAATCAGAATGGCGCCGACGAGATAAGCGAGCCCGCCCCTAAGCGGCGGCGCAACCGGGACGTTCTCCCACGGTGTCGCGAAATCGTCCCACAGCAGAACGAACGCGCCCAACGCTATGGCCGCCAAGCCGCCGAACTGCCTGCCGACCCTCATCATGTCTTCTATTCCCGCTTGTTTTGCATGCAACAGCATGGCGACATTGCGACCGACATTTGCCGGACGGTCTCTCAACGTCCGATCAGCCCCGGCTTTGCACCGCCCGGCCTTTTGCACAGTCGTAAATATCGCCGAAAGCTACTAGGAGAATAATGCTATCGCGGTTCACAATTGGGTGAGGGTCGCCCGATACGGTCGCGACAGAAACACGGCAAGTTTTGGCGATCAGTTCGGCGAAGAAGCGGCGTCGGAAATGATTCTATTCAGCGCCGAGCGTGGTCGCGGCTCTGCGCGGAGCCTCGTCAGAAACTGAAGGTCAGGCCCAAGGTTTCGCTTGTCATCTTCACGACCGCTGTTTGATATCGATAAGCGGCACGAATGCTCCAACTGGCTGAAAGGCTATAATCGACACCCGCGCTGGCGCGGTATCCCGAACCCCATACCCCCATGAAGCCGTTTTTTATCGGCGTCGTTTCGCTGAGGAAAGCGCCGCCGCCGGAGACAAACGCACTGAACCCGCTTTTTCCAAGAGGGATGTGAGCGATCGCATCCAAATAACCGCCGTTGAATGTCTGCTTGCCCTTATAGGCCCCTTGGAAGCCGCCCTCGAAATCAAGGTATTTCCCAAACTTATATCCGATACCGGCATCGACACCATTCAGCGTGGCGCCGGAAATGCTGACGTGATTATAATCGAGGGCGAGATAACTGTCGCAGAATGCCGGTTCGACGCAGCAAATCGCGGCGACGATCGCGCTTATCAAAAGTGCCTTCATGGCCTTTGCCTCGATTCCCAAATGCCAACGGCAAGAGCGCTTCGGAGACGGCAGCGTCTGAAAGCGTAAAGCGCGGGTGCCCACAGCCCGGCGAGTGTGTGGGGATTCGCGCCGGAACACCAGTATGCGTTTGGCAAAAGCGCCGGGGTGACGCAAACGGCCGGCCGGTCTTGGTGCTAAGACCGGGGTTGCCTGCGTTGCGCTTCTTAAGTTGTTTCGGCGCCGCCGAGCGGGCGGCGGCCGCAACGCTGCCGCCAACGCGGGCAACGACACCGTCAAAAGAAATCGGTCAATCGCTTCCTATTCCGATTGGCATTCATTGTATTCCGGCAACCAGCTTCTCGCCGTGACCGTCGGCATCGACGTTCTTCTCGCCAAGATCATGCACCAGCAAGCGCCCGCAATCTGGGTTTTCGATCGTGGGGGGTGCCGGGTCGAAGACGCGACAAACTTCGCCTTTGTCGTTGACGTACCAGGTTCCCTTGAGCGCAAAATAGAACTTGGGAACGGTGCCGGTGAAGGTGTGATCGGCGTTGTAATAGAAGTGAGCAACGATGCCGTCATCTATGGTGACCAGCGTATTTCCATAAAAGGAGGCCAACACGCTGTCGGGTGCGGGAGCCGCTGGCGGCTGCGCCACCATGGCAATAACGGCAAGAGTAGATGCTGCAAAAGCTGTCGCTGCGGCCATGCTCAGGTCCTCACGTCGCTACTTGACCCCACGACGTACCACGGCACGCCTTAACGGCGATTTGACCCTACGCTTTGAATTTGTCGCAAGAAGTAATGGAAATTTAGCTGTGCCCAGCTGTCAGAAATGTGTCACATCATCTTGTCCATCGCCAAAACTCCAATGGGCGTCCTGGGTTGTTGCCTGCCGTTCGGAATGCCGGTGGTTTGCGCCGCCATTCGCATGCGTGACGTTTTGAGCCATTTTGGTTTGAGAATATGCGCTGTCATTCCCGGCCACCCACCTGCGCGGAGCAGAAGCTCCGCTTCGGCGAAGGCGGAAGCGAAGCGAGGAATCCATGCGCGCGCATAGATTTCTGGAAGGTTCAAATACTGTCGTTATGAACTCCCTCGCGCGCGTCGTGCTGAGCTGCGCGGCCGCGCCTCGAAGCACGCCGGACATGACAAAAACAATTCAATTCAATCCAAAACTTCGGCCGTCCATGACCCTCTCCCATCCCCTACTCGCGTTTGCGACGGCATTCGCGAATGACCGGCGCAAACCACGATGAATTGGTCCGCCGTCATGCCAAGCAAAGCCCCGCCAATTGATCAAAACTAGAAAAGTCACTTCACTCTAATTCGCATCCGCGTCGCGCATCTCGGTATTTGGTTAAGACCGCATTGCTACACAACAGCGGTGGCGCGATAATGACTGTGCATCTCTAATGCGGGGCGGCCATGGGCAAACTGCTACGGGCTGGCGTGCGGTGCGTATTGGTTGGCGGAATGATGCTGCTGTCGGAGGCGGCGTTCGCAGGGCCGCTGGATTCGATCGCGATTGATCCCCAAGCGGCGACACTTCATTCCGAAGAGACGGTCAGCGTTCCTTCGAATGGCGCGGTCGGGTCCGACGTTTCCGTCACCAGCCGGGCCTTTCTTTCCATCGATTTCGCAGTTCAGCCGGGAAAGCAGGTCACACTGCTGGTGATCACGGCGGCCCAAAAGCAGGAAATGAATGCGGGCAATCCGATCAGCGGACGGCCGAGGGTTCGTACACCCATCGACGGCACCGCAAGCCAATCTCTTACCGTAGACGAGGGGGACTACTATGTCGCGATTCTTAACGCAGATTCCGAACCAGCGTCCGTCACCTACCGCGTCAGCGCCCGCGCTTTTTGAAAGAATTGCGCGCTGCGTCGCGCTCATTGTTTGCGGACTATTGTTTCTCGGAGCTTCAGCGTCCGCGGGCCCGTTCAACTCCATACCGGTTGGCCCCTCCGAACGCGTTTTGCTGGATCAGCCCTTCACCGTTCCCGGGAGCGGCGCAACATCGAATCTTTATGTCCCCGAACGGGCGTCGGTGTCGCTCGATTATTCCATAGAGCCCGGCAAACGATTGTTGTTCATGGTCATCACGGAAGAACAATTTGAGGCGGTCAGCGCGGGCGAACAAGCGACCGGCGAACCGCCGATGAAGGTCATCGTCAGCGGCGTCGGAACCCAAACCATCGTGCTCGAACGCGGCACTTACACGGTTGCCTTGATTGCGCAGGATGGCGCGCCTTCCACCGAAGTGGCGATCCGCGCTCGCGCCAGCGCGTTGTAAGCGGCCGCGGTCGGGCGATCATCGACACGGATCGCGGTGCGCAGACGCGCAGTAGTGGTCCGATTCGAACATTCGCATCCCGTTTGCGCCGGGCATTTTTGCGAATGTTAGAATCAAAGGACCACTAGCAACTATAGGTTTCTAGTGGAGTTTTGGATTTGACATTCGCTTTCGGTGTTCGCGCCAAGCAGGGTGGCGAATGTCAAATCCACTCCACTAGTTTCCGCACAATAGGACGGCATCGGATGAAGCGAGAATCTCTTGTTATCCTCCTGATGGCGACGCTGCCTTTGGTGGGCGCGCAAGCCGACGATCAATGGGGAGGAAATCAGTGCTGGATCAAGGGTGTGCTCACCCCCGTCGGCAAGCAAGATTGCCCGGCCGACAGCAACAATTCCGAGATCGCAGCCGTGGGGCCACCGGTGATCATTTACCGCCGCCCCAGCGCAGCCGGATCGCAGATGCCCGCACTTTCGACGGTGGACAGCGGGTTTGCCTCGCAGCTTTCGGCGATTGCCGACACGCCCATTACGCTGCGCTACAAGGGCGAATTCGCGATGAAGCATGGCGATCTGGCGGCGGCAAAGCGCTATTTCGACGAAGCGGCGCGGCGCGATCCGGACAACGCCCAAACCCAACAAGATCTTGCAACCCTGAAAGGCCTCTTCGACCAAGGGACCGTGACCGCCACCGTGCCGCATTTCGAGGCGTCGCAAGTGCTGTTTCCAATGCCGTCCGTCAAGGTCAAGAAGTTCGAGAAAAAATACCCGGAGGTCAGAAAGTTGCGCGAGGCCGAGCTCGCAACCTATAAGGACGTCGCCGAAGCCAATGCGGCCTTGAGCGCCGCGACCACGGCGAACGCGCCCGCCACGCAGGTTAGCCAAGCGCAAACAAAGCTCGACACGGCGGTCGCTGCGTTCAAAGAGGCGCACACGGCGCTGGAGAACAAGATTTATGTCTTGGACAAATAATTTGAAGTTCTGCCTGCTGGCCGCGATGCTTGGCGTGGTCGCGACAACCGCGCCTTCTCACGCCAATTCTTGTCCCGCGAACTCCCATCCGGTATCCGAAGCGGACAACGTCGTGCATTGCCGGTGCGATAAGGGATACGAGAACAGCGGCGGCGTGTGTCAGATCGATTGCGACGTCGTCGAAAAAAATGCCGCGCAAGAAAGGGCGGCAATCGAGCAGCTGCGGGATTCCAATCGACAAAATCAGCAAGAGTTATCCGACTGGACCGCTATGAGCAGAAACGCCCAGAAGGACGCCCTACAGGCGGCGCTCGAATGGGCGGGAGCCGCATACGCCTCGGACGCCGAAAGTGCTGCGGCGTCCGTCTCCAAGCTGGAGGAGCGCATAGCGTTCCTGACCGAGAAAAATATCGTTTCGAAAAAGCAGACGACGCGGCTGCGCTATTTGGCCGAGTTGCAGCAGGCCCGCGCGGCGCTCACCACGAAGCTCGGCATCGACCGGCGTCTTGTCGTTTGGTCCAAGAAGTTCGCCGATGTGGCCGTGAGCGCCGACGACGCTTGGTACGTGGCACGCCCGACGATGCAAGCGGAATTTCGCGTCGCGGCGAAGCGCGATGCCGGTATCCGCGAACAACTTAAGAACCAGGAATTCCGCGCGGTGTTCGCAGGCGATCCGAGCAATTCACCGGCGATGGAAACCATCGAGACGCTCTCGGACCAGGCGATCGAGGACGTATCCAAGGCGTTGGTCACCGCCAAGCAATTCGAAAATGCCGCGGGTCCGGGACTACGCGCCGGCATATTCGTGCGGGATGCATGGTATAGCGCTCTCAAATCCTACTTCAGCAAGCAGCGTGTCGAGCAGGACTCCGAGCTAGCCGGCAAGATGGCTCTGGCCATCGGCGCGATGCAGAAGCAATACCAAGACACCATCGACGCCGTGAAAATATGCAGGGGGCGTTAAGGACCCCTGCCCTATATCCGTATACATAATTTCCCCCGTCGTTGCGGTATTCTCCCCTGCTCTTTCGGCTTGGGGTTGGGTTTTCTTTTTACAGCGCGGCGTTTCCTCAATCGTTTCTGAATTGGCGCGCCGCCGTCCTCGCGCGTCCTTCGATGACGCTCACGACCTACGGCAGCGCTCACCCCGGCCGGTTTCTGCTTCGATCCCAAACGCCCGCTTCAGCTCGTTCGTCTCCAGCGCACGACGGCTGCCCAACAATTCATTCTCCTGTTTCTGCCTGTCTTGATGTTCGTTATATGGACGGCATAGGCTCCGCGCATGCTGCTCGCTCTTGAGTTTTGAACCATCATAGAGTCTCGCTGTTCTGCCGCTCGCTGGCGTCCCGACCGAACCTTCGTTCATTGCCTGACTCGTTCTCTAATGTCTCGACACGACCCGCGCGAAATCCCTCGAAGAAGGCTTCTGTGCGGCGGGCCGCGGCTTCGCTTCATATCTTTCGGCTGCGCGATCTATCAGCGTTCCAACCACTGCCGAGACCAAACACAGCGCAGCAAAGAAGAGTGCGGGTAACGGCCCAACTCGGACTCAACTCTTGCGTCGGCCACCCGTTCGCCGGATATATGTCAATGTTTTCTGTCGCGCCATCGTCGTCCTTCTCCGGAGAAGGAATTCGCGAGCGGTGACGCCGCTCGCGAGATCGCCTTAGAACGCCTTCGACAATCCGAAGAAGAATCCACGCCTTTGGGCGTATTGCGGCGCGAACACGCCAACGCCGGTCCCGCTGCGGATTTGATAATCCACATCGAACAGGTTGATGACGTCCGCTCGTGCCGTGAGGCCATTCAGCCCAATGTCTGTTAAGTCGCGGCTAACGCCGAGATTGACTTGAACGTAGGCCGGCACATGGGAGTCGTTGGGGTTTACGATCGACTGCCGCAGCCCGGTGCCATAAATCAGGTCGGTACTGAATACCGCCGGTCCCCAGCGATAGTCCATGCCTGCGGACGCCGAGGCTTTCTGCTCGTGATCGAGATCGATGAAGTGATTTTGCACATAAGCAAAATCGGAAGGCGTAAAGCTGAATTGACTCGTTATCCAATCCTCACCGATCGCACGTTCGAGAGAATAATTGGCATAAGCCGAAAAATCGCCCGTCGTGTAATCGGCCGTAAGTTCCGCACCGTATTGCCGGCCGCGAGCATAGTTGAACGGTGTCAATATGATCGGCGCGCCGAATTGGCCTTCATCGATCAGGTTCTTCGACAATTTGAAATAGCTGTCGAGGCCCACTTTCAGTTCTGTCGTGATCTGCTGCGACATACCGAGGTCGTAGTAATCGGCACGCTCGGCTATCGGGGTCGTATCCTGCGGAATTGCCGGCGCATTGGTCGTGTTGTTGAACAACGCAATGTCCGAGCTTGACACCAGCTCGATGGGCGGCGGCGAGAAATATCGCGCATAACCGGCGTGCACGATAGTGCCGTCGAACGGCGTCCAGACCGCATTGATGCGGGGACTAAATTGGTCGCCGCTGCTATAGGCCTTATATTTGTCGTAGCGGACACCAAAATTCAACGTAAGGGTCTTGATGATCTTCCATTCGTCCTGAAGGTAGAAGCTGTAACTCGATGCGTGTTTGGTACCGTTGTCGACAATGTTGAGAGGAACGTCCGAGGTCTGGCACGTGTTCGCCGGATCGGTGCAGAGCGGATTCGGGTTCGGATTGGTCGCCGAGCCCGGTGCAACCGACAGAACCAAAGACGATGTGTTGCTGACGAGATCGTCGGCTTCATAGGTCGTGCCGAAGCGGATTGTGTTGCTACTGCCCAGATGATAGGCGCCCTCGGCCTGCAAGCCATAGGCTTGGTCGCGCTTATACGCCTTTTGCGCGATGCCGTCGTACAGGATGTCGCCGCTATTCGCGCCCGGTGTGTAGTTCAAGCTCGAATAGCGCCCGAACAACGACACCTGATAGTCCAGTGCACCCTGAGAATGCAGATAGCTGATCGTGGCATAGTGGGTGATTTCGCGCTGCCTCTCATCAAGGTTCTGCGAGGGAAATGCCGTTTGCCCGTTCGCTTGCAGCAAGAAATTGCCGCTGCCGCCGGGGTCCAGCGGACCGAGCCCCACGATGCCGCCGATACCGGACGGTTGCGTGCCGATCAGGTTCGGAATCTGGAACATATCGTTCGAGGTACCCAGGATCGCCGTCACGCTGCTGTGTTCGTCCAGAATCTCCTGCAGAAATGCGAACCCGTGATACTGCTTGGTACGGTCGTGCTCCGGCGTATGGTTGCTATCCGGAGATTCAATACCCAGTGAATTGGTTTCGTAGTCGCCCGAGACGAAATAGTTGAAGTGGCCCGACGAACCGCCATAGTCGAAACTCGGTTCGATCTCGTTATGGCTGCCGCCATAGACGGAAAGATGACCGCCCGGTTTGAACAGGCCCGTCTTGGTTTGAATGTCAACGACACCGCCCGTATCGAGCCCGTATTCCGCAGGCAGCGCCCCCGTAATGAGTTCGACGGAGGAAGCCAGCCGCGGGTCCAGGGTCTGGCCGAAGACGCTAATGCCTTCCGGCAGGATGATCCCGTTGATGCGATACTGCAGGGCGTTGTGCTCGCCGCGGATATGGAGTTGGCCGAAGGAATCCTGCACCACGCTCGGCATTTGCAGAAGAACCTGGTTGAGCAACGCGTTGTCGCCACCGGGCGAGTTCTGAATATCTTGAGCGGTGACCGTGTAGGTCGAGGCGCCTAGTTGGGTCTGAATGCCCTGGCGAGCGTCTGACAGGCGCTGTGCTGTGACGGTGACCGTCTCGACGCCGCCGGAGGTCGAAGGGGCGTAAGACTCCTGGGGCTCGGTCGATTGTTGCGCCCCTGCAGACATGCTGGTGATAAGGACCGTCGCCATCGCGACCGACGTCAATAAGAAAGAACGAAACATTGCTAACTCCAACTATTCGAGATTGCAGTACGAGCCCCAATAGATGTGAGGTCGCCTACGAAGAACGCGACCAGCACACTGCGTAGTGAAGTGCTGATCAGTTCGAACTCTTTAATTTTGGAAGTTAGGCTGTCGGCGGTGCGCGGCCATGCCAGCTATGCGAAACTGTTCTGAATTGAAGCAGAATCGCCAATGCAGATGGCGCAGCGAACAGGATATGTATCGGGGGCGCCAACCCGACATACGAGGGCGAAACAAATGCACCTGCAATCGTGATCTGCTGGCACAGCGGACAATTTGCAGGATCGTCTTTGGCTGGGAGCTTGCCGTGTTCACCGTTTTGTGAACTCGACGCCTTTAGTACAGGTGCGGCATTCCAATCGGAAATACTGACGCCAATGTCACGATCACCAGGAAAGTGGACATGGGTTTGAGTCGCAAGGCCCTGGACGAAAAATGTGATGAGCGCGAATACCGTAAAGACAACGCGCGCCAACGACCGCCGCCTTGGGCGCATCATTGTTAACGAGAAATGTCCATTCGCCAGCACGCGCAACCCGGACGTTGAGACTTACTTGGCAATTGTAGACCGCATTCTTGCGACCAAAGCAACTGTTTCGCGAACTACGTTCCGTGTAATGCAGCCATCATTAACGTGCTCGGGTTGCCGCCGAAAAGTCCTGATCAATTGCCATTTATCGGGCTGAAAACCGCCGTCACGACACATGAAGTCCTGGGCACACCTCAACTTCGACGGTGACATGGCTCAGTCCGGATAGCATAGACAAACGCGACTTGAACTCGGCGGCGGGCGTCGGTCGGTCGGTTACGATTGTTGCAATCACGGCATAGTGCCCGGGACCGACGCGCCAAAGATGTAGATCGGCGACGCGATCTTCCCCGATCTCAAGTCTTTCTTTGATCGTCGTTGCGAGCGAGCCTTTCGGCGTCATGTCCAACAGAATACCACCAGCGGTCCGAATGAGACCCCACGACCAGTTCGCGATCACGCATGCGCCCATGATTCCCATCAACGGGTCCATCCAAATCCATCCGAGTTCCCGCCCAGCGAGCAACCCGGTGATCGCCAAAATCGAGACGGCGGCATCGGCCATGACATGCACATAAGCGGCACGCAAATTGAGATCGTGCCCATGATGATGATCGTCAGCGCCGTCATGTTCATGCTCTTCATGATCGTGATCGTCACGCAGCAGCCATGCGCTGATCAGATTAACGCATAAACCGAGACCCGCGATGGGAAGTGCTTGATCGAAGTTTATCGCAACGGGATGAATGAACCGCGACACGCTCTCACAGCCGATGAGCAGCGCGATCATTGCGAGCACGAGCGCGCTGGTAAACCCAGCCAGTTCCCCGAGCTTTCCAGTGCCGAAGGTGAAGCGTGTGTCGCTCGCATGGCGGCGCGCATAGGTATAGGCCATCGCCGCGATGAACAGCGCGCCCGCATGGGTGGACATATGCAACCCATCGGCAAGCAACGCCATCGAGCCGAACAACAAGCCGCCCACGATTTCCGCCACCATCATCACGCCACAGAGCGCAATCACGCCCCAGGTTTTTCGCTCATTGCGATCATGGTCTTTGCCCAGAAATATGTGCTCGTGACGAAAGCGTTCCATTGACTGCGCGTGCACCGACACCTCCACAAGGATGCGAACACGACTATAATTGATGGATTGGCTCTGGAAAGCCCAGTTGCGGTTCGGAGCCAATGAGATAAAAGTACAAATCGGCGTTGCAAACATCATATTCAAAACGGAATTGTCGCTTGCCGGGGATGACACATTCTATCGTTGTTTTGGCCGTCGCCTGTGCGGCGTTTGCGGCAACGATGATCGGTGGGCTATTCGCGCTTTGGTTCCGCGACAAGCTGCACCTTATTTTAGGCTTCAGCGCCGGGGCGGTGATCGCCGTTGCCTTCTTCGATTTGATTCCGGAATCGCTCGAATTGGGTCGCGATTTCGGGCCGTCGAAAATCCTGAGCGTGACCGCGATCGGCTTCTTCGTATATGTCGTTCTCGACCGCCTTGTCGCACTTAATGCGCGCCAAGCGAACGATCATGGGGATGGTCGGAACGTAGGCCGGGGTTGGGCTGGCGCCGGTAGTCTTTCGATCCACAGCGTCATGGACGGCTTTGCCATGGGAATCGCCTTTCAGGCGTCGGCTGCTATAGGCGCGGTCGTTGCGATGGCGGTGCTCACGCATGATTTTTCCGACGGTATCAATACGGTCAGTTTGGTTGTCAAGAATGGCGGCAAGCGACGCCAAGCCTTTGCGTGGCTTCTGACGGACGCATTAGCCCCAGTTCTTGGCGCCGCCGCCAGTCTCTTTGTCATTTTGCCGGCACAGGCATTGGCGTTCGTGCTGGCGATTTTTGGAGGTTTCTTCCTCTATATCGGAGCAAGTGACCTTCTGCCGGAAAGTCATCACGCGCATCCAAAATTCTTGACAACGTTGATGACGCTGTTCGGTGCCGGGGTCTTATACATCATCACCCAGATTGCGCGATGAGGGGATGAACCGACAGCGGTGGGGCGCGCATGCTGCCCATTGCGATAGAACAAGCCATCGGCCGCATTTGCCTCATCGGACACTGCTAATGGTGATGCATCACCACGTACTGGACGATGAACAGCGTGCCGTCACAAATCGCGATGGCCGCAAAAATTGATTTCAGCGCGATCGGGTTCGTGTGACGGCTTAGCCATGGTGCAAGCCGTGCCCCAAACACGCAGCCGAAACCGGTGAACGCGGCGATGTCCCACGGTATCCCGCCCAACAGAAACTGATGCAAGATCGTCAAGAAAATGGAATTCACCGATAAAAGCACGACGCCGAGACCAATGCAGGCTGTGACCTCCACGCCATAAGCAAGCATCAGGAGCGCAGCGACAACTTCGCCTTCTCCGATAGCAACCCATCCGGTAATGAGACCGCCGACAATCGCGATGAGGAATAACGGAATTGTCGCTTCGGATGGGATGTCCGTTTTTCCCGGCGCCGTTGCTGCCCGCCGCGAAAGAACAATTGTCAGCACACCCAGCAAGATCGAGACCGGCCCAAATAGCAGCTTCACCAGCAGCGCGCTGGGATGAATCACCAGAGAACTGATCGTGCTGCCGATCAGTAAGCCCGGTATCGCGATCCTTAGAGCGCGCAGCGGAACGACTTTCTTTTGTATCCAACCGACGGCACCGCTGGTCATTCCCCATGACTGGCTCGCCAAGGCGATCTTCAGAGCGGTTACGGGCGGCAAATGAAAAATGAAGATGATGACGGGAATGAACACGATACCGCCGCCGACGGCGGAGATATTTCCAAGCACCGCTCCGGCGAAGCCAACTGGGATGAAAACCCAGTTTCGTTCCACCAGGGCTATCGGATCCTGCGCAAGACTGAATAAGCCGATCAGCCAGACCGCAACGAACAACAACAGCCAGGGCGACCAATAACGAAAGTGTCGCTCACGCACCGTCGATGGCACATACGCATCCGAAGATAATGGCGCTGTGGTTTCCGCGACAGAAGCTGAAATAACTCTCGACTGCATCGCCCCACCCGATGGACTGGTTTTGTTGGAAGCATACTATAGATTGGAGAAGCTCTAAATACCTCCCTGACGGACCATCATTATGGGCCGCGCCGCATAGCAGCATCGAACAGGGCATCGTGGGGAAGAAGAACGGAAAATCGGGCGACAGCATACACAATTGCCCGCTGCCATCTTGGTGTTCACCCCTGCGCTTTCGGCTCGGGGCCGGGTTTGCCGGCGCGGTTTCAGAAATGGCGCGCCGGCCGCAACGACACGCGCCGACACGGCAACATTGGCGAACAGCGTTGTATATTAAGTATGCGTGCCCTGAACCTTGTCCCCTGAACCAAAGGAAAGTCTCATCCCTTTGAGAAGGCGGCGCGTGCAACAGGCACGGTTCACCAAAAAGTCATCGCCATGATGGTTGCGCAATTCGTGATGGCCCGGCCATTGTTGCTCAAGAACCGGCGACATCGAATCTATTCTTGAAAATGTCGGTTCAAAAGGCTGAGGGAGACGAGTGACGATGCGTTCCGACGTCAATCATAAGCATGCCCCGAACGCGCGCCCCGCCCGATGCGCCCCGGCGCGTTTCGCCTGGTCTGCCATTGTGGCCTTTGCGGTCCTTGCGGTCGGCGGGCTTGCCGCGGCCGAAGAGGCCGAGCCGGGCTGCGCGGCGATGGACGCCAAGGCATGTGTCGGCCTGGCGATGACGGCGATGGGCGGCCGCGCCAAACTGGCGGAACTCTCCAACGCGCAGCTGGATATCGCCCAGCACACCATGCTGGTCGAGCAGTCCTATCGGCAGGAGCCGTTCATCACCTCCTATGACCGCATGCGTTTGACCCTCGATTTCGCCGGCAAGCGCCAGCGCATGGAATTGCATTCCATTTGGCCGGAAGCGAACCCCGACACGGCCTCGGCCGAGTCGAGCCGGAGCTTGGTATCGGTGCCAACACCCGAACGGCTGGAACTCGGCCCCGAGCGGCTGCTGCTCACTGCCGAGGCGGCGCCGGACCTTCACTATGGGCGCCCAGAGATCCTTCGCTCGAACTCTTCACACCGTCGTCGCCTTCACCTGGCGCGGGGTCCCCGCAAAGGTGCTGATCAACCGGTTTAACCACCTGCCCGATGCGGTCGAGACCACTCAATCCTTTGGAAGGGACTTTTGGTTCGTCTGGGGCGACGTCGTCCAGCGGGTTTACTACGATAATTGGAAACTGATCTCCGGCGTGCTTTATCCCACCAACCGGGTCGAAGAGCGCAATGGCGTGCTCTGGCGCTCCGCGCAAGTGCTCGACGCCAAGTTCAACGTCGCCCTCGACGACAAAAGTCTGGCCGTCGATCCCGCCGTCGCCGCGCGGGCTTCACAACCGGTCGTCTGGGATATTCCATTCGACGCCGGCCATCACAATGAGCTTGCGCCGGGGATCGATCTCTACCAGGGCGCCTGGAACATCACGTTCGTGAAGCAGGACGACGGAGTGGTCATCCTGGAGGCGCCGATCTCGCCCTTCTTCACGCGTCAGGCGATTGCCAAGGCGCGCGCCGATAACCCGTCCCTTCCCGTCAAGGCAGTCCTTAGCACTTCGGATTCCTGGCCGCATTTCGCGGGCGTGCGCGAAGCCGTTGCCGAGAAGCTGCCGGTCTATCTGCTCGACCTGAACGTTGCGATGCTCGACCGGGCGATGCGGTCGCCGCACGCCCTGCATCCCGATCTGCAGCAGACAGCGCCGCAGACGCCGCAGTGGCGGGTGGTGAGCGGCAAGGTGGAGGTGGGTTCGGGTCCCAATCGCATGGTGCTCTATCCTCTTCGCGGCGCGGCGACCGAGCGGCAATACATGGTCTATTTTCCCGAGCACCGGCTGCTCTACGCCAGCGACACTCTTGTCATAGACCCCAAGACGCAGGCGCTCTACGACCCCGAGCTGATGCACGAGGTGGTTCAGGCTGTAGAGCGCGAGCATCTGCAGGTGGACCGCGTCTTCGCCATGCACCAGGGGCCGACGCCTTGGAGTCAAGCGGTCGGCCTCGTTGCAGCGGCCACGTTATAGCCGGAAATACGGGGACGATTGGAAATACACGGCCTGTTAATTGCCCATTGTCGCCGCAGCGCTCGCATGCTGCTGGTAAGCGGCTTGCTGAGGCTGCTGCGTCAGTTGTTGCAGCTGGGCCGCCAGCTTGGTCAAGATTTGCTGTATCCCGTGCTCCTGATCTTTATTGACCAGGAGGTCGATTAGTTCACGAAGTCTAGACGTGTTCATCGTGATGCCCCAGCTGCAACTCAGCGACTCGCTAATGCTAGATTAGAATTCTGTTTATCTATTTAACGCACTTAATTGGTTCGGGCCTGGCATTCTTGGGACCACCTTTGAAATCAACGTTGGGATCCAATACTCCGCTTCTGTCCAAGCGGAATTACTTTAGCTGGCGCCCCGGCTTCCGCCGAAACAAGAGGCGTTTTTATTGAAAATGTTCCAAATCCAGCCGAACCAACGGCTAACGCGAAAAGGGCTGCCGCTACGATAGATGTAGCGGTTTCTCTGCCATTGGGTGCAAATACCACCAGCAACGCCGCCACAATCACAAAGATTGCGGCCAAAATGTAAAATCCCAATTTCAGGATTAGACGCCCTCGCATATATGCGATCAGCACTTCAGCCTGGGCCTTCACCGCTTCCTCCCCAGATGCGCTTCCATCGAAATTGCCCTGGTCATCTATTCGCACGTCCACGGCGCATTCCTCCCGCCAAAATTCGATGGCATGATATCCCAATCGTTAAAAGGCCCCAAGGCCAGAAACGCCCCGCCGATGTCGTCCAAAACGCCGTATCTGTGTTAAAGCCCCCCAGCGTCAGGAAATTAACGCCGCGGATAAGTCACGCGACAGCATACATAATTGCCCATACTCGGCGCAGTGTTCACCCCCCCTGCTCTTTTAGCTTGGGGCCCAGTTTGTCCGTGTACGGCCGAGACGCTTCTCAAGTCGTTTCCGGATTGGCGCGCCGGGCGACCACTACACTCGGCCGCGCTCGCCAACGCAGCAACATTAGCGAGGGCGCTCTATACTAAGTATTGTGTCCACTGAAGCTTAGTCCCAAATTAAGCGCCATGAGAAAAGAATGGTTCGGAGGATTAAACCATGAGCCACGCCGGACACGTTCCGCCGCTCACGCACTTGACGAAACACCTACCGATTAACTCGGTTCGGTTGTCGCTTGCCGATATTTCATCGATTTATGAGCGACTGACACTCGTCGTCGCTGAGCAGGCCGAAGTGGAACTCACTGCACTTGTTAAACCGCCCGAAAAGACTGATGACGAGTGGAACGACTATATCAATCGCGCGCGAGAAACCGCATTCAAAATAACGACGACTATCACTGGCCGGGACGGGTCTTCTCTTTTAGGTAATAGTTCGGCCGTATTCAACGCAGCAAACCGACCGGATAAAATTTCCTCCATATTCATGAGCAATGTGACGGCCTATCAAAGTTTTTCCAGCGTCAAGCCGCTGAATAGTTTCAGCGTCAATTTTGATTTTACGAAATCGCCTCTCCTCGAAGGTGGCGTTGTTCTTTCGGCTCCCACGTCGAATTTGAGCAACTTGCACGTCGAAGGAAACAGGGAGGGCTGGGTGGCATCGGTGCAGGCGGCAGTTTCGGCGATCGTCGAGCAACGCAGAACGCGCCGCGGTTGGCTGCATCGCGCATTCCGCTACGATATTGGGCTTTTTCTGTTTGGATTGCCGTTTGCACTCTATCTCTGCTGGAGGTTTTCCAGCATCATCGAAAAGACGTTTAACGGACTCAGCGGCATCATCAAGGCAGGCGCATATGTGTACGTTTTCCTTGTCGCACTGTTCATTTATCGCACGCTATTTGGGTACGCGAAGTGGTCCTTTCCCACCGTCGAACTAACCGACAATAACGATGAGGCATCGAGACACCGAGCGGTCCTTGGCGCGATTGTTCTCGCGCTGATCGTAAACGTCCTATGGGAGCTGCGGAGCCTGCTATAATTCGCCTTTTGGGAAGTTAAGGCAGCGCAGCCGCGCCGCTTATCCATTTCGCGGCGGTTGAATTTTAGGACATATAATAATTGCCCATATTCGTCTCGCTGTTCGCCCTGCTCTTTCGGCCTGGGGCCCGTTTTGCCAGCGTGGCGCGTCTTCCGTCGTCAGAAATGCCCGCCCTATCAATGCGCGCTTGGTATCACCGGCGCTGCGACGCCAACATTGCCGCCCCATAATAGATCGCCGGCGCGCCGGCTGCGCAGCATCACCTCTTCGTGCAGCGCAAACATGCCGGGCATCAGATCGCTCGCCACTTCTGGCGTCTCAGCAAAGCGCATATAGCGCTTGCCGGGCGCGAAGGCCGGCCAATCGGGCTCGCCCGGCGCCTTGGGAACGCCGGTTCGTGCAAACGACGTCCAATAGGCCATCATCGCGTCGGACAGCGCGCGTTCCTTGGGACCTTTGGGCGGCGGCCAATTGTCGTTCCACGGTTTGCCGTAACCGGCACGACCGAAGACATAGGGAAGTTCGCTGGCGTGAAAGGCGCGCAGCAATCGCGCCCGCGCCACGGGATAATCGTGATCGAAGAAATAGAGATAGGATGGCGCGCCCGCTTCCGCTTCGTCGCGCGCCAGCCTTTGCGCACCCCAGCCGAAGATCGCATCGCGCACCGCCGCCATCATGCTCGACTTGACGTCGCTTGCCGGATAAAGCCGCAAGAATTCCGGCGCCAGATCGCCATAGCGCTTGTCGATTTCGGATTGATAAACCTCACGCGAATCCGGCAGAGGCGGCAGAAACCGCATCAGAGTTTGGATCTCGCCCGCATTGAATCCGGTAAGCACCGGCACGCGCGCTTCTTCCTTGCGGTCGAAAATATCGACAAGCTGGTCCGGCAACGTTTGGCCGTCGATGGTGCCGGTGGCGCGGAAGCCCAGCTTCACTGCCGCCAGTGTCAGCGCCTTGGCATCCATCGCCCGCAATGCTTTGAGGTCGGCGGCGCCCACCGCTTTCTCGACCGCCATTCCCATCGCTTCCGCCGCCGGCCAGCCGTGATGGGCTTGTTTCAATTCCGGCTCGGCATACAGGCCGAGGCTTTCGCCGATCGCTTTGTGAAACAGGCCGCGTGCCGGCGGGCTCGCCAAAAGATAGACGATACTCAAGCCTCCGGCGAACTCGCCCATGATGGTGACGTTGGTGGGATCGCCGCCGAACGCCGCGATGTTGTTCTTGACCCAACGGAGCGCTTCAATCTGATCCAACAGGCCGTAATTGCCGGAGATGCCTTGCGGGGTTTCCGCGCTCAATTCGGGATGTGCCATCCATCCCAGCACGCCGAGCCGGTAATTGATCGATACGAACACAATGCCATGCGCCGCGAAATTGGCGCCGTCGTAAAGCGGCTCCCAGCTGCCGCCATAGACAAAGGCGCCGCCATGAATCCAAACGATGACCGGTGCTTTCTTGGCATGGGGCGGCGTCCACACATTCAAGAACAGGCAATCCTCGCTGAACTTCGGAGGATAGTCCGCATAAATGCTTTCGGTCGGCCATGGCGGCTGGATGCAGCTGGCGCCGAATTGGCGCGCATCGCGCACACCCTTCCAGCCGGGGGGGGCGATGGGCGCCGTCCATCTTTTATCGCCGACGGGCGGGGCACCATAGGGAATCCCTTTGAAGGATCGCACGCCCTGCGCGTCCACCTGCCCCTCAAGCGTGCCTTGCGCAATGGTAATGCGGTGTGGCGCAGCTTCGGCACTGACCAATGAAACGGCGATGGCCAATGAAACGGTGATGGCGAACCGGAGTTTTGTTGTCATGGTTTTTCTCTTGGGGATTGCGGCGTCAAGCGGCGCGCTCCTTGCTGAAGACATGCAGGGCGAACAGCACGATATAGGCGTAACACATTAGCGGCACAACGAAGGATACGGTGAGACCGATTTGGTCGGCCGCGCGGGCTTGGAGCATGGGCACCACGGCGCCGCCGAAGATGGCGGCGATCAGCACGGCGGAGCCGCGTTCGGTCAAAGCTCCGAGGCCCTTGATGGCGAGCGTGAAGATGGTCGGAAACATGATCGAGTTGCACAGCCCCACCATCAAGATGGCCCATAGCGCGAGCGGACCATGTGCCAGCATCGACACCACCACCAGGAAGATCGCAGCGACGCAATTCTCGGCGAGCATTTTGGGCGGCGGCACATAATGCAACAGCACGGCCCCGATCAGAAAGCGGCCGACCATGGCGCCGCCCCAATAGAAGCTCAAGTAACGAGACGCGTCGGTCGTCGTCAGCTGGCTGATGTGCGGCGAGACAATGTAACTGATCAGGAAACTGCCGATCGACACTTCGGCGCCGACATAGACGAAGATCGCCACGGCCCCCATTACCAGCGTCTTGTGCCGCCACAACCTATCGCCAGGATCGTTCTGCGTGGAAGATCGCAGCGAGACGTCCGGCAGCCGCGACAGCCAGAACACCACCGAAAGCGCCAGGATAAGAAGCGCGATACCCAGATAGGGCAGCTGTACGGCGCGCGCGTCCGCCATGCGGTCGGCCAAGGATTCCGCGGCTGGCGCGCTCATCGTTCCGGCCGCGGTCCGCGACAGGATGAGCATACTTCCGAATAGCGGCGCCACCAGCGTACCGACCGAATTGAATCCTTGTGCCAGGTTGAGCCTGGCCGAGGCACTGCGTTCGGGACCCAGCATGGCGACGTAAGGATTGGCGGCGACCTGCAAAAGCGTCATCCCCGCGGCCAACACGAAAAGCGCGACCAGGAACATGGGATAGGAAGGGATCTCGGCGGCCGGCAAGAAGATCAGGCAGCCCAAGCCCATCACAGCCAAGCCGATCGCAATCGTGTGGCGATAGCCCAATCCTTCGATCAATCTCGCCGAAGGCAACGATAGCACGAAATAACTGCCGAAAAACACGAACTGAATCAGCATGGTCTGGACGTAATTCATCGCGAAGACCGCTTTGAGATGCGGCACGAGAATGTCGTTCAGCACGGTGCAAAAGCCCCAAACGAAGAACAACGTCACCACCAAAGCCATGGCCATGCGCCGGTTCTGCGTCCGGAAATCTGGGAAAATTTTGGTTGCTTGCCGCAAGGGCAACCTCCACTGGGACGAAGAAGTCACACTCATTCACTATTGCGTCAATCAATATTGAAAAAGTGTACAGTTTGCTACAGCATTCCTCAAGGCGCGGAAAGCGCAAATAAAGACCAGGAAAAAAGACCAGGGAGACGACATGAAAACCCGTGCATTGATGCTGGGCGCCTCGACGCTCACGATGGTTTGGTGCGGTATGGCGGCGGACGCGCAGACAGTGTCGTCTGGGTCCGGTACGACAATTGAAACCGTCACCGTCACGGCCGAACGCCGCAACGAGAATCTGATGACGACGCCGATCACGGCGGATGTTCTGAGCGGCGACGATCTGAAAAACAGGGACGCGATCAACGTCAATGATCTGCAGTTCATTGCGCCGTCCGTAACGATCAACGATTTCGGCCAGGGTGTCGACTTCGACATCCGCGGCGTCGGCAAAGGCGAGCACAATACGCAGACGCCGATTGGCGTGGTCATCTACCAAGACAGCGCGTCAACCCCTCCGGGTTATCTCGATGGAGAGCCCTTTTTCGACACCAAGAGCGTCGAAGTGTATCGCGGGCCGCAAGGAACGTTCGTGGGCCAGAACGCGACGGGCGGCGCGGTGTTCATAACCTCGAACGACCCGGAAATCGGCGGCGGCTACGACGGCTATGCCCAGGCGCAATACGGCAACTACAACAATGTAGAACTCCAGGGCGCGGTCAATGTCCCGGTTACGGACGACTTTGCAATGCGTGTCGCCGGGTATGCGATGTATCACTCCAGCTGGTACAGCATGACCGATACCGATCCGGCGGATAATTGTCCCCATCAAAAATATGCGGGCTGCCAACCGGGCTACAATGTGCCGGATAATAAATGGGGCGCTGCGCGTATCAGCGCTTTGTGGACGCCGAACCAAGCTTTGACGGTCTCCTTCAAGGCCGACGCCGACTATCAGGATTATGGCGCACGCCCTGCAATTCCGTATACGGAATTATACCCTGTCGGCGCACTCGTGGCACCGTTCGGGCCCGTCGGGTATACCGCCGCCGTCAACACGTACCACAACACCAATCTGTTCCATGTCACGGCCAACGCGCCGGAGTCGGCTATGGATCGGTTTATGCGCGGGATCTTGAAGGTCGACTATGTGTTGCCCGACGGGATCAAGCTGCAGTCCGTGTCGGAAGTCATTGCCGGTAACACCCAATGGATGACCGACGGCGATCTCACGTCTTACGGAGACGTGGGCGTTTATCCCTTTTTTGGCAGCCCGGCGACCACGGCCTCTTGGTTGGCCGGTACCAAAAACGATCAATTCTACGACCGGGCGAGCGAGGACGTATTTACCCAGGAATTCAACGTGGTCTCGCCGGACAACCAGCGGATCACCTGGGTGGTAGGCGTCTACGGCCAGGAGAACAATTACATATGGGATAAGCCTTACGAGTTCTGGGGCTCCTACGGGTCGCGCTTTGGCAACTCGCTCAATATTGCCAATTTCACGCCCACGGCGGCCAACTTCTTTCAGTATGAGTCCTATACGTTCGAAGGCCATACGAGCAACCTAGACATTGCCGCGTTCGGTCAAGTCGAGGCCAAGCTCGGCGGTGGTCTCCAGGCTTCCTTGGGCGGCCGCTGGACCGAGACCCGCTCGAACAATTTCGGTCCCTATTGGTATTTCGGCACACTATATACCCTGACCGCCGGCGCCCAGAAATCGTACAACTTCTCCTACAAAGCTGCGCTGGACTGGGCCATCAACGACGGCAACTTCCTCTATGGGTTCGTAGCGACCGGCTACACGGGCGGCGGGCTCAACCTCATTCTCAGCGGAAGCGCGCCCAAATCCTTTGGCCCGGTGACCGACATCAACTATGAGGTAGGCTGGAAGACGACGGACTGGTTCGACGGTCATGTGCACACCGAACTCGACGCCTATTATACCACGTACGATCACTTCCAAGTCGCCTTGGAAAATCCGACCATCCCGAATACGACCGACGAATTCAACCTCCCCCAATCGACCATAAACTATGGTTTCGAAGGGGAAATCCAAGCCACGTTCGGTCAATTTTCCTTCACCAGCGCACTCGGCCTGCTGAGGAGCCAGCTCGGCAACTACTATCTCGGTGACCCGAGATATAACAATACGACCTTCGGCACATGCGATATCTCGCCGACCGGAAGCCATACCAACCCCGCGTGCGTCGATGTGAAGGGGCATCAGATGACCTATGCACCTTCCGCCACCTTCAACTTAAGCGCCCAGTACGTCTTTAACTTGGCCAGCGGCGACACGCTGACCCCGCGCCTCAGCTATGCCCATACCTCCGGGCAATGGGCGACCCTGTTCGACAATGCCGCTTTGGGCGACAAACTGAACCCGCGCGATCTGCTGGGCGGACAACTCGCCTGGCAGACCGGTACTTGGATTTTGTCGCTCTACGGCGAAAACCTGACGGACGAACAATACGTTTCGGCCAACGACAGCGGCGGTCTCTATGCCGGTCCTCCGCGTACGTTCGGCATCCGCGTGAACAAAGTATTTTGATGTCGAATACGGCTGGTCGCCGAGCTGTACAACAGTCGGCGACCGGCCGCCCATACCTGCGATATTTCGGTGTTGTATACGACAAGCGCCAGATACCGGCATCGCTTGAGAACGGTCGATCAAATGTCCCCGCGTAAGTCGCCAGCCAAAAAAGTAACCGCAGCCGAAGCCGCGTCTTTGGTGAAATCTGGGGACTGGATCGACTATGGCGGCTGCCTCAGCCAGCCCGACGTCTTCGACGAAGCGCTCGCGGCGCGCGTGAATGAACTCACCGACGTCGGAATCCGTTGCAGCCTTGCCGCCAAGCCGCGCGCCGTGCTGGAGGCCGATCCCGAAGGCGCCCATTTCCATTATTTCACTTGGCATTTCAGCGGCTATGAGCGCGCCAAAGCGGATGCCGGGATCTGCTATCACATCCCGCCCAATCTGGGCGAGATTTCCGACTATTACCGCCGCTTCATTCCGCCGATCGACTTCGTCGTGTTGAAGGTGCGCCCAGCCGACGCGAACGGATTTTTCAATTTCGGACCGATGAACGGCTGGCAGAGGACCTTGGTCGAATGCGCCAAGACCGTGATCGTCGAAACCTCGAGCGCCATTCCCTTTGTCTATGGCGTGGACAATGGCGTTCACTTGAGCGAGGTGGACCATATCATCGAGGGCGATAACGCGCCGCTCGCCGAACTCAAAAGCCCGCCTTTCACCGACATCGATCGTGCGGTCGCCCGCCGGGTCGCCGGCGAAGTGGAAGACGGCGCCTGCGTGCAAGTCGGCATCGGCGGAATGCCCAATGCGGTGTGTTCCCTGCTTTTGGAAATCGGGCGCCAAGGACCTCGGCGTTCACACCGAAATGCTGACCGACGGCATCATCGAACTGTACCAGGCGGGCGTCGTCACCGGCGCGCGCAAGCAGCTCGACAAGGGAAAAGTGGTCTTCACCTTCGGGCTCGGCACCAAAGCGATGTACGATGCGGTCGACAACAATGCGGACATGCTGTGCTGCAACGTCGAATACACGAATTTGCCGCACATCATCATGCAGAACGACAAGGTGTTTTCGATCAACAACACGACCCAGATGGATCTACAGGGACAGGCGGCGTCGGAATCCGACGGCCATCGCCATATCTCCGGGACCGGCGGACAGCTGCAATATGCGCGCGGCGCTTATGCTTCGAAGGGCGGCAAGTCGTTCATGTGTCTGTCGTCGGTGTTCGAGAGGAAAGGCGTGCGCAAGAGCCGGATCGTGCTCGAACTCACGCCGGGCAACATCGTCACCACACCGCGCACCGACATTATGTATGTCGTCACCGAATACGGCATGGTCAACCTGAAGGGAAAATCGGTCCCGGAGCGGGTGCGCGCCATGATCTCGCTCGCCCATCCCGATTTCCGCGAGGAGCTGGAGCGCCAGGCCTATGAAAACCGGCTCATCCCGCGCGCGCTGTCGCAAACACGCGGAACCCGGCTGGCATCGTGAGGCCGGAAGACCCCGCCGCGTGACGAGAGCAAGCGATCATCTCGTTCGATTATAAGAGCAATTTGATTAGCCCTTAAGAGACGGGGATTTCCAATGTGGTTTCAAGCCGTCTCCGTCGCTATTCACTACGTGCAACGGCCCCTGCCCCGCCCGCTTTAAGGACAGCAACAAACCTGGCGCGCAGTTGCATGTAGAACGCGCGCGGAAGTAGGCCATAAGCGACGCTGCCCACATCGCCTGACACCGCCGGCCGCAGGTCCGGCCCCGGCCAGATGAATTGATTGGCTTCCGTCAGCACGACCCACGATCGCGCATCATCGAGACCGAGGCGCCGTTTCGTTTCGGCCGGAATTTCCATCGCCAGCGCCGAATTGCTTGGCGGGGAATGCGTTACCGGCAGCACCGTGACAAGCTGCTCTCCTTCAACGTCCTGGGTGACAAGAATAACAGCGCATGGCCGATCCTTGACGCCCTCCTCCCGTCCCTTTCGATGCTCCTCGAGCCAGAGATACGAATAGCGAATGACAAGGCCTGGAACCGGTTGAGGAAGGGCCACCAGAAATGTCACCCGAGCTCGTGGTCGAAGCGCGCGCACTCCGCTGGAGGATCGGCGCGTTCAATGGCGGCAATATCCTCTTCCGTGAAGTCGCTTGCGCTCATGACGCGGCGATCGCGGCGCTTTAAGCGGTGATATTCCTCAGCGGAGAGCATCACCATGCGGTCACGGCCATTGCGCGTAACCATTACTGGCTGCGTGAGGGCGATGTCCTGATAGCGCCCGAAATTCTTCTGGAACTCGGCGGACGAGATTTTTACCATACTTCCATACTCACCTTCCGTATGGTCCGTATTATACCCAAGATACGTAACTTTTTAAGGGAATTAATATTGTTGTCTAGAATCAGTATGTTATAGCCAATTCAGGTTCAGCTCCTTTAAATATAAAGCGCTTCCATCCCGGAAAATCCCGCTCTAGCACTTCGGATTCTGCGGCGGGTTTTTCGGCGACCACAGACCGACGTTCCAGTTCCTGTTTCCGGCATGTTCCGAACACCGGATAATCATCTGAAGCGAGCGTGTCACGCGTTCATCTTGGCCATGTGGCAGGGCGATTTGGTTTAGGATCACAGTGATGAGCAGGTGCCAGAAATACAGTGCTGCGGAGTTCGTCGGAAAAGATATGCAGCGATATACTTACATGATCGAGACCAATGCCTGGACGCGGGACAGCGACCTTGCGGACGCTGTCCTCTTCAGAGGCGCAATTGTAGCTGCATGGGGATATATCGAAACTACGCTGATCGAACTCGCTATACGATCATCGCATATGAGCGAATACAGCCAGATCAATGCCCGCTACCCATACAAATTGGATGGTCGTATCAACTACATGCGCACGGTGTTGAAGAGCGTTGGTCCTTTCGCCCAGTTTTGCACGATCGGGGAACAATTCTTGGATAGGTTCGAAGCCGCCGCGGAGTTGCGGCATATCATGGCTCACGGCAAGATGCAGGTATTAGACGGAGTCGATATACATTGTCGATTACAGGCCCAGCACAGACGGAGCCATCACGCAACGCCGGAGCCGCTACGACATTAAACAGCTCAGTCAGATGGCACGGGAGGCAACACGGCTGAGCCGGTTGATGCAGATGGGATACGATGCCGTTATCAAGGCTGGCTTTTTGCCTCCGGGTCGGGGTTGACGGAGTGAGTGGTGCCGTCGCGAATACCTAGAACAAGGTCGGCTGACCGTCCTTTTTCTTCGGTTTTGCCGGCTTGATTGGCCGAGCGGGTTGGCGGTATGTATACTTTGCAAACATACCTCAAAAGGTAGTAGTTGCTGCCCTAGGCGGACTTAACCCAAGATCGGGGCATGCAAGGGGACGACCCAAAAGTATCTTCGCCATGGCGAGATTTCGCCCGCATCTTCACGCGGGTTACCGCCTACGCGCCTTTGGGTAGCGGTGTATCTGGAATTACCACCTTTGGGCTTTGGGCCGCATGCCTCTTAGCGGGGGCGCTGGGTGTCACTTTCATTCTGTGCGGTTATCCACTTTATGCGATAGGAGAAACGGCACTGTGTGGTGCTTGGTATCTTGTCTATCAAAACAGAACGTGGAACGGCGTAAGCGGAAACCCGGATGCCAGTGTGACTGGCGAACAGCACTACGCGCACGTAATCCAAATAAGACATGGGGCAAAAAATACTGCGATCATCGACGGTCGCGCTACCCCAGTGGTTGGAATGACGGTTGCTGATACTGCTTCACCGGCAGCGAAGATGGACCACGACGATGCATAGGTTGGTCCTTGTCAACTTTGCCTTCGCAGCAGAAATTCAGGTGCTCCAACTTGAGCCCGTGTTTACAGCGATTGGCGATGATTGGATCAGAATTTCTCCAGCGTCTTGGATTCTCTGGACCAATAAACCTGCTGGGCACATTTACATCCTGTTGCGGCCCCACCTATCGCGGGATGACGAAATACTGATTTCCACCTTAGAGGGTGAATATTTTGCGTCATTTAGCCCATGGATTTGGGACTGGATTGCGAGCAAGGGAGCTAACCAAAGACTAGTTATTGGGCCTCAAGCCGTCCAAATAGCTGGCTTACCGGCGCCTAAACCAAACCAAGATCGATAGCTCGTAAAGCGAAACGTGGCCGCGACATGGTGAGGAGCATGGCCGCGTGCTTCGAGGCGCGGCCGTGGTTCGAGGCTCCGCCGTCATCCCGAGGTGCGAGCGAAGCGAGCCTCAAAGGACGGCGGAGCACCTCACCATGACGTTTGCTCTAGCACTTCGGATTCTGCGGCGGGTTTTTCGGCGACCATAGACCGACATTCCAGTTCCAGCCCTCGTCCCCGCTTTCGAAGCGCCGGCAGACGACCTCTTCGTTGAATTTGTACATGCCCGGCATCAGGTGATCGGCGGGATGGGGCGCATCGCTGAAGTGCATATACCAACCATTCGTTCCGTAGGCGGACCAATCCGGCTGGTTGGCGGCCTCAGGCTCGCCGGTGCGTACGAAGCTGGTCCAATAGCCGATCATCGCATCCGAGAGTTGTCTTTGTTCGGGTGTTGCCGGGATTTTCGGCCATAGCGGCGTGGGCTCGAAATTGCCGAACACAAAGGGCAGTTCGCTGGCATGAAAGCCATGCAGATGCGCATCGTCCATGGCGGGATAGCCATGATCCCAGAGATAGAGATAGGAGGGCTGGCCGAGCGCGGTCTGCTGGCGCACCAGCCGCTCCGCCGACCAGCCATACAGCATGTCGCGCGTCGCAGCCAAAATGCTCTCTTCCAAATTGGTGCTGGGATAGAGCCGCAGGAATTCATCGGCGAGATCGCCATACTGGCTGCGGATGGTGCTTTCGTATAGGGCCGCGGATACAGGCGGTTGCGGCGCCAACATTCTGAGCGAGCGGATCTCGCCGCTGTTGAAGCCGGCAAGGATCGGCACCGGCGCCTCTTCGCCCTTGGCAAACGTCTCGGTGATTTGATGGGTGAGCAAATGTCCGTCGATCGCACCGAAAGGCAGGAATTGGTTCGCCGCCGCCGCCTCGGTCAACACGCCCGGATCCATCGCCCGCAAGGCGGCGATATTCGGCGCATGGACCGCTTGGGCAAGCGCCACGCCGCCTTGTTCGGCCGGCACAGCTGCGTATTTTTTCTCTTTCAGCAGCGGTGTCGAGACCATATACGAACTTTCCGCGATCGCCTTCGAGAACAAGCCGCGCGCCTCAGGCGAAGCCATCAGATACATGACGCTGAGCCCGCCGGCGGATTCGCCGACGATCGTCAGCTTCGCGGGATCGCCACCGAAAGCGGAAATATTTTGCTTGACCCATTTGAGCGCTTGATCTCGTCGAGCAGACCGTAATTGCCCGAGATGCCGAGCGGCGATTCAGCGCTGAGTTCGGGATGCGCCAACCAGCCGAGCACGCCCAGCCGGTAGTTGATCGAGACCACGATGACATGGCCTTGGGTCGCGATGCGCGTGCCGTCATAAGCAGATTCTTTGCTGGAGCCTCCCCACAAGGCGCCGCCATGGATCCAAAAGAACACCGGCATCTTGCTTGCGCCAGCCGGAGCCCAGATGTTGAGCGTCAGGCAATCCTCGCTCATCGGCCCAAGATCGACCGTGTAAAGGTTCGCGACCTTGGGCTTGGGCTGATAACAGGCGGGCCCGAATTCGATCGCCTTCTTGACGCCTGCCCAGCGCGGCATCGGCGCGGGCGGCTTCCAGCGCCGTGAATCCACCGGAGGCATTGCATAAGGAATGCCTTTGAAGACATGCAGGCTGCCTTCGCTCAGACCTTCCAGCTTGCCGGCCGGCGCGTTCACCATTGGCTGGGCGGCCATCGCGCAATAGATCGGCGAGAGGACGAGCGTGGCGGCGGCGGCACTCCACACAAACATGCGACGAAGCGAAATCATTCGACGTTTCTCCGGAGTTAAGCGGTCACTTGTGCCATGTGCATCATCTTCAAGCCGTTTTCGATCGCGCTCGCGTCCAAGGCTTTGGCCGGCTTGTAATTCACGATCTTGGTTTCCCCCGGCAGCACGTCGAAATAGTTGTCGCTGAAGAAACCGTCGCTGCCATCGAGGCTGAGATATAAGTTCTTCACCAGCACAGCAGACGACAAGCCGATGGCGAATTCGCCGCCCTGCTCTTTCCCGCCAAGGTCCTTCACCTTCGTCGTCAGTGAAACCGCGGGAAGCGACAAATCCTTGACCGGCCGGAAATACAGCACATCCTCGGCCAAGGGGTCCTCGCCGGACATCAGCGTGGCGTGCAGCAACACGGAGCCCGGTGGTGCGCCCGAGAGCAGATCGGCGATGGGCCCGCGATAAGCGATCGCGCTGCTGTTCGCCGCCAATAGGAAGGAGAGCGGTACCGTCTTTAGAACCTGACCGTGGAAATCGATGAGGCGCAAGGTGAGGGTTGCAGGCTTGTCCTTCAACCGGTCGCTGACCACGCACACATTCAGCGTGTCCCCGTCGAGCCACGAGGTCACAAGCTCCGGCGCGAAGGATTTGCGCGCGAAATATTGCTGCGCCTTCCAGCGTCCGAAATAGTCGATGCTGCTCCACGATGCCACAGGCCAGCAATCGTTGATCTGCCAGAACAGCGAGCCCATGCAATAAGGCATGTGGGCGCGATGGCTTTCCATCGCCATCTTGATGCCTTCGGCCTGCAATACCTGCCCCACATAAAGGAACTGCCGGAAGTCCTTGGGCACGACGTAGTCGCGTTCCATATATTTCTGGATTGTGCCGTTGCCGATATAGGAACGCTGATGCGCCTTCATGACCTCGGAGAAGATGTCGTAGTCGGCCGGCTCCGCGAAGGCTTCGATGGTTTTGAATTCCGGAAAGGATTGGAAGCCGTATTCCGACATGAAGCGGCCGATAAGCGTGCGGTAGCTTGAGAACGGCAGCTCGCCCCACCACACGCCCCAATAATGAATGTCGCCCGACTGTTGCTTGGTAGTCAGATTGGCGTGTCGCACATCGTCATGCCCGTCCCAGAAAGCCAGCGGCGAGGACGGCCAATAAAACCGCTGCGGATCGTGCTGCGCTACCGCCTCGGCCAGGATGCCGTAGAAGATTTTCTTGTAAGCCGTCCACAATATGTCGTTCTGCGCCGGCGTATATTTCTGCTTCCAGCCCCAGCCGGCGTTCGGCACGTCATTTTGCCAAGCCGTATCGATCTCGTTATTGCCGCACCAAAGCGCGATGCAAGGATGATTGCGCAAGCGCCGGACATTGTCGATCGCTTCCTGGCGCACGTTTTCAAGAAAGTCTTGGTTTCCCGGAACCATGACGCAGGCGAAGATGAATTCCTGCCAGACCAGGATGCCGTTCTCGTCGCATAGCTCGTAGAAGGCGTCGTCCTCGTAGATGCCCCCGCCCCACACCCGCAAGAGGTTCATATGCGTGTCGGCCGCCGAGCGAATTTCGCGCTCATAGACGGCGCGGGTTACGCGCGGCAGGAAGTTGTCATTGGGGATGTGATTGGCGCCCTTCATGAAGACGGGCACGCCGTTGAGCTCGACCATGAAGCTTGAACCGTTGGCGTCGGGCTTCTGCACCAGCTGAAGCGTTCTGAGGCCCGTGCGCACCTCGCGCCGGTCGCTGTCGCCAGTGGCGATCAGCTCTCCCTCGATCGTATAGAGGAACGCTTCGCCAAGCCCGTTGCTCCACCACAGACGAGGCTTTCTAATGATCACGCTCAATTCGGCATGGTTGATGCCCGGGTGAAGCTGGATTTGGGCGCGGGCTTTGATCGCCGGATCGCTCGGGCTTGTCAGCGCGATCGTTGCCTTGCCTTCGCCGTCTGCGATGATCTCGAACACGGCCCTCAGCCGCGCTTCGTCCGCCGACAGCGCGTCTTGCACGATATGCAAATCCGAAATCCGCGCCCCACTCCAGGCGCGCAACCGCACCGGGCGCCAGATGCCCGAGGTGACGAAGCGCGGGCCCCAATCCCAGCCGTAATGGTAGGGTGCCTTGCGCGTGAACATGCTGATCTTGGTATCGCCCAAGCCGCCGATCTCGCTCCATTCGACGACGGCGGGCGGATCGAAACCGAACGCCGCCAGCTGCTTCAGCCCCTCCTGCACGGGCGAGCGCAGCACAACGCGCAATATGTTTTCTCCCGTCTTGGAGTGGTCTTTGATGTCCGCGGTCCAGCGACGGAACATATTGTCCGTGGTGAGAACCAAGACGTCGTTGAGATAGATTTCGGCATAGGTGTCGAGGCCCGCAAAGCACAATTCGACATGGTTATGCGCCAGGGTCGCGGCGTCGAGATCGAGGATGGTGCGGTATTCCCAATCCTTCTTGTCGATCCATTGCAGGTCGCGCTCATTGGTGCGGTAGAACGGGTCGGGGATTTTGCCGTTGGCCAGTAGATCGGTGTGCACCGTGCCCGGCACCGTAGCAGCGATCCACTCGCTCTCTCCCACCTGGCGAAACTGCCAAGGCCCGGGCAAGTCGCGCTCCAACGGCCCGTCCTGAGGCTTTCGCCGCGCGGCTTTTGCCGCTTTGGGTATCAAGCCGATCGCCGCTCCCGCGGCCGAGGCCTGTAAGAACGCGCGTTTGGTATGGGCCATTTGATTTCTCTGGTTCGTTTCCCTGCGCTCTGCGGCGCATCATTCAGGGTGGGGTCGGCCTGAAATTGTCGTTTAAGCGGCTGCCTCGATATTGGGATAATTTTAAACATGTGTACCGTTACTGTGCAAGCTGGGCCCAGAAGCGGCCGGCCTCGATTGCGGCAATATCCCGCGCGAATTCGGTGCGAATCTGAGCCAGTGCACTCGTTTTCGATCCGGTCGACAGAATGCGCTGAAGCTTCCCCAGAAATAGCGCCTGGGCGAGGATGCCATCGCGCGGCTGGGGCGGGCGGGCGCCGGGGACTGCCGTCAGGATGTGCCGCCAGGCAAGGTCTTGGTCGTGGATCGCGCTCCACACCATCGGCGCCAGTTGCTGGCGGCGGCCCGCCTCGATCCAGATCGCGAAATTGGCGAGATTGGCCTGCGCAAACTCGGTGGCCTCGCGAATAAAAGTGGCGGCTGTGAGGTCGGCGAGGTGCGCTTCGGCGGGACGCAAGGCGTGCATCATGTCGCGATAACGTGTCTTCAAGTCCTCGAACAATTTCCGCTGGGCGGATTCGAGAAGGCTCGCGGTCGTCGGAAAATAATAGGCCGGCGCGGCGACCGTTAAGCGGGCCGTTCGGCGATCGCCCGATAGCCGATCGCGCCCGGTCCCTCGGCAACCAGGATTTCGATTGCGGCATCGAGAATGCGCCCGCGTGTTTCGTCGGCTTTGCGGCTTCTGCTCTTTGTCGCAGCTTGCCCCCCCGCTCCATCCTGCCGGCGTGCCCAGAAGCGTGACGGTTCGCCATTTCCAACCAGCACCTGATTGATCTCGGCAGGTGAGAGGGACAAGGCGCAAACCATCAAGAGTAGGCCTTGGATGACGTCGATGCCCGATCGCGCGGTATTCTTCGGGTCCGTCGTCTTGGTCGCATGCGCAATCTTGATCCACAGCCGATAAAATTGTTCATGCCACTCGCGCATCAGCGCCAAGCTCTCGCTTCCGCGCACGGCGTCGAGGCCGATTTCCTGCCACGCCATCATCATCATGCGATCGTCCCCTGCGAGCTTGCGCAAAAGACGCCAGACAAACTCCCGGAAGGACGGCGCATTGTCCGCATTGCGCCGATACTTCTCGGCGGTGCGTTCCAAGGCATCGACATAATGCTGGAGGATGGCGGTGGAGGCGGCGCGAATGATGTCCGGTTTGGCGGCGTAGTGATAGGTGGTTGCCGCCAGCGGCACGCCGGCTTCGGCGGCGACAGAGCGATGGGTGACGCGCGAAAGGCCGTGCTTGGCAAGAACGCCGATCGCGGCTTGCGCGATCTGCGCGCTGGTTTTAAGGGCCCGTTCCTGTCGCGGTTTTCCGATCTGTTGCGGGTTTGCTTTTTGCCGCGGGGTTTGCTGCGGCGCTCCTTTTTGCCGCGGCGCTTTGGCCGTTTTTTCCGGCTTGGAAGGCGCCAGTCTGGCGCTGGCATCGGCGCGTTGCATCATCCCACAGTGCTATCAGTGGGGAGCTGCCTGAATCAAGCCGCTGCCGCCTTTGGTCGCGTGCCAGCGCGGACCGCTGCGCCAACAATCCACACTCTTGACACGCTTCGACACCCCTTTATATTTGAAAAACTGTACCAATATGTGGATTATGCGGCCGGCAGCGGGGAACGTAGGCAAAATACGTTCTGACGATACCATCACGTCATCCTGATGGTGCTGGCCGCGCGGTGGTCCAGAAGGATGAGTTAAAGGTGCACATTTTTTTTGCCCCCTTCGCCTCGTCGCTTCGCTCCTCGGCACTTCCCCCCGGCTACGCCAAGGCTTCGCCGGGCAAGTGAGAAACACGTAGGCCGCCGAAGCTTAAGCGAAGGCGGGAGTGGGGGAAGTGCCGAGCCCGTGAGCGATAGCGAACGGTGCGAGGCGAAGGGGGCACACAAGTCACACAGGGCGTTGTGCCCAATTGAGAATTGACGCATTGACGCCTTCATCGTCGCGCTGCCGCTCCCGAAGGCACTTAATATCCTCAAAAAAACCTTAAGAAGACCAGCAATCTTCGGTTCATCATTCTTTATATGGTCCTGCGCAACAATACTGAGAATAAGTACGAAACGACACGCTCTGCTCGACGTGATTTTTCTGTACGCCTGTAAACGTACACCGTGTTGAAGCCGAAGGCGGTACGCCAATGGATTTTACGAAACTCACCGATGGACCGGCTCATCCCGAACTTTTGCGCTTCGCAAAGCACTGCAATGCGTTGGCCGGTGATCGCGAAATATTGCTTCGTCGCGATTTTCATCCCGCCGATGTCCCTTGGATACTCGGATTGCTCTACGTCGTCGATGTCCTGAGCGAAGAGAACGATTATCGTTTCAAGATCTTTGGTTCCGTGATGACGGCGTTGTACGGTATGGATCTCACAGGTTCGCGCCTTAGCGAGCTACCGGACCCCATCATGCACCGCGAGATGCGGGAGTATCTCCATAACATTTACGATGCCGCAGTTGCAAGTCGAGCTCCGTTGCTCCAGCGCGGCAAATTGCGATGGAAGGAAACGGATATCGATACCGAACGTCTGACCATTCCTCTCGCAGAGGATGACGGGCGACTATCGACAATTCTGGTGGCGGTGCATTGCAATATACCCGAGGGTTTGCTGGCCACATTTAGAGGGACTGGAGCACCAGATTTGGTGCCACATGCGTGGGGCGAGCAGCAATTCGTCTAGAGCGGCAGACGTTCCGGCGAAACCATCACGTCATCCGACCGATCGCGGCGACCAACGGCTTCAGATGAAAGTTGGAGTCGGGCTGCGCCGCGACGTCGACACCGATCGCTTTGAGCGCGTCGCTCACCACGGGTCCGATGGAGGCGACACGCGTTCGCGTCCAGCCGATTGACAGTTCCTGTTCCAATCCCTTCTCGGCGGCGACATCCAGCAGCCGCCGGATTTGCGGGGAGCTTGTGAACGCAACAACATCGATTTCGCCCGCCGCCATTTTCTTGATCGCATCGGCGACAGACGCCGACTCGCTGTCCGTGGCATAACGATAGGGCGTGACCGGAAATATCTTCGCGCCGCTAGCACTGAGAAAAGCGAGCAGGGATTGATCGACCTCTCCGGGATAAAGCTGCAATCCGACCGTCCGGCCGTGAAGATCATGCGCCGAAAGCGTTTCCACGACACCCGCGGAGGTGGGCGAGGAGGCCGTCAATCCCGGCGTCAATCCGATTTCCCTGAGAACGCGCGCCGGTTTCGGACCGCGCACGATGGTTCGCAAGCGGTGAAGGGCGACGATGATTTGCTCTTTTGTTCCCAGCCGTTCGCCCAAGGCCAGCATGCGGCGCAACCCCTCGCCGGTCAGCAAGATCAAATCGTCGAATTCGCCGCGCGTCAGCCGCTCCAACCAGGCTTCGACCGGCGCGCTGTCGGTGACATCGAGAATGGTCACCAGCGGACAACGCAGCACATGCGCGCCTTGCGCCTCCAGCATGCCGGCGAACAGATCGAGTTCGCGGCTTTCCGGAACCAGAATTGTTTTTCCTTCAAGAGGACCGCTCATCTCGCGATCCTATGCCGTTTCAGCCGCCGGAAGGTCACAACAATCGCAGGCAATCGCGCAAAATCTCCTCGATTTCCGGAATGCAGGAGCCGCAATTGGTTCCGGCCCAGATCGCGGCGCCGATCTGGGCGCAACTCGTCAAACGATTGGCGATGATCGTTTGCTCGATGGCGGCGCGCCCGATCGAGAAGCAGGAGCAGACCTTGCGGTCGCGCGGCGCGCACGCCGCCGCTTCGGTGAGGCGGAAAACCTGATCATAACCCGTTTTATCAAATATCGCGCCAAGCAGAGAGACAATCGCGCCCCGTTCCGGCAACACCCAGCGATTGTCGCGCGTCAAGAGCAGGCAGGACTGCAAGCGGCCCCCGCCCACACTGGCAAACGGAAACTGCCGCGGTCACGGTCCAATGTTTCGATGCGTTCCCCGCCGGGGCCAAGGAAATTGTCCGCCCAGTATTGGCATCATGTCTTCACGCGGTAGCGGTTCCCAACCGCGAATTCGTAAGCTTGCCACTGCGCATAGGGAATGCGCGCGTAATAGATGCCGGGCATATCGATCCGCTTGATGCCGCCAAACAGCGAAACCCGCGCCATAGCGTTGGGATCGGTGCCAGACGCACGGCCGTCGCTTTCAGTTCGGGTTGTCCGGAGATCGGATCGCAAACGCCGCTCACCAATCTGGCGAGGGGACCGTTCGCCACGAAATCGTCGGTCCAATGCATCGGGTGCGAATACTTCTCCGATGCGCAGGGCCGCGATTTGGCTTGGCGCGCAATATGGTAGAGGCGTGCTCGGTCTCGACGCGCAGAAGATCCCCGTCTTCGACGCATAGCTTCATGGCATCGTGCGGATGCAGTTCCAGAAACGGTTCGTCCTGATGCGTCATCAGGCGCGGCACAAGACCGGTGCGGGTCATGGTGTGCCATTGATCGCGGATGCGCCCGGTGTTGAGAAGAAACGGTTTGCGACGGTCCGGCTTCGCCGCGATGGGATTGAACGGCGTGGCGACGAAACGCGCCTTGCCGTCCGGCGTGAAGAAGCCGCCATCCGCGAAAAAGCGCCCCGTATGGCGCGTTCCATCCGCCGGGACCGGCCATTGCATGGGCGCCATCGTCTGATATTCCGCGTCGCTCAGTCTTGCGAGCGCGCCGATATTAAAGCCGCGGCGTCCCTTATTCTCGAAACCGGAAAGGGCGGCGTGTTCGCGGAATATCTGTGCGGGGGCATCGTAAGAGAACGCGTCCGTCCAGCCCATGCGGCGCGCGACCTCTGCAAACATCCACCAATCGGGTTTCGCTTCTCCCGGCGGGCGCCGGAAGGCGCGTTGGCGCGAGATGCGCCGTTCGGAATTGGTGACCGTGCCGTCCTTTTCGCCCCAGCCGGCAGCAGGAAGCATGACGTCGGCGTATTTGGTCGTATCGGTCGGCCAGCAATCGGAGACCACGACGAATGGGCAAGCTTGCAGCGCGCGGCGCACCAAATCTGCGCGCGGCATGCTGGCCGCCGGATTGGTCGCTGCGATCCACACCGCTTTGATGCGCCCATCGAACACGGCGTCGAACAACTCCACCGCTTTCAATCCCGGCCGCGTCGCGATGTTCGGGGCGCGCCAGAAGCGGCGCACGCAGTCCACATCCGCGCTATCGAAGTTCATATGCGCGGCCAATTGATTGGCGAGGCCCCCGACTTCACGCCCGCCCATCGCATTGGGTTGTCCGGTCACCGAAAACGGCCCCATGCCCGGCCGGCCGATGCGCGCGGTCGCCAAATGGCAGTTGATAATGGCATTGACCTTGTCGGTCCCGGCGGAGGACTGATTGACGCCTTGCGAATAGACGCTCATCACCCGTTCGGTGCGTGCGAACATTTCATAGAAGGCGATGACCTCCTCGGGCGGCAATTTGGCGATCGCGGCAACTTGCGCGGGGGTTCCGGCAAATTGCCGCGCCGCTTCTACCGCGTCCGCAAAGCCCGTGGTGTGGGCGCCTCGCCAATCCCGTTTGATGGCGTCTTTATCCGCCAAATACACAAGCAGCCCCGCGAAAAGCGCAACATCGCTCCCGAGCGCCAAAGGCAGATGCATGATCGGCGCTTTCGCAGGTGGCGGTGCGCCGCGGGTCGATGACGACGATCTTGGTGCCGCGAGACGCGCGCGCCGCCATGAGGCGTTGGAACAGCACGGGATGGCACCAGGCGGTATTGCTTCCCACCAGCACGACCAGGTCGGCTTGTTCCCAGTCTTCGTAATTTCCGGGAACGATATCCTCGCCAAAGGCGCGAACATGCCCCGAGACTGTGGACGCCATGCAGAGGCGGGAATTCGTATCGATATTGCCGCTGCCGATGAAGCCTTTCATCAGCTTGTTGGCGACGTAGTAATCTTCCGTCGAGAACTGCCCGGAAACATAGAACGCGACGGAATCGGGCCCGTGTTTAGCGATGGTCTCTGCGAAACGATCGGCAATGAGAGAGAGCGACGCTATCCCAATCCGCGTCCCGGCCATCTATTTGCGGGTGCAAAAGGCGCCGCGAATCATCGAGCGTCTCGCCAAGCGCTGACGCCTTTGGAACACAACCGCCCGAAATTCGGCCGGATGTCGCGATCGCCGGATACGGTTCCATCGGATACGACAACGCCGCATCCCACCCCGCAATATGGACAGGTCGTGCGCAGACGCCACTCATTTTCCCCGAACGGGCGAGATTGGAGTTGAATGCGGTCTTCCTCAACGCGCACCTCAATCACCGGCGCACACCCGATGTCAGGTGCAATAGCCTCGCCGGTCCTGAGGCGCGATGTTCCAGCCATGCAATGGACAGGTCACATGCTCGCCATGGACGATGCCTTGCGATAGCGGTCCGCCGCGATGGGGACATTTGTCTCTGAGCGCGAATATGCGATCGTCGGCGGTGCGAAAAATCGCAATCGGGCCCTCGCCGCTCGAAACCACGCGCGCGCCGCGCTTGGGAATGTCGGCGAGCGTTCCCACATCGAGCCAAACAGGCGCTTTCACATCCGACATCGTCACTCGACCTCCGCCAAGACGCGAAATTCGGGCCGTTCCGGCGCGGCGTTCTTTTCCCAGGGATCGATCTGGAAAAACTTCTGCGCGGCGAGGAAGCGGGCGTAGAGCTCTTTACGTCCCGCTTCGTCTTCGACGATCCGGGCTTTGACGTAATCGAGGCCGACGCGTTCGATCCACGGCGCCGTACGATCCAGATAGCGCGCCTCTTCGCGGTAGAGCTGAAGGAAGGCGGCGCAATATTCCAGCACCTCGGCTTGGGTTGAGACCTTGCAGAGAAGTTCGGTGCCGCGCAGCTTGATGCCGCCATTGCCGCCGACCAAGAGTTCCCAGCCGCTCTCCACCGCGATGACGCCAAAATCCTTGATGGTCGCTTCCGCGCAATTGCGCGGGCAGCCCGAGACCGCAAGCTTGACCTTGTGGGGATGCCACGAACCCCAAGTCATGCGTTCCAGCGCGATGCCCATCGCCGTGGAATCCTGAACGCCAAAACGGCACCATTCCGAACCAACGCAGGTCTTCACGGTGCGAAGCGCCTTGCCGTAAGCGTGACCGGACACCATTCCCGCCGCATTCAAATCGCGCCACACATCGGGCAATTTCTGCTTGGGCACGCCGAGCATATCGATGCGCTGCCCGCCGGTCAGTTTGACGGTGGGGATTTCGTATTTGTCGACGACATCGGCGATGGCGCGCAATTCCTTGGCATTGGTGACGCCGCCCCACATGCGCGGAATGACGGAGAATGTTCCGTCTTTCTGGATGTTGGCGTGGGCACGCTCATTGATAAAGCGTGATTGCGCGTCGTCTTGATATTCGCCGGGCCATGCGCATAGCAGATAGAAATTCAAGGCGGGCCGGCAGGAGGCACAGCCATCCGGCTTGCTCCAGCCAAGGGCTGCCATCGCCGCAGGAATGGTCTTGAGCTGCTCGCTTTTGATGCGGCGGCGCACGTCTTCATGCGTCAGCGCGGTGCATTTGCACATACCCGCCGGCGCGGACGCCTGAAACTCGGCACCCAGCGACGCTTTGAGCAATCCCTCGACAAGGTGGAGTGCAGGACCCGCAGGAGGCCGAGGCCTTGGTGTGGGCGCGCACTTCATCGAGAGTCGTCAGGCTCTTCGCCGCGATGGTGTCGGTGATGGTGGATTTGCAGACGCCGTTGCAGCCGCAAATTTGATAATCCCCGGGGAGGTCGGCGACAGACATTTTCGGCGCCTGCCCCATCGCCGCGACGATGTTCTGGCCGAACAGCAGCCCGTCGCGATAGGCGGTGACGTCTTCGCGCTTGCGCAACAGCTCGAAATACCAACCGCTATCGGCAACATCGCCGTAAAGAACAACACCTTCGAGACGTCCGTCGCGCAACACCAACTTCTTGTAAACCTGGCGGGCGCTGTCGTGAAATGTCAGATCGCTGCAATCCTCGCCGAGGATGAAATTGCCGGCCGAAAACAGATCGACACCGGTCACCTTCAATTTCGTCGAAAGCACAGAACCCGCATAACCGACTCTGGGCCGCATCATCCTTCGCCAGATGATCGGCGCAGACCTTGGCCATTTCGTAGAGCGGGGCAACCAAACCATAGGTCTTGCCGCGATGCTCGACACATTCCCCGACCGCAAAAATATCGGGATCCGAGGTGCGCATAGTATCGTCCACGATGATACCGCGGTTGATTTCCAGATCGCAGGCTTTCGCCAGATCGACATTGGGGCGAATGCCGATCGCCATCACCACAAGATCGCCGGGGACCTCGCGGCCGTCCGCTAGGCGAACGCCGCGGACGCGGTCGTCGCCGAAGATTTCCTCGGTCTGACCGTTCATGAAAAAATTCAAGCCGCGCCCGTCGAGTTCGCGCTGCAGCAGCCCGCCCGCGACCGCATCGAGCTGACGTTCCATCAGGGTTTCCATCAGATGCACGACGGCGACGGACATGCCGCGCTTGAGCAAGCCGTTGGCCGCTTCGAGCCCGAGCAATCCCCCGCCGATCACGATGGCGCGCTTGTGTTCGCCGGCGGCTTCGATCATTTGCTCGATATCGGCGATATCGCGAAACGCGCAAATGCCGGGCAATTGCAATCCCGGAATGGGCGGCACAATCGGACGCGACCCCGTGGCGATCAATAATTTGTCGTACGCTTCGACGCGCCCGCTTTCGGAGGTCACCGTCTTGGCGGCGCGGTCGATGGCGGCAACGCCGTCGCCCGCAAACAGTCGGATTTCGTTCTCGCCATACCAGCGCAAGGAATTGATGACGATCTGGTCTATCTTTTTTTCGCCGGCCAGAACGGACGACAACATGATGCGATCGTAATTGGTGTGCGGTTCCGCGCCGAACACGGTGATCTGATAACGCAAAGCGTCGCGCTTCAGCAATTCCTCGACGCAACGCATCCCGGCCATGCCGTTGCCGATCACGACCAATTTCTCTTTTTTGCGCATCATGTTCATGTCAGTCGCTCTCGAAAATATTGTCCGTTGCTGTTTTCGGTTTTCAATATTTGTAAGCCGTTTGAAGCCAGAAGATGGATTTGTCCGCAAATCCTCCGAACGCCACATTCGCGCCTTGATAGTTCGCATATTTCAGAAGGAAGGACGCATTGCCGTCGACGACCAGTTCAGCTTGCGCGTCCCATTCGCTGCCGATGCCTTTGGCGAACTTGTCGGTCGAGAACATATGGTAGGTGACGGTTCCGGTGAGGCTTTTCATCTGTATATAGCTGGCCGGAATGGCGTAGCTTGCTTTGAAATAACCGTCATCCAAACCGTCGACCGGCGTGGTAAGAAACATATCCGCCCAACCATTGTAGATATGCAGCGTAGCAAGCGGCGTCGAAAAACCGATTGTGCCGTTTCCTCCCAGCGACTCGTAACCAACGAGCCCCGTTAGTCCTTGGTACGATAGACTGGCTTCGCCCAGCCAGTAATCGAGACCGTAGAAAAGTGGGTTTGCGGCATAATTCGTTTGGTGTGCGTATTCGCCCGAGATTTTTCCGGCGAGGCCATTGCTCAGAGGCAGGGTGTAATCGGCGCGTCCGCCATATGTCGCGGTGGAGAGTTTTGCCGTCGCCGTCTGCTGCGCCGGACTCGCGGCGTAACCGGGCGCCGCGAGGTCGAGAAGAAATGTGTACGCCTCAAGCTTGAACCCGGGCAGACCGGTATAAACCGCGTCAAAGACGTGACTGTTGCTCTTAAAGTAGCTGGCCTGCCCGGTTGCGGCGGCGGCCGTTATGGACGGAACCGGCATAGAGGGGCCATCGATCCGATTGACGCGGTATATATAGGCATAGGTGACCGTGAGGTCTTTCAACGAGGTATTCACTGCTGAAACGGAGTCAAACGTCTGTTCGTGCTGGCGCCATCCGGAGTTGCCGACAAATCGCTGATTGCCGATCAAGAGCCGCTGACGGCCAATCGTAATCTTCGTTTCGAGGCCGGTGGTATAGGTCAATTGCAGGCGATTCAGCGTCGTCATCGCCGGATCGGCAATGATTGGGTATGCCGTCTTCCCATTGCGAGTGCTGTTAAAGGTTGCGCCGCCGAGCGTCCAGATTTGATCGAAATCGAACGCCAGCTGAAAATTGTTCCACGTACCCGTCTCGTATCCCAGCCGCGCGCAGCGTTCCGGCCTCACCCAAAAGCGCTTTGCTGTGATCGTCGACGTCCTCGTAGCGTGCCCGCAGATCGATCACCGGCCTGCCATCGGCGAGCATCGCCGGGAGCGTCAATTCGGCGTGTGCCGCAGTGGTCAATGCCGCCAAGCTCAGCATCCCGCGAGCGATATTCCGGCCGGTTCGTCTCATATTATTGCCCCTTCGGTGTTGCGACGTCAGTCCTCGTTCGGCACCAGCGCGGTATTCCATGTCAGGCTCCATTGCCGCTTGACGGCACTCAGCGCGATCAGGGCCACCAGCGCCAATGCCGCGAAGACCAGAAAGCCGCTTTGATAGGAGCCGGTCAGTTGTTTGGAGTAACCGAGACTGGATGCCAGATAGAATCCGCCAATGCCGCCGGTCATGCCGACCAGCCCCGTCATCACGCCGATCTCTTTGCCGAAGCGCTGCGGGACAAGTTGAAACACGGCACCGTTGCCCATTCCCAAGGCACACATCCCGACAACGAAAGCGAGAACGGCCATCCACAATTGCGCCAATCCGAGGCTCACAAATCCGAGCGCGCAGGCCGCGATCAAGTAGATGATGCTGAGCACATTGATGCCGCCGAGCCGGTCCGCCAACGCGCCGCCAATCGGTCGCATCATTGAGCCGACAAAAACGCAAGCGGCGGTGCAGTAGCCCGCAATGACCGGGCTCAATCCGTATTGATCGTTGTAGTAGATGGGAAGCGACGAGGCGAGACCGACAAACCCTCCGAACGTCACGCTGTAGAGCAGCATGAACCACCAGGCATCGCCTTCCTTTAGGACTTCGAAATAGGAGGACAGGCTCTTTGCCGCCGGCCGGTTGGGACTGTCCTTTGCCAAAATCGTGAAGATGACAAGAACAACAAGCAGCGGGATGACCGCGAGCCCGATGACGTTGCGCCAGCCGAAGGCCATAGCGAGTGTTGGCGCGAATAACGACGCGAGAACTGTTCCGGAATTCCCTGCCCCCGCAATGCCGAGCGCCGTTCCTTGATAGCGCGGCGGATACCAGCGCGAGGCGAGCGGCAGCGCCACTGCGAAAGAAGCGCCCGCCATGCCGAGAAACAATCCGACCGCGAGAATCTCCGCGAAATTGTAGATGCCGTGCCACCACATGAACGCGAGGCCGGCGATGACAATGGTTTGTGCCAGAAGACCGCTGCGCTTCGGTCCGATGTGATCGACCAAAACGCCGTTCACCACGCGCAGCAATGCGCCCGCGAGCACCGGCGTCGCCACCATCAGACCTTTGTGCGCCGGATCGAGCGCCAGCGTCTTGGCAATCTGAATGCCAAGCGGCCCGAGGATGACCCAGACCATGAAGCTGATGTCGAAATAGAGAAATGCGCAGACCAGCGTGGGCAAATGCCCCGCTTTCAAAAACCCCTTATGCATGATCACGGCCTTTGGGCTGAGCGCTCGTCGTTGACGCGCTCGGATATTCATGGGGCCGTCTTGCCCCTCGGCAGGCTCTCTCGCCGTTGAAAGAGACCTCGCCGGTCATGCTGCAACGCGGCCGGCAATGCTTCTTGTCGCAAGCGCCGTGCCAACAAACGTCTTATAGGAATCAAAAGGTTACGTGCAATAATGAAAGGCAGTGCCGCTTATTGTTGCAGTGCACATTGTTGTTGCACTTTACTTTGGCATCGGCGTTATTTTGCCGATCATGTCGAACTTGACGAGTAAGCAAATCCGGCCAAGTTCCCTTTGCGGAGGCGGAGTTATCGCCTGCCCGAGAGGAACAAAGGCATGGACAAACAAACCAGATTTGGGTTTGGAGCGACATGTGCGCTGGCTATATTTGGAGTTCTATACCCCGTGATCCCGTGGCCTTGGAACGTAATTGGCGTAGGTTTGTGCGCTGTTGGCGTCGCCTATGGGTTCTGGCCGACAGTGGCGGATATTCTCGAAGGTCTTTTTAGCTTTCCGCACACTCAATGGGCTATTCGCTTTTCGTCGCTTCCATTGAAGCGGGCAGCCACCATTGTCTATGAGGAATTGGAACGGGCCGGAGTCCATCGCGCGATGGACAGAGCGAATCTTAGTGCTAAGGAGCGTATTGGTCACATACAGTATGCGCTATTAACGGGTGCTAAGCCTATTTACTCAATCACTCCGCCTTCGACCCGTTTGCACGAACTATCGGACGGAGAGATTTCCGAGCTGCACCCATTGCCGGGGACGGATTATCTACAAAGCGATTTTGCAACTAACAGGGCGCTTTCTCATGGTACGCGCGTGAGCAGAAGCGGCCTAAAAGCGTATCGCGCCTATACCAAAAAGGTTCATGCGGCGAATATCTAGTCTAAAGCGTGATTGGATAAATCACACTTATTCGTCATGGCCGCCCTTGAGGCGGCCATCCAGTCTTTTCGGCTCGCGGACGCTCGCCGGCTTGATGGCCGGGTCAAGCCCGGCCATGACGCTAGTGGTTCGATGTGAAGCAAACATGCTCTGGCATCCTGCGACTGCCGCCCGTTTGAACGCCACAATCGCCGCTATTTTTCCGCATCGAAAACCGCGCCGTCGCAAAAACGCTCCGGTTCTCTTATCGCCGCCACGCCGCCCGCAACCCGCAACATCTCCGGACGATAGGTTTTTTCGGCCAGCGCCTTTGCGTCGATCATGCGCGGCAGATAATTCCACCGCGCCATCTGCGACAGAAACCACAAGGCATGCGCGCGCGATGGCGTGTTCGCCGAATGCGCTGCGAACACCGAACGGTCGACCTCGCCGCGCAAGGCCTCTGCCGGTCCCGGAAGCGATGCACGGATGAACTCCGCATCGACATCCAAATATTCCGGCCGTGCCAGAATGGCGGCGATGTCGGCGGCGTTGCGAGGCTCGTCGCAATAGCGCGCCGCTTCCAGCAAGGCGGCGAGCATCTGTTCCGCCGCCTCCGGCTCACGCTCCGCAAAACGGCCGACGGCAAGGCATTTCTCAGGGTGATTGCGCCAGATTTCCGACGACACAAGGATGGTTCGTCCTGCACCGCTGGCCGAAGCAATCGATCCCCATGGTGCACCCGCGCAAAACCCGTCGATTTCGCCCTGCTTCAAGGCAGCCGCGGTTTCGGCAGGGGGAAGCACCGTGATCTCGACATCCTTGTCGGGATCGATGCCGCAGGCCGCCAACCAATAGCGCAGCAAAAGATTATGCGTGGAAAATGTGTGCACCACCGCGAAGCGCGGGTTTGTCGTTTGCGATTTCAGCCAGGCGCACAATCGCCGGCCTGTTTCCATCGCATCCGCCGGTCCATCGGCTGCGATCGCATCGGCTATTTTGCGGCTGACGGTGACGGAGTTGCCGTTGAGGCTGATCCCCATCGGCACCACAATCGGTGCGGACGGTCCGCGCAGGCCAAGCGCCACCGCAAGCGCCAAAGGCGGCAGCATAACCGCGGCGTCCAATTGGCCGAAGGTCAGCTTGTCGGCGATATTGGCCCAGGACGGCTCGACGACGATCTGGATATCCAACCCGCGCTCGCCAAAGTGACCCATCTCATACGCCATAACGATGGGTGCGGCGTCGGTCAGGCGAAGCATGCCGATGCGCAGAATTGGGTTTTTCTCGGATTTTGAGGTCATCGATTTTGGCCCATCAATCTTGCTGCCTTGATGCGAGAATTTCCCGCGCGATATCGGCAATGCGCTTGCCGCCATTCATGGCTTGCTCGCGCAACCATTTGTAAGCTTGCGGCTCCGCGATACCGCGTTCGCGCATCAACAGCGTCTTGGCTTTCTGGATGGCGGCGTGCTCGTCCAACCGCGTTTGTGCAATCGCTAGGTCGCCGGCCAGTTTCTGGTATCGGCGGAAAATGGCAACCGCCGCCTGCACAATGGGTTTGACCTGCGGCAGCGAGGTGCCGCGGACATTGTACGAACTGACGCCGGCCGTAATGGCCTCTTCCATGAATTCGGGGTCGTTGCAATCCGCAAACATGACGATCGGCGTGGGATCGTGGGCCGTGACTTCCCGTATGGGTTCCAGACTGTCGCGGTCGGCTCTCGACATATCGACGATCAGGACGTCCGGCGCGTGGCGCTTGACGGCTTCGACCAGCCTTTCGCCCTTCGAAACCCGCACGATATCCTCGACACCCGCCGCGCCCAGGTGTTGGATAAGGGCAGCGGCGCGTTCGTCGATTTCGTCTGCGAGCAGAACCTTCAACGATTTGATCCTTGCGCGGCCTCTGCAACAAGTGCAATGGCAAGCTCTATGCGGTCAAGAGGAGGCGATCCTAAGATGCGCATTGCAGGCCTGATTATTGCCGGCGGCAAAGCGGTCCGCATGGGCGCGGACAAGCCCTTTGCACCATTTGGGGGCGGGGTTTTGCTCGACGCCGCGATCGCGCGTGCCGAGCCGCAAGTCGAAAGACTGATGTTGAATGTTAGGCCGGAGCATGTGGAGCGCTGCCAATCCCATTACGGCGAGAAATTCATGCTGCTGCCCGACGCATTCGACGGCACCGCGGGTCCGCTCGGCGGCGTGGTCGCCGGATTGCAGGAATTGCCTTCGCTAGGCGCGGATTGGCTGGCCACCTTTCCGTGCGATACGCCGTTTCTTCCCATGGACTTGGTCGCTTGGTTAAAGGCCGCCGCGCAAAATTCTTCCGGCGTGCCGATCGTCGCCGTCGCGGCGGGAAAGGTGCAAAGTCTATGCGCTCTGTGGCCGCTTCCATGTCTCGATGTTTTGCGCGAAGGCGTCGCCTCCGGCGAATTTCGCAGTGTGTGGTGGGCGCTCGATGCGTTGAAGGCCGAACGTGTCGAGATTCTCGCTGAGCCGCACGCCTTCTTCAACATCAACACGGCGGAAGATTTGGCTGAAGCAGAAAATCTAGCGTGCCGCAACGATGACCGAGCATGAAAACAATCGGCATCGTCGGCTGCCTATCGCCGTGGTTTGAAAGTGGATCGGAAGCTCCAATTCGCTCATATGTTGGATTGAAGCGGATGTGACGGCTCCGTCACCATTTCCGCACAGCAGGTTTGTGAGATTTATAGGCGTCGAAATTTCTCGCCGTTCAGCAGCCTGCTGCGCATGACGGCACCGGGCCGGTACCGCGCAACACAACCCGCTTACCCAAGGAACCGCGGGAAGAGGATATTATTTTCGGTATGGATATGTTCGACGAGATCGTCTCTCAGCTTTCGGGCACCGGAATAGAGCGCGCGCCATGTGGTGCAAGCTTCCGCCGGCGGTTCGAAGTCGTTGGTGACGGCTTCGAGTGCGCGCAAATTCGCGCCATGCTCTTCGTGCTCGGCCTGCATCACCGCAAGCGGTCCTTCGATCATCGCATTGCCGCCCCGACGCATCATCGGGAATAGGATTTGCTCTTCTTTCTGCATGTGCGATTCGAGCTCTCTCGACATCCGCGCCAGCAAGTCGGCCAGCCCTTGCGGAACGGCAGGATTTTCCTTGTGGACGGCCTCGACCCGTTTGGCGAGCTTGACCAGTTCCGGAAGTTCGCGCCGGTGAACGGCGTGATATCGGGTCTCGATCATATCGATGAGATGTTCGGTCGCCTGTGGCTGCAGAGCGGGACCCGATGCGGCGGCGATGGCGCCTAGTTCCGCCTCCAGATCGGACAGCGACAGCCCTTTGGCCGCGGCAGCTTCCGACAATGTAATCTGTCCCCCGCAACAGAAATCGAGCTTGCCGCGCCGGAATACCGCTGTCGCGCCGGGTAACCTAGCCGCGATATCGCCGAGAGTGCGATCCGCAAAGCGGTCCTGCAGTTCGGAAGCAATAGGCATGACGATCTCCAAGCCGATTTAAGTGGTATTTGCGATACCACTTAACTTTAGGACGCAATGTGGTATTGTCAATACCAGTTTATGCACGGAATCCTGCGACTTCTCGCCTCAACGGATTTTGCGTTGCGCGCAACGATTTTGCTCGCCGCCGACCACCGAGGGCGGCCGCGGCAGAATGTTAGTTGCTGCGACGAATGGCATAGGTGGTGATGTCTCTGTAAAGAAGTAGAAGGTATACTTGTATTATGTCTCCCGTCGCGAGTTGCGGCCGCAAGGCCATTTGCGGCGCGATGAAATCCTAGCCGTTCGAATCCTTAACTGAGGGGAAATGAATGTCCGCACATCCCACTAGCAACCCGATCGCGGAAGATCGGGTCAGCAACATCCTGAAATGGGTGCTGCTCGCCGTCGCCATTTTGACGTTCTCTGCGCTGATCTGGACCACCGTGGAGACCTACAAACAGGCACCACCGCAGCCCGATCGGTTTGTCGGCGCAAGCGGTGCGGTCGTCCTCACCGAAGATGAGGTCTTTCGCGGCAAGGAGGGATTCCAGCGTGCCGACCTGATGGATTATGGCAGCATTTACGGCATGGGTTCCTATTTCGGCGAAGATTACACGGCGAGCACGCTGGTTGCTTTGGCGACTGCCACTCAGGAAAACATCGCGCGATCCGAATACGCAATGCCTTTCTCGGCGTTGAACGCCGAACACAAGATGGGTGTGCGCGCTGCAATGCAGGCGGAATTGCAGGGCGTAAATCTGACATTGCGCCAAGCGCCTGTGCCGAATGACCTTGCAACGGCTATCACCACGATACGCGGCCAGATCACGAACAAGCTGCTGAAGCACGATTTCGTAAAAGGCTACAGCCAAGCCTATAGTCTCGATCCGCAAGCTGCGAGCGACACCTCCGGGTTCCTTGTTTATTCCGCGTTGACCACGGTCGCGCGACGCCCCGAATTCCACAGCATCCTGGACACAGAACTGGCCGTTCGAACCTCTTGTCGGCAACACGCCGACGACGTCCACCTTCATCTGGACCTGGATCAGCTTCTGCTTCACGTTCTTCATGTTCGGCGCGATCATCTATATTTATCAGCGCTATCTGAGCGAACACGACAACGGGCCGATGGACCCGGTGCTGGCGAAATTCCGCCCCCTCACGCCGAGTCAACGCAAAACCGGAAAATATTTCCTCGTCGTCGCAGCGGTATTCCTGTTGCAGATTCTGGTCGGCTCGCTCATGGCGCATTACTACAGCGAGCGCTTGTCGTTCTACGGCCTTCCCATCGATAGATACCTGCCATTTAATTTTCTCCGCTCGGTACATATTCAGGCGCCGATCGTCTGGATCGGCGTGGCTTGGATCGGCGGCGCGTTGTTCCTGGCGCCGGCGATCTCAGGGCGCGAAGCGAAGTATCAGGGCTTTCTCGTCGACGTTCTATTTTATGTTACGGTGCTGATCGTCGCCGGCGCGCTGCTCGGCAACTATTTCGGCCTCATGGGCGTCATCAAGGAAAATTGGTTCTGGTTCGGCAACCAGGGACTTTCCTATATCGAGCTTGGCCGCTTCTGGCAGATCGGGTTCTTCGCCGGACTCGATGATCTGGAGCATCCTGGTGTTCCGTGCGCTCTGGCCATCCAAGGACAGTCTTTGGAGAGCGGCCGGCGAGTTCTGGACCGGGAGAATCCGGTTGGAGCATTTGATCTGGGCATCCACGATCAACATTGCGGTGCTTTACGCCTTCGGCATGATCCCGCTGACCGGCATCGAGAAATCTTTCACCATTACGGATTTCTGGCGCTGGTGGGTCGTCCATCTGTGGGTGGAGCAGTCCTTCGAGTTCTTTGCGTCGGCGATCAGTGCCTATTTGCTGATGGCAGTCGGTCTGGTGTCGCGCCGGTTGGCGGAACGGGCCGTCTTCCTGGAACTGATCCTGATATTCCTGGGCGGCGTACTCGGCACGGGCCATCACATGTATTGGGCAGGCGAACCGGGCATGTGGGTTCCCTTGGGTACGATGTTCTCGTTCATCGAGGTCTTGCCGCTCGTGCTGCTCATCATGGAGGCCATTCAGCAGCGCAACCTCATCAAGGGGCATGCGGACTTCAAATACGGACTGGCCTACACCTACATCATCGGGGCCGCGTTCTGGAACTTCGTCGGCGCCGGGGTGTTCGGCGGCGGCACCCTCAACGCCCCCCTGGTGAACTATTACGAGCACGGCACATTTCTGACCCTGAACCATGCCCACACGGCGCTGTTTGGCGCCTTCGGACTGCTCGGCCTTGGTCTTATCTACTTCTGCCTAAGATATCTGGCCGGCGATCGTGCCACGTTCAATGAGAAACCCGGGATCTGGGCGTTCTGGCTCTATAATATCGGTCTGGTGATGTGGATCGCGTTGCATTTCTTCCCGATCGGCTGGCCGCAGCTTGCTGCGGTCTACGAACATGGCTTTGCCTATGCCCGCAGTATGGCGTTCTACGACACCACAACGTTCTGGCAGTGGATGAGGATGCCGGGCGATGTCGTCTTCGCGGCAGGCGCCGTGCTGATGGCGTTCGATTTTCTCTGGAAGCTGAAACCGCTATTGGACAAGGACAGGTCATAACGCAGGGGGCGCGGCGGCAAGTTCGTCGCGCCCGCATTGCCTTCGACGATTTATGCCCTACCATCATCGTCGCGGATGCGGTTGCTGAAGGTGACACTATGCGGCTTACCATGCATACGGATTATGCGCTGCGCGTGCTGATGTTCCTCGCGCTTGAACCCGACGAAGTCCATGCCATTCCCGCCATGGCGCAGCGCTACGGGATTTCGCGCAACCATCTGATGAAGGTTGGCCTAACGCTGATACAGAATGGTTTTGTCGAAAGCGTGCGCGGTCGAAACGGCGGGCTCAAGCTCGCGAGGAGCCCTCGTGAGATTAAGCTGAGCGAGATCGTGCGCGCAACCGAGGATAATTTTGCGATCGTCGAATGCTTCGATCGCAGCAACAACAATTGCCTCGTCACGCCCGCTTGCGGTCTGCGCGTGCCGCTGCAAGACGCGCTCTCGGCTTTTATGGCCGTACTGGATCGCTACACGCTTGCCGATGCGATACAGCCTTCCGGCAGAGCCAACCGGATGCGGCGTCTGTTAAACGCCATAGGATAGCCAGCGCTTTGGCAATTGCCTTTCCAGGCGCCCTTCAGAGCAAAAATATCCTCAGAAATCGTTGGATCGCTTTTGGTATGGAAAAGTCGTAGTTCCCAAAACAACGCCAATACAACGGCGTACTGGCAGATTATGTTTCTCACCGCAGGCACCAGAAGCCTTTGAAAACATGACTTTCGCTCACGCGGCCGAGCGGGCGATGAGCGCGCTCGGCAGCGCGGCACGCGGTGCGTCAAATCGCCCAATGAGACAGTGCTGAAATCGATAGGTCCAAGCTCGGCGACACTTCGACGCTTGACTATCCGGCGGTTGTGAACGCACCGATCGAACACGCGAAGAAGAATGAGCAGTGCGGCCGTTCCGCCACAGCGCTGCGTCATATTCCGCAAATGCGAAGAGTGACGCAGAGCATTCACGAGAATGACATGCGCGCCACCTACCGAATGCCTTTCGGGGAATTCGATAATAGGGGTGTGGCAATGTCCATTCAGAATCGTGCGGTTTCACTTGCGGTGTTGGCGGCCGTCGCCGTTCCAACGGAGGCGTTGGCGCAGAGCGCTCCCGCGACGCAGGATACTTTCATCGAAACGGTGACCGTCACGGCGCAAAAGCGCGCCCAAGACCCCATCGACGTTCCGATTTCGCTGACCGCTTATTCCTCCGACTTCCTCAAAGCGGTCGACATCCAGGAATACGACAAGCTCTCGCTTTATGTTCCGGGCCTGGAAGTGCAGAACCAGTCGCCCAACAACACCGGCTGGGTGATGCGCGGCATCACCACCGACGAGGGCGATGCCTTCGCGGAACCGCGCGTCTCGATCTTCCAGGACGGCGTTTCGGCCTCGAAGAACCGCGGCTCCTATGTCGAATTGTTCGACGAGGAGCGCATCGAGATCGCCAAAGGCCCGCAATCGACGCTGTTCGGCCGCGCCGCCTTGATCGGCGCCGTCAACGTCATCGAGAACAAGGCCGATCCCAGCGCGCGGTATTTCTCGTTCGACGCCGAAGCCGGCAATGACCAATACGGCATGATCGAGGGCGTCGCCAATGTGCCGGTCACCGACGATTTTGCGGTGCGCTTCGCCGGCCGCATCAAGGAGCGCGACGGCTATGTCCCGAACCTGCTGGGCGGTGCCGATTTCGATTCCACCAACACCAAAGCCGGGCGCCTCTCCTTCGATTGGCGTCCGACGGACAGTTTCAAGGCGGACCTGATCCTCAATTACGAAAAGGACCACCCGTCCGGCACCTCGTTCAAGTCCGGCTCGATCACGCCGACCGATCCCACCACCGGCGCGGTGATCGGCGATCTCAGCCCCTACACCGGCGCGGCACTCTCCACCGTGCCGGGCTTCGAGAACAACAAGCCGCTCGGCCTGGACCGCAGCGTGTGGAGCACCACGCTGCTCGCCGAAGACAAGCTTACCAGCGCCATGACGCTGTCATCGATCACCGGCTATCGCCGCTTCGATTCCGAAGAAGTGTTCGATCCGGACGGTTCGTCGCTGCCCATCGGGACATTTGCGGAAGACGCGCGCGGCGACCAATTCAGCCAGGAACTGCGCCTCAACTACGACGACGGCGGCATGTTCAGCGGCTTTGTCGGCAGCAACTTCTTCTACGAGAACGATTTAGAGCGCGTGCCGGAGCTGATCGACGAACAGATCCTTTTGGGACTGATTGCCGGCCAATTGAACAAGGCCGCGCCGCCGCCGACCGCGTTCTTCAGTTCACCGACTTATATCCAGGGCTATGCGCCGCTGTTTTTGCAGGGCATTGCGGCCCATGACGGCGTTGCGCTGAGCAGCGCCTTGGCAAGCGGTATTGCCGCCAATCTGCAAAGCGGCAATTTGGAGCAGTATGAAAACAACGGCAAGACCAAGTCCGAGGACGTCTATCTCGATATGACAATGCGCGCCACCGACAAGCTCGAATTCGAAGGCGGCGTACGCTACAGCCACGACGACAAGACGACCGGCTATTCCGCCTTGACGGGCAGCCGTTCGGTGCTGGGCGGCTTCATCGCGGCGCTCAGCGAGCCTGCCGCGGTGCGCAACGCCTTGCTGGCCGGCCTTGCCTCACCTCTGGAGCCGCTTATCCCCTACACGCAGCTGCCGAATTTCGGTCTGGCGCAACAACCGACCGCAGGCAACGGCAACAGGATCACTTACAATTTCCACGACAACGGCCTGACTTGGCGCCTGACCAGCCGCTACGAAGTGGAAGAAAATTCGGACTTCTACGCTACCTATGCCCGCGGCCGCCGCCCGCAAGTGGTGTCGGCGGATTCCACCTCCGTCGCCCCTTACGCCACCCCCACCTTCACCCCGGTCGCGGCGGAAGTCGTGAACTCTTACGAAGTGGGTTACAAAACGCTGACGCTTGGCGACAGGCTCAGGCTCGACGGCGCACTCTATTATTACACCTACACCAATTTCCAGACCACGATCTTTCAAGGCACCGTGCAAGTCACCACCAATGCCGGCAAGGCCAACGCCTATGGCTTCGAAGGCGCCGCCAATTGGGCGCTCACCGATTGGGCGGACTTCTTCGGCACTTACGCCTACAGCCATGCGCGATTCGCCGGGGCCAGCATCTACAAGGGCAACCAGTTGCGTCTCAGTCCGGACAACAAATTCTCGCTCGGCTTCTCGCTGCGCCAGCCGTTCGCCGACGGCACGCTGACCTTCCTGCCCACTTATGTCTGGCAGTCAAAGACCTTCTTCAACGACAACGACAGCATCCCCTCCGAACAAGGCCCTGCCCTGTTGCCCGATCTGGCGACCAACGAGTCTCAGAACGCTTACGGCCTGTTCAACATGCGCTTGAGCTATAAACCCAATGCGGGGCATGTCACGATCGGGCTGTTCGTCGACAATGTGTTCGACCAGCGTTACCTCAAAGACGCCGGCAATACCGGTTCGGATTTCGGCATCCCGACCTATATTGCCGGCCCGCCGCGTTTCTATGGCGTGAGCGTGTCCCTCTCGACGCAGTAAGCGCCTAGGCCCCGTTTCTTGCTGTAGAGCTCCGGCGACCGTCTATGAGACCATCGATCCCAAACACACGCGCGGCAACATTCGCGAGGAAGGTTCCATATTAAGTATGTGTCCCATAAACACGGGCACGCTCGGAAAGCCCATGCCCCCAGTCTTTTACTGGTAGGACTTCACGTTCGGCCAATAGTCCTTGAGCGGCACCTTGATGCCCCGCAAGACGTAGATCGGCTGGTTGGTCTCGAAAGGCATCGCATAGGGCGTGTCGATCCGGCCGGCAATATCGAATGAGCGAAACAGGTCGGCATAGTGTTTTCTACTTCCACCGATAATGATGAGAACGCTGCCGTCGTGGCCGCGGGTCCCCCAGAGGTAATAGTTGTTGTGGCCGCTGATGGCTTGCGGCAGACCGAGACGGGGGCCGAACACATCGATGGCGGCCGCTTCTCCGTAATTGTTCCCGAAGAACACCGCGCGGGCGCGATCCTGCGGCGGCAGCGACCAATAGACGGCGGCGACCTTCGTGGCCATTTGCGGCCAGCCAAACATGTCTGCGTAGTACTGCGGTAACGCGCCGGTAATCGAACGTTCGCCCACGGAGGGCGTGAAGCCAATGGCCTTCTCGTAGCGGACAAATGTGTCGACCGGTAGGATCGGCAGCGTAAGCGGCGCGATCAGGGCTCCCGAGACAACGACGCCCGCCAAGGCGGCGCCCCGTGCCACGGCGTTGCTAAGCCATTGCTCGATCCGCGCCGCGCCGAATGCCAACAATGCGGGATAGATGGACACCAGATAATACGGCTTGCCGTGCCAAACCACGAACGTCACGAGCAAAACAAGCCAGGCGATCGCGACCGCCCTGGCCGCTATGAGGCTGGGCCGAACGGCGCCTGCCCACAAGCCGCACAGCACCACGACCATGGCAAGCGGTCCGACCTGCAGAAACTGCTGTTCGAAATAGGCGATCGGCGACATCGCGATATTCTTGCCGTTGGCGCCCGCCTCGCCCAGCGCGATGAACGGCCAGCCATGCGATTGCTGCCACAGCACATTGGGCAGCACCATCGCCGCGGCGATGAGCGCCCCTAGATAGACCCAAGGCCGCAGCAGCGATTTGCGCTGCGGCGTGGCGAGCAGTCCGATGGCCAGCGCCACCAGAAAGAAGGCAACCATGTATTTGGTTTCGAGGCTGAAGCCCGCGATGACGCCGAACGCGAGCCACCAGCGCTCGTCGCCGGTCTGTTCAAGGCGCACCAGCACCCAGACGAGTCCGAGCCAAGTCAATGCCTGGAACATGTCCGTGTAGAACAGCACGCCGATGATCAGGAGGATCGGTGCGAGCAGCACGCAGAGGCCCGCCAACCACTGCGCGAAGCGCCCGCCGCCGATGAGCCGCACGAACTCGGCGGTGAGCGCCACCGTGGCCGTCATCGCCAGCGCGGGTAGGATGCGGAATACCCAGAGATTGTCCCCGGCAAAAGCGTGCGCCCAAGAGGCCAACAGCGGCACGATGGGCGGCTGGTCGACATAGCCCCAAGCCGGATGGTTGCCGCAGACGATGAAATAGAGCTCGTCCCGGAAAAAGCCGTAATGGCCGTTGGCAAGCGCATGCAGCACGAGACTGACCAGCGCCAGGAGCAGGGACGGCCTTGTCCAGTCGCGTTTATGCCACGATGTCGTCATGTCACCTCCGGGTCTGGCTGCTGCGTGATAGCATTTTGCCGTCGTTCTGTCGCAGGGATCGCCGCGGAAACTCTCCGAGCAATAGACCGGAAATAGGGAGCTGCGCTAATTGGAATTTGTCCCGCCGCAGGGTGATACCCTGTGTCGTCGGTGACGCGATCTTCAATTTCGCCAATCGAGACCGGGATGCTGCTTACGCCAGGAACAGCGGCATTCGTTGGTCCCGCGGTCGAACGGTCCCGCCGTCGAGCGGAGCGGCGTCTGCCTTGTCCGGCCCGGGCCCGGCATTTCGGAGTTCGCTATTTTCTCGCGCCGAGCACATGCTTGTCCATGAAGAGGGCGGCGAAACCCTGGTCGCCGGACATCTTAAGCTGCGCGATCAGATCGCAGACGGTCTTCTCCTCCTCGACCTGCTCATTGACGAACCACTGAAGATAAATCTGGGCCGCCACATCGCCTTCTTTGACGGCAAGCGCGTACAGGGCGTTGATCGACGTCGTAACCCTCCGCTCGTGTTCGAGGACCTGCTTGAACACCTCCAGCGGCGAGCCGAATGCGGTGGGTGGCTGCTCGATCGCCTTGAGCTCCACCTTGCCGTCGCGGTCGTAGACATACTCCCACAGCTTCATGCTGTGGCTTCGTTCTTCGTCTGCTTGCTTCTTCATCCAGGATGCGAAGCCCCGCAGATTCGCGGATTCGAAGTGGGCCGCCATCGCGAGATAGAGATAGGAGGAAAAGAACTCCTTTTGGATCTGCTCATTGAAGCCGCTCTGTAGAGACGCGCTTAACATGACCTCTTCTCCTTCGTCGATCGCGCCTGGTGCGACCATGTTTTGAGGCTGTCGTTGTACAAACCGCCGGCTTCCGGAATCTCCGGTTCAGCCGCTCGACACTGCCCTCGGCGCCGAGCGATATTCCCGTCGTCGGTGTCACTCGTCGGAGCTGGGCTCAGTATCCACGGATCGTCGCGGCTGGGCCATGCGACATGCTCGCAAGGGCCCGTTTGGTGCAGATGCGGTCAACCAAGGCGCATCGGTTCTTCGCCTGCAAGTCGGCCTTCGAGTTTTGAACGGCGTGCCGCCGCCTCGGCGGATATGAGTAGATTCCGTCTCTGCTGTTGGTAATCCCATATCGGCTATAGGGGGAACCGGCCCTCGAGCGTTGTGTCGCCGGATCAATGGGATGGAACGACGGATAAGCGCAATTGCGGGGCGTGGCATTGAGGAACCTGCCTATGTCATCCGGATCGATGCGAATGGCCATGTTGATGTCCGCTTTTGCGCTCCTGTCGACGGCATCGCGGGCGCAGTCCGCACCGGTCGTCGCGCCGCCGGTGCAAGTTGCGGCCCTGGTGTCCCCAGATTCTGCGCTGGATGTTCCGATAGAAGACGTTGCGGCCTCATTGCGTGGATGCGCCATTCTGGACAAGGATTTTCCCGGGTTGCGCACGCACGCGCTGTATGAATTCTTCAAGGTGATGACTCTCAATCAGATTGCGGCGCTGTCCCAGGGAAGGATCACCCCGGACATGCTTGCGCAGGCGCGAAACGATTTGTCCGCGCTCCCCTTCAAACCCATCGCCCTAAGCGTCCATCAAACGGATGGCGACGATCTGGACCCCGCGCCATCCGGCGGCCAAGCTCCGCCCGGCGACGACACCCCAAAATAGCCAACGAGCCAAAATCGTGCTCTCGGCACATCCATCGTCTGATTTTTGGAACGGTGAGAAGGATTATTTTGGCGCCAACCAGCGCTGTGCGAGACCGGCAAGTCCGCCGCCGACCAGCGGCGCGACCCAGAACAGCCAAAGCTGTTGCACGGCCCACGTACCTTGGAAAATCGCCACCGCCGTCGAACGCGCCGGGTTGACAGAAGTGTTGGTAACCGGAATCGAGATCAGATGGATCAGCGTCAGTGCAAGGCCGATAGCGAGCGGCGCAAAACCGGCTGGCGCCGCCTTTGAGGTTACGCCCAAAATGACGATCAAGAACATGAAGGTCATCACAGTCTCGCAGACGAGAGCCGCGCCCATTCCGTAATGTTGCGGCGAATGCTCGCCATAGCCGTTCGAGGCGAAGCCGGCGGTGACATCAAAGCCGGCTTTGCCGCTCGCAATATAATAGAGTACCGCGGCCGCCAGGATGCCGCCCACGATCTGAGCGAGCCAATAAGGGATCACGTTCTTCGCGGGAAAGCGTCCGGCGACAAACACTCCGAACGTGATGGCGGGATTGAAATGCGCCCCGGAGATGTGGCCAAAGGCATAGGCGCCGGTCAGAACCGTAAGGCCGAAGGCGAGCGCAACGCCCACATAGCCGATGCCCATTTCGGGAACACCGGCGGCAAGAACCGCCGCGCCGCAGCCGCCGAGCACAAGCCAGAAAGTTCCGATGAACTCGGCCGCAAGTTTGCGCGATAGTTCCATGCTGTTCCCTCCATCTGAGCCATCCAATGATACCGTTTTCCAGAACGGCGAGCCAGAAGCTCAGACCCGATAGATGAATTTCAGCATCAATCGATGGGCGGAATAGCTCTGGCTTGTCCAATAGAAGTCATAATCGGCCTCAAGCGACCATATTCTCCCGCTGCAAGTGCAGGAAAGGAATGTGAGGCCCGCGCCGGCGTTGAAGATGTCTCCAGCCGCATGCAGGCCCGGCGTCGTGAACGGCAGGGAACCTGCGACGGAAAACGTCGCGGTATTTTGCAACGTCGGGTTTTCGAGTTCGTGAAGCCAGGCGGCGTGGAGTTCCGGCGCATAGGTTTCGCCATCGGAATCGAAGGACTGAGACACTCTCGCGCCCAAGCCGGACTCGAGAAAGTCATAGCTTTGCGACGACACGTTCAGATCGATATCGCCGGCCCCCGCTTCATTGTAGGCATCTATGTTGAGACGCGAGTACTGAAGCGACACGAATGGCGTAATCGTCACGCCCTGAGTGAAGACGCGATAGCCGGCGGTCCCGTAACCGGTGTAAGCGGCGCCGCTATAGGTCGAGGTTGCGGTTCGCTCCACGCCGGGGAACGAAATGTGCCGAGTCCCCCAGTAATCATTCAGACCGAGCGATCCATCGCCATAGACAAACCAGTTTCCGCTATCATGAGAGATGTAGATCATCGCCTCATGGGTATCGAAAGCGACGCGGCTGGCGGATGTGGTGCCGTCCAACGAGCTGCGCGCATAGCCAAGCGCCAAGCCCGCGAGTGTGCCGCTGTCGAGCGGTACGTCGAATCCGACCATCACGCCCAGAATTCGCGAATTGTATCCTTCAAAGGATTGCTCGGCCGCCTGGTCGCCGAAATATCCGAAGCTCTTCAGCCAGATGCCGCGATGAGGATCGTTCACCCGACAATAGGAGGAATCCTCCGGCGCCGAGCCGTCGGTTTTCTCGGGCTTGCCGATTTGGCTGCATGATTCTTCGCCGAACGACGGCATAGCGAGATTTTGAAACTCTCTGGCCCCTTGGAATGTCACCAATGGTGCGGCGAGCGAAGGGGTGTCCGGAGCAAGTTGCGCAACCGCATTGACGACGGCGGCCGGCGTGGTGAGCGCGTTGATCGCGGGAAGGACGACAGTGACGATATCCGAAGTGGGCGCGACGACGACGGGCGGCGGCGCGCCTGGTGTAACCACTGGCGCCACGGGCGTGATCTGCGCCAAGACCGGCACCACCGCGACGGCAATCGGTGCGGTGGGGGGAAGCACCGCACTGGGAGGCGGGGCGAGCGGAACGAGCAGCGGTATTCCGGTCGTTTCAATGGCAACGAGACCGGCGACCGTTCCTGCCTGAGGTACGGCGGAGAAGGTATAGAGCGGATTGGAAGGGTCCTTGACGACGACCGTCACCACACTTCCGTTTGTGCCGCTTTGCACCGTGCCGGCCTGCGTCTGAACGATATCGAAAATGGACCCGACAGGGATCAGGGTAGTCGAGGGCACGGTGACGTTGATCGTCAGTGCCGGCCCGAGATTTGTGGCACCCACCGGGCGGATGTTGCCGTAAACGGTTGGGCTCGCCAGCGTCGTATTGATCACGCCGCTGGGAGCCAGATTGGCGATCGTCAACGCCCCGCCGATATTCAGCGTATTTGTGCCGAGCGAAAACGCATAGGCATCGGCGGCGCCGGTGATGCTCGCCGCCGCGCCGGCTGTGTTGCTTCCGCCGACGACATTGATGGACTTGAGCCCGATGGCGCCACCGACGGCGCCGTTCAAGACGCTGCGCATTGCCGAGCGACAGCGTACCCGTATTTGCTCCGGCGGTTGTCGTCAGCGCACCGATCACCGTCGTGTTCGGAGCAAGGCTGATCGTGCCGTCGGCGGCGAAATTGGTCGCCGTCACATTGGTGGAGGCACTGTTGAAGTTCACTGCGCCCATGCCGCTGATATTCAACGTGGTCGCATAAACCGGACCGTCGAAATTCACGACCGTTCCAGTGTTTCCCCCCGTGATGTTGAGAAGAAACGGCCCTCCCGGCTGGGTCACGCCGACGCGCCATAGACCGTCGAGCCGCTGTTGAACACAATGTTGCCCTGGCTCGAAGCGCCTGTCGAGACGGCAACAAGACCGGCGGCAGGAGGATTGTTGAGGGTAAAGATATCGTCCGGCGGTCCCCCGACGACGCCGACGCTCAACGTTCCGGTTATGCCCGAGGCCGACATGTCGACGCCATTGAGACTGCCCGCCGCATTCAAGGGGATGATGCCGGGACCGACGGCCGTCTGCCTTTGGGCAAAGCTCGCCGGGGTCCAAGCGATGAACGCCGCGGTGATGAGCAGCAGAGAACGCGTCAACTTTCCGACGCTTCGAATGCTCATGCCGTCGCTTGGCGCAAGCAGGTTTAGAGTTCCGCACTGCAGGTCATGAGAAGCACAGACGTGCGCCGACGCGTCGCCGCCAGTTTGAGTGCGCGAATTCATTATTGTCCCCCGCTTGTTAGCTCCCCGCATCAGGCGGGAATTCCACCAAGGGGGCAGGCACTTCCGATCTTCGCGAAAGATACGCGCGAACATTGCGGTCGGGGTAGGTTCGGAAAATACTCAGGCCTAAATCGGTGTGCCGTGATGGATGGAAATCGGGGGATGGTAGACGGAATTTCTCCCTATCGTCTCGGTGTTCGCCCTGCTCTTTCGGCTTGGGGCCGCCAACGTGGCGCTTCTTCCGTCGTTTCGGCGCGCCGCCGAGCGGGCGCTCCTAAAATCTTCGCGTCAGAGCGATGCGGATTTCTCGCGGTTCGGCGGGGTGGGTGTGAATGTCGGCAACGCCCGACAACGGCTCGCCAGGCAGGCGCGAGACATAATAGTAATCGATGTCGCTGGCCTTGGCGTCGAAAAGATTGAAGACGTTAAGCGTGGCGCTCCAACGATCCGAAAGTTCATATCCCACATCGGCGTAAAGCAGCGTCGTCGCTTTCGACTGGATCGCACCGTCTTGGGTCAGCGGCCGCGGTCCGAAAGTACGCAATCGCAATCCGCCCGACAGGTTTTGCGCCCAGCCGCCGAGATCGTGCAAAGCGAGGCCGCCATCGAAGGTGGCAACCAAGGCTTCGGGCACAAAGTTGCCTGCCGCTTCATGATCGGTATACCGCGCATGCGACCAGGCGTAATCCGCATCGATGGTGAGCCAATCCGTGGGCGTATAGAAATTGGAGAATTCGATGCCGACGCGTCGGGTCGGCCCGCTCGGCTGATTGGTGCCGGCATCGCCATCCCACACCAATTCGGATTTTAAATCGAGCAGCCAAAACGACAGCGCGCTTTGCAGCCCGGGCACGATGGACGTCCGTGCACCCAATTCGGCTCCTATGGCGCGAGCAAGCGGCGTGGCCGGGTTATTTGCCGCGACCACACCGCGCAAATCGTTGCTGTGAAAACCGGTTCCGGCATTTGCGTAGAACTCGGTCTTTGCCCAAGGCCCGAAGCTGAGACCCAGCTTGGGACTGACGATAGCCGCCTGCACATTTCCGGAAATGCCTCCCGCAATGTTGGCCACGCTGCCCCAATAAAAGTCTCCGCGCAGGCCAAGATCGGTCCTGAGCCAAGACGTCCAACGTGTTTCATTCTCCAAATAAGGCGAAACGCTGGTCTCGACGATGTCGTCGATATGGCGCGTATCGAGCCGAACGCGCCGTTCGGTGTGAAAAAGACCGTTGCGAATATCGTCGTTGCGAACGTCCAACCCGGCTGTCGTATCGCTGTCGGTACCGAACAGATCCGTAAACCAACTGCGGCTGGCCTTCCCGCCAAAGACGAAGCGGTTGTCTTGCTGTTCTATTTGGTCGCCATGAATGGGATCGTCGAGAAAATAGGTGAAGTTCGAAAACAGATTCAGATCGTAATGCATGCCATAGAGGAGAACGCGGGTTTCCCCGCTGTCGCTCTTCGTTTGCCAATCCAAGTTGAGGGCATAGCGGCCGGTGATGCCGCCATCCGACGGATCGATAGCACCCCACCGGTCGATGAGACCCGAGGCGATGGCACGCTCGGGTACCTGATCGGTCGAGCTCCAGATATTGTGATAAGCCTCGGCCGTCAGCGATAGATGATCGGAACCATCGCCCAAGGAATAACGCAAGACGCCGCTCAGCTTGCGCGCGTCGTCGGGATGTTTCCACGGCCCGTCATTGTGTTCGAGTTCTGCGGCATAAAGCAGATTTCCCTGCCCGATTCCGGCGTTGTCCGCAATCAAGGCCCGGCCGTAACCGAACTGGCCTCCTTCCAGATGCACTAAGCCGCTCGGGAGCGTATCGTAATACCGGACATCGAACGCACCGGCCGCGCCGAAATCGCCGACATCGGCATAATAAGGCCCCTTCTTGTAATCGACGCGCTCGACCAGTTCCGAAATAAGAAAATTCAAATCCGAATAGCCTTGGCCATGGGCATGGGTCGGCATGTTAACGCCGACCCCGTCGACGCTGATGGCGAGGTCGGTGCCATGATCGAGATTAAACCCTCGCAGGAAATACTGATTGGCTTTGCCGCTGCCGGAATGCTGCGTGACGATCACGCCGGGAATGTTTTCGACAATCTCGCCCGGACGCAGCAATGGCCTGAGCGCGATGTCCTCGGCGCTGACGCTTCCCTGATTGGCCGATTGCGCCAAACCCGTGAGATCCGCGCGGCGCCCGGTCACCACAACGGTTTCGGCGATCTGAACCCCGCTGCTTTGAGGTGTGGACGCGGTGCCGGCGCCAATATCGGCATAAGCGAAGGTCGGCATCGCCGCCATGGCGATGGCGAAGCCGCACCCGCACTTTCCACACATGTCGTCACTCCTCCGCGGAACCGTATTCGATTAGACCAGACGCAATGGCGGCACTTTGTAGCTGCCGTCGAACAACGCTTTCCTCGGCTGATAGGTACGCAAGATCAATTGATACGGCCCCGAAGGAGCGGGAAGCCAATTGGTCTTGCCATACGGTGCGTCGTGCTGGATTGCAATTTCCAGCGATCCGTCCGGACCATAAACAAGCCCGGCCGTGCGGTCGGTGACCGCGTAACGCTTGATCGGATTTTCGACCAAGAGAAAATCCGGTCCATACAAGGTCAGCGACCAGAAGGCATCGACCGGCGGAAGGCCACCTTTCGGGAAGGTGATCGCATATTTGTTGGCACCGCTGAGCGGCTTGCCGTCGGGGCCGGAGCGCGCCGAGAAATACAACGCCTCCTGCGCGATATGCGTTCCCGGGCCATATTGATTGACGGTCGCGCGCTCCAGAGGGTCCCAGATGATCGGCGTGACATTGAGCCCCACATGCCAGCCGTTCACATTCACTGCGTAATTGGCTTTGTGAATTTTTGCGTCGGCAACCGGAACGGCCGCCGCCAGCGTATCAATGAGCGCCTTATCGCCGGATTTCGTGGGATGCAGGTTCGGCCCGATGCCGAGCTTGGCAAAGCGCGCCGGCACGGCTTTGTCGTTCGCAAAAGGCGGATTGACGGCCAACGCATCGCCCAGATCGTCGAAGAACGCAGCGCCGCGCGCCGCCACATTCGGCGGCGGGAGATTGAACGGAACGCGAGACAATAGTGACGGCACCGCAGCAGCCGGATAGCCGCTCAAAGGCGCCACGGCATATTTGCTCTGAACCGTAAGCGCGCCCTGCAGGTCGGCGTCGCCCGATACCAGCGTGCGCGTCAGCGCAAAGACATGCGGCGTGGTGGCGGCAATTTGCTTCACGCCTTCGGGAAGCTTGCCCGTCCAGCCCGGCGGCGTGATGGCATAAGCACCCGCCTTGGTACCGGTGGCGCGGCGGCCGATATAGGCAAACGAATTGCCATACGCGTCCACCAGCTGGATCGAATAATAACGGCCATGCGTATCGGGAACGATGATGATCTGCGGCTCTTTGCTGAGGTCTAACCATGTCGAGCCGTAAAGCGTGTCGACATTCGGTCCCGCCGCATTGACCGCAGGCGTCGACAAGAACGCCTGCACGACGAAGCGGTTGGTCGCCACCCCGCTCTTCAGCGATGCCTTATACAAGGTGTTTGTCAGCACCAGCGGGAAGCCCCAAATATAAGCTTCTTGCGCCAGTGCAGCGTCAGTGTCTGCGGCCGCAGCTAAGGAAAAAGGCGTGGCGGCGGCGTAAGCCGCAGCCCCAAGTCCCGCCATTTCCAAAAGACCACGCCGTGATAGGTTTGAATTGGTCAGCATTTCAAATCTCCTCTGCCTTCTCGGCATCTCTCAAAGTTTCGCCGGCGTGTACCAGATGGGCGACGACCAGCCGCGTTCCTGGATCGTCGCCGCGGCTTCCTTTGGAATTGGCAGACCCGTCTGGATCGCAAGCAGCGTCGACCAGCGTGGTGTCGGAATTTCCAACACGCGCAGGTAATAGGCCGCCAATTGGTTGGGATTGAAGTCCGGGTCCTTCCAGACCGTCTTCAATTCGGTGGCGCCGATATCGTTGGTGTATTTGCCGGTGGTCAGATCGACCGTGTTGCCGACCGCAGGCAGCTTTCCGGTTTTGGGATCGGGCTTGCGATGATCGGACCAGGCAACATCGTAGATTTTCTCTTCCTGCTGACCGTTCTCCTCCCACACCTTGACGACTTGCACGCGGTCCAGATTGGCGCTGTTGGGATCCTTCACCGCCCAAATTGCAAAGGTCGGCGCCTTGGCTTTGCCCGGCTTGGCCGGCAGATCGCCGCCCATAGGAACGCCATCTGTGTAGGCGGCTTTGATCCAATCCTGACGCTCGACGAGTTTGCGGTCGAAATCCCAAGCGCCGAAGAAACGGAATTTCAGCTTCGTCCCGGTTGTCGCAAAGGTCTCTTTGCGGCGCAGACCGTTATAAAGTGCATCGCGCGTGTTGCTCTCTGCCCAAATGCCGGTGAGATTGCCCGACGATGTGCGCAGCACTTTGAACCCGGCAGCGGTGGCTTGATCGGCCGATTCGCCTAAGAGACCCGCCGCCTGCTCTTTCGTGGGCTTGCCCAAGCCTTGATTGATACCGCCGATATTGCCGTTGTAGTCGGCTTGTGCGCTCACCGACAAACCGCTGTGAAGATCGCTCGCGCCGACAAAGCCATATTTGTAGGGATTAACGCCGAGCTTGCGTTCAAGAACGAGGCCGCGGCTCAGCGCGTCGCGCACATAAGAGCCCGGCGGCTTGCTGTATTGCGGCGAAATAAGAAGCTGATCGAAGATTTCGTAATTCGCGAACTCGTCATTGGGCGACAGGATGGGATGGGTTTCCGAGGTGCCCTTGTTCTGCGAAATCTCGGTCAGCGGCTCGTTTTCGGCGCGGGCTTCGGCATAGGCGCGATCGATCGGTTTGCCGCTGAGCGTCGTCCAATCGTACATCAGCCCGTTGCTGGCATTGCCGTTATGCGGGATGGCGAGCGCCTCATAACCGTTAGCGCGAATCTTCTTGAGCCAAGCCCAAAGATCCTCGGGATCTTTTGAATCGAGCGACGAGAAAGGCGATGGCGCCGTGTCGCCTTTGAAGATGACGTTGCGATGCAGATTGTCTCCGCCGGGCATCGACGACCATTCATAAGCGATGAATGTCGTGAATTTTCCCGGCTCGTAGTTCTTGTTGGCGAAAGCGATTTCGCGCTGCCAAGCGGAATCCGATGCTTCTTTGGCTTCCGGCCCCAAGCCGTTCTTTCCGCCCAGCATAAATTTGAACAGCAGCGGCAGGGTCTTCGTCACACGGTCCCATCCGTTGCCGGCGCTGTCTATGCCCGCTTTGAGCGCTTTGCCGAATTGGGATTTGGCCACCGGACTATCGGGATTCTCGACCTCGTTTGCGACGCCGATATTCTCGGAGTGATCGGTCACCGCCAAAAAATCGAGCGGTTCGCGCCGCTGCACGTCTTGTCCCAGATATTTCACCGGCTCGCCCTTTGCGAAGCGATAGGCCTCGTCGGGATCGATCTTGGTGCCCATCAGCACATAGGCGTCGAACGAATAGGTCGTGTGCAGATGAAGATCGCCGAAATAGGCTTCGCGCACCGGATTCTGCGCCACTGCCGCTTCGCCTTGCGCAAAGGCAGACGGTACCAGCGACATCGTTCCGAGATTGATTGCCCCACCAAACGCAACGACGGACACCGCAGTTGCCAAAAGTAACTTCTTCATCATGACCCTCCAGCCAGAAAAGTGTGAATGTGATTGGGGCGCTAGCTCATAAGCGCCGTGTGCAGACGTTCTAAAAACCAAAACCCTGAGAATGACCCGATGGCGTAGGGCGCGATCCAGCGCGTCCAACCCGGCAACTGCCTCGGCAGTCTGCTCAGCGCCCAGCCGATCGCGATAACCACCGCCACGAATGCCAATTGTCCGAGTTCGACCCCGACATTGAACAGCAGCAGCGACAGTGGAATGTTGTCGGGCGGCAAGCCGATTTCCGCCAAGGCGCCGGCGAAGGCCGAGCCGTGCAAAAGCCCGAAGGTGAAAGCGATCAGCCAGGGAAAATGCACGGTGAGCCCGACCCGGCCCCGATAGAGGTTCACCAGCTCGACCGCGACAAACAGAATGCTGAACGCGACCAGCGATTCGATGAGGGTCGGTTGTACCGTGATGATGTGCAGCGTCGTGGCCGCCAGCGTGATGCTATGCGCAACGGTGAAGGCCGTGATCGTCTTCAGCAACATGACGCGGCTGCGCACCAGCAGCAGCAGGCCGAGCACGAAGAAGAGATGGTCTATGCCGGTCAGAATGTGTTCGATGCCGAGCATCAGATAGCCCGGAACCGCAATCCCGTTTCTTTCCACATGCAGCGTCACATCCGGATGCTCGGAACGCAGGACCTCTTGTTCGCTATCGCCGTTCGCCAGGGTGACGACGACAAGGACGTCGGTGATCGTCCGGGTTAGTCCCTCGATCTGGATTGTTCGCCCGTCGATACCTTGTTTTCCCGCGTCGATATTGCGCCAAACGCAAATCTGGAAGTTCGAGGCGGCTTCTATGGAAGACGGTTTGCGCTCCAGCAATCCGCCGGAGATATGGGGCACCAAGCGAACCGCCAGAGTGCCGGCGCTGGGCTGCTTCCACAAAATGTCGAAGCGGCCGTTGGCCCGCTGCGTTACCTCCAAAAAGGCAGGTCGCACTTCATGCGCCGACGCGGGCCACGCACCCAGCAGAAGGAGTAGACCGAAGAACCAGGATCGCGTCAAAAGGCGAAGATTATTCATCGGCCGGCGTCGCATAGGTGTCGATCGTGGGAGCGCCGGCGTCAGTCGGGCCGCCCTCATCCACGATTTGGTATTTCGACAACAGTTTTTTATAGGCTTGCGCGTTTAGGATGCGGCGCTGTTCGTCTTGATAATCCGCAAGAACTTGCGCTCTCACCTCGTTGAATGACGGCAGCGAAGGCGGCTGATACTGCGTCAGATAGACAAGATGCCAGCCATAGCCCGAACGGAATGGCCCGCTCCAACGCCCTTGCGGCAGATTGTAGAGATGGGCCGTGAAATCGGATTCGCCGAAGACGCGTTCGGCTTCGGTCTGGGCGATCGCAGAAAGATTGGTCGGGCCGGGGAATTGGTCGCCCAAATTGGGCGCTCGGGTGCCGCTCGCACCCTGCAGAACCTTCAAGGCCCGTAAGGCGCGCGCCTTGGCGGCATTGGCGCCACCCCTGTCCGACGAGAAATAGACTTGCGTGAACGTAGCGCGCAGCGGCGTTCGATATTGCCGTTTGTGATTTTCAAACCAGGCGTTGAGGACGCCCGGCGACGGATCATCCGATACGCCGAGATCCTGCTGGATGAACTCGAATTTTTGCGCAATGCGGCGGCGAACGATCTCGTCGCCCTTGTCGAGGCCGAGCGCCAAGCCTTCGCGAAGAGAGATTTCTTCCTTTATATATTGGTCGACGAGTATCCGCAGCTGCGCGACGGTGGGATTTTGATTATATTGCTCGCGATAGGTCCTTGCGAGGCGTTGGCGCTCGGCGCCGCCGAGGTGGATGATATATCGCTCGTTATGGCTTTCGACGGTGCTGACCCCGGCCCATATCAGCAAACCGAGCCCCAAGAACTGAAATAATGGCTCGCGCATAGCAATGCGCAGTGCGCGAGCACCCCCACTCCAAATCGTTTTCAATAGGCCGGCACCCGATCGTCCACTCTGGTAAATCGGGGCCGGTATCGCTTGCGCCGTTTCGGTCATGAAGCCGCCCTCTCCAAAAAGCGCTGTTAGTACGCAACGTGCAGTGTGACGCCCACGGTGCGCGGATCGCCCAACAGCGCGGCAATGGCGCCGGAGTTGAACGCGGCGGGACCGACCGATTGGTAGTATTTGGTGTCGAACGCGTTGCGCGCCCAAAGCGAGAGGTCCCAATGCCCGTCATCGGTCCGGATGCCGATCCGAAGATTGGTGACTTCATGCGCGGCAACGAACGAATAGATCGAATCGCTCGCAGCGCTATATTGGCCGGAGCGGTAGTTGACATCGCCGCCGAGGTAACCCGAGGTGCCCCCAAGACCGATGCCGCCAAGCGGTTGGTCGTATTCGCCGCCGGCCGCAATGACCCATTTCGATACCAGCGGAAGCGGCCTTCCGCTCAGATCGCGCACCGCATTCGGGTTGAACACGGTGGGCGTGGACGGAGAGTAGTAATCCTCGAACGGCGCCGGGGCGTTTGGATATTTGACATAGATCGCATCGGTGTAAGCGGTCGAGAAATGGAGCGACAGATTGTCGATCGGCCTGGCAACGATGTCGGATTCGACGCCGCGCGAACGGACGGCGGGAATGTTCGCGACATAGGTGACGATCGGCGTGACATTGAGGTTGGCGATGGTCGTTTGATAATTAGTGTCGTTGGCCCAGTAGACGTCTGCGTTAAAGGTCACACGATTATCGAATAGGGATGATTTGAAGCCGACCTCGTAATTGTCGATGAGTTCCGGCGCCACGACCAGCAAGGCGGTCGACAAGGTCGGCAAGTTCGACAGATTGAGGCCGGCCGATTTCTCGCCATGCGAATAGCTGGCATAGGCGTTGATATCGTCAGTGAATTTGTAAGTCAGCGTCGCCAAACCGCCCAACAGATTGTTGGAGGCGTGGATGCTATAGGGGGTCGAGACCGCGCCGAAACTGTTCCGCAAGGCGATTGCCGTGGCCTGCTGCACCGGTGTCAAGGTTGAGAGATCGGGCCCGCTGGCGACCTGGGAAAAGCCGCCGGTCTTGTATTCATAGGTATAGCGGAAGCCACCCGTCAGATCGACTTTCGGCAGCACATGCCAAGTCGCCTGCGCATAGGCGCCGTAGCTGTTGATACGCGGTATAGATTTCGAATTCGTCGTGAATCCATTCAACGCGGCCTGATAGACCGCGTTGTTCGCGCCTAGCAACCAAATCGGCGCGTCCTTGCCGTATGAGAACGTGCTGAAGCCGTCGTCCTGTTCCCAGTAATAATAGAGGCCGCCGCTGTATTCGATCGGTCCGTCCGACGGCGAGGTAAACCGCAATTCCTGCGTGGCCTGTCGCTCTTGATCGCGAATTCGGCCTTGAGTCGTGACGCTCAGGGAAGTCAGATCGACGTCGTTGCTGGGCGTCCAATTCCAAAAGCGATAGGCGCTGATCGAACTCAGCGTGTAGCCGCCCAAATTCCAATCCGCTTGAAGCGAAAGGCCGCCCTGCTCCATCTCAATAAAGACAGGCGAGTTTTCGTCGGTCTTCCGGGCGAAGGGGTCGATCGGAAGCGGTGTATAGCCCGCCTGCGAGGGAGCGCTGATAGAAATTGCGTGGGACCACCAAGCCGTTCGGAAGCGTGGTTACAACATCGGTGAACACCTGAACCGCATCGCGATGCTTTTGATGATCGTAATCGGCGATCAGTCTGATCGTGAGATCTTCATTCGGCTGATACAGGAGCTGGTTGCGTACCCCGTAATCGTGATAATCGCTGACTTTGTCGTTCGTGGTGACGTTCGTGATGAAGCCGTTGCGGTCCGTGTCATGCACCGAAACGCGGAAGCCCAACTTGCCGTCATCCGTCAACGGCCCGGAAATCGTGCCAGACTCGTCCTTGTAAGCGAAATCGCCGAAACTGAACGAGCCGCGCGCTTCGAAGTCTGCGCTGGGTGCGAGCGTCGTGATGTTTAGCGCGCCGGCGATGGCATTCTTGCCGTAAAGCGTGCCCTGCGGCCCACGCAATTCTTCGATCGAGGCGATATCCGGCAGATCGAATGTCGACGCCGCCGGCCTGGAATAGAGCACGCCATCGACATAGACACCGACGCCGGCTTCCAACCCGTCATTGGTCAACGAGACATTGGCGCCCAGACCGCGGATCAGAATGCTGGTGTTGCGCGGGTTGGTGGAGAGCACCGTCAGGCTTGGAATCAGCTCGTCCAGCTTGATCGCACTGGTGATCCCGTTGGACTTCTAGCGTGTCGCCTTTCACGACGCTGAGCGAAATCGGCACGTCTTGCGCTTTTTCCTGGCGATGCCGCGCGGTCACGGTGACCGTTTCGATACCCACACCTTGCGCGTTGTATGCCACGGCATAAGAGCCATCGGCGGCGCTGGATGTGCCGTCCGTACCGGATGCACCGTCCGCGTCGGCCGCATTCGCCGCCCCCACCCAGCCGAGCAACGCCGCGGCGCCGCGACAGCAACAGAGCGGCTTTACCGCCGCGAACTCGATTGGCCGAAATTCCAAATGATTTGTACACAGACTGCCCCTTGTGAAACCGCATCTTCGGCCAGGTAAATATATTATCTCTATCGAGTCAATATAGTATTGGTATCTCCATGGCAATCTTGGGAAATAGGCACGAGTCCTGCGACGCATCGCCAAATGCGTGCGGCAGCAAGCGATCGCCTCACCTTGGCGATGCTCACCAGCGGCCAACGCTTTGTCGCCGTGTTGCGTTAGATGTCGGCGCCCGCCTGGAACGGTGTCTGGCCGGAATTCGCAATGCCGCTAGCGGACACAGACGTCGGCGTCGGCCGAACACTGAGAAGCGCATCCATCGCCTCGGCAATCCGGCGGATCGCAACATTTGCCGCGGGAATGACTTTCCCCAGGGTGATGAAACCATGCATCATGCCGGGAAAGAAAATCGGCTCGACTGGCACGCCCGCATCGCTCAGCCGCGCCGAATAGACGATAGCCTCATCCCGCAACGGATCGAATCCGGCATAGAGAACGACGGCGGGCGCGAGGTTGTTCAGGTCTTCCGCGAACAGCGGCGAAAGATGCCAATCGGTCGGATCCGGGAACGAAGCGATGTAATTGGCCCGATACCAGGCATAAACGTCGCGGGTCAGCAGATAACCCTCCGCCAATTCGCTGTGCGAGGGCTGGCTCGCGGTCAAATCCAGACAGGGATAAATCAGCAATTGCAGCTGCGGTTTGAACGCGATCAAACCGTCGCGCGCGGCAAGCGCGGTCACCGCGGCGAGATTGCCGCCCGAACTGTCGCCGCCAATGGCAATCTGCGACTTGTCGATGCCAATCCAATCCGCATTCGCTTCGATCCATTCCAGCGCATTCCAAGTATCTTCCAAGGCGGCCGGAAAGGGATGCTCAGGTGCCAAGCGATATTCCACCCAGATCACCACGCGGCCGGTGGCATTGGCGAGTTGACGGCAAAGCGGCTCATAGGCTTCCAGGCAACCCAGCGTCCACCCCCCGCCATGCAGATAGACCAGCGCCGGCAAACGCTCGCCGGACGGTGCACCGACCGGCCGCCAAAATTTCATCGACGGAACTTCGCGCTCCGACGGGCTGACGTGGAAAACGCTATCCACGGCCTCCTTCTCGACCAACAAAGGCTTGCGGGCGGCCACATAACGCCGGCGCGTTTGGGCGATGTGATAATTGAAGGACGGGCCGTTATGCGAAAGAAGCTCAATAGCCTTGGCGGCGGTCGGATCGATGCCCCGCGCGGTGCATGCGATCACCGACAACACCGAGTCGCTTCCAGCTCTCGCCAAGCCGCTGCGTGCACTCATTGCTTTCTCCACATCTCGCCACAACACGATTTACTCTATCTATTTGCTAGTGTTTTACAATAGCAAAAACAAAGGCCTGGTAAATTCCCGATTATCGGGCAGTGGCCTTGGCTTTGGCTTGTCATATTGCGCATCTGACGTGTAGAACGGCCATGCAAACGGGCGGGTTCCATGCTGTCGCAAAAAGCCAAATACGCATTGAAGGCCCTCATAGCGCTGGCGGCCGCCGGCGACGACGAATTGCTGCAGGCCGGCGAAATTGCCGAGCAGCACAACATTCCGAAGAAATTCCTTGACCTGATTCTTCTGGAATTGCGCCGACACAAATTGGTCGACAGCCGTCGCGGCAAAAAGGGCGGCTATCTATTGGGAAAGCCCGCCGAGACCATCATGCTTGGCGATATCGTCCGCGTCATCGATGGCCCGTTGGCACCGATCTCTTGCGCCAGTGTCACGGCCTATCGCCGTTGCGCAGATTGCCGCGACGAACGTGCCTGCGAAGTTCGGCGCGTCATGCGCGAAGTTCGCGATGCCGCGGCGCTGATCCTCGATCATAGATCACTGGCAGATATCGTCTCAAAGAAGCCGGTCAAAAAGTCAAAATCCGCGCGCGCGCTACGAAGAGTCGCATAGCCGCGTCCGCCAAGCGTCGACAGGAACAAAATCAACGCTACCCTCGTGTTACGGCAAAATACATTTGCATTTTTTTGTGTTGTTACATTATCTCTATAGACACACTATACAATAAACGCGCAATTACCTATCCTATCCGACGGAAATCTGGCGGTGTTTTGGAGAAAGAATGTGACACATCAAAAACCCGGCCGCGGCCGCATCTACAATTCGATCACCGAAACCATCGGCGATACGCCGCTGGTGCGCTTGGCGCGCCTGCCGAAAGAGGCCGGCGTCAAAGCCAATATCCTGCTGAAGCTCGAATTCTTCAATCCGATCGCCAGCGTCAAGGATCGCATCGGCGTGGCGATGATCGAGACGCTGGAGCGCGAGCATAAGATTTCGCCCGAGAAGACGACGCTTATTGAGCCCACCAGCGGCAACACCGGCATCGCGCTGGCCTTCGTGGCCGCCGCCAAAGGCTACAAGCTGATCCTGACGATGCCGGAGTCCTTTTCCATCGAGCGCCGAAAAATGCTGGCGCTGCTCGGCGCGCAATTGGTGTTGACCGAAGCGGCCAAAGGCATGAAAGGCGCCATCGAGAAAGCCCAGGAAATCATTGCGGCAACGCCGGGCGCCGTCGGCCCGCGGCAATTCGACAATCCCGCCAATCCGGAAATCCATCGCCGCACCACGGCCGAAGAAATCTGGAACGATACGGACGGCAAAGTCGACGCGATTGTTTCCGGCTCGGGCACCGGCGGCACCATTACCGGTGTCGGACAAGTTCTCAAGAAATACAACAAGTCGGTGAAGATCATCGCGGTGGAACCGGAAGATTCGCCGGTGCTGTCGGGCGGCAAGCCCGGCCCGCATAAGATTCAAGGCATCGGCCCGGGCTTTATCCCGTCGATCCTGGATCGCAGCGTGATCGACGAGATCATCACCATCTCCAACGAAACGGCGCTCGAGACCTCGCGCCGATTGGCGCGGCTGGAAGGCATACCGGTCGGCATCTCGTCGGGCGCCGCCGTCGCGGCGGCGTTCGAGATTGGCGCGCGGCCCGAATTTGCGGGAAAGACCATCGTGACGATCATCCCCGACTTCGCGGAACGTTATGTCTCGACGGCGCTGTTCGAAGGACTGAACGTGCCGAGTTAGGATTTTCCGTACTCTCCACCGAGCACCGCAAGGAGAAGCTTTTGTGAGGGGGCAGGAGGAGTTTTTACTTTGAGTCCAAATATTTGGAAGGCAAGACACGAACGCGGCTTGCGGGCTGCTTTTTCTTGATTCCGCCGAAACGGAGTCAGATTCCCTACGGTGCGGTACGGAACGCTCGTCGGGGTGCGACCGTGATAGCGGCCTCGTCGTCGCACCTGAGCTAAGTAGAATCCGAGTCTTCTTTCCTTCCAACACATCCGAATAGGCTGGCATTTATATTGGAAGGTGGAGCAGATTCCAATGAGCTATGAAGAAGAAGTCCGCCGCCGAAGCTATTTGATTTGGAAACAATCGGGTTGCCCGTTTGGAGATGAGCTTAAACATTGGTCGCGCGCCAAAGCGCAAATTGAAGCCAAGGACGACGTTGCATTTCAGGTCGCTCGTTTTCGGTAGCGTTCCGACATGGGAGACGCAGACGTCTGAGGATCCTGTTCATAAAGGCTGACGGCAGCTGCGCCGTCGAAAAAGCAGCAGTGCCCGCGTGGTCGATCTTTTACAGTCCGGCGACGGCAAAGAAATGCCCCTCAGCTTTCCGGCCTGGGCTCATTCCGACAGGAAGGGTTGTTAAATGTCGCGACACGGCAAATTAGGAGGTATTCCGCCGACAAAGCTAGAGTCTCGATTCCGAAATTCGTCGCGTCTGATATCGGTCTCATTCGAATTTCGGAATCGAGAGGACACTAGCCAAACTGTTGATGCTGGTGTCGTTTTGGTTTCGAAGTTTGCGAAAGATGCTGATATCGGGGATACCGCGAACTTCGAAACCGCTACACTGGGTAGGAGGTGGCTAATGCGATGTACATCGGCGCCGTGGAGACGGAGGGCAGCAATAACCGGGCACGGAATGGCTCGACGGAATAACCAACAAAAAAAGCTCGGCGGACCGCAATGGACGCACGAGGAGCGGGTAACAGGATGGGTCACTACACAAGCAATCCGACCTCGAAGGATTGGCACGCGGCATGGGCAGGCGTGCGCGAAAGACTGCGCCGCGAGCTGGGCGATCCGGTGTTCGACGCTTGGATCGGGCCTTTGACATTGGCGGGTTTCGACAAGGACGAGCTGCGTATTGGCGCTGCCAAACCGTTCCTGCGCAATTGGGTGACCAATCATTATGTGGCGCGAATCGAGCGCGCTTTCCGGGCCGAAGGCGCGGAACCTGTTTCGCTAAGCATTGTTCTCGCCACGGTGCAGCCCAAGGCGGGTGGCAGCTTCGCCATGGAGCCGGCGCGGAGCGAATTGCCGTCGGCGCAAGTCTCCTATCTGCCGAATGGCGGCACGGTGGAGCATAACGGCGCCAACAAAGGCCTGTGGAACCGGATGCTGCATCCCCAGCAGACCTTCGACAGTTTCATTCCGGGCAATTCGAACGAATTCGGCCATGGCGCGGCGCGGGCTTTCGCCGAGGGCAAGGGCGCGGACGTTCCCCTGCTCTACATTCATGGCGGCTTCGGTTTCGGCAAAACCCATTTGCTGAATGCTGCCGCGCTGGAATTCCGCAAGCGCGGCAAGCGCTTGCTGTTCCTGCGTGCCGAAGATTTCATGCGCCATTTTCTGGGTGCGCTCTACCGCAAGGACACGCTGTCTTTCAAAGACGAGATGCGCACCGCCGATGTGCTGGTCATCGACGATCTGCAACACATCTGCCGTTCCACCGCGACGGCTTCGGAGTTCCTTTATACCGTCAACGCCTTTGCCGATTTGCGCAGACGCGTATTGATCGCCGCCGACCGTGCGCCCTCCGCGATGGAAGGTCTCGGCGCCGACATCAAATCACGCATGACCGGCGGGCTGATGATCGAGCTGGACAAGCCCGACCGCGACACTCGCCTGGCGATTCTGAAATCGCGCGCCGTGGAATATACGCGGCTGCGTCCCGAAGTGATCCTTCCCGATTGCGTGCTGGAACGCATCGCCGATATCGACGATGCTTCTCCGCGCGAGATGATCGCGGTGCTCACCAAGCTTGCCACCTATGCCGACCTCACCAAAAAACCGGTGACGCCGGAGATGGCCGAGGAAGCGGTGGGTTTGCGCAGCGCACCCGGCGCCAAAACCTCGATCGAGGACATCCAGAGGAAGACCGCGGAGTTCTACAAGCTCGACGTCAAGGACTTCTATTCGCCGCAACGGGCGCGCCGCGTGGCGCGGCCGCGCCAAGTGGCGATGTACCTTGCCCGCAAATTGACGATGCGCTCTTTGCCCGAGATCGGGCGGCGCTTCGGCGGACGCGATCACACCACGGTGCTGCATGCCTGCCGGCGCATCGAGGCGCTCTGCGCCGAAAACGCGCTGTTCAAGCAGGAAGTCGATTTTCTTAGCGAGATGCTGTCGAAGAGAATGTAGTTCGCGAGGTGCGCCTGCCCTCTTTCCTCCCTCTTGCCTGTCCGCCGAAGCCGTCCGTAGCGTCAGCGTGCGGATGGGCGTAGGCGGAGAGGGAAGGCAGATATTTCGCCTTCGCGAAAAATCGATGGGCGGTGATAGCGAAGCCACGCGTAAAGTTTTGAACGGGATTGAAGTTCTCTAATCCTCACCTATTCAAAGCAGCCGAACTGGCATCCTCGCTTGTGGCAAGGATCCTTGCGTTGCCCATCTCGCAAGCGGCGGCGAAACCTCAACAATCGTGTAGCCGAGACCTTCCAGATGATGGAGCTTGGCCAAGGCCGATGCTTCATCGATGGCGAACAGGTTTGAAATGCTCGAAGGCTTCTCGGGGCTCTGGTATCGAATGGTGTGATTCACGAAACCCTCCTCAAGAGTAGAAGCCCCCAGCACATTAGGCCGGGGGTCAGCCGACTGGGGGCTTCCTGGGACACCTCTGAAGAGATGGACATTTCTCTAAGAGGCATGGCGAATCTGCCATTAACCAAGTTGATGGGTAAGATTCGGAATTTACTCATCGCGTTACAGCAGGCGGTTCAGTTCGCGAATGACCTGCATAATCTGCACCCAGACGACCTATCGTCAGCGGTCCTCTGACACGCAAGAAACTTTCCAGCCACTTCGCACGTCGATATCTGTCGGTACTCCGTAACTTAAGTATGGGTAATACGCATCGAAGCTCCGCATCGAGACATAACAGACTGCGTGGATTGCGACATTAGACGAAAGCCGCGATCATCTTGCGCGCGGATGGGAAGTAGACCCGAGTAGATTCCGACCCTGTTTTTGGTGATCGCTGTCGGCTATAGGCTGGATTGGCGAGTCCTTGATCGGACCGCTGACCGGCGTACGCAACCTTGTGCGGCGTAAAGCCCGTGTCTCCGGGTGGGAATTGGCGTCTGCCTTTTTGCCGAAACTTGGAGATTCGACCATGCAACCGACACACAATACCCTGTCGCAGAGCGAGCGAGAGCGGTCCGTCGAACTTCTAAACAGACACCTGACTGCAGCGAGAGAGCTGCGCGATCAGATGAAGCAGTCGCGTTGGATTGTGCGACAACCGGGCTTCATCGTGATCCACGAACTGTTCAACAATGTCTCGATGGTCGTCGAAAATTATTGCGGACTTATCGTCGAACGCGCCGGCGGGCTCGGCGGTGTCGCGCGCGACGCGATGGAGGTTCCGGTGGAGGGCTTCGTCCGCGTCCCTCATCGTCTCGATATCGCCGACGAGCATCAGCACGTATTCGCCGTATCCGGAGCCTTGGCCAGTTTCGGCCAATCGGCACGAGAGGCCATCGGCCAAGCGAAGACTCTTGGCGATGGCGATACGGCCGAACTGTTCGCCGAAATCTCGCGCGGCATCGAGCTGCAGCACTGGTTCGTCGAAACGCATATTGCCCCGAAAATGAATAAAAAAACTCGTTCTCGGACTCCGCGTCTGATCCACAGCAACGGTCCCAAACTGCCTCGCGTAACAACACGCGTTTCCCATCACCGGCATCCGATTGTGGATTCCGACGCAAAGATTGTCCGGCGCGTGGCTCGCATCGTAAAGCTCGGGGAATAAGACCAATGCAGATAGTAAGTATCGCGTCGAAGGCTCTCATAGGCGCCTAACGAATGTCCGACACGTCGTCGGAGACACGTGCGAGGTTTGTGGCGCCGCACGCGACTGAGCCCGAATACGCGTTTGCAGAGCGAAAGGACCGTTATGCGAGTGCTCTTTATAACAGCGGAAGCCTACCCCCTCGCCAAAACGGGGGGGCTTGCGGATGTGTCCTGCGCCTTGCCGGGGGCGCTCCTTCGTTGCGGTGTCGACGTTCGTCTTCTGCTTCCCGGCTATCCTCAGGCATTCGCGCGCATCAATAACCCGCGCATCGTCGCCAAACTCGACCCCATCCTCGGCATTTCCGATGCGACGCTCGTCTCAGGCATACTCCCGCATATGGAGTTGCCGGTGTGGCTCATCGATTCGCCCGGGCTCTTTCGGCGCGGCGGTGGCCTTTATCAAAATGACGCCGGCGAAGACTGGCCTGACAACGCCCTGCGCTTTGCCTTCCTCTCGCATGTGGGTGCGATGCTGGCGATGGGACGGACCAAGGTCGGCTGGAAGCCGGACATCGTTCACGCCAACGACTGGCATACAGGATTGTTACCCCTGCTGCTCGCCCATGAGCCATTGCCAAGACCGAGCACGATTTTCACCGTCCACAACATGGCCTTTCAAGGCAATTTTCCTATTCAGGTCCTTGCGGATATCGGCGTTCCGGAAAGCTGTCTTGCAACAAATGCGGTCGCTTTTTTCGGCAATTTGTCCTTCCTCAAGGCTGGTCTCAATTTTGGCGACCGCGTAACGACGGTTAGCCCAACCTACGCCCAGGAGATCCTCACGCCCGAACACGGCTGCGGCATGGACGATGTGCTGTGCGCAAGACACGACGTTTTTTGCGGGATTCTCAACGGAATCGACGAAGTCTTATGGGACCCGGCAAGCGATCCCTATCTGCCTCAGAATTATGGGGCGGGGAACAGTGCGGGCAAACACGCGTGCAAAGCTGACCTTCAGCGCCGGGTTGGTTTGCCTCAATCCTCCGAAACGCCGCTGATCGGCTATGTCAGTCGCCTGACCCGTCAGAAGATGGCGGATACGATCCTGGAGGTATTGCCGTGGATCGCAGAACATAACGCACAGTTGGTGATCGTTGGCGAAGGCGACAAGGACATCGAGCGCGCAATGCTGCAGGCCCGGGAGCGTTATGCAGATTGTCTGGCCGTTGCCATTGGATATGACGAGCCCATAGCCCATCTGCTCCAGGCTGGCAGCGACATTCTGTTGGCACCGGCACGATACGAGCCGTGTGGACTAACCCAGCTTTATGCCTTGCGCTACGGCACAGTTCCGATCGTTCGCCGCACAGGGGGGCTTGCAGACACGATTGTCGATGTCGATGTGCGTTCGACGGCCAATCGAACCGCGACAGGCTTCGTCTTCGACGAACCCAACGCCGCGAGCCTCATCTATGCGCTTGGACGGGCCCTAGATTTGTATGGTCAACCTTTGATGTGGCGGCGGCTCCAACAGCAAGCAATGGAGCAGGACTTCAGTTGGGACATGAGCGCTACCAAATACCTCGCTCTCTACAATGAGGTGAGCGACCTGCCTGGTATTCCTGGCGAGGCAACAGTGCAAACTGTGGAGTCAAAAAGAGTGCAAGGAGAGCTGTTGCGGGGCGGAGGCGTGGGCCTTTAGAGATCTTAGGGGTACTGGCAACAGCGTGTCACAATGGCGTAAGATTATGCCTCCGTTTGCGGGGGCTCGCAGATGAATACCGTCATGATTAAGTGCCCAAAAACCAAGCAATTGGTGCCAACCGGCATCGAACTGAATACTGCGCAGTTTTTACTAATGGAGCCGAAGCCGAGAACGCTCAAATGTCCGGCGTGCAGGGAAGTGCACACCTGGAACAAGCAGGATGCCGTTCTTACGGACTCGTGAAGTGCCCGCCCGATATGACAGGCCAAGGACCGCGAGGCTGCAGATTACCCCCGATCTGATCGACATTGATCAGAACGCCGGATTTCCCGGCCAACATAACAAGCGCCCGGCAGCGCAGCCACAATATCGGAAATAACCAGCGTGGCGGTCGTGCAAGTTCCTGCATTGGCGTGGCTCATCGTTTGCGCGAAGATCATTGAGGCACGAAAACGTAAATTCCATACTCTCTATCGAAAGAAATTGGCCAGTCGATGCGTGGCCTCGCGCTCAGCCTCGATCTCCCTTTTCGCACGCAGCCAATATTTAAGATCGTTACCGGTCGGACAGCCCTCTCGCCGCCAAATCAGATAGGCTTGAAGATCTATCTCTTCATCGTTGGTCATTGCTGCGCTCCACCTGTTTGAACAAGTGCCAGCCTATTCGGATGCGTTAGGACGAAAGTAAATTCGGATTCTACTCAGTCCGGTAGCGACGACCAGGTGGCCGTCCTCTTCCCCAGGCCGACGACCGATCTGCGTCGCGCCAATATCGCAGTGCGCTCCTGCCTGACAGGCTCGGAAACTACTCGATCCGGAACTGTTTTTGGTATTTCTGACGAAGACTCTCACAAAATTCGTGCCGCATTCCGATCCGCAATTTCCATAATTTTTCGAGCGATATTCTCAGGTGAGAGAATAAAATCCACGCACCCACTTGCAATGGCGCTTTCGGGCATGTCGGGGTGGGCGGCGGTCTCCGGCTTCTGCGCGATAATAATGCCTCCCGTTTCCCTTATGCCGCACAGCGCCGCGGCTCCGTCGCCGTCGTAGCCTGAGACGATGACGGCAATAACTTTGCCGTCCCAATGCTCGGTTAGGGAACGCAGAAAGACTGTAATTACATCGGGCCATCCCCGAGGTTTTGATATGGGCAGCAGACGAAACTCGCCATTCAATATGTGCAGATCGCGCTGTTCCGGGATGATGAACACGTGGTTGGGCCGGATGAGAAGCCGATCCGTGATGAGCTCGACTTGCATCTGGGTCCAACGCGGGAGAATTTGGTGAAGTTGCGTAGCGACTTTTCTTAGATGATTGACGATGACGATAGCCACACCCATGTCGGAGGGCAGCTGCCGCAGCAATCGTTCATAAGCGTCCAAGCCGCCTGCCGAACCGCCGATACAAACCACCGGAAAGTCCTTGGGATCGTTCCTCGCCTTCATCGGCAAGACTTCCCTCTCAAATCTCGCCGAATTCGCAAACCCACAATCCCGGCATATTTCCCGCCGCATTTTCCGTGGCACTTATTGTGTTGTGAGTTCATCTAGTCGACCCGACGCTACGCACGAAGTCCTGATTGCGTCGCGAGGCGCTCTGCAGGCCGTTGCAATTCAACAATCAAGATATAACCGAGAGATTGAAAGCGGCGGATATGGGTCTGTGTAAAGTTTTCGTCTGCAACGAAGAGGCTGCAAATACTGTCGGGGGCATTGGGGAGACGGAAGCGGACGATCTGGCTCACATATACCTCCTAGAACACTCGAAATTATATTTCCGGCGGTGGAATCGCGAGGGTTCGGCGATGTCGCTCGAATCCTGATGAGACCAAGGCGTTAGGGATGCTGTCACGGACACCTGCCGTTAGGCAGATTCGGAATTTACGCAACACGCGCTCAGCTGCGCCTGCAATGGAAACGCCATTTTAACAGGAGAAATTCATGAGCTTCAAATCCACGATCCTTATCACCGGCGCGGTTATCGCGCTGTGCACTGTCGCTGTGGCGACGAGCTATGCGGCCGACCCGCAAAGCGACGCCGGAGTCGCGGCCTCAAAATTCGGCACCGAAGCTCAAAAGGCTGTCGGCGCCGACGATTCTTTGGCCAGGGGTGAACTTCGTTCAGCCATTTCGCTAAACCATGTTTCCGATCCGGCTCGCAGACTGGCCTCCTCGAAGGTGGATGATCGTGCCGGGCACATCATCGGTCCGGTCAAAGCGGTAATTCAAGAGAATGACACCGCCACGGCCATTAACGTCGACGTCGGCGGTTGGCTTGGCGTGGGCGAAAGAGTGGTCTCGATCGGCGCGGACAACTTCACCTATATCGCCTCGCGCGACATCCTGGTGACCGATATGTCCAAGGCCCAAATCGAGAGATTGAAGCCGATAAGGCCGGCTCACGATTGAAACATCTCATTGCGAGAACGTGACAACGGGCCTGCGATCGCAGGCCCGTTTTTGATCGGTGGCAAATAAGGCCTATATCCACATTCTGTAGTATATGGAGTATATGGCGTTCACAACGAGTGTTCAAATAAGCGGTTCAGAAGCTGACCGAGTGCTCCGCATAATCGGTGACGCATCGGCGGCCGAAATCGTATGCTGCTGCCCCCATATGCGCGCGTGTGCTGCGTAAATTCCGAATCTGCCCTAACCGGAATGGTTTGTGGCAACATCCCTATCGCCTTGATCTCATCAGGATTGAGGCAACATTATTGGAGCTCGCGGTTCTATGCCTGATCGATCGTTCCAGAGTCTTCTAGGGATGTTTTTTGTTGGCTGCCGGCTTGCTCTTGTTGCGCTCTTTATCCGCGATCGCTTTGAGCCCGGCGAGCGCAAAGTCTGTCATGTGATCGATTAGCGCGTCGGCATCGTGCGGGCCAAGTCCGAGATTCGGGAAGATACGCTTGATCAAGCGCCGGTCGACGATAACAAGCCAATGCATGGGCGCCAAGACGCTGACGCAGCCACGCTCGACCGCGGGATGATCCTCGGGTAATTCCAGAATCTTCGCGACTTCATGCTTGAAAAAGGCTAACCGTGCCCGCGCATTCTTCCACAGCGCTTCGGAGGCTCCGCTTGGAGCAATGAGCTCCCGGCCGATAATCTGCCCCATCCATGCGGAGGAGTCCGGACGTAAAGCGGCGCCGACGACGAGCGCGAGGACCGCCCTAAGCTTATCCCTGCCGCTCGCCGCCACGCTGATCGTTTCGATGATCGAATCCCCGACCGCCTTACGGCTGCGTATTTCCTCAAGGACGGCCAGATACAGATTCTCCATGCCGCCGAAATGATAGTTGATGGCGGCATTGTTGACACCGGCTCGCTTGCAGATTTCCTTGCCCATCGCACGATCGAAGCCTTGTTCGGCGAACACCGGACCGGCCGCCTCCAACAGGCGCTGTCGCGTGCTTAAGTCTTTCTTCTTTGCAAGCGGTTTGCCGGTCCGCTTCCCGGGGACGGGTTGAAGGTGCTTCATGCACGGAGCGTTATCACAAAGTCTTCGCTTGATTCAAACCATAATTTCAAATTATAATTTGAAAACACCGGTTGCTCGATCAGGCCTCTTTTAGGAACTGCCGCATGAGACGATTAGTGCTGATTGGGGCGGCGATCATCCTGGCTTGTGCGGTCGTGGGCCTTATTTGGTGGTCTATGCAGCCAAAAGCGGCAGCTCAAGAATTGCTGCTCTACGGCAATGTGGACCTGCGCGAAGTCGATCTCGCCTTCAACAACAACGAAAGGATTACGGCGGTCCTGGTGCAAGAGGGCGATCGCGTCCATCGCGGTCAGATATTGGCGCGTGTCGATACCAGCCGGCTCGCACCGGAGATGGCGCAGGCTGCCGCCGCCACAACTTTGGATGACGTGAACGTCACCAATGCGCGACAGCTATACGAACGCCAGCGAGATCTGTGGGCCTCCTCCGGCGGAAAGGGTGTCAGCCGGCAGGACCTGGACAACGCAAAGGCCACTCTCGACGTTCAATCAGCGCACAGAGAGGCCGACGGCGCGCAACTCGCGTTGTTGCGCCAGGAACTCAGCGATGCGGCACTCATTGCTCCGATGGACGCCACGGTCCAGAGCCGGATCATGGAGCCGGGCGAGATGGCTTCGCCGCAGCGGCCCGTCTTTTCGCTGGCTATCACAAATCCCAAATGGGTGCGCGTTTACGTCGGCGAGACCGACCTCGGCAAGCTGAGGCCGGGAATGCAGGCTTCGGTCAGCGTCGATAGCTTCCCCGGCCGAATATTCTCGGGATGGATTGGATTCATCTCGTCGGTGTCGGAATTCACGCCGAAAACGATCGAAACCGAAGACCTGCGGACAAGCCTCGTCTATGAGGTTCGAATTTTTGTGAAGGACCCCGCCGATCAGTTGCGCCTTGGGGCGCCGGCGACAGTCCATATTCCGTTTGCGCATGGAGTTGCTGCGAGTTCGCCGCCATGAGCACGGCCGACGCCAACGCCGCGGTTCTGGTTGGCCGCGACGTCCGACGCAGTTTCCGCCGCAGCAAAAACGAAACCGTGGTTGCGCTCGATAAAGTGTCGCTGACCGTGGATCGCGGCACACTGACCGCGCTTGTCGGGCCCGATGGCGCCGGAAAGACGACCTTGATCCGTCTTGCGGCAGGATTGATGGCGCCGGATTCGGGTGAACTTCGCGTGCTTGGCTTCGATGTCGTCCGCGAGCCGCAGAAAATTCAAGACCGTGTCGGCTATATGCCCCAACGCTTCGGTCTCTACGAGGACCTCGGCGTTCAAGAGAACCTCGATCTTTATGCCGATCTGCACGGCGTCAGCACGCAAGATCGGGCGGCACGGTTTCCGAAATTGATGGAGATGACCGCTCTTGGCCCCTTCACCAAGCGGCTTGCGGGCCAGCTGTCCGGCGGCATGAAGCAGAAACTCGGGCTGGCTTGCGCGCTGGTACACGCGCCGGAACTTCTTTTGTTGGACGAGCCGACGGTCGGTGTCGATCCGCTATCGCGCCATGAGCTGTGGCAGATCATTCTTACGCTGGTCAAAGAGCAGCACACCTCGGTGCTTGTCAGCACGTCCTATCTCGATGAAGCGGATTATTGCGAGCACGTCCTGGTGTTGCATGAAGGAAAAGCTTTGGCGCAGGGATCGCCGGCGAGCATCAGCAAACTCGCCGATGGTCGCGTGTTTGTGGTCGATCCGCCCGAAGGACAAGCCGCGCGCGGACTGCAAGCACGGCTGTTGGACGATCCGGCCATCGTCGACGCCGTTCCCGAGGGCGGCCATGTGCGCTTCGTGCGCGCGCGAGGCATCGAAGACGGGACCGTTATCGGTCCGTTGCGCGGTCTGAATTTCGTCCCCGTTTCCGTTCGCTTCGAGGACGGATTCATGACGCTACTGCACGATCTGGAACCTGCCAAGCCGCCCATTGCCGAGGTCACGGTGCGCTCCTTGCAGCATCAAGGCGGTGATGTGGCCGTCGAGGTTGACGATCTGGTGCGTATGTTCGGCAAATTCACGGCGGTGGATCATATCGGATTCAAGGTTCGCCGCGGCGAACTGTTCGGGCTGCTCGGTCCCAACGGCGCCGGCAAGACGACGACCTTTCGCATGCTGTGCGGGCTGTTGCCCGTCACCAGCGGAGTCTTGCGCGTCGCCGGTTTAGACCTGCGCCAGGCGCGCGCGCCGGCGCGCCAGCGGATCGGCTATGTCGCGCAGAAATTTTCGCTTTATGGCGAGCTTTCGGCGGTCGAAAATCTCGAATTCTTCGCCAGCGCCTATGGCCTTGGCGGCGATCACCGGCGCCGGCGCATCGACTGGGCGCTGCGACAGTTCGATCTCGAATCGCTTCGGAATTTGGCGAGCGGGCAGCTTCCCGGCGGCTACAAACAGCGCCTCGCAATGGCCGCGGCGTTGCTCCACGAACCGGAAATTCTGTTCCTCGACGAACCGACGAGCGGCGCCGACCCGGTCGCCCGGCGCGGCTTCTGGCGCAGGATCACCGCGCTGGCGGAACAAGGCGTCACGGTCATCATCACAACGCACTTCATGGAGGAAGCGGAATATTGCGATCGCGTGGCGATCATGGACGAAGGGCGCATCCTCGCCCAAGGCACGCCCGCGGAAATACGTCATCTCGCACCCGGGCAGATCGGACACGAGGCCACGATGGAGGATGCTTTCATCGCCATCGTCGGAGAAGCGCGTCGTAAGCAAGCGGCAAATCCCGCGCAAGGAGCCGCCTAGTGCAGAATGACGGTCTCCCGGCCAAACTGAGAAGAATCCGCGCGCTCGTCCGCAAGGAGTTCTATCAGATCGTTCGCGATCCCAGCACCATCATGATCGGCATCGCCATGCCGATTATGATGATTTTGCTGTTCGGCTACGCCTTGTCGCTTGACGTGAAAAGCGTGCCGGTAGCGGTCGTCATCGAGGATACCTCCCCGGCGGCGGCGGAACTTGTGGCCGGGTTCCGTCTCTCTTCCTACTTCAAAACCGAAGTAACGACCTCGATGGCAGCGGCCGAGGAACTCATGCTCGAGCGCAAGGTCGACGGCATCGTGCGTATCCCGCAGGATTTCTCGCGCAATCTGAGCTTCGGCAAGGCCGAGGTCCAGGTTCATCGCCTATGCCGGCGATGCCAATCGCGCGCGCATCATTGAAGCCTATGCCCAAGGGGCCGTCGGCGAATGGACCGCGCGCCGTGCATCGGCTGGTGAGGCCGTTTCCAGCGGCCCGGTGAATATCCTAAGCCGGCTCTGGTTCAACGAGGCGAACGACAGCCATTACTATCTGGTGCCGGGCCTCATCGTCATGGTGATGACCATCATCGGCGCGTTCCTGACCACGATGGTGATGGCGCGGGAATGGGAGCGCGGCACGCTGGAAGCGCTGTTCGTGACGCCGGTTCGTACCGACGAAATCCTTTTGGGAAAGACGATTCCCTACTTTGCGCTGGGCATGATTGGCTTGGCGCTATGCGTTCTTGCCGCGAAATTCCTGTTCGACGTTCCATTTCGCGGCTCGATTCTGGTGTTGACCGTCGCGTCGATGCTGTACCTTCTCGTGGCGCTCGGCATCGGGCTGCTGATCTCGTCGACCGTCAAGAGCCAGTTCGCGGCAAGCCAACTGACGATGGTGGCCACCTACCTGCCGGCGATGATGCTTTCGGGGTTCATGTTCGATCTGCGCAGCATGCCCGTGGCCGTCCAGGTTATCGCATACGCCTTCCCGGCCCGTTATTTCGTCTCGCTGCTGCAGACTGTCTTTCTCGCGGGGGACATCTGGGCGATCGTTCTTCCCAATGCCGCCGTGCTCGCCGGCATGGTCGTGGTTTTGCTTGTGCTGAGCGTGCGCGCGACGCGCAAGAAACTCGCGTGAGGGGCGGATATGTGGGCAAGCATTTCTCGTATCATGGCGCTGATCCGCAAGGAGATATTTGGGATTCTCAAGGACCCGCGCAGCCGCTACAGCCTGCTTCTGCCGCCCATCCTGCAATGTCTGATCTTCGGTTATGCCGCCAGCTACGATCTGAATGACGTGCCTTATGCGCTGCTCGACCAGGATCACGGCGCGGCATCGCGCGATTTGGTAGCGCGGCTGGATGGAACGCACGTATTTCACCAAGTCTCTCATCTGGTGCGCGCGTCGGATATCAAAGGAACAATCGACGACAAGACGGCTTTGCTTGTCATCCAGATCGGCCCCGATTTCGAACGCAATCTACTGCTGGGAAAGCAAGCGAACATTCAGGTCATCGCCGACGGGCGCAATTCCAACACGGCTGGTGTTGCGCTGGGTTATCTGGGCATCATCGTCGACGGGTTCAATTCGGACTGGCGTTCCCTGCACGGGCTGCCAAATCCGCCCGTACAGGTCACGGCGCGTGCTTGGTATAATCCGTCGCTGGAAACGCGCTGGAGTATGATTCCGAGCTTGATCGGCACGATCACGCTGATGCAGACGATGATGTTCGCAGCCATGTCGATCGCTCGCGAGCGCGAGCTTGGAACCTTCGATCAATTGCTTGTCACACCGCTGCGGCCTGGAGAGATCATGGTCGGTAAGGCCGTGCCCGCAATGCTTGTCGGATTGGTTCAGGCCACGAACATCCTTCTCGTCGCGCAACTTTGGTTCCGAATACCGTTCCAAGGTTCGTTCTTCACCCTTTATATCGGTCTCGTCCTATTCCTGCTCGCCGCGGTCGGCATCGGGATCTTCGTCTCATCCTTCGCGCAGACCATGCAACAGGCGATGCTTTACACCTTTGTGCTCATATTGCCCTTTGCCATGCTCTCGGGCTTGACCACGCCGATCAGCAACATGCCGGAAGTTTTCCAGTATTTCACACTCATCAATCCATTACGCTATGCCATCACCATTGCACAGCGCGTGTATCTGGAGGGCATCGGCGTCGATCGCTTGATTCCCTATTTGTGGCCGATGGCGCTGATCGCGATCTTTACGCTTGGCGCAGCCACCTGGATGTTTAGGAGCCGCGTCGCATGACCAAGATCGGGCACATCTGCGTACTCCGTCGCGTGGCGACAATCGCCATACTGTCGCTGTCTCTTTTTGGCTGCACGGTCGGGCCGGATTTTGTCCCGCAAAAGCCCGATCTGCCGAAAGATTGGGTCGCTACGGCAAAGCCGCGGGGATCGATCCAAGCGCAACCCGGCATCGTCACGGCGGCGCCCCTCGATGCCGGCGCCTGGTGGGCGAGTTTTCACGATCCCATCCTCTCCTCGCTGATCGAGCGGGCCGCCGCTTCCAATCTCGATATCCGCACCGCCGCTCTGCGTATTGCCGAGGCGCGCGCGTTGCGCAACGTTGCCGGGGCCGATCAATGGCCGTCCTTATCGGGCAATGCTTCATACCAGAACCAAAGATTTAGCGAGAAGACGGCGCAGGGATCGCTATTCGGCTCCCTCGGAAAGCTCGGCAGCGGCACGGGCCTTACCATCCCCAGCTATCCCAATCCGTACGATCAATTCCAGATCGGCTTCGATGCTTCATGGGAACCCGATCTTTTCGGCGGCGTAAGGCGATCGGTGGAAGCGGCGGATGCGGACGCGCAAGCCTCCGTGGAAGACGCCAACGATGCGCTCGTGTCATTGGAGGGCGAGGTCGCACGTAGCTATATCGATCTTCGAAACGCCCAAGCCCATCGAAAGATAACCCAGGACAATCTCGACACACAGCACGAGATTGAAGTCTTGGCACGCGAGAAGATGCGCGCCGGACTTGGCAATGATTTCGATGTCTCCAACGCCGCGGCACAGACGACCACGACACAGTCCCAACTACCCTTGTACAACCGCCAGATCGACACCGACATCAATCAATTGAGCGAATTGCTGGCGCGCGAGCCGAACGCCCTGCAAACCGAGCTTCAAACTCCTGTGGCGGTCCCGCCGGTTCCACCGGATGTTCCGATCGGCTTGCCCGCGGATTTGATCCGTAGGCGCGCGGACATCCGCGCGGCAGAGGCGCGTCTGCACGCCGCCACGGCACGCGTCGGCGTTGCCGTCGCGGATTTGTTTCCGCGCGTCACGCTCGATGCATCCTTTGGCACACAGGCCGAGCGTTTTCCCGATCTTGCGAACTGGGCTAGCCGCTTCATCAATATTGGCCCGAGCCTACAGATACCGATCTTCGAAGGCGGAAAACTTCGTGCCACGGTTCGTTTGCAGAATATTCGCGAGAAAGAGGCGGTGGTCGCTTATGCCAAAGCCGTTCTGACGGCGCTGCACGACGTGGAAAACGCGCTGATAGAATACAACACCGAGCAAAGCCGCCGACAATCTCTTCAAGTCACTTTGCTGCACAATCAGAATGTGCTTGCCTTGGCGCGCCGGCGCTACAAGATCGGACTGACGGCATTCCTCGATGTGCTGGATGCCGAGCGAACCTTGCAGCAGACGCAGCTCTCGCTCGCCGACAGCACGGCCGCAGTCTCGACCGATCTGGTTGCTCTCTATAAGGCGTTGGGAGGTGGCTGGGAGGGGCAGGATGTTGGCTCGCAGCTCAAATTACAGAACAGCGCAGCACCATGAAGTTCTCGTTCACAGACAAGCTTCGGGGTCGTCCACAGGCCCGGATTGCGGCACGCCTCCGCCATAGCCATACACGATGGCATGCATCACATAGCCGTTTCGGACGTAGTTGCAATGCGCGCGGTCGGGCATCTCGGCATATCCGAAATAGGTGTCGGCATTCGACACGACAAAATTGATCACGCGTGCGCGACCGGATTTCGGAATCAAGCGGAACGACAGAAGATCGTTGGGATCGACGAAGGCGACAACCGTGAGGGCGGCAGCACCTTCGCCCAGCTTTCGCCTTTCTGTGGCGCTCGCCATAAATTCTTCGAGCGAAAGGTTGAGTGTTTCGTTCTGGCCCGCGAAGTTCAATAATGGAATTTGATTTGCCAGCATGTAAAAGCTTGTCAGGGACGCCATAGCAGCCGAGATGTTGGCGCTGTTCGTCCTCGCCTGCTCCATGACGGAATTCGCGTTTTTCATGCTCGCCGCATAGGCATCCGTGGCCCGATCGGGTTTGCTCGTTGAGGTGTTATCGCTCAGAGGCTTGCTTTGGAGCTCTGGCGCTGTCGCCATCAGCCGCTCGATTGCCTCTTTTCGCGCGGCGACATAATCGAGCCGCAAGCTCCGGAACGCGTCGAACAAGATACTGCTGCCGATGCTTTCGGAGATGAGCGCCGTGTAGCGCGCGCCCGATGCGCTGGCGCAGCCCGTGTCGCGATCGAACCGGCCGTCAAGCAATTCGCAGAGCGCAATCTGGGCATCGCTGCGGATACGATTGCCGTTCTTGCCGAGATAAACCACGACGTCCGTGAAGCAATCTTTGATCAATCCCTGCTTGAGCTTGTCGTTCAGTGTGGCGCGCTTATAGGTGTAGCCATTGCCTTTGCCCGCCTCGACATCGCCGAGTTTTTGCGATTTGAAAGGTTTCGTTATAGGAGACCAATCGAGGAACCATAGCTCGACAATACGCGTCGTGCCCGCTATGCGCCCGGGCACACGCAATCTCTCTTTGATCAGCTGCGAACCGCCGGGTGACAACTCCGAGAGAGAAGGCGTGCCGATCTGTTGGGCACCGGGATAAGCGGACAGCAGATCGCGCGTGCGCACCTGCCACCACACATAAGGATCATCGGGTTGGGTGCCGTCCGACGGCGAACACATACCGTGAGTCCACAACACGCGTGCGGGCAGCGCAGCACCGCCTGCGGGTGCAGTCATTTGGGCCAGATCGCTGAGGCCCGCAAATCCCTGTGACGGCACTTCATTCGTGGTACCGCTTCCGCCGGAAACGATTTCGTCGAAAACCTGCGGCGGATCGTAAGGCTGCGCGCAGGCTGTAAGCGCGAGCGCCGCGGCCATCGAGACAAGTCTGCGCATGACGTTCCCCCCGGATACGACAATAGCCCAGATTGCGGTGAAAATCGAATGCGACGGCCCCAATCGTCGGCGTTGGGCGCCATCCCTTGGCGCAGCCCCCCTTCGCCTCGTCGCTTCGCTCCTCGGCACTTCCCCCGCTTCGCTTCGCTCGCGGGGGCAGAAAACGCTGCGTGTGTTCATTCCGTGCCGCTAGAGCTGCAGACGTTCAGACCAAAAGGTGCACCTTGGTTTGTTTTCTGTGGTTTGTTTTCTGCCCCCATGAAGTGGGGGAAGTGCCGAGCCCGTGAGCGATAGCGAACGGTGCGAGGCGAAGGGGGGCAGAAAACCCGTCGAATGCGTTTAGGCGCTAGTGATGGCCGCTGTGGCCACCGCCGCCGCCGTGACCACCACCACCATGGCCGCCGCCGCCATGCCCACCGCCACCGTGACCACCGCCACCATGACCACCACCGCCATGGCCACCACCGCCATGGCCACCGCCGCCGTAACCACCACCATGACCGCCGCGCCAGCCGCGCCAGCCATAGCCGCCGCCCCAGCCATAGCCTCTGTGCCAAGCATAACCGCACCAATACCAGCCGGAACCCTGCCAGCCGTCGTCATACCAGCAGTAATGCCGACCGCCGAAGAAATAGAGCTGGAAATTTTCGGCGACGCGGATATCGCCTGAGATGCCGATCGGCGCCGTCTGCGCGCCGCCGGCCGCCAGTGTGCTGCCGGCCATCAGCGCGGCGGCGAGCATCGCCACGACAAGAGATTTTCGCATCATCTTCTCCCGTTGAGATCGGTCCGGATTTGTCCCGGCCGGATCCGGCGCATACGCCGATGAGAACGAGTGCTGCCGAGGCGTCGACACCTCGGCAGTCGCTGCGCGACTTAGCGGTCCCAGCGAGAGCAATAGTGCTCATGGTGATGGTTGCGCCAACCCCAGGACGTACACCGGCGTGCGTGGTGGGTACTGCCGACATGGACGCCAACGCCGACGCCGCCGACATGGGCTCCAATGCCGATTCCGGCATTCGCCGCTGTTGCGCTCATCAGAGTCGCCGCAAAAATCGCAATGATCAGTTTCTTCATGGACGTGTCCTCGGTTGCGTGAAACGGGTCTATTTTTCCAAAACGCACTTACGCGTAACCGCTTCCTCTTGGGCTCTAGCGAGCCCTGCCGAAGTGAAGCGATGTGATGTGATGGAGTATGCCGAACACGCTCAAGAGCCACAGAACGACACCGATCACGACGACGGCGTTGAGGATGCTCTTAATCGTCCCTTCCATCGGGATGTAAGTGTTGATCAGCCACAGCAGAACGCCGACGACAACCAACGCAATGACGATTGTAACGAGCGACATAGCTGTCTCCTTCGACGTTAAGGATGATACGCGAGGGGGCTCACCGGCCGGTAGCCTCGGAAACTACTCAAATGCGCGCCGTGTGAGATTGGCGACCGATACGAGCGACGCTGCAACCTTGCAGAAGTCCTTCGAGGGCGCTGCCAAGAAGATGGCGCGCCAGCTGGAGTTGACCTTGGGAAAGCTACACTATCACAAAGGCGAGGCGTCGATCGGGACCGAAATTGGCAGTGAGTGACCATGCCAACGCTAAAGGATCAGCCGATACTGGAGTGGGCAGGAGGGGTTTTGCTCTGGCGCCAAATGTTACTGCACGAGGCGAGAATCTTAAGTGTTCCCGTCGAGAAGGAACTGGTCGCGTCCCGAAGCGTTTCGTCCTCAGAGATTTCGCGACGTGGAACTATATGGGTAGATTCCGAACCTACCGAACGTAGCCATTTTGAGCCAATCAGTTACTTCTGTGGCCCCACGCTTGCGGATGCACCCGCGGCGTCCGATTGGCTCTTGTGTCGGGGCCGGACAAATCCAACGCGAGGACGACCTCAATGTTGCGCATGTTTCCGCTGCTGATCATTCCAATCATCGTCTACAACATGTTCGCCTTCGGGGGTGGTGTCGTCGCCCATGGCGACGTTCACACGCTTCTGATCACCACGACAAGTATACCGATGTTCTCCGGTCAGCGCTGGGACATCAGTTTCGGGGACTTCCTGCTGATGCTGACCCTGTTATTGCTCTTTGCCGAAATCATCAAGGCAACGCATACGACATCGAAGGAGCTTATCAACCACGGACTGTCCATGCTGGTGTTTGTCGTTGCACTCATCGAGTTCATAACGGTGAAGGGTTTCGCGAACTCCGTCTTCTTCTTTATCATGGCAATGACTCTGTTCGACACGATGGCGGGGTACACAATCTCCATAGTTGCCGCCGAGCACGATCTCGGCTTGGGCAAGGCCGGCACGGATCGATAACGACCTGTGCGATGCCGTGATCTGCGCGCGGCAGACTTTTGTGGAGATGAGAATGAAATCCGCCGGCCCGATTCCGAAATTCGTCGCCTCTGATATCGGCCTCATTCGAATTTCGGAATCGAGAGGACACTAGAAAACTCGCGCAAGACCCCAGCGGAATCCGCAAACCAGACGCCGCGTTCCGGAAACGGCGCGTTACTTTATTCTCGGGGCGGAACTCCGTCCCTCGCCGAACGTTACCCGTGAACTGCTGTCTGGCAGAGGGGTACGCATGGCTCATTCCTCGCGAAAGAAACCAAAAGCGAAACCGCGGCGGACTTCTCACCCTGTCCCCGCCAACGACGATAGCGGCGAGGCTGCGCCGGCATCGCGTCGGCCGTTATGGGAGGGACATTTGCGCTTGTCTTTGGTGAGCTGTCCCGTCGCGCTTTACAGCGCCACGACGCGGGCCAACGACATCTCGTTTCACTTGCTCAATCCGAAAACCAACAACCGCATTCGGATGATCCCCACCGATCCCGACGAAGGACCGGTGGAGCGCGCCGATTTGGTGAAGGGTTATGAGATCGCGAAAAACCACTATGTCGTCGTCACGCCCGAAGAATTGGATGGGGTGAAACTCGAAACGACCCACACCCTCGATATCGAGCGCTTCGTCGATGCCGGCGCGATCGACCGCTTATTTTGGAATGATCCGTTCTATCTTCTGCCGGGCGACAAATCCGGCATCGACGCCTACACGGTCATCCGCGATGCGATGGCGGATGCCGGACGCATCGCGCTGGGACGCCTCGTCATGCATACCCGCGAGCGCGTTATGGCGGTCGAGCCGCGCGGCAAAGGCCTGATCGCCTATAGCCTTCGGGCGCGCGACGAGGTTATCGATCCCGATACGGTTTTCAGGGAAATTCCGAAGGAAAAGCCCGATCGCCGCATGATCGAGATCGCCGAGAAAATCATCGAGCAACAGGAGGGGCCCTTTGCGCCGGAGGACTTCAAGGACCGCTACGAAAAGGCGCTCCGCGATCTTATCGCGCGCAAGGAGCGCGGGGAAAAACCGGTGACCGCCGCGCCGCCGAAGGATACCAACGTCATCAACCTGATGGAGGCGTTGAAACGCAGCTTGAAGGGCAAGGCTGCTTCCGCGCGGCGGCGAAGTGCGCGTTAGCTCTTAAACTTCTTCCGTGCCGCATCGAGAGGAACCGCCGATTTGTGCAAATCGCGCCACGGATCGGCGCGTTTTAGCAAGCCATATGCCGTGCGCAACGTGAATGCCAAGGGATCGAGCCCCTTTTTGAGCTGGTTCCATTGCAAGGGCGTGGCAACCGGCGCATGCGGTCGCGCCCGCGGCGACCACGGCGCCACGGCGGTCGAGGTTCTATCGTTGCGCAAATAGTCGAGAAAGATTTTTCCCGCTCGCGCCTTCTTGGCCATAGTCGTCGTGTAGAGCGAGGGACTGTCTTGCTCCATCGCCATGCAGACCTCGTGGGCAAATTGCTTTACATCGCTCCACATGATGGGGCGGCGCGGACTTGCCTTCACCGCCGCCGTCACATGCAAGCCTTTTCCACCGGTTGTCTTGACGAAGGCTTCCAGACCGCAAGCCGAAAGCCGCGCGCGCAATTCCTTGGCGCCGCCGATCGCGCGTTCGAACGGCACATCCGGGGCAGGATCGAGATCGAAGATAATACGCTCGGGCGTGTCCGGCGCATCTCTCTTGGAACCCCAAGGATGCAATTCCAGAACGGCCGCCTGCGCTAAGCTGATGAGACCCGCTTCATCGTCGATCGCGATGTAAGGCTCCGCCTCCCCGGAAACCTTGATCAAACGCGCTTTGATCGCTTGCTTGTTGGCATGGCGCTGGAAGAATTTTTGGCCATCGATGCCGTCGGGCGCCCGCACAAGAGAAACCGGCCGCCCGGCGACATGGAGAAGAATGCGCTCGGCAAAGGCTTCATAGTATTCCGCCAGATCGAATTTTGTGAAAGCCGGTTCTGGTTTTGCCGCGGGCCACAAAATCTTATCGGGATGGGAGATCGCAATCCCGGCAATTTCGCGGTGTTCGCTGCCGATCTTGGCATGGACGGTCCTTGGCATTTTCATCCTTCCTTTCCCGCGCCGAGCGGCAGGCTGCGCTTCGCGGACAACTGTCCTGGCCGGTTTGTCGTCACGCAAGCCCTTGAAGCTCGCCTGACGCAACAATCCCGCCGAGGTGATGGACCCGAATTCCACTTCGGCGACGAGTTCGGGCTTTACCCAGGTGACGCCGCGGCTTCGCGGCGGCCCACCCTGGAATGGAACCGTCGCGCGCTTCAGCGGCTTCAATTTCGCAAGCAAGCCTTTGGAGAGCGCGGCATTGAACCCCGTCCCCACACGCCCCAGATAGACGAATTCGCCTTTGCGGAAGAACCCGACCAGGAGCGAGCGCAATTGGTGCTCGTCACCCCACCAGCCGCCGATCACGACCTCTTGGCCGCCACGGCATTTCGATTTGGTCCAGGCATCGCCCCGGCCGGAACGGTAAGGCGCATCGAGCCGCTTCGAGATGACGCCCTCCAGCTTCATCCGGCACGCGGCGTCCAATACGGCTTCGCCGGCGGATGCAAAATGCTCCACGAAGCGCAACCGCGCCATACGCGACGCATGACGTTTCAGCAGAGCCCGCAGAATTTCTTTGCGCCGCCAAAGCGGCTCGTTGCGCAGGTCCCGGCCATCGCCATAGAGAATGTCGAAGACGAAATAGACCAACGCGCCGGTCTTGGCCTCGGAGAGCGCATTCTGCAACGCCGCAAAATCGGAGACGCCATCGGCGTTGAGCGCCACGATTTCCCCGTCCAACAAACAATCCGGCAGTATGCGCCCCGCGACGGCAATCTCGGGAAATCGCTTTGTCCATTCCAAACCGCCTCGGGTATACAGCGCCACTGCGCCGTCCGCGACGCGCATTTGCACGCGATAGCCGTCGAACTTCACTTCGTGCACCCAATCCTCGCCGGCGGGAGGTGCCGCGACTACCCGGCTGAGTTGCGGCTCGATGAATTTGGGGAGCGCGGCTTTCTCCGAGGCCGCGAGGCTTTTTTTTTGAGCCCGCCGGCTTTCAATGCCGCCCTTTTGGCCGGCTTGTCGTGCCCTGATCGAATTGCAATCTCTTCCAGCGTGCGGCCGCTCTTCACCGAGGTGTCGGCGGACAAAAGCGCTTCCGGATTCTTGGGCTGCGCCGCTTCGTCCGTTTCCTTGATGAGAAGCCAGTTGTGGCGAACTTTGCGACCGCTCTTGGATGGTTGATCCTTCATGCGCACTAGCGCCCAACCGCCGTGCATCCGCTCCCCGTCCAGCGTGAATTTGATGTGGCCTTTGGCCAATGCTTGTTCGGGATCGCCTTGCGGCGTCCAAGTTCCGCGGTCCCAAAGTTGGACCGTGCCGCCGCCATACTGCCCTTGAGGAATGACCCCTTCAAAGGTGCCGTATTCGAGCGGATGGTCTTCAACCTCCACCGCAAGCCGCTTCACCGAGGGCGCTAGAGAGGGAACTTTGGTGACGGCCCAGGATTTGTAGACGCCATCGAGTTCCAAACGGAGATCGTAATGCAATCGCGTGGCATCGTGGCGTTGGATGACGAAGCGGCTCTGTTTCCCTTTCCGCGCGACGCGGCCGCGCGGCTCCTTGGTGACGCGAAAGTCTCTCTTTGCGTGATAATCCTCGAGGCGCGCCATAGGCCGTAAACGCGGAGCCGAGCTCCGAGTTCCGCTTGACGCTGTTCCGGAATGAGGGCCACATTTCCCCCTGGCCGTTGCACCAATGTTGCGCACTTCTCGGCGAGGCAGGAGATATGGCGGAGACTCTGGAAGGATCATGCCGCTGCGGCGCCGTGCATTTTTGTTTGGAAAGCCACACGCCTTACCCCTACCAGCTTTGCTATTGCTCCATATGCCGCAAGACGGCGGGCGGAGGCGGCTTCGCGATCAATATCATGGGCGACGCGCGGTCGCTTAAAATTCGCGGCAAAAAGGCGATCGGCGTGTTTCGCGCGCGGATCTTTGACGACGATGGACGCTGCCACACCAGCAAGGGCCAACGGAACTTCTGCAAAAAATGCGCCGCCGCACTGTGGATGTTCGATCCGGAGTGGCCGGATTTGGTCCACCCCTTCGCGTCGGCGATCGACACGCCGCTGCCTGCGCCGCCGTCGAAAGTGCATTTGATGCTGCGCTTCAAGCCGAAATGGGTGAAACCTGATTTCGGCCGCGGCGACGCGAAGTTCTCAAAATACCCAAAGCTCTCCATCGAGGAATGGCATCGCCGCCGGGGGCTTTGGATAGACTGACGGCAATTCATCGCGTTGCCGGTGCAAATCCTTGTCGCGTTCGCTCAGCCGTTGCGCTTGAAGTACTGTACCGCGCGCTCATGTTTCTCGGCTGCCTCGCGCGTTGAGAAAGTCCCAAGGTTGCGTCGCTTGCCGGTTTTCGGATTCTTCTTCCGCGAGTACAAACGATATTCTCCGGATTTCAGACGGCGTATCATGTCGTTTGCCCTCAGCTACATTCCAAAAGAATAACGCAGAGAGAAGGCTGCCGTTCCGACGTTCCCGGAACTCGGTGCGTCGTGCCGTGCGTTTCACCCGCCGCGAAGCATATGCATGACGCGGGCGCGGATTTTTCCGTAATTGTCCGGCTTCAAGGGGCCCAACAAGCCATGATGGTCGGTGGGAAGATGGGCCAGCGGGTGACCGTTGCTGCGAAAGACATAATGGTCGAAGAACGCTTTCCAGGCCTGGCGTTCCTTTGGCGGACGTTCGCCGATCGCAATCATCGCCAGCAGCATACTGGTGTAAGGCGCATCCGGCCCAATACTGAAAGCATCCCACCAATAATTGACCAGCCCGTTGAAGGGTGCGATCCCTTCCACTTGGTGCCACCAAAGCTTGGGCAGAAACAGCACGTCGCCCGCATTGAGTTCCGCAATCAGCGCTTGGTCCTTCACCGCGCGGAAGAGCGGGAATTTCTCGTCATCCGGAGGAGACGAAGCCGCAAGGCTTACGGGTTGGCCGGCCATCGTGTTGTCGATCGGACCGATATAAAGATTGCCGATCGCTTCCGGAGGGAAAAGCGTAAAGCGCCGCGTTCCCGCCACGACACAAGCAAGGTTCTCGAAGGCGTCGTAATGCGATGAGACATTCGAGGCATGACCCAGCCAAATGCGTCCGCCCACGCTCGGCGCCAGGAGAGGCATCGGATTTTGTGCCGCAAACCCGGGAAGACGGTCGTTGACGGGAATAGAGCCGAGATAGACCGAGGGCGAACCGGGACGATCCAGGTTGGACACAATGGTATCGAGGGCCGCGGTAAAACTCATTCTTTTGCGCTCGAAATTGAATCCCTTCAAATCTTCGCCGTAGTAATATTTTCCGGCGATCCGCGGCTCTCCAAAAAACACTTCCATCTGGCCGCCGGCATCGAATTGCGACACATAATCTCTGAATGCGGAAGGTGATTGCGCACCCGCTTGAACCACCGGCCAATGGCTAACAAGCCCGCGCATGATGAGGGGGCTGCAGCGTTCAACCACGTCGCGCAAAAACTGCTCGGGACCGGCAATGTCCTTACCGGCAATTTCTTTCGGGCTCTGGGTCATAGCGAAACGGGGCGTCCCTCAATTATGTGCCGACCCAGGGATGCGTCAGCCGAGACTATCTGTGCCCTGAAGCAGCCGTCGGTTTTTCTTCCGGGCCAGCACCGGTACCTGTTTCAAAGATGCAATCATCAGGTAAATCAAATGCAGATAGCCCCGGCGAAACAGATCGATGACGCTGGCGTCCCGCAGGTCTCGCAGAGCGTCCTGATTGATGGTGTATAGCCCCTGCACGTTGCGTTTCGTGCCGTCGTCGAAGCCCACATCGATATCGATGGGTTCCACGAGTTTCAGATGCATCAGGCTTTGGATAAATACCTTCGTCATTTCGATGCCGGGCCGAAGTTCGCGAAAGGCCGCCATGATGCTTTCCAGATAAGGCGTCGGCTCGCCGTTCTCCTTGAACAACGGCTCTCCCTTATCCGCACTCACCCGCGGACTGTCGAGATCGATCGCAAGGTCGCTGCCGGCAATATAGAAAGGCGCGCGCTGCAGGTTGAGGGGACGATAGGGTTCGTAGGATTTGCCATCGTCCAGGTACAGATTCTCGCCCTCGTCGAAACCGAGCATCGCCCCGCAATAAAACGCGCCCGTATTGGCGTCTTTCGACAAGAGAATGGGATAATGAACCGCAAGAAAGGGAAATTCCCGGACGATCACCTGTACGAAGCGCTGATTATCGCCGAAAAGAGCCGAGGCGCCGGCCTGAACGCGCAGCGTGCGATGGACTTGACTGTTCAATACGACAACGTTGGTCACGATACGCCTTTTGTTCAGATGGGCTGCAAGCCGTGCTCGTAGATCTTTCGAACCAAATCGCGGTTTTTGGGCAATTGCGACCGCATCTTATTCGTCACGGCCGCATTTTCTTTCATATGCCGCGCCGCCATCGCTTCGCTGGCAACGTTGTCCATCGGCCCGATTTCGGTACGGAAGCCCATGCCATAGAGCACATACTGGTAGCTGGCGGCGGGGAAAACTTCCTCCAGGCGGTCGAATTCGTCGAAGAACCACGGCGGCTGGTATTTCCACAGATGCAGCAAGTTCTTTAAGCGGTCCGGCACGGAGGCGGGATCGACGTTGTCGATCCAGAATTGCGTGTCCGTCCGCTTGGTCAGCACATAATGCAGCTTTAGAAAATCGATAATGCGTCCCCAGCGGTAATTGGTCACTTCGTTGAAGCGCGCCGCAATAATGTCCATGACCTCGCGGTTGGCCGGCATCTGTTCGGCGATCAGTTTCGCGGACAACTCGCCGAGCACGATGGCAGAGGATTCCAGCGGCTCCAGGAATCCGGCCGCGAGCCCGACCGCAACGCAGTTGTTCTTCCAGAAGGTCTCGCGATGCCCCGAGCGGATGGGAATCTTCCGCGGCGTTAGTCCCTTGATCGCAGGACCGACATAGCGCGCCAACACCTGCTCCGCCTCATCGTCGCTCGAATGACGGCTGGAATAGACGTATCCGACGCCGCGCCTTGTGGTTAGCGAAATGTCCCAGATCCAGCCAGCCGTCTGCGCCGTCGCGAGGGTCTGCGACTCCATCGGCGCATCGGGCGTCTCAAAGGGCACCTGCACGGCGAGCGCGTGATCGCAGAACAGAACGTCGCTGCAAGACTTGAAAGGAACGCCGAGCGTTTTGCCGAGGAGAATCGAAGCAAACCCCGTGCAGTCGATCCAAAGATCGCCGGCGATTTCACCCGCCTGCTTGGTGTCGACGCTAACAATATCGCCGTTTTCCGCTTGTTTGACGCTTTGTACGTCGGCGAGGATATGGCGCACGCCGAGCTTTTCCGTGCAGTGTTTTTGCAGGAACGGCGCGAATTTCCCCGCATCCAAATGATAGGAGTAGTTTGCGATCGCCTTGTATTCCGGCGTCGTGATCGTCTTCGGGGCGAGCCCCTCGTCGCACAGCACCCCCTGCGGAGAGACGGCATCGCAGAATGTTCGTCCATGGCCGTCTCGCAGCCAATGGGGGACGAGATTCACCTCGTGGAAGCCTTGCGGCAGCATCAGCGGGTGGTAATAGGAGTCGCCCGGCGCTCCCGTGGTCCAGCCGACGAACTTTCCGCCTTGCTTGAAGGCCGCATCGCAATTGCGAAAGAAATCCGTTTCGGAAACACCCATCTTTTCTAGGGTTGTCCGGATGGTCGGCCAGGTGCCCTCGCCGACTCCGATGATCTTGACCGTCGGCGATTCGATCAACGTAACCGTGAAGCCCGCCTTCATGCGTGCTTGATGGCGAGCGGCAATGACGCCGGCCGTCAACCAGCCCGCAGTCCCGCCACCGACGATGACGATGTTTTGTACTGGGTGAACCATATACAGCGCTTCCGACTATAGCTGTGGAGTAAGTGTTTCTCATTATTACAGAAAAAAATAGGGCCGCCAAGTTTCCCTGGCGGCCCTACTTAAAGTTCAGGGAGAAGTTACAGTTTGAAGTGCACGCCGGCCATGAACTTGCGGCCGTAATCCACCACATCGAGGAGCTGGTTCGAGAAGCGACCATGCGTCGAATAGGTCGCGTCGGTCAGGTTCATACCCTCGAAATACACCGTGACCTGATCCGTCACATCGTAGCTGGTGCTGAAATCGACATTCCAGCTCGTGTTCACGAAGGTCGGCTCCGTGCCGAATTGCGAACCGTTCTGGATCTGGCCGAAATGATCCAGATAGCTGTCCTGCCAATTGGCCGCGATACGGGCCTGGAAGCCGTCCTTGTCGTAGAACAACACCGAGTTGAACGAGTCCGCCAGACCAGTAACCGCAAACCCGCTGACGCTGATGTCGAGCGGATTGTACGGCTTGTTCGTACCGACGATGGTTCCATTTACCAAGTAACCGAAACCCGAGTTGGCGAACATATGCTGCCAAGCCAGTTCGATACCGTACACGTTGGCCGCCGGACCGTTGATGTTGGTGCTCAAGGTGTAGTCGATGTTCGAACCACCGGGACCAACGCCCGTGAACACCTGCTGCGTGGAACCCTGAATGATGAAGTTGTCCACCGACTTCAAAAAGACGCCGGCCGACACATAAGAGTTCCCAGCGTAATACCATTGCGCTCCCACATCCACGTTGTCAGACAGGAACGGCAACAGGTTCGGGTTACCGCCGGTGGCCGCCACATCGCTCGTGCGCTGCGCCGAGATATTGTATGTCGGTGCAAGATCGCTGATCGGCGGACGCGTCAGTGTACGCGACACGTCGAAGCGCAGATCAAAATCGTCCGTCACCGCCAACACCATGTCCATATTCGGCAGCAGGTACTGGTAGCTGTGGTCCTGCGCTACGTTCGTCGTACCGGTGTAGCTGATGTCGTAAGCCGTATGGTCGGCGGGGTCGATCGTGAAGGCCGTCGGTACGCGGCCAAGACCCACCACGTGCTCCTGGGTGATGTCATAGCGCGCTCCGAGATTGATGCGGAGCGGCATGCCACCGACATTGGTCTTCAAATTGGCCTGCATATATCCCGAATAAGTTGTCTCTTCCAAGACGTGATAGTTGCTGGGATTGAAAGCGATCTGATAGACGCCGTTGAAGGGACGGCCAGCGTCGCCAGATCCATTTGCAGCGCAGCACCCAGCGCCCGTTCCATTGTAGCCCGGGACAACTGCAGTTTGCGGATTACCGAGGGCATTCAAATAAGCGAGCGTCGGGCCCGGATTGTATTGCAGGATGTTCGAGGGCAGATTGCTTGCGCCCGTCCATCCGTTGATGAAGCCGCTGGTGCTGAACGATTTGGTGAACAAGTTCTGCGGCAGGGCAACGCCGGCCGGCTTACCGTAATACGGGTCCGTGGGGCTCAAGTTATCGTAGTAGTAATCGTTGGAAGCCGGACCGTAACCCGAATAGGCCTGCCAGTTGTTGTTTTCGAAGCTGTCGGATTCCTGCTGGTTCTTGTGCTCTGCGACATATTGGAAGCCGAATTTGAAGTCGAGATTGCTCTCGGTCCAATCGCCTTCCGCCTTGAATTGATTGACCGTGTCCAGGTTCCAGCCGTCTGTCAGCGGGAGCACATGTGAACCAATTATACCGTTGTTGATGAACTGAGACTCGTTGCCGCTCGGACCAAAGGACGTCGGGAAGGGTATTCCATGGCCCCCCGGCACATCGATACCTAAGGTGACACCATAATTGCCGCCGGCATAGCCGCCCGCGGGGCACGGAATTGGAGTGGGGTGTGAAGTCGTCACACCATTCGTAGCCGGATTACACGCACTCTGCGACGGGCCATAGCCGACGTCGACGTCCTCTCCGATCACGTGGTTCGGATTCGACCAGCCTTCCGCATGGTCGGCGTCGAGCGTGAACGCGAACTTTTCGGTCACGTTCCATTTCATATTGGCGCCGATGTCGTTGAACTGCAGGGTCTGAGGATTGTACTGACCCTGGAAGTCGGTCGGCGTGCCGGCCTGTTCGAAGTTGGTCACCGTGCCATTGTGATCGAGCGTGACATTGGTCAAGGAGCCCGAATTGAACCACACGCTGTAGCCGTATTGGGCCTGATGTTCGTTATCGCGCGAGAAGTTGTCGTTCAGCGTGATCTCGACCGCATTCGTCGGACGCCATTGCAGGACCACACGGGCCTGTGTGCGCTCCGTATTCTGTAGTTCGTGATAGATGCCATAATCCTGGATGAACCATGCCGGCGTACCTGCGTCCACACCGCCGGCGAAACCGTTCATCGTGCCTTCCCAGCCCTGAACGTTTATGTGGTTCTGCCTGGTCTTGAGGTCCTCGTAGGAACCGGCAACCAAGATACCAATCGTGTCATTGGCGAAGGTGTCGCTAAACAGAAAATCGCCGTTCGGCGTTAGTTGCCCTGCCTCAGGCGAAGTCTCGCCCGAGAACGAGCCGGCGACCACCAGACCCGGATGATCGAAAGGCTTGGGGAACTTGACGTTGATCGTCGCGCCGATCGCGCCCGCAGACAACGTAGCATCGGGCGTCTTCAAGACGTCGATCTGGCTGACGAAGTCGGACGAGACCGAGCTAAAGTCAAAGGCGCGGTCGCCGGTGCCGGTAGCAACCTGACGGCCGTCGAACAGCGTTTCGTTGAATGTCGGGCCGAAACCGCGGACCGTGATCTCGGTGGCTTCACCGTTCGTCGACACGCCGCCGGTACCGCCTGAAGCCGTGCCGTTTTGGCGGGTGACCGTCACGCCCGGGATACGCATCATGGCGTCCGCTAGGTTGACGTCGGGGAACTTGCCGATGTCTTCGGCGGTGATCGCATCGACCACGCCGCTGGAGTTGCGCTTGATATCCAAATCATGCTGCAACGAACCGCGCAGGCCTGTCACGACAACCGTTTCCATCGTGTCGTCTGTGGCTTGTGCAAACGCAGGGGCCATCATAGTGGCCATCGCCAGCGTCGACACGCTGCCAAGCATGACGTTGCGCACTAGCTTTCCAATCCGCTCGTTTGATACCGACTTATTCTCTAGATTATTCACGTAGTACCCTCCTCGTCGTTGTTTCGACCCAAAATCACCACCGCTGCCCGGCTCTTGCGTACCATCTGGTAGCGCTAACAATTTCAATCGCACTAAGCAGCAATCGCATCGTCTGGCGCCTCGGGTGCCCCATACGAGCCCGCCGCGACGCAAAGTTTCTTCTTACACTTCAACCGCTTGGGATGTTCTGGCCCTTCGCGTTTACGCACCCTGTACAGAGACGATGTGGCTCGAATTCCTATTCCGTATTCGGCCCAGTCCCCCTGATTTGCGATAGCGTTATCATGGACAACGCTGTCGCTGCTAGAGACTGCGATGCAGTATTATTTCAAAATACCTACTTTCCCCAGGGACGTTGCAACCCTGCCACAGGAGTGTCGCACCATTGGCGTGGCAACAAATGGCTGCAATCGGCGCTTTGCCTTGCCGTTGCGCGGCGGTAACCGGTGACACAAGCCGCTACCGCGCCTGCGACGAAGCATTCCGTAACCGGATGAATTAAAGCGGCTGGTGTCTCGTCGATTCCGAAATTCGAATAAGCCCGAGATCGGATGCAACGAATTTCGGAATTTTTGAATTGGTGGCGCAACAGGCGGCGCGCTGTCTATGGTAAACCGCGATGAGCATGCGCGCATTCGCTTGGCACTATTGCTTTTTTTTGCGACGCCGCAGATGGGTGTTCTCGACCAAAACCTTCAGGAAATTCTTGGCGAGCTCGCGATCCTCGTCGGTCAATTGGCCGACCGCGCGATATAGGGCGTCACCGATTTCCAATTCCGGCGCGACGACGATACCCAACAAATAATCGGTCGAAACTTCGAGCGCATTTGCCAAACGGCGAAGCCGGTCGAAGGACGGTCTGCTAAATCCTTCTTCGAAATGCATGATGTCCTTGGTTGCCACCCCGGCGCGCCGCGCCAGTTCTTTTTGGCTCCAGCGGCGGCGAACACGCGCCGCGTGCAAGCGCTCGCTAAAGGGATCGGCCGTGATCGGATTCACCCGGGCCTCGCTGACGCTCACCACACTCTCGCTTGCCATTTTCCCCTTCTGGCGACGGAGCGCAGACACTCGCACTGATCGCCCCAAGAATGCGTCTTGTTAGCGCTATCATTCTGCAGCCGGAACGTAAAGTGTCGAGATGTTTTGTCGGCGCGCGGAACGCAAAAGAATATTTTGTCCGAACGTCATACGGGCAAAACGTTTCGCGGTGTAAGCGTTGTCAAATTCCGAGTAAACGCTGTCATGTCTTTTCCTGGGCTGAGTTCATTTGCAAAACACTCCCCCATGTGGAGTGTTCGCCCGGGCTCCCGGAATTTATCGAAAACGCAAAGCCCTGCCGTGACGATTTCACGGCTGCATGGATCGCGACCGAACAATCCATGACGAGTCCGCAAAAAATATTACCAGTCCGCCGCGCATTGGCGTGACTCGACGTCTGGTCGACAGCACCTTCTGTGGCATTGCTATCCCGGCACCGCGCCATCGATAGTGTGACCTGCCGCCACGGCGTGTGCGCTCATTTCAATGTTAGATGCGCCGACCATTCATCCGGAGGGGACTGTGCGAAAGAAAGTCTGGTTTGGGATTGGCGCCGCTCTCTGCTTGCTGCCGTTCTACGGTTCTCCTGCTGCCGGCGCGCTTCAGCTAAGCGACAAGGACACGTTCGAGACCCAAGGACTGAGCGTCATCGTCCACCAGAATAGCTTTCATCCGGTTTTTCGCGACGAAAAGATCGGCGGGATTCAAATCATTCTGCACGGCGAGCGGATCGCAACTGACGGCGAAGTGCGCCTGCAGCCGACGCCCGAACAATGGGATCCGGTTCCGACACTATTGGATCGTAAGCGCGGACCGCTTCCCAATCAGCTGATTGTGTCCTCGGCCTATCCGGAGTTTTCCCTGAAATACCGCCTGGTGATCACGGCGGAGGGCCAGGGCTTTCGCGTCGCGGTTAATCTCGATCAGCCTTTGCCTGCGGCACTCGTCGGCAAGGCCGGATTCAATCTCGATTTTCTTCCGACCGATTATTTCGGCAAGAGCTACATCCTCGACGACACATTCGGCATGTTTCCCCGCGACGCAAACGGCCCAATGAAAACCGATGCGGACGGCACCGCCGAGCCGCTGCCGATTGCCAGCGGAAGTTCGATTGTGCTGTCGCCGGAAGACAAGCTGACGCGCGTCGACATCAAATCCGACGGCACGCCGCTGATGCTCTACGATGCTCGGAACAAGGCGCAGAACGGCTGGTTCGTAGTTCGCTCTTTAATTCCCGCCAACCGCAGCGGTGAAGTTCTGGTCTGGCACATTCGTCCGCATGTGATCGCGGGTTGGACACGGCAGTCCGTGGTTTCCTTCAACCAAGTGGGCTACACGCCCGAGCGCGCCAAGATTGCGATCGTCGAGCTTGATCCGCTCTATCGCGCTCCGGCGATCGCCCGTGTGCTACGGATCGGCGCAGACGGGGGCACCCGCGAAGTCTTCCGCGGCAAAATCAAACCGTGGGGCAAATGGCTTCGCTACAAATACGCGTCCTTTGATTTCTCGCGCGTCCGCCCGCCGGGCATCTATGCCATCGCCTATGCGGGCCATACCTTCAACCCGTTCCGAATCGCCGAAGACCTCTACGCCAAGGGCGTCTGGCAGACCACACTCGATACCTATCTCGCGGTGCAGATGGATCACATAAAGGTGCGCGAGGAATATCGGGTCTGGCATGGCGTCTCGCACATGGACGATGCGCGGCAGGCGCCGGTGAATTACACCCATTTCGACGGCTATTCGATGGGAGCGACGACCGACACGCCGTTCGCGCCCGGAGAGCATATTCCCGGGCTCAATATCGGCGGCTGGTACGATGCCGGCGATTACGACATTCGCACCCAAAGCCAAGCGGGGGTTGTGCGCGATCTCGTCATGGCGCGGGAGATGTTCCATGTCGATACCGACGAAACGACGATCGACGAGGACGCGCGGCTGGTTCAAATTCGCAAACCCGACGGCATTCCCGACGTCTTGCAGCAAATAAAGCACGGCGTGCTGGCGCTGATGGCGCAGTATGATGCGGTGGGCCACGCCATTCCGGGGATTGTCGAACCGACGCTTCAAGAATACACCCATCTGGGCGACGCTGCTTCCAAAACCGACGGCAAGATTTATTCCGCGCAAATGACGCCGCTGCAAAGCGACGGTATCCATTCCGGGCTGTCCGACGATCGCTGGGCCTTCACCACGCATACAACCCCGCTCGAATATGACAGCGCGTCGGCACTCGCCGCCGCGAGCCGCGTCTTGCGCGGTTATGACGACGCCCTGGCGCAAAAATGTCTCGACACTGCGATGCGCGTTTGGCGGGACGAGCACAGCAAGCCGGCGGTGATCTTTCGGTCCTTCAACACCACAGGCGGTCGTCTCGAAGACGAGGAAATCATGGCCGCAGTCGAACTGATCCTCGCCACCAAAGGCGAAGACGTATACACCTCGCGCCTGAAAGAATTGCTGCCCACGATCCGCGAACATTTCGCCATCGTCGGGTGGACCGCCGCGCGCGCGCTTCCCTTCATGGATTCCGATTTCCGCACCGCGCTCGCCTCGGATGTGACGGCCTACAAAGCCGAGTTGGATGCCGACTTCGCCAAGAATCCATTTGGCGTGCCCATCGAGATAGGACCATGGGCCGGTTCGCATCAGGTCGCGGCCATGGCCATACAAATGTATGTCTTTCACGAGGCGTTTCCGTTGATCGTCGGAAAAGACTACACCCTGCGGGCCTTCGACTACGTTCTCGGCAGGCATCCCGCATCCAATGTTTCTCTTGTTTCGACGGTCGGCACGTCGTCCAAACTTATCGCCTATGGCAACAACCGCGCCGACTACACCTTCATTCCCGGTGGAATGATTCCCGGCGTCTTGATCGTTCGTCCGGATTTTCCGGAATTGAAAAGCGACTGGCCCTTCTTGTGGTATGAAAACGAGTACGTCATCGATACGGCCGCGACGTTCATCCTAGCCGCCAATGCGGCGGAGGCTTTGACAAAAGAAAAGTAGTGTTTTGCGGGCTCGAATGGGACGAGCGCTGCTTGAAGTTTTATGAGACCAAACGCGCCGTGCGCACGCTTAGCGAATTCCAAGTGCGCCAGCCCCTGTTCAAGAGTTCTATCGGCCGTTGGCAGGTTTACGAGAAATGGCTGCAGCCGCTGCGCGATGCGTTGAAGTAGAATTTGCCCCGGCAAAGCGATCCGGAATCCAATTAAAACGGCCGACGTTCAGACGAAACCCATCCCGAGCAACCATTAGGTGATGGACTGATGTTCGACCCATGGGGTGCCACGGGCAAGAACGGTATTGGCGAAGATGAGAAGCTTTCGGGCACAAGCGACGAGAGCGACTTTGTGGGGTTTTCCGGCGGCAATGAGCCGACGATAGAGGGTGACAAGCGCGTTGTTCCACTGAAAAGCAGCCGGCAGCGCGGCGGCAAAGAGGCTCTTGCGCAGTCGTGCCCGCCCCCCGGCGATGCGTCGCAAGCCCTGATATTTGCCACTGTCGTTGTCGAATGGAGCGAGGCCGGCAAGCGCGGCAGCCTCTTCGCGAGAAAGTGTGCCGAGTTCGGGCATACGGATAAGGAGCGCGAGGGCGGTGCGCGGGCCGATGCCCGGCACGCTTTCTATCAGCGAAAGACGTTTGGCAAGATCGTTGTGACGGCGCAACGCAGCCACGATCTGCTTGAGTTCCGCCGTACGCCAAGCCTTGAGCCGCTTGAGCTCGCCCTCCAGCAGATCGCGATGGCGCGGATCGCGGAAAGCTTCGCGGCGTGTTTTACAGCGCACGATGTCCTCCTCGATTTGTTCGATCAGCGTCAAATGCTCCGCGAAAGCTTCGAAGCGTGTATCTGGCGCATCTTTAATCGTCGTTGCGGCCGCCACGCAGGCGGCGATCAGAGCGGCGTCGATCCGATCATTCTTGGCCCGTTGCAGATGGAACATCGCATAAGCGCGAACCTGGATCGGTTGAAACACGATGACCGTGAAGCCAGTCTGCCGCAGATGGGCCACAACGCTGCGCTCGTAGCCTCCGCTGGCTTCGATGCCGACGCGGTCGACCCCCCTGCGGCGCAGCCAAGACGACAATCTGCGATGACCTGCCGCGTCATTGTCGATTTGAAGGCACGACGTACCAGCGGCAAGCGCCACGTCGAGCTTGGCTTTGCCGGTGTCGATTCCGGCGGCTTTGATGCTATGCTCCGTCATCTTCGTCATCCCCTCCTTGCGATGCGAACCCTTGGTTCCGTCAACCATCCGGGCCTGATGAAGAGCCGGCCGCGATCCTGCTCAGGAGCAGTCCAAAAGACTGCGGTGCAAACGATCCGACGACCGGCGGTCCGGCTCGGATGGCCATCCGAGCCGGACCGTTCCTCACGGAACCACACCAATCTATCGGATTGCGCTAATACAAGGTGCAGGGCCGCGCGGTGGTCCAGAAGGAGGAGTTAAAGGTAAACATTGGTTTGTTTTCTGCCCCCGCGAGCAAAGCGAAGCGGGGGAAGTGCCGAGCGTCTTGTCCGCCGTAGCCCGAAGGGCGAAGGCGGAAGCGAGGCGAAGGGGGCATGCACAAATCCGTGCCCGACAATTTCGAAATCGCACGACAAATGCGGAGCTTAGTCGTGGTTGCGCCGCCATTTGGCAGGCGCCCCCTTCGGCTCAGTCTCGCTGACGCTCGACTTCGCCACTTCCCCCGCTCTCGCGGGGGCAGAAATCGGTGCATGTGTTCATATCGTGCCGCTAGAGCTGTAGACGCTCTAGTTCTCCGCCAATTCCAATTCCGCACGCAATTGATTGGCGACGCCTTCGGCCTTCGGTCCGATGACAATTTGCACGCTGTCGCGCAACTTTACGACGCCGCGGGCGCCTGCGTCGCGCAAAACATTTTCCGCCGCAAGGGCCGGGCTGACAACACTGACCAGCAGCCTGCTTGAGCAGGTCGATAACTCACGAATATTTTCGCGGCCGCCCAGCCCGCGGATGATGGCGGCAATGGCATCGGGCGTGAACGCCGCTTCGGCGCGCTTTGTTGCAGAAACTTCTGGCGCGGTTTGTTCGCTGGAACGCAGCGCTAGCCCCGATTGTGCCAAGGCGGCGCGAATATCGCCGGCGACCTGATCGGCGATCGGCCCAAGAACCACCTGCAGCGCGTGGGGCGACGGCCGCACGAAACCGCGCGCGCCCAGAGCCTTCAACTGATGTTCGTCGATGGCGGAGGATGATGCTATTTCCAAACGCAACCTTGTGGTGCAGGCATCGACGCGTTGCAGATTTTCGCCGCCGCCCAGCGCATCGACAAAGGCGCGTCCCCGCGCCCCGGCATCGATCACCGATTTCTTGGAAACTTGCGCGTCGTCCTCGCGTCCCGGAGTCTTTCAGATTGAAGGCCTTGATGGTGTAGCGGAACGCTAAATAGTAGATCGCGAAATACGCAGCCCCCACCGGCAACAGCCAAAGCGGGCGGCTCGCTTTGTTGAAATTGATCACGTAATCGACCAAGCCTGCCGAAAAGCTGAAGCCGAGCCTGATGTGCAAAGCATCCATCAGCATCATCGACGCGCCGGTCAACACCGCATGAATGGCATAGAGAGGCGGCGCCAGAAACATAAAGCTGAATTCGATCGGTTCGGTCACACCGGTGAGAAAGGCCGTCAGAGCCATCGACGCCAGCAAGCCGCCGACGGCCTTGCGCCTTTGCGGTGCAACCGCGTGATACATCGCAAGACAGGCGGCCGGCAGTCCGAACATCATCACCGGGAAGAAGCCCGCCATGAAGGCGCCGGCACTGGGATCTCCGGCGAAGAAGCGTTTCATGTCGCCGGTCGTGCCGTGATAATCGCCGAGAATGAACCAGGCGAAATTGTTGACGATGTGATGCAAGCCGGTGACGATCAGCAGCCGGTTCAGAACGCCATATATAAAGAGACCAAAAGGGCCCGCGCTCAGAACCAGATGACTGGCGACGTCCATGCCCCGCGAAATGGCCGGCGCGCCGACACCGACGATGGCGGCAAGCAGCAAAGCCGCAAATCCGGCGACGATAGGCACAAATCGCCTTCCGCCAAAAAACGCCAGATAATCCGGCAGCTTGATGTTGTAGAAGCGATTGTAAAGCGATCCCGCGATGATGCCCGACACGATGCCGATCGGAACGGCTAGTTTTGCAAGGGCATCGGTTTTGAAGGCATCGGCGGCAAGATCGTGTGCGGCGGCACCATAACCGGCCAACGCTTCGGGCGGCACCGGCAGGATCGCCTTGGCGCCCGCTGTCGCAACGAGGAAGCAAACGGCTCCCGCGAGACCCGCAGCACCGTGGTTCTCTCGCGCCAATCCCACGGCAACGCCAATCGCGAAGAGCAGCCCAAGGCCGGAAAACACCGCGCCGCCCGCCGCTGCGACGAACGGCATGTTCAGCATATCGTGCTGGCCCAGGCGCAGCATCAGACCGGCGACCGGCAATACGACGATCGGCAGCATCAAGGCGCGGCCCAGCGGCTGCAGCATTTCAGAGACGGATTTCATGATCAGCTCCCCCTCGCAGCATCCATTGCGGAAAGCTGCTGTCGCAGAAACGCGCGCACCGCCGCCGGCAATTCAAGATCGAGCGCCTGGCGCGCCATTACGCGACACCTATCCATCTTCAAAAGGCGAATGGCTGCTTTCAATTTCGGAATCATCGGCGCGGGTACCGAAAGTTCCCCGACGCCCAATCCAAGCAGCACGGGCACAGCAAGAGGATCGGCCCCTATGGCTCCGCACACCCCGACCGGTTTGCCCGCCGCTTGTGCCGCTTCGGCGGCTTTGGCGATCAGGCGCAGGACCGCGGGATGCAATCCATCGAGCCGGCTCGCCAATTCGCTGTGCTCGCGGTCGATCGCGAGCGTATATTGCGTCAGATCGTTGGTCCCGATGGAGAGAAAATCCGCATCGTTCAGAAGCCTGTCCGCCATGACCGCAGACGAAGGTGTTTCGATCATTACGCCGAGCGGAGGTATGGCCACGCCCAATTCCTCTGCGAGCCGGTTCAGAATGGCGCGCACCTCGCGCACCTCTTCCACATCATTGATCATCGGCAACATCAACCGGCAGCGGCCCGCCGGTTTCACCCGCAGCGCGGCGCGAAGCTGAGCGCGCAACAAATCCGGACGACGCAATGCCAGACGCACGCCGCGCAGGCCAAGAGCCGGATTTGGCTCCGGTTGCAGATGAAGATAGGGAACCGATTTGTCGCCGCCGATATCGAAGATGCGCAGGACCAAAGGGCGGGTTTCAAGCGCATCGGCGACGGTCTGATAGTGACTGTATTGTTCGTCCTCGGACGGCGGGGCTTGGCGATTCATGAAAAGGAATTCGCTGCGCAAAAGCCCGCAGCCCTCGGCCCCCAAACGGATGGCGGCACCAGCTTCTTCCGCCCCTTGACCAAGATTTACGAAGACTTCGATCCGCGTGCCGTCGGCCATGCGGCATTTTTCTTCGGCGCAAGCCAAGGCGTCGGATCGTTGCTGCTGGAACTTGCCGGCGGATTGTTTGGCCGCGGCCAAAATGGCGGGCGATGGCGCGAGATGAAGCGTGCCGCGATCGGCGTCGAGAACGATCTCAACTCCTTCTTGAATCTCCAGAATTGCAGGCCCAGCCGCGACAAGCGCCGGAATGCCCATCGCGGCGGCGAGGATCGCGACATGCGAGGTCGGACCGCCATGCGCGGTTGCGAAACCGGCGATCCTTTGCGGATCGAGACCGAGAAGATCGGAGGGCAGCAATTCTTCGGCGATAATGATGGCGTGCTCGGGCAAATCCATTTTTCGGGCTGCCGATTTGCCCGCCAGCGCCGCAAGGACTTGGCGTTCCAGATCGAGAAGATCGCTGACCCGTTCGCGCAGGCGCGCATTGTCGCTCGTTTTCAGTAGGGCAGCATCCGCCCGTATGGCTTGGCGCCACGCAAAGCCTGCACTTTTGCCCTGCCCGATCAGCGCCAGCGCGCCGTCCAAGAGGCCTGGATCATCGAGGAGCACGAGATGCGCATCGAGAATATCCCGCTTGGTGCCGCTCGCAGCGGATACGCCCTGTTCCAGGCGCGCCTTGATTTCGGAAAGTGCGCGATGAAACTCCGCGGTCTCTAGCGTTGTGCCGCCGCCCGTTTCCGCGACCGATTGATCCTCGGCACGCAAACGCACCGCGGGTCCGACGGCCAATCCCGGTGCCGCACAAATGCCGGGCACGAGATCGGCCGTTCCCGCCGGCGCAGCAACAGGCGTTGGCGCGATGCGATCGGGCATGGACGGCTCGTGTGATGGCGTCTCCAAAAGCTGTGCCAGGGCATCCATCGCTTGGGTTGCGTCCTTTCCTTTGGCCGTCAGGACGACTTTGTCGCCGCACTGCGCGCCGAGAGCCATCAAAGCGACAGCGCTCTTGGCATTGGCGCGGCGCCCTTCCCGCAACAGCTCGATGTCCGCCGTAAAGTCTCTCGCCCGTCGCGAAAGCAAAGCGGCCGGCCGCGCGTGCAGGCCATGGGTCGAAGCGATACTAACCTCTCGCGATACGAGCCCATCGCCGACTTCCGGCGCAGCAGGCGCGATCTCCATGAGAAACTCGCCGGCTTTGATCTCACGATTCTCGGCGCGCCGGACGATCGCGAAGGCTTCGCCATTGGCGACGACGATGGGCGAAAGCAAGCTCTTCACCCGCGGGGCGAGAAATTCGAGATCGAATTTGAGAAGCGGCATCCGCGCTTTGACGCGCTTGCCTTGGCCTATCTGACCGCTGAATCCCTTGCCGGCCAGCGCCACGGTTTCCAGTCCGACATGCACAAGAATCTCGGCACCACAATCTGCCCTGAGCGTCACCGCATGCGGGGTCGAGGAAACAATGAGACCATCGCATGGCGCGTAAAGCGTCGAATCGGTGGGATCAATCGCAAGCCCATCCCCCATCATTCTATCGGCGAAGACGGGATCGGGAACTTCGTCAAGCGTCGCCACCCAACCCTGGATGGGCGCCAGCAATATCAAATTCGACACATCCTCATTCCTTGTGGGGCTCATTCCTTGTGTGGCTGCACGGCTGGGAGGAGCTGGACTTCGTCGATCGCCCAGATGGGATCCACAGAGCGGCGCGTGAAAATGAAGCATAGATCGTGCACACCCTGTAGCGGCGCGATCGTTGCGTGCAATGTCGTCAAAGCATTGCCGGCCGCTGCCTGGGAGAGAGGCATGCTAGCGATGCGCTGTCCCTGGCAGGTATCGAGATGCACATCCAATTCGCCATCCGGTGTTCGCGGCGGAATGAGCGGAATCTTTTTGATGTCCTTGCCGATCTGAAAATTGAAAGGCAATCGGCCAGTCGACACGTCGATGCCGCCGATCTCTGACAAGTCCGCCTGTTGGTATATCCAGCAGGGATTCATGACATTGACCATAAACATGGCGTGGGTGCCGCCCGCCAAAGACAGCGGAAGATCGTTGGTACACGGCTTCATGGCATAGCTCGTGCGCCGCAGAAGCGACAAAGTGTCGATATGCTCCCGCGTCGGCGCCGTCAGTGCATGTCCGTTCCAGAACGGTGCCGCTGTGACCTCCGAGGGCATCGCCGTGGTGAACGGTGCGGTGTAGACCGGGGACGCTATGGTCGGAACGCTTCCATCCAGCGCGTAACGAATTTCGCCGAGACCCGTTTGATTGGCCAAGGATACGCGTGCGCCCGCCGCATCGGGGTGCGCTTCGATCCGCACCGTCAAAGCGCTTTCCGAATGCGGCACGCCCACCGCGCGATAACGGCCCAATTGTGCCGGTAAGCGCTGAAGGAAATTTTGCCAATCGTGTTTGGCGGCGGGAGACCAGGCGATCTCGGCAAGCGCCGCCGCGCGCGGGAACGCGGCATAAGAGACAAGCTCATCGCGAGGGATCTGTTCGCTCCAGATGCAGGCTTCGACGCCGATGAAATGAGATATCTCCGCGGCGTTCAGATTCGCCGGCGCGGGGTCGAAATCGTAGACATCCTTTAGGGTGAGGATGTTGCCGCGGCACGGGGGCTCACCGGCTGCGTCCGTCTGACAATTGTTGAAATAAAGCGCATTGCTGGGCGCGAGCACCACATCGTGTCCGAGGCGTACCGCGGAAATCGCCCCATCGCTGCTATGCCAAGAAGTGATAGCGGCATTGGGCTCGAGCTTGGCATTCAGGATCTCGTCCCAGCCGATTAAGCGACGACCATGCGCCTCCAGGATTTTTCCGATCCGCGCAAAATAATAACTTTGCAGTGCCGCCATATCTTTGATGTGCCGGGCGCGCATCTGCCGGCGAACGCGAGCGGAGGAATTCCACTCGTCCGTTGCCGCCTCATCGCCGCCGACATGGATATATCGGCTCGGGAAAATGGCCATAACCTCGGTAAGCACATTCTTGAGGAACGCGAAGCTGGCGTCGTCCGTATTGTAAAGATAAGGAAATATCCCCCAGTCACTGGACACACGCCGCGGTGGATGCGTAACGGATGCGAGCTTGGGATAAGCAACAATCGCTGCCAGCGAATGCCCGGGCATTTCGATCTCCGGCACGATCGTGACATTGCGCTGCCTTGCATAGCCAACAATATCGCGCAGCTGGTTCTGAGAATAAAACCCGCCATAAACGCCCGATTGTCCGGGGATCCGTCGCCAGGCACCCACCGAAGTGAGTTTGGGATAGCGTTTGATCTGCAGCCGCCAGCCCTGATCGTCCGTTAAATGCCAATGCAGGACGTTGAGCTTGTGCAGCGCCATCGTATCGATGAACGACTTCACGAACTCGGGCGATTGAAAGTGCCGGGCTGAATCGAGAAGTATTCCGCGCCAAGCAAAACGCGGCCGATCCGCAATCGAAACCGCGGGGATTAAGACTTGCGGCGCCTCATCCTGCGTCGCTAGTTGCCACAGCGTGACGGCGCCGTAGAGCAATCCCGAATCGCCCGAAGCGGAGATCACAATCCGTTGCGGCCCGACCTCGAGCGAATAGGCTTCGGAATCGGCCTCGCCGGCTGTGCGCCGGAACACGATAGCGTTTGGCGCGGCTTCGCCGGACGCGGTTTTCAACGTGAGGCCGCGCGTGCGCGACAAAAGCTGCGCCAAATAACCCGCCGTCCATTCGCAGGACGCGTCGGTGGCCGGGCAGACAAGCCGCGTTGCATTCGAAAGCGCGAACTCGCCCGCATGCGCTTCGATCTTGGCCGGTTCGGGAATCAACGCCAGCGGCGGCGCCGCAGGCAGCACCGGTTCGGCGGACCGGTTCGGTTCATGTTTCAGCTCTGCCTGGCAGCCCGAAAGAAGCGGCACGATCAGGAGTGCGACGGCCGAAAGGCGCAAACAGTGCGGCATAAGGGATGAGCGCTTTAACCCTGGCACAACTGTAATGGCCACACCGCGCCCCGGAAAGAAAAAAAGGCCGCCCGGCGCAATCCGCGCGGCGACTGGTCTATAGTGCATCGCACGCCGCAAACGAAATCCCAGATCGCCATGAACGATGCCGTCCGGCAACACTGCCATACTGCGATGAGGCTCATGCAAATGGGACGGCTCGACGAGGCCGAAGGGCATTTTCGCGCCGCGCTGCAGCTGCGTCCCGGCGACCCTGACCCGCTGTACGGATTGGGACAGCTTTGCCTGCGGACGGGGCGCACAGAGGAGGCCGTCGGCTGTTTCGAATCCGTTTTGACGAAGGTGCCCGCCCACAAGGGCACGTTGCTCGGCCTTGCCGAGGCGCTGGCCGCGACCGGCAGGCAGGACAAGGCCAAGAGCGTCTATGAACGCATCCTGGCCGGCGAACCGCAGAATGCACAGGCGCAGTTCGGCTTGGGGACGGTCCTCAAGCAACTCGGACATTTCAGCGAATCCCGGCAGGCGCTCGCGCGAGCGGTGGAGCTTGCGCCGCGCGAGCCCGCCTATCACCGCGCGCTGGCGGAGGCGGCACCCTTCCGGCCGGACGATCCGCGCCTTGCAGAGCTCGAAGCCTTGCAGCGCGAGCAAGACCGCTTCGACGAACGGCAGAAGGCCGAACTCCATTTCGCATTGTTCAAGGCCTATGACGAACTGGGGCAAGCTGCGGCCGCTTTCGCGCAGCTTGAAATAGGCAACCGCCTCTATCGAAAGCTTGTGCCCTATGCGGAAGCGCAGGTCTTCGCCCTGTTCCGCGAGATCGAAGCAGCCTACACCCCGGCAGCTCTCGCCGCGCATGCCGGCAAAGGACATCCCTCCGACCTGCCGGTCTTCGTGGTGGGCATGCCGCGCTCGGGAACGAGCTTGGTCGAGCAGATTTTGGCGAGCCACCCCGACATGTTCGGCGCGGGCGAGCTGACCGTTTTTCAGGACCTCCTCAATGCCGGATTTGGCGGCGAGGATTATCCCGCCGGCCTTTCGAAGCTTGGCGGCGACGGGCTGCTGCGTTTGGGCGGCTCTTATGCGATGCGCATCGGAGCGCTGGCGCCGAAAGCCAAACGCATCACCGACAAATTGCCGGCGAACGGCAACCATCTGGGATTGATCCATCTCGCTTTGCCGAAGGCGCGCATCATTCACGTGCGGCGCGATCCGCGCGACGCTTGCTTCTCGTGTTATTGCAAGCTGTTTGCGAGCGGTTTGAACTTCGCCTACGACCTCGGCGAAGTTGGGCGCTTCCACAAGGCCTATGACAGGCTGATGGCGCACTGGCACAAGGTTCTTCCGCCGAACGCCATTCTTGAGGTGCAATACGAGACGCTGGTGTCGGATTTCGCGGCAGAGGCGCGCCGACTGGTGGAATTCTGCGGGCTCGCATGGGACGAGCGCTGCCTCGACTTCCATGAAACCCGTCGCGCGGTGCGAACGCTGAGCGAATACCAAGTGCGGCAACCTTTGTATGCGAGCGCGATCGGCCGCTGGCGTCCTTACGAGCCGTGGCTCGGGGCGCTGTTCGATGCCTTGAAATAGTTCGCAGCCGACAAACGCGGAGCGGCTTTCGCCGCTCCGCGCCATATCTTCAGGAAGAGAGGCCATTCGTGAGAAACAGACCCGGGCGTCAGACGCCCGGGTCCGCAACTGGCTTTCAGTACTTCAACCGGATGCCGGCATAGAGCTGGCTGCCGTTGGAATAGAACGCACGCGGCTGCGATGTGTTGCTGCCATAATACTTCAAGGTCTGGTTGTTCAGGTTCAGACCATCGAAGGTGAACGAGATATTGTCGGTAACCGTGACTTGCACCGAGGCGTCGAGCGATCCGACCGCGTCCTGATTTTCTGCAAAGCTGCGGTCGAGGCCGACCAGCATCTTGGAGCGGTAGGTGTAAGCCAACCGCGCGCTCAGCCATGCGTTCTCGTAATAGGCGCTGATGTTGCTGGTGATTTTCGAATCGCCGACCAGCGGTCCCCCGTTGGAGTCGTTGCCGTCCGCGTAGGTGAAGTTGCCCTGCACGCCGAACCCGCCCCAGATCGGTTGCTCGAGTTGGGCTTCGAAGCCTTCGAGCTGACCGGAACTGTTGACCGGCGCGGTGATGTTGTAGATCGAATAAACCGGCGTCGTGGTGTGCGTGCCGGTCAGCGTTGCATTGAGATAGGAGCCTTGGAAGGTTGAGTAGCTCACATACGACGACAGGTCGTTGTAGAACACGCCGACCGCCAACATCGATTGCGGCCCGTAATACCATTCATAAGAGGCCTGATAGACCGCTGCTCTGACCGGCTTGAGGTTGGGATTGCCGCCCGTACCGGTAAGGATCAGGTCGGTGAGGTTGACGGCTCCACCGAGCGCGCTGTAGTCCGGGCGCGACATGGTTTCGGCCGCGGAGAAGCGCAGCTTGCTTACGTCGTTGAGGTCGACGCTGATATTGAAGCTCGGCAGCACGTCCCAATATGTGTGCTTCACGTTGTTGAGGGAGTAGTTGCCGAAGGCATTGGCAATGCCGGTGGCCGGGTTGCTGACGTACTGGTCGACGTTCTCGTCGGTCTCGACGATGCGGACGCCGAAATTGCCTTTCCAGTGATCGCCGCCGATATTGGCCATGAGATAGGCGGCCATGTCGTCTTCTTTGACCGCGAAGCTGCCTTGCCAGTAGAACCGCTCATTGGCGGGATTGACGGTTTCCGCAGGCGTCAGGGTGTAGCCGCGCCAGTTCGCTGTCGTATAGAGATAATTCTCGATCTTGGCGGGATTGCCGAGCGGCACATTCGTCAGCAAGTTCGCGTTTCCCGGCAGATCGCTGCCGAATCCCGACGGATAGCTGCCAGTGGCGATGTCCGACGCGGGGTCGCCATAGGAGGTGCCTGAGACCCAACCGAGCACCTGGCGCTTGTGTTCCGCATAACGGAAGCCCGCATCGACCGACGTGATCGGGCCGGCATTGACGGTCTGTCCGGCGTCGATCTGACCATAGGTTTCGCGGTCGACCGTGTTGAAGACGTCGTTCCACGCCCAGTCGTTCACGTAATTCGCCGAGTTGGCCAGATTGGCACCCGGATCGCTCACGGACGCCACGCCCGTGATGCCGCGCATGGTATAGTTGAGGCCACCCTCGACCTCGCCTTCCCAGGCCGGCTGCGACGACGTCTTGCCGACGCCATGGGTGTAGCCGCCTTTGAACTTGATCGTCAGGTCAGCAGACGGCGACCAGGCCGCGTCGGCGTTCAGGTAATACGTCTCGGAACCCGAGCCGGGACGGTCGATAAAGTCCGCGACTATTCCGGGGATGGCGCACTTGCCCGCCACGGGCGACGTTCCGATTACGCAGCTCGGGCCCCAGGCGCCGTAACCGGCGTAACTGCTGCCGGCGGCGTTGGTGTAGCCCGTCATCGGCGTGATGGCCGGGAAACTCGCCGACGTCAGCGTGTTGTTGACGACCGTGTAGCTCGTGGGCGCGTTGTCCGCGATCTCCTGCGACACATAGGCCATGACGTTTTGGTTATAGTTGGAGGCGCTCATATGCGAGTAGAAGCTCTGAACATCAAGCTCGAAGTTGCTTGAAGGCTGCCACTGCGCGGAGACCAAGGCGCCTTGGCGGATGCGCTGCTGCTCGAAGAAGGTCGAGCCTATCAGCGTCGGATAGGCCACACCGATCAGCTGCGGATCCAACGCGGCGGTTACGCTACAGGGAAGAGTGACACCCGCGGGCGTGCACGCGCCGGCCGGATTGGCTGTGATCGTATTGTAGCCCAGGAACTCCTGTCCGTCGCGGCGGATGTTGCGGGCCTCGTAGAAGGCTTGGACAATCACGCCGAACTTGTCGCCGTCATCATGCCAGCCAAACAAGGCGTTGACTTGCGGCGTGGTCGAGCTGCGCAACGTGGTGTAGGCGGCTTCGGCGCTGCCTTCCAACGTCAGACCGTTCGGCAAGTCGAGCGGCTTGCGCGTCTGGATATCGACCGAGCCGGCGACACCACCTTCGACCAAATCCGCCTGCTGGCTCTTGTAGACTTTCGCCTGCGCCACGATCTCCGACGGCAACAGCGTATAGCTGACGCTGCGGCCCACTTCCTGATACTGGTCGAGAACGAACCAGTCGCCGGTGGCGACCGGGTGGCCGTCGATCATGGTCTGCGTCAAGCTCGGGTCGGTGCCGCGAATCGAAACGCGGTCGTTCTCGTCGAAACCGCCTTCGCCGGCCGCGGCCGAGACCGTATCGACGCCGGGAATGCGCTGCAGCGCGTCGGCGATGTTCTTGTCCGGAAACTTGCCGATGTCTTCGGCCGAAACCGCATCGACGATGCTGACCTCGTCGCGCTTGATATCAATGGAGCGCTCCATAGAAGCGCGAATACCCGTCACCACAACGGTTTCCATTTGTCCGTTGGTGTCCTGGGCGACCGCGGGTGCGGTCGCGGCCGTGATGGCAAGCAAACTGGCAGAGCCGATCAGTACTTCCCTCAATTTCATTGCAATAACCCTCCGTTGGTGTCCCCAAAGGTGCAGACCTCTGCATCTTTGCTGCCCCGCGAGACCCGCTCGATCCCGCCCAGGGCATCAATTTGAGCCCAATGCAATACCATCATCAAAGAGGTACTGTATGTCAATATTGAATAGTACCAAATATGTCACAAAACTGAGGTTTTTTCTACTATTGACGGACCATAGGCATCTCGTGGTATCTAATTGGTAGGGTACCATTATTCTGTCATATGGTATGATACCATTGCGTTGAAATCACTTATTCGGAGGACTTCAGTGCCTTCTATTTCAGCAATTATCGGCACTTTGGATGAGGCCAACAGCCTGCCGCTGTATCAGCAGCTGCAGCGTGGTCTTAGGCAGGCCATCACCCAGAAGCTTTTGACACCCAACGACGCACTGCCCCCCGAGCGAGATCTCGCCGAAGAATTCGCGATATCCCGCATCACCGTTCGCCGCGCCATCGACGGGCTGGTGAACGAGGGATTGCTGACGCGTCGCCAAGGCTCCGGCACGTTCGTGGCAAGCCGCGTCGAAAAAAGCTTCTCCAAACTGACAAGCTTTTCGGAAGACATGGCGACACGAGGCCGCACGCCGCGCTCCGCTTGGCTCAAACGATCGCAAGGCACCGTGACGCCGGAAGAAGCGATGACGATGGGACTAAGCCCCGGAACGCCGGTCTATCGCTTCAATCGTTTGCGATACGCCGATGACGTACCGATGTCGTTGGAATTCTGCACCATACCGACCTTCTGCCTGCCCTCGATCGATGCCGTCACCTCTTCGCTGTATGAGGCCTTGGAGAAGTCCGGTTATCGTCCCAAGCGCGCCTTGCAGCGTTTGCGCGCCGTGCTTCTGACCAGTCTGCAAGCGGAACATCTTCAAGGAAATGTCGGAGACGCCGGTCTGTTGGTCGAGCGGCGCGGTTTTTTGCTCGACGGCCGGGTCGTCGAATTTTCGCAATCCTATTACCGCGGTGACACCTACGATTTCGTCGCGGACCTAAACGCATCGGAGTAGAGGATGGATGTCAAGCCGCAGGACTTTGCTCTGAACGCGCCGCCAAGCGGGCGAACGAAGATGTTCGCCGAGGCGCAAGAAGCGCCGCTGGTGGTGGCCGATCAGTTACGCCGGAATGGCGATATTATAACGGAGGTTTGTGCGCGCTTGCGGGCCCTTTCTCCGCGCGCGGTCGTCACCTTGGCGCGCGGCAGTTCCGATAATGCCGCAACCTTCGCCAAATACCTGATCGAGACCAAGCTTGGAATATTGACCTCTTCGGCTGCTCCATCGATCAGCTCGATTTACAGCGCCAGAACCGAACTCAAGAACACGCTGGTCATCGCGATTTCGCAATCCGGGCGCAGCCCCGATCTGACCGCTTCACTCGACGTCGCCAAGCGTGCCGGTGCCTTCACCCTCGCCCTCGTCAATGTCGGTGAATCGCCGCTGGCGGAGTTTGCCGACGTCGTCCTGCCGCTGCATGCCGGTGCAGAACGCAGCGTTGCTGCTACAAAATCGTGCATCGCGAGTATGACGGCGATCGCACAATTGGTCGCAACTTGGAGTGGCGATCTGGTTTTGCGCGAAGAATTGGTCCGCCTGCCGCCAAGGTTGGAACAGGCCTGGCAGTTGGATTGGAGTGCGGCAACATCGAGACTGCGCGAGGCCCGCGATTTGTTTGTTGTCGCCCGTGGAATCGGTTTCGGCGCGGCGCAAGAGGCGGCTCTAAAACTCAAAGAAACCTGCGCTTTGCATGCGGAGGCTTTCAGTGCCGCGGAAGTTCGGCACGGCCCGATGGCGCTGGCGAACAAGGGATTCCCGGTTCTTGTATTTTCCCAGAACGACGAGACGAGACCCGGCATCAAGGACACGGTGGAGGCCTTTGCGGCGCAAGGCGTCGATGTGCTGCTGGCCGGATTTGAAAATCCCCGCGCGGTGAATCTTCCCTCGCTGGGCGCGCATCCTGCGCTCGAGCCCATCCTGTTCCTGCAAAGTTTTTATCGCATGGCCGAATCCTTGTCGCGGGCGCGCGGCCTCAATCCCGATCAACCACCGCACCTCAACAAAGTGACTGAGACGTTGTGATGACGACTGCACTTGTTAACGGCCATATCGTAACGGGCAGAGCGACGGCGACCGGCCTGGCCGTGCTGATCGAAAACCGGCGCGTTGCCGCTTTCGTTCCGACACACGGCCTGCCGCAAAGCGCCGAGGTTTATGATCTGAATGGCGGAACACTGCTACCCGGATTTATCGACCTTCAGGTCAATGGCGGCGGCGGCGTCCTGTTCAACGATTCTCCGACCGTGCAGGCGTTGCGCACGATCGGCAACGCCCATAGCCGTTTCGGCACGACGGGCTTCTTGCCGACCATCGTCAGTGCCGACTTCTCCGTTATCGCCAAGGCGATTGCCGCCGTGGATGAGGCGATCGGCTCCGGCGTGCCCGGCGTTCTGGGGATTCACATCGAAGGCCCATTCCTCAATGTCGAGCGAAAAGGCATCCACGATCCCGCCAATTTCGGCGTGCTGGATGGGGAGAGCTTTGCGCTCGTCACTTCGCTCAAGCGCGGCAAGACGATGCTGACACTGGCCCCGGAAACCACGAGCCCGCAGATGATCGCGGCGCTCGCCGAAGCGGGCGTGCTTGTTTCGGCGGGGCATACCAATGCGAGTTACGATGTGCTGGCCCCGGCACTGGCGGCCGGACTGCGGGGGTTCACGCATCTGTTTAACGCCATGTCGCAACTGGGTGGACGAACGCCGGGAACCGTCGGTAGCGCGCTGGACGATGATGCCAGTTGGTGCGGGATCATCGCGGACGGCCACCATGTGCATCCGGCCTCTATGCGCATTGCGCTGCGCTGCAAAGGCCGTGATCGGCTGATGCTGGTCACAGATGCGATGCCGAGTGTCGGCTCTTCCCGCAAATCGTTCGAATTGATGGGCAAGACGATAACCGTCAAAGACGGTGTCTGTGTCGGACCCGACGGCACATTGGCGGGGTCGGATCTCGACATGGCGAGCGCGTTTCGCAACGCGAAATCGATTTTCAAACTCGATCTGCCCGATCTTTCGCGCCTGGCAAGCGGCAACGCCGCGGAGTTCCTCGGTCTCGAACACGACATTGGATTCATCCAACCGGGTGCACGCGCCGATTTTGTGTTGATGAACAGCGAACTGCAAATAAGACAGTGCTGGATTGGCGGGAACGCGCTGCTCCCCAAAGGGTGAGCCGTGCAGCGGGGCTTGGGCTCGGCAACTTGCCCCGCCCGCGCCAAGGCGGATGTGGAGTGGGTGTGATGAAATGGATCGCCGGCACGCTTCTGCTTTGCTGCCAAATGGCTCTCGGCGCCGCGCCCCTACACGAATCCACTTCACCAGACGCCGCGCTGCAGCGCCGGTTTTTTGTCGGCTATTACCCGAGCTGGCTTGACGCAGCGAACGCGGGCGATGAAGGGGCACGTGCGAAAAGCGGACTCGCAACTGTGCCGTCGGCCTATAGCCATATCGTCATCGCTTTCGCCCAACCGGATTTTTCCTGGAGCGGCGACATGACGTCCTGGGCGGGCAGCGGCTTGAGCTTCCGCGCATCGCCGGTAGCAGATCGAACAGGCCATCGCCACGCTGCCATGCCCATAAGCAGCGCGTTCTGCTGGCGATCGGCGGGGCGACCTACACGAACTGGACTGCTCTCGCAGCCGAAGGCCGCGCTGGGCCGCCGGGCCGATGAGCAAAGCCCTAGCCCATATGATGGCTGCGTTGGGTTTTGACGGAGTTGATGTCGATTACGAACTCGAAGGGGCGACAGTGCCGCGATTCCAAGAATATCGCGATGCGATCCGCGCGCTCTAAACCGATTGTCCGTCTCGCCGGCCGCGACAAGCTTCTGACACTCGCGGCCTGGTCGACAGGCGCCGACTGCACAGCGGCGACCGGGCTTTCGCCCTGTCGAGGCAAGGCATCCTCTTGGCCCGAAGGCCGCACCGGGCGGGAGCGTCTGGTCTTTGCGCAGCCCGACATCGTCCGAATGCTGAGCATGGTGAGCGTCATGTCTTACGACGCGGGATACGAGAACTACGACCCCATCAAGAGCTGGACGCTTTACCGCGCCTTGTTGCCCAAAAGGATCATCGTCAATATCGGATTCGAAATCGCGCCCGAAGGATGGGGCGGCAGCAAACTTGTCGCCGAAGACAGCCAAGCACAATGCCCAGGTTCGATCATTCTGGCCGACCAATTCGGCGAGGCTGTGAACCAACCCTATTCCGTCGACCACCTGATGAAAGCCGGACCGTTGAGCCGGCAACCACAGAGCAATCCAAGGGACGGGATCATGCTCTGGCACATTCTCAAAGATGACAATCTGCCCCGTTGCGGTTCCGGCTCCGTTGTTTCGCCAGAAGAATTCGAGGCCAAGGCTTCAACACTTCTCGATGCACGCCACGCGCCTGCCGCACAAATCCAGCATGGGTCTGACCATGGCCAGTGAGACTTTCGTTGCCGCGCCTCCGGCAACAGGCGTTGCCGCCGAACGCCGCCTTTTCCATCCCGCCCTTTGGGTGCCGACACTTTATACCGCGGAAGGCCTGCCCTTCGTGATGGTGAACGTCGTTTCGGTATTTATGTACAAAAGCCTCGGCCTCTCCGACAGCAAGATCGCCTTCTTCACCAGCCTGGTGGCGGTTCCTTGGATGATCAAACCGCTATGGGGCGCGCTGATCGAGATGTTCCGTACCAAGAAGAGCTTTGTCTTGGCCACGGAATTCGGCGGCGGCATCAGCTTCGGGCTGGTGGCGCTCAGTTTGCATCTATCTTTCTGGTTCGCCGCGACGCTCGTCTTCTTCGGCCTTTGCGCCATCAATTCCTCCGTCCATGACACGGCAGCCGACGGAATCTATGTCACCGTCCTCAACGCCAAACTAGCAGGCGAAATGGGTCGGCTGGCAGGGCGCCTTCTACAATGTCGGTAAGATTGTCAGCCAGGGCGGCTTCGTGCTGGCCGCCGGGAATTCTGGAAAAGAGCTACGGGCCGGTCATGGCCTGGACGATGGTGTTCTGCGCCTTCGGATTGCTGATGGTCACGATCGGGGTGTGGCATCTGCTGTTTCTGCCCTCCGGCGGGCGCGCCAAACCTGTTTGCGCAGCGCAGGCCGGCGGCACATTCCTCGACGTGCTGGTGACCTTCTTCCGCAAGAAATACATCCTGCGGGGCATTGTGTTTCTTGTGCTGTACCGTTTTGCCGAAGGACTGGCGATTAAAATCGCGCCGCTGTTCTTGCGCGCCGCACGCGATCACGGCGGCTTGGGTCTGTCGACAGAAGATGCGGGATGGCTCTACGGTGTCTTTCCCCCGATCGCTTTCGTGCTGGGTTCGATCGCAGCGGGCTATTTCACGGCGGGCCGCGGACTGCGCAGATCACTTCTGTTGCTCTGCGCGGCGTTCAACATTCCCTTCGCGGTCTATCTTTTCCTCGCTCTGACGCAGCCCGTGGATCGTTCGATCATCACGGTCTTGGTGAGTCTCGAATATCTCGGATACGGCTTTGGATTTGTCGGTCTGCAATTATTCATGATGCAGCAAATCGCGCCGGGCCCTTACCGCACGGCGCATTATGCTTTTGCCACCTCGCTGATGGGATTCGGCTTTCTGATCCCCTCCTCGATCAGCGGCTATTTCAGCGATGCGCTGGGCTACCAGAAATTCTTTCTCTTGGTGATGCTGGCGACCATCCCGTCCTTCTTGATCTCCTGGCTTGTGCCTTTCCGAGATACCTCAAAGGAAGCGCTGCCAGACGCTGCCCGAACGGAGTGAACTCTATGAACTTGCCTTTGAAGATCCTCATTCTGGCCGCAGGACAGAAATCGATGCCGTCGGGCGGCGGCGCGCTGGAGCTGCAACCGCTCGGCGATTGCACCGTGATCGAGCATGTGGTGCGCAATCTGCGCGGGCTTGCCAAGCCGCACGATTTTATCGTCGTCGCGGCACCCGACTCGCTCAGCGCGATCCAGAAGAAACTGGGCTGGGAACCCGCCTATATCATCCAAGAAAAACCGTTGGGCACCGGTCATGCCGTCTTGCAAGCTTCGGGGATATCTGAACGGCTACGACGGCGACTTGCTCATCCTGTACGCCGACACGCCATTGCTGCGGCCGGCTTCGCTGCGCGGGCTTTTGAATCGCCACCGATTGAAAGGGGCCGAATCTCACGCTGCTGACGGCAACCGTTTCCGAGGACCTGCCCTATGGGCGCATCAGACGCGACGCCTCGGGACGAATTCTCGACATTATCGAGCAGTCCGAAACGACCGCCGAACTCAAAGGCCTAAGGGAACTCAATGTTGGCGCTTACGTGGTGCGCGCAACAACGATCCTAGAGGCTTTGAGCGGCCTCAATCAAACCGATGGCGGCACGGAATTGCGCTTGACCGACTGCGTGCAACAGCTTCTGGGTTCCGGTCTGAAGGTGGACAGTTTCCAACTCTACGATCCCGATGAGGTCCGCGGCATCAACGATATCGAAGATCTCAATCAGGCCGCCTTCATCCTCCAGAAACGGCTGTTCCGTCCCCGCCGCCAGGAAGAGGAAAACGAAGTGGCGTTCGGCACCGGCGGCTGGCGCGCCATCATCGGCGAGGGGTTCACGCTGCACAATGTGCGCCGCCTCTGCCAGGCGCTTTCCAACGAATGTGCACCGCAACGGGAACGAGACAAAAGGGCGTCATCGTCGGCTACGATCGGCGCTTTCTCAGCCGCCAGGCCGCCGAGGCCGCGAGCGAAGTGTTTGCCGGCAACAACATTCCGACGATTCTGTGCAACGAGGATGCTCCTACCCCGCTGATCAATTACGCCACTGCCATGGTCGGCAGCGCCTACGGCCTGGCCTTCACCGCCAGCCATAACCCGCCGGAATGGAACGGACTCAAAGTGTTTCACGGCGACGGTTCGTTGTTGCTCGACCACGAAACCAAGTCCATCGCGGCCGAGACTAATGCGATGACCACATCCGACGTCATCAAGCTGGAATTGGATCTGGCGCTGGAGGCGGGCATCGTCAAGGTGAGAGACTTCACCAACGAATATGTCGATGCCGTAGAAGCCTTGATCGATATGGATGTGATCCGTAAGGCCGGACTCAGGCTGATCGTCGATCCGATGTACGGCGTCGGACAATTGACCCTGGAAACGGTGCTCACCGAGGCGCGCTGCCGGGTTCAATTCATCCACAATCGTCATAATCCGCTGTTCGGCGGACGCAGCCCGGCACCCGATCTGGAGGCCATGCGCGATCTCATCAACGAGTTGCATCAAAGAAAATACGACCTCGGTCTGGCGATGGACGGCGACGCCGACCGCATCGCCATCGTCGATGAGAAAGGCCGCTACATCTCCTTCAATGACGTGCTCGTCCTTCTCTATTGGTATCTCCATGTGATACGCGGCGAACGGGGCTGCGTGGTGCGCAATCTCAGCACCACACACATTCTCGACCGTTTGGCACGGGCGCTGGGCGAAAAATGCATCGAGGTCCCGGTGGGCTTCAAACATATTGCCGCTGCGATGGTCGAGCACAACGCCTTGCTCGGCGGAGAGAGCAGCGGCGGCCTCACCATTCGCGGACATATTCTCGGCAAGGACGGTATTTTTGCCTCTGCGATCGTCGTGGAGATGATCGCGCGCACCGGGCTCAAGATCAGCGAATTGCAGGAGAAGGTTTGGTCTCTTACCGGACGGCTTTACAGCGTGGAGGAGAATTTTCCCGCCACCCCGGAGATGAAAATCGCCATCCCGAAGCGGCTGAAAGAGGCGCCCTGCCGCGATGTCGCCGGCTATCAAGTGGAGCGCATCAGTCATGAGGACGGTACCAAGCTTTATCTCGCGAACGACAATTGGGCCCAACTGCGCTTCAGCGGCACCGAACCGATCTTGCGGCTGGCGGTCGAAGCCGACACTCCCGAGAAAGCGCAAGAGCTGATCGTCTGGCTCAAGCAATTCGTCTCCGCAAAAACGAAAAAACCCGCCGAGGATGCATGCGTTACGGCTATTTCGACAATGAAAATCGCGAATATGTGATCGACCGGATCGATATACCGGTCTCCTGGACCAACTATATCGGCGTGAACCGGATGTGCGCCGTGCTCAGCCATGTGGCGGGCGGCTACAGCTTCTATCGCGACGCCGAACATGGCCGCATCACGCGCTTTCGCCCTAATGGCGTCCCGATGGATTGGCCGGGGCATTGGCTCTATCTGCGCGACGACGAGGATGGGGACTATTGGACGATCAGCTGGCAGCCGGTCGGAAAGCCGTTAGACCAGGCGAAATACGAATGCCGCCACGGTCTGTCCTATTCCCGTTACAAGGCCGAATATAAGGGAATTAAGGCCGAGCAGCTGATCTTCATCACGCGCGAAGACGATGTCGAGATTTGGGACGTGCGCGTCAAGAACTGTTCGGACCGTCCGCGCAGGCTCAGCCTTTTCAGCTATCTCGAATGGAGTTTTCATCATATCGAGATCGACAACCAGAATTTTCAGATGTCGCTTTATGCCAGCGGCTCGCGCTACGACCAAGGCGTGATCGAATACGACTTCCATTACGAACCGTGGACCTATCACTACCATGCCTCCAGTTTCGATCCGGACGGTTTCGAGTGCATGCGCGACGCCTGGATCGGGCCCTATCGCAGCGAACGCAACCCGCTGGCGGTCGATACGGGCCGCTGCAGCGGCAGCGCGGAACTGACCGGCAACCATTGCGCCAGCCTTCACAAACAGATCACGCTGGCGCCCGGCGAAGAGCAACGCTTTGTCTTCATGATCGGCCATGGCGATCGCGCGGCGGGGATCGAGAAGAAGGCCAAATACAGCGATCTCAAGAATGTCGACGCCGCTTTCGCGGATCTCAAACACTATTGGGACGAGAAATGCGCCGTCTTCCAGGCCACCACGCCAAATCGCGGCCTCGATACGATGGCCAATATCTGGACGCTCTACCAGGCGGAAACCTGCGTGGTCTGGAGCCGGTTCGCGAGTTTCATCGAAGTGGGCGGTCGAACCGGGCTCGGTTATCGCGACACCGGGCAGGATGTGATGGCGGTTGCCCATACCAACCCGACCAAGGTCAAGCAGCGCCTCAAGGAATTGCTGAACGGTCAGGTCAGCTTAGGCTACGGCCTGCATCTCTTCGATCCGGAATGGTTTCAGCCGCAACAGACGCCGAAATTCAAGAGCCCGACGATTGCGCACGCGCCCGCCAAGTCGAGCTACATCCATGGCCAGGATCAAGCGTGCTCGGACGATCATCTCTGGCTCATTCCGTCGATCTGCGACTATGTGAAGGAAACCGGCGATACGGCGTTCTTCGACGAGGTGATCCCCTTTTGCGACAAGGGCGAAGCGACCGTCTGGGATCACTTAAAGGCAGCGCTCGATTTTAGCGCCAAATATGTCGGCCCTTCGGGAATTTGCTTGGGCCTGCGCGCCGATTGGAACGACTGCCTCAATCTCGGCGGCGGCGAGAGCGCCATGGTGAGTTTCCTGCACCACTGGGCGCTCCTCGCTTTCGTGGAAGCGGCGGAATATCTGGGCCGCCACGAAGATGCCGAAACCTATCGCGCATTGGCGAGCAAAGTGCGCGCTCGCTTGCGAGCGCGAATTGTGGGACGGCAAATGGTACGCGCGCGGTACCACGGCCTCCGGCCTCAAGATCGGCACCCAAGCCAGCGAAGAAGCCAAGGTCTTCATCGAAAGCAACAGCTGGGCCGTTCTCTCCGATGCCGCAACACGCGAGCACGCCGAAGGCGCGCTCGATGCGATCGACGAACATCTCTTCTCGCCCTGGGGTCTGCATCTTCTGCAGCCAAGCTTTTCGCGGCCCAACGACGAGATCGGTTTCATGGGCCGCGTCTACAAAGGCATCAAGGAGAACGGCGCCATCTTCAGCCATCCCAATCCCTGGGCGGTGATCGCCGCGGCCAAACTCGGCCAAGGCGACCGCGCGATGCGCTTCTATCGACAGCCTATTGCCCTACCATCAAAACGATAAGATCGAAATCCGCCAAGCCGAACCCTATAGCTATTGCCAGTTCGTCTACGGCGAGGAACATGCAAAGCACGGCCGTGCGCGCCATCCCTGGCTGACCGGCAGTGCCGGCTGGAACTACACCGCCGTCACCAAATGGATTCTCGGTATCCGCCCCGGCTTTACCGGCTTGATCGTGGATCCGTGCATTCCGGCGGAGTGGCCTGGTTTCTCGGTCGTTCGCAAATGGCGCGGCGCCACCTATCGCATCGAGATCCGCAACCCAGAGGGCGTCAGCAAAGGCGTGCGCTCCATTCTTCTCGATGGAAAACCCGTGGCGGGCGAAATACCGCTTCAGCCAGCCGGGAGTGTGAGCGACGTTATTGTCATGATGGGTTAGACGTGTACGCGTGAAATATTTGCGGCTTTAAACTGCGTAATACATTGGTATAATTAGCATATCTATACCTTCTTGCAATTGTGCGTATAAGGCGCATATTTGCAAGAAGATGATTGCAAAGACTCCTCTATGCGACTCTTGATGCGCGGCTCAAGCAATTTCCGGCAGTAGCGCTGCTCGGACCGCGTCAGTCGGGCAAGACGACACTCGCGAGGCAATTTGCCGACGAACACAAGGGCAGCGCGGTATACCTCGATCTGGAGAATCCGGCAGACCGGCGGCGTCTCGATGATCCGGTTGCCTATCTACGCTCCCAACGCGGACACCTTGTCATCCTAGACGAAATTCATCGCCTTCCCGAAATCTTCTCCGTACTCCGCAGCGAAATCGATGCGCGCCGACGAGCAGGAGAGAAAGCAGGTCAGTTTCTCATTCTCGGCTCAGCCGCACTCGATCTTCTGCGGCAGTCATCTGAAAGTCTTGCCGGTCGTATCGCCTTCCTCGAACTGACACCGTTCCAGCCGCAGGAAATTCTGCCCGTGCAGGGAAATGATGTCGCCGACAAACTCTGGCTGCGGGGCGGGTTTCCGCGCAGCTTTCTCGCGGCTACCGACAACGAAAGCAGCTTGTGGCGCGGCGCGTTTATTCGTTCCTACCTCGAACGGGATATTCCGCAATTCGGCGTACGCATTCCCGCCGAAACGATCGAACGCTTCTGGACGATGTTAGCGCATACGCAAGGCGGCCTGTATAACGCTCACCGCTTGGCGCAAAGCCTCGGTGTTGGCGGGCATGCTGTCGCGCACTATCTCGGACTTCTCGTCGATCTATTGCTGGTGCGCCGCTTGTCGCCGTGGACAGTCAACGTCGGAAAGCGGCTCGTCAAATCGCCGAAAGTTTATCTTCGTGATTCCGGCTTGCTTCATTCGCTGTTGAACTTGCCTACGTTGAACGACGTTTTAGGTCACCCGGTTGCCGGCGCAAGTTGGGAAGGCTTCGCAATCGAGGCAATCCTCGCCGCCGCACCGGATGGAACCAAGCCATATTTCTATCGTTCCGCAACGGGCCATGAAATCGACCTTGTACTCGAACTCTCTGCTTCCCGTCGGTGGGCGTTCGAATTCAAGAAATCGCTCTCGCCGACCATCGAAAAGGGATTTCATGTCGCGTGCGCCGATATAAAGGCCGAGCGCCGCATACTCGTTTATCCGGGACAAGAAGCTTATCCGGGGTCTGGTGGCACCGAGATTATGCCGCTTCTTGAAGCGGTGCATGCTCTTGGGAAGCCTGGCGCAAGATCGGGGACCTGATGACGCTCCCAGCCGACACAGACGAATTCTACGTCGCCTTCTGCGATGTTCTTGGTTTTTCCAACAAGATATTGGCAGATTTTGACGGCACTTTGGAAATCTACAGAAAATTCGGCGAATCGCTCGCTTCGCTTCCTATACCGGAGGTGACAGCGACGATGTATTCGGACGCGATCCTGATCACGTCTAAAAACCTCGCGCGCATCCTCAGCGCTGTTCAGGGATTGTGGTTCGTGGCCCTTGCCCATGACCTGATGATCCGCGGCGCAATCACCCAGGGTCGGTACTGGAGCATGCGCCGGGGCGATCATCTCCTGGTAGCAAGCGATGCCCTCGTGCGGGCTGTTAAATTGGAAAAGTCGGTCGGCGTTCCCGCCGTATTTGTTGCGGATGACGTTGAAATCGATGACGGATTATGGCTTCAGCGGTTTGCTAATGGCCTGCTTGTGAGTCCAGTCGTACATTTCCGAGATCGTAACATCGTGAACCCGTTCAACACCTACTGGTTCGCTTCCGCCAAGACGCACGCGCTCCAGCTTATGGAGCAGAGCCCCGAACATCGAGATAAGTACCTCTGGTTTCTCGCCCTCCATGAAGCGGTCGGTACGGACAATGAAATGATTCCGCCAGCAGTATTGGCGCGCTTTTTGAAAGATGGCTCCCTAAAGCGCCTCGATATGGACCAGGGCCCACGATAAGTCGCTCTAGCTAGCTTAGTGGTTCGGTGCTTCCTGAGCGCCCAATAGAGCTTCTTCGATCACGTCCTGTGGCCCGTAGAACTGCATCAGCTTAGCCGTCCGCACAGAACCGGGAGTTACGGCGACAGGTTGCTTAATCCCATCCTTCTCGATAGGAAACCCATAGCGGGCGAGATACCGGTTCTACCGGCCGGGAGTGTGAGCGATGTTATTGTCGTGATGGGTTAGAGCCCAGGCCCAGACAAAGTGTCCCGTGCCACCACATAAAGGCCGTTGGGTCGATTGTTTTTCTCTGGCTCCATTTCTTCCTGGTACGCTTGACAGATTGGTGATTGCGCATCCTGTCGCCGTAGCCTCACCCAAACCCCGGCAGCTAGGCTTCGCGCAAGTGTTGCGTCGATCCCCTGAGTCCGCGCCGTGCTTTTGTTCACTGGTATGACAGGTGGCGCTTGAACTGAAGAAAGAGGCAGCCCGTGATGCCCGAGCACCTCACGAACGTGCGTTGGAGCAAGGGCAATAGATTTTGACCCGCCAGTTCCCGTTCGAGTGTCTGCCGGAACCCGCTATAGAGCGACTTTTTTCGATTGAGTAACGCGCACGAAACACTCACCAATTCGCTATGGAAATGCTTGGGTTATCGCGATTTTTCCTAATACTGTGCAGAATCGACCCTTTCGTGTAAACTTGTCTACCAGATTCATTATCTCACTTGGCGCTAATACAAATTTGCTCAACATATGTTTCGTAGGGGCATTTCAACCTTAAAAGCAGAATTTTGAAAAGCCATCAGTAACCATCACAAGGGGAACGCATGATGAGAACGTCAATCCCAGCATTGCTTGGAACTATAGTTGCAATATTGCTCGCTGCGGCAGTTCTCATATCGATTGTGATAGGTAGTTCTGAGAATGTTCAACTAGTATTTTGGCCCTTCAATAGTGAGCGTTCTTTTAATCCCACGTTGCTGATCGCCGGACGTGACGCGCAGGATGCGTGGTGAGTCGTTTGGGGTCGTGTATCATATATGGTCGACATTAGTGACGACACGAAGCCGGTTCGGCGGCATGTCGAGGTAACTGGCGTTGTCCGCCGGCGCCGCTGGACGGACGAAGAGAAGGGGCGGATCGTTGCGGAGGCGGTGGCGCCGGGGGCGGTGATTGCGGAGGTGGCGCGGCAGCACGATCTGATGCCGCAGCATCTGTCGAACTGGATCAGAGCAGCCAAGGATGGGCATTTTGCGTTGCAGGCAGACGATGTGCCGGCATTTGTGCCGGTGGTGTCGGTCGAGCCGGAGCGCAGGCGCAGACCGGCAGGGCGGGAACGGACTGCATCCATCGAGATCACGATCGGCTCTGTGAGGGTGAAGGTGCCGGGCGGTGTTGACGCGCGCGCCATCGAGGCAGTGCTGCGGGCGGTCAAGCGGGTGTCGGCATGAGCGGCGGAATGTTGATTCCGCCGGGGCCGGTCCGGGTGGTGATGGCGACGAAGCCTGTGGACTTCCGCAAAGGGATACTCGGCCTTGCGGCGCTGGCGAAGGAACAGCTGCGGATTGATCCCTTCTCGGGTGTGATCGTCTGCTTCCGTTCTCGCCGTGCTGACAGAGTGAAACTGATTTTTTGGGACGGCACAGGTCTCTGCCTTTTTGCCAAGCGGTTGGAGGGCAAGTTCGTGTGGCCCCGCATCGAAGACGGCGTGATGCGTCTGTCGGCGGCGCAGCTTTCTGCGCTGATTGAAGGTCTCGATTGGATGCGCGTACATGTTCGCCGCGTTCCGGCGCCGGAAGCTGTGCAGTGACCTGCGGTGAAGTGAATCGGATGCAAGAAAGCGCGCTACAATCGGCGTATTTTGTGCTTCCCTTCGGGCATGGCATCGCTTGCCGATTCACTTCCTGACGATATTGACGCGCTGCGTGCGTTTGCGCTGGCGGCGGTTGCGGAACGCGATGCCGTGGTCGCCGAGCGCGACAAGCTGGTGGAAATCAACGACCGTCTGCGCCGCCTGTTGCGCAAGGCGCAGGGGTTCGAGGCCAAGAGCGAGCGGCTGGCGAAATTGCCGCCCGATCAGCTGCAGTTGGCGCTGGAGGACATCGAGCAGGCGATTGCCAGGAATGAGGCCATCGAAGAGAAGAAGGCTCCCACCAGTGACCATCGCCGGAAGATCAATCGCGGGGCGCTGCCGGCCCATCTGCCGCACATCCATGAGACGGCCCTGCCCGACAACACGAACTGTCCGTGCTGCGGCAAGCCGATGCATGTCATCGGTGAAGAGACCTCGGAGCGGCTCGACGTTGTCCCGGCACTGTACCGGGTGATCGTCACGCACCGGCCGAAACTGGCCTGCCGTGCCTGCGAAACTATTGTTGAGGCTCCGGCGCCCGAGCACTTGATCAAATCCGGCATTCCGACCGAGAGTCTGGTCGCGTCCGTGCTGGTGTCGAAATACGGCTGGCACTTGCCGCTCTACCGCCAAGCCAAAATGCTGTTGTCCCAGGGTATCGAGCTGGATCGCTCGACGCTGGCGTTCTGGGTGGGGTACGCAGCGACGGAGCTTGAGCCGCTTTACGAGCGGCTGAAACAGAACCTTCTGACATCGGCCAAGCTGGCGGTCGACGAAACGCCGGTACCGGTGCTCGATCCCGGCCGCGGCAAAACCAAACAAGGCTGGTTCTGGGTCATGGCCCGCGACGACAGACCATGGAACGGACCCGATCCACCCGCTGTCTTCTATAGCTACGCACCCGGCCGCGGCGGCCAATACCTCAAAGATCTGCTCGAAAACTACCGCGGCATCGTGCAATGCGACGGTTATGCGCCGTACAAGAACTTGCCGGCCGACCGGATCATGATCGCCTTTTGCTGGAGCCACCTTAGGAGGGACTTCTTCGAAATCGCCGAGCGCGGCGATGCGCCGGTTGCCACCGAAGCCGTTGCGTGGATTGCCCAGCTTTATGGGATCGAGGCAAGGATCAGAGGCCGCTGCGCCGATGAACGCCGCGTCGTCCGGCAAGCGGAAACCGCCCCGCTTGTCGCAGAGTTCAGGACTTGGCTTGAGCAACAGCACACACGTCTGCCGGGCCAATCGGACACGGCAAAGATTATCCGCTATGCCTTCCATCATTGGGACGGGCTCGTCCGCTTCCTCGACGACGGGCGCATCGAGATGGACACCAACATCGTCGAGCGGAGCATGCGGCCCCAATCTTTGACGAAAAAGAATGCGCTCTTCGCGGGCAACGACGACGGGGGCCGTAGTTGGGCGATCCTGGCTTCGCTGATTGAGTGCTGCAAGTTGGGCGGCATCGATCCTCAAGCCTACCTTGCCGATGTTCTCGCCCGGCTCGTCAATCTGTGGCCCAACGCCCGTCTTGACGAGCTTCTGCCATGGACCTGGGCCGAAAACCTCCGCCCGCAACAACGCGCCGCGTGAATCAACGCAGATCAATCTTCCTGCCAAAGTCAACATCGCCGTCAAAGGGTGCCGGCAAATCGCTCATCAGACCAATTATATCTATGACGGTTTCGACCGTCTGAAGCAGACCGTCTATGCCGACGCTACCAGCGATCAGGTCACGCAATACGACAACGACAACAACGCGCTGACACGTGTGAACCGTGCGGGCAGCACGCTGACCTATACGTATGATGCCCTGGACCGGATGTGGACGAAGGCGGTGCCTGCGATCGGCTCCATCGCCGCGAACACAGTCACCTGGACCTACGATCTGGCGAACAAGGTCACCCAGATCGGCGACACGCTGGGCAATACGCTGGTCAACGGTTACGACCCGGCCGGCCGGCAGACCTCCGCCACCAACACGGCCCCCGGCATGGCGGCGAAGACGATCAATTATCAAGTCGATAATGCCGGCAACCGCACACAGCTCACTTGGCCGGATAATTATTCCGTCACCTATTCCTTTGACGCCGCCAACCGGATGTACGCGGCGAACGAGAACGGTTCCACGCCGCTCGCCACCTACGATTACGACAATCTCGGCCACCGTGCCTGGGTGCAATATGGTTCCGGCGCCCCCGCCGCGAAGGTGTCGTATTCCTGGTCGAACGAGGGCGATCTGCTGACCCTCTCGCACGCCCTGGCACAGGTGGCGAACAGCGTCGGCTTCATCGACGACTACACGCCGGCGCATCAGATCAACAGTTCCCAGATCTCCAACCCGGCATACCAATATGCGCTGACCGGTTCGGTCATCGCCAATTACGCCCCCGTCAACGGCTTGAACCAGTATCCGACCATCACGCCGGCGGGCGGTTCGGCCACATCCATCTTGTATGACGCAAACGGCAATCTGACATCCGACGGCAACTTCACGTTTGCCTACGATCCCGAGAACCGGTTGATGACGGCAACGAAGACGGGCACGTCGGTGGCCTATGCTTACGATCCGCTCGGCCGCCGTACCACGAAAACCGTCAACGGCTCTGCGACGTATTTCCTCGACTCGGGCGATGACGAGATCGCCGAATACGACGCCACGGGCAACAATGTTCTGCGCCGCTTCGTGCCGGGCCCCGGCATCGATCAGCCGATCGCGATGGTCAGCTGTTCGGGCATCAACTGCGCGATCGCGACCAAGAGCCTTCTTCCATCAAGACAAGACCGGCAGCGTGATCGCGATGTCGGATGTAAACGCAGGGCTGTTCAGTTCTCTTGACATAGGCGGAGAGCGGCCAGCGATTTGAGGCCGCCGAGGGCTGCGGCGTAGCGGGTTTGGGCGAAGGAGCCTGCGAGATTGAAGCGCAGGATGTTGTAGGCGAAGGATCGGATGGTGGCGAAGATGGCGGGGTTCTTGCGGATTCGGGAAGCGTCTTCGCGCAAGGTCACGTCGCGAACGTAATGCAACCTGTTTTCGATGTCCCAGTGTCCGCGGATGACGCGAGCGGCGTCGGCGGCCTTGATAGGGTGGCTGGAGAGATAGAGAGCGACCTCCTGCGATCTTTTCCAAAGTCCGGTGGCGGGCTGGAAGCTCAGCACGATGCGCTCGACCTTGATGATCGCCGCGACGTATGGCTGCCATTCGGTGCCGGCCACCGCCGGGGTGGCGTCGAAGACGCCGACGAGACGGATTTCGTGACGGTTGCGCCGTTTGGCATCGACGGTGCGAACGCCGGAAAGCAGCGGCGCCTTGGCGCAAACCGCCTCGACCCTGCGGCAAAGGGCAAGCTGGTTGTCCTTCAACTGGACGACGAGGTGCGCCTTGGCTGCCGCGGCGGCCTCGAAGGTTTTTTTTGACAATGCATGGCGTCGAGCGTGACGATGTGGCCGGAAACGTCGAGGTCTTCCAAGAGCTTCTGCGCCGCCGGGATTTCGTTGGATTTCTCGTCGATCTCGACATGCGCCAGAACCAAGGCCGTATCGGTGGCGAAGGCGCTGAGCACCTGCTTGGCCCGGCTGTCGCTAAAGGCGTCGAAGCTGCCCCGCAACGCCTTGCCGTCCAGCGCCAGCGCCCGCCTGCCGCCGCCAGTGCCGTTCAAGTTCGCCGCGTGTTGGCGAAAGGCTTTTTCCACACTGGCGGGATCGAGTTCGCTCAAGATCGTGCGGATCGAGGTGTGCGCCGGTGGCCTCTTCCAACCGATCCCGAACGCCTTGTTCAGCCGCCGCCGGTGAACCTTGATGAAAGTGCGGATGCCGCGGTACGAGTTGGCTCCCGAAACCACCGCCAGAATCGCAAACAACAGCACATAGCTCTGCTCGTAGCGCTTGCCTTCGGCCCGTCGCGGATCGGGAATGGCGGCGAGAAACGCTAGGAACCGGTCGAACGCCTTCATCGGAACAGCCTCCACCAATCGTGACCGCTCCGCACAGATTCAGATTTACCGCTCCCTGGGAATCCACCGTTCCCATCACCGCTTCAATTCCTTGCCAACTGTGGCTTTCCAGACTCACCCATCAGAGAACTGAACAGCCCTGCAAGACGGCGTGCATGGCGGCGTCGAATTCGAATTCCAACGACCGGTTCTGTCTGAACGGACAGACTGGTCGCCACGGTCGGAACCTATGGCGCCGACAGCACCGAATACCACACCGAGCTGGATACGTTCGTAAAGGTTATCTCTTACGGTACCGCAGGGAATGGGCCGAGCTATTTCAAGGTCTGGACCAGGTCGGGCCAAATTATGGAGTTCGGCAATACCACCAACTCTCAAATCCTGGCGGTGGGAACCTCGACCGCGCGCAGCTGGGCCCTCGACAAGAGTAGTGACGTCAAGGGGAATTATTATACCGTCACCTACACCAACGACACCACCAACGGCCAATATTATCCGACGCGCATCGATTACACGGCCAACACGGGTGCGGGGCTCACGCCTTACAACTCCGTACAATTTTTCTACAACACGTCGCGTCCCGATGTAACGCCGGTCTATGAGGCCGGATCGTTAATTCAGACCACCGTGCTGCTGACGGACGTCAAGACATATCAGGGCAGCAATCTGGTTCTGGATTATCGGCTTCAGTACCAGCCCGGTTCGGCTCTGACGCATTCTCGCCTGACCTCCGTCACGCTTTGCGACGGCAACAGCAACTGCCTGGCGCCGACCACCTTCGGCTGGCAAGGCGGCACCGGAACGTTGAGCGCAACGGCCACATCGACATCCTCGCTTGTCGGCGCCGTGTTTGGAGACTTCAACGGCGACGGCCTGACGGACGCGCTGTTGCCGCCGACCACAACCACCTGCGGCGCATCCAATTCCATACAAGCCTCGCTCACCCTGATGCTGGGAACCAATAGCGGCAGCTTCAATCAAACCCAAGTTACGGCTACCTATGGCGGATCGGGTACGCCGGGCGGTCCGACCTGTACGCAAGGTCCCGGAACGCCGGTTATCGCAGGCGTGTTGGATTTCGACGGCAATGGCGTGGCGGATATCCTTTTGACCCAAACCTATTCCTCCTTCGTTTATATCCACCCCTTCGGCTATGAGCCCGGTTATGCGGTTTACGCCCTGAAGAATACAGGCCAAGGCAATTTGGTCGAGACCAGCATGGTCACGGGCGGTGCGGGCAGCAACACGCCGAATCTGACGGTCGACGGCAATGTGGGCGCGCCGCCTCTGCCGACTTTCGTCACCCAAGATTGGAATGGCGACGGTCTCGACGACATGATGGGCTATATCAGCAATGGCGACGGCACCTTCACGACCAACCTGGCTTCTGCTCTGCCGACCGGAACGACTTCGGCCTTCGCCGCGGATTTCGATGGGCATGGCTGCACCGGGATACTGACGCAAGGCTCGTCCAATCAGATCACCAATTTCTGCAATTCGGCCCTTTCGGGGATCAACACCGCGCACTGGACCGGGCAGATCGTCACCGGGGATTTCAATGGCGACGGCATGGACGATGTGCTGGTCGTTCCGCCAAGCGGCAGCGGCACGCTGTTCTTGTCGACGGGCACCGGGCTCAGCGCCACGAACTTCGCCGTACCGTCGAGCTGGGATGGCTGTCAGATCGTTGCCGGCGACTTCGACGGCAATGGCAAGGTCGACATCGCAGTCAATTGCGGCGGCACCATCAGCGTCTATCTGTCCACCGGAACCGGCTTTGTGCTCGCCGCAAGCTTGAGCAATTCCGCGGCAAGCGGCGCAGCCGCCGTCGATCTGAACAGCGACGGCGCCAAAGACCTGTTTGTCGGCGCCACGTCCTACATTTTCGCGTATTCGCCGGAGCTGATGACCACGGTGTCGAACGGGATCGGTGCGACGACAACGATTAGCTATGATCGCATCAACAAGAATGGCTCGTTCTACACCAAGGGCACGGGTGCGACATATCCGACACAGGACATGGATGGGGCATATTATGTCGTCTCGCGCGTCGATACGTCGAACGGTATCGGCGGCACCTACAGCGCCACCTATGCCTATGCGGGCGGCAAACTGGATCTCAAAGGCCGCGGCTTCTTGGGCTATTCGACCGTGACGACAACCGACCTGCAAACCACCGTCGTTACCACCACCAATTACCGCACGGATTTTCCCTATGCCGGCGTCGTCCTTTCGCAAACGAAAACCGTCGGCGGTACGACGCTGAGTTCGGTGACAAACGCGTATACCGACAGCAGCGCGGGAACCGGCACCGACGGTGTCGTGCGCCATTCCGTGTTACTGACGCAGAGCATCGTGACGGGGAGCGATCTCGATGGTACCGCGCTTCCCACGACGACCACCAACTATTCCAACTATGACAGCTATGGCAATGCCGGCACGGTGAATGTGTCGGTGTCGGACGGCTCGTCGAAGAACTCCACCAACACTTTCACTAACGACACGGGGAACTGGTTTCTCGGGCGGTTGACGAGCTCCGTTGTGACCAGCACCGTCGGCTCGTCGGTGATCACGCGAACCTCGTGTTTCCAATATGATTCCGGTACCGGCCTATTGACGCGCGAGGTGATTGAGCCTGTCTCCCCGTCGAACTGCAGCTATTCCGCCATCGGCGTGCAGACCGACTATTCCTACGACGCATTTGGCCATCGCAAGACAGCCACGGTCTCCGGCTACAACATCGCCGCGCGCACCAGCAGCGCGGGCTATGACTCGCTGGGCGAATTCCAGACCTCCGCCACCAACGCGCTTTCGCAGTCGCAGAGCTGGCTTTACGATCCGCGCTTCGGTGTGCCGACCAGCCATACCGACCTAAACGGCCTTACGGCAACCTCGGCCTATGACAGTTTCGGGCGCGAAACGCTGGAAACCAGGCCGGACGGCAACAAAACCGCCGTCACGTATGCCTATTGCTCCGGCGTGAATGGCGGCAGTGCCTCTTGCGTTGGCTCAGGCGCTTTCATCGCAACCGCGACTCCGCAAAATTCGGGCGGAGCCCAGAACGGCCCGCAAAGCATCGCCTATTACGACAGTCTCGGTCGCAGTCTTGCCTCCGATGTCCAGGGCTTTGACGGAAGCTGGATACGGACCTCGACGCAATACGACGCCAAAGGGCGCGTGTCGAACACCAGCCGGCCGTATTTCGTGTCCGGCGGCACGATCGAATTGTCCACCTACACATACGACACGATCGGGCGCGCGACCGAAGTCTCGCTGCCAAAGCCCAATGGTGGCACGGTCGATTATGCCTATCACGGGCTTACCATCTCGGCGACAAACGATCACGGCCAAACCACGACCACGACCAAGAACGCGCAGGGCCTGAACGCGGCGGTCACCGATGCGCTCAACCATACGACCAATTACGTCTACGACGCGCAAGGCAACCCGCTGACGGTTACCGACCCATCCGGCAACGTCATGACCAACCACTACGATGTGCGCGGCAACAAGACGACATCCAGCGATCCCGACATGGGAAGCTGGAGCTATGGCTATGACGTGCTGGGCGAACTCACCTCCCAGACCGATGCCAAGAGCCAGACCACCACGCTCAATTATGATCTGCTTGGCCGCCTGACCACGCGCACGGAATCCGGCCAAGTCTCCTCCTGGATCTATGACATAGCGGTCAACGGCGTCGGCAAGCTGTATGAGGCCAAAGCCTGCGGCACTGTGGGCTGCGGCACGGTGTTCTCCGATCGCACCTTTAGCTATGACAGCCTCGGCCGGCCCTCGACAACGGTCACCACCGTGGGCGGCACCGCCAGCACCTACACCTCGACCTACGATTCCAATGGCAGGCCGTCGACGATTGCCTATCCCTCGGGTCTGACGCTGCAATATGCCTATACGACCCTCAGCTATCTGTCGCAGATCAAGGACAACAGCTCCGGCGCGGCCTATTGGACGGCCAGTGCGCGCGATGCGGAGATGCATCCGCTCCTCCAGACCTTCGGCAATGGGGTGAGCCAGTCGAACTCATATGACCCCAACACCGGGTTCCTACTTACCGAGCGCGCTACAAAGTCGGTCACCGGCGACGTGGCATCCTTCGACTTCCATTACGACACGCTGGGCAATCTGTCCTACCGGCACGACGATGCCGGGATGGGCGTCAGCGAATTCGCTTGCTACGACCAATTGAATCGGCTGTATCAATACGCTACCGGCACAGGCAGCTCGGTGACGGCCTGCACCTCGCCCACCAACAACAAGATTGTCGGCTATGACCCGCTCGGCAATATCACCGCGAAGACCGCTGTGGGCAGCTATAATTATAACCCCGCCGGCGCGGCGCGGCCCCACGCGGTGGCCTCGATCGCCGGCACGGTGAACGGTGTCGTCAATCCTTCCTACACTTACGACAACAACGGCAATATGACGGCCGGGGCAGGGCGCACCGTCAGCTATACCGCTTTCAACATGGCCGCACTCATCACCCAGGGCACAACCAGCGTGGCCTTGACCTATGACGACCAGCATCAGCGCATCACGCAGACGTTGACCTCCGGTTCCACCACCACGACCACCACCTATCTCAACGATCCCGCGTCCGGGGCGATGAGCGAGAAGGTGGTGTCGGGCTCGGCCACCGCCTGGCACGATTACGTCCTGGCCGACGGCCATATTATCGCCGAGCATACGAGCACCAGCGGTGGGGGCGGCCCGGTTTGGGGCACCGCCCAATGGGGCAATTTCAACTGGAGCAGCAGCGCCGGCGCCGCGCCGGGCTGGCAGTATTTCGTTCTCGATCATCTCGGCTCTATCGCCGTGGTGACCGACGCTAACGGTGCGGTGCTGGAACGCGACGCTTACGACGCCTGGGGCAAGCGGCGCAATCTCGACGGCAGCGACGACACCGCCTGTTCGCTGACCAGCGACACCACGCGCGGCTTCACCGGCCACGAGCACATCGACAGCGAATGTTTGATCAACGCGAATGCCCGCATCTACGATCCGACCATCGCAAGGTTCATGAGCGCGGACACGATGGTGCCCGATCCGTATAACGGCCAGGCGTTCAATGCTTATTCCTATGTCAACAACAGCCCGCTTTCGATGGTCGATCCGTCAGGGCACGACAGCCTATCGTTGGACACCGCCTGTAAAATTTATCATCCCTATGTTCCTTGCCAAGCGATGTATACGACTGGGGCGGATGAATGCGGTCAGCTCTGCAACCAGCCGTCATACACAGCTTCGATGTACGAGGCGGCACAGAAGCAATACGAGTTAGAAATAACCCAAACTGTTACGCTGCTGCAGGTCAAATATGCTGACGGCACAACAGGATGGATCATCGAAGGTCAGTCTGGCGCTGATGGCGTCGCCTATACCTGCAGTGGATCTGGCACGTGCCAAGGCTCGGATGGTTCGACCGTGCCGGATATGTCCACGTCAGTGGAATCAGTTGTCGTAACAGGGGTCAGAGACACAAATAGCGCCAAGCTTTTGAACTGGGGAGACCCGAACGCAAAAGTGTCGAACGACCATAGCGGTCAGATCGGGTCCTTTAGCTGGAAGACACAGACCGAGTGCAGCAAAGCTGCTGGCAAATGCGGATTAGAAATTGTGATCGCACCCGATCCAAAGCTCGGGCCAGTAATTTGGAGCCAACAATACGAGCGGACGGGATGGGATGGGCAGCCACCAACGCCAGATTGCGGTTATGGGGGAGCCGGAGCTTGTCCCGCGCCACTACCTGGAATGCCACCGAACAGTTTCTGGGACGTTCCGGACATTTACGACTTTACAAACGGCAGCTTCAGAGCAACGACTTGGGCAAGAGGGGCGGATGGGAGTCCGCTCGGATTTTTCCAGTGGGGGTTCGACTTCTCAAATGGCAAACTCACACCAATTCTTCCAACGGGCATGGGAAAATGAAAAGCACCATTCGCGTACTGACGCTCGGTTTAGCCTACGTCCTAGCAACTTGCTGTTCATCCGTTGCGGAGCCGCGGTTGATCCCTGATAACGATTTTGGGACCCCCCGCCGGGCTCCACAGGGGACTGGACGAGACTTTCTGTTCTCGGTCTCAGAAACCATCCGTATCATATTGTTTGGCTATCACCAAGACGCTTTGCCCGATTTGGCGTTGAGAGCCTTGTAGTGCTGAAACCCATTGAATACCACGAGGTTCAAACTCTCATCCATTCCTATTCCTGTCTGGATGTCTCGGAGAGAATTGTTGCGCCTCGCACGCTTCGGGTGTCTGAATTTTCCTCAGGAGCGGGCGAAAAGAGTTGTAGAATGCCTACGGAAGGACGTTGTGAATTCCTGGCCAAGCTCTCGGTAAGCGCTGGTATACGCGGGGTTGTGCAGAACGAAAAATCAATTCGCGATATTGCGGTGGATATTGAATGTGGCGTGGACGACACCACGAAAAACGCGGATTAGGCTATGGAGTTCTGGGGACACTATACTTGGGAGTTCCAGGGGCACTATACTTGGGAGTTCCGGGGACACTATACTTAATTTGCCTTCGCCTGCCGCTGCATGCTAAGGTTCGCGCATGGCGAGATTGGCGAGAGTCGTTGCGGCCGGTGTGCCGCATCACGTGACCCAGCGGGGCAACCGCCGGCAGGACGTCTTTTTTGGCGAAGACGATTACGCCCTCTACAAATCGCTACTTTCCGAGAGTTGCCGGGCCGCAGGCACGGACGTGTGGGCATACTGCCTGATGCCCAATCATGTTCATCTCATTCTGGTGCCGTCCGACGAAGACGGTCTGCGGGCCGCCCTTGCAGAGGCGCACCGGCGCTATTCGCGGCACGTGAATTTCCGCGAAGACTGGCGGGGCTTTCTCTGGCAAGGCCGCTTCGCCTCGTTCGCCATGGACGAACCCTATCTGCTGGCCTGCGCGCGCTATATCGAACGCAATCCTTTGCGAGCCAAGCTGGCGCGGCGCGCCCGCGACTGGAAATGGTCCAGCGCGCGGGCCCATTTGTCGGGCAAAGACGACGGATTGGTGCGCGTGAAGCCGCTGCTGTCGCTGGTGCCCGATTGGGCGGAGTTTCTGAAGACCGGACCGAGCGAGGAGCAGCGCGACGCCATCCGCGCGGCCGAGCGCACCGGCCGCCCGCTCGGCGGCGCGTCCTTTCTGAAACGGTTGGAGAAGCGCCTCGGCCGCACTCTGGCAAAACGAAAACCCGGCCCCAAGCCGAAAGCGCAAGAGTGAACAGCGAGACGGGCAGGGGGAATTAAGTATAGTGTCCCTTGATTATCCCCGTATTATCCGGGCAACGTAAGGCTATAGGGTGAATAGGCAATGGACTCTGAGGGCGCGCAAAAAATCTTTGCGGAAATTCCGCCAAAGCTGATCTTTCTCGCCGCTGCAATAGCCATCGCCGTGTTTGTGGCGTTTCATTACTTCGGTCGTGCGGACGCTGGGCGGATAGCCGCTTTTTCCGTAGTTGTTCTGGTGGGAATTATAGCTAAGTGTCGTCCGCTTTGGGGAAAGAGTTGGTTCTGGATTGTCCTGTTGTGCATCACGACGTTGCACACGACGATTATAATGATCGTTCCTTGGCCGGACCCTCATTATCCTGCTTTGATCATCGCGCCATTTTCCTTTGTCGATTACTTCCTCATGATCGCGCTAATTAGGGCCATTGCTACTCATCGCCGAGCTCTTGAGTCGGTAGTTGATTCTGGGGAGTACCGGGGACACTATACTTAATTTACCTTCGCCCACCGCTGCATGCTAATATTCCCGTATGGCGAGATTGGCGAGAATCGTTGTGGCCGGCGTGCCGCAGCGGGACGATTGCCGCGGCGCGTCCTTTCTGAAACGGTTGGAGAAGCGCCTCGGCCGCACGCTGGCAAAACGAAAACCCGGCCCCAAGCCGAAAGCGCAAGAGTGAACAGCGAGACGGGCAGGCGGAATTAAGTATAGTGTCCCCTTATTATCAGGCGACTTTGCGGTCTTGCGGAAGCAGCCAAGGGAGCTGCCCCAGGGCTGGTGCGGGCGGCGCTTCTTGTTTGGGCGCATCGAGGCTGCCTTCGAGACTCGACGTATCGAAACCGTGATAAAGCGACAGGAAGCGGAAGGGGTGTTTTTGATACGAGCGGTACATCACATTGTTGATGTCGCTGTCGGTATCGAAAAACGCCAGCTGCGCGTCGAGCACATTGAGCCGTAGATGATGCAGCGCCATGATCAACCCCAGTTGATCAATCCAGCGGCTGACTTCGGCTTTGCCCAGCATATGTTCGAGATAGCCGCGCAGGAAACGCAAGAAAACCGAGGTGTTCTCGGTCGGGTGCAGCAACAGCAGATTGGCGGTCAAGCGCGAGCCGGCATTCAGGCTGACGGTGTTTTCGTTGAGAACGATATCCGCGCCGGCGCAACGCTGGAGGAGATCGGAAACTCCGCGCTGCAGCAACAGATCGATGTCGGAAACGAATACCGGCCGTTTTAAGTTCTGTAGCACGGCGCCGACCTTGAGGAAGCGGGCCGATTGAAAATGTGCGACGGGTTTTACGATCAGGCCTTTGGGCGGCGCGTCGTAGCATTTGGTGGTGACGGCGCCGGCATTGAAGGTGTCGCCCGCGAAAATCAACCGCGGATCGTTGACGCCGACGGATTTTGCAATGCGCTCCAGATTTTTGGCGCCGCCGATCACATGCACGATCACCAGGCAGGGGACATCGCTGTATTTGAGAACCGAAAGGGCATACCAGCGGGCATAGAGGTCGACATAGGCCTCATCGGCGGCGGCAAAGAATACTGTTTGCGCGCCGAGGCGGTCGGCAGTGGCCTGCACGCCCTGCCAATCGAGCGGCAGTGCCCGATGACGGTGACGAACTTCGTGTCGGTATCGCTGGACGGTGCTGGCGTCTTGCCGAGCAAGACCGGCAGATCGACGGCATCGAGCAACAGACGATAATGCTTCTCCCAGGCCGCCCATTCCGAACCGGCTGGCGCATTGATGACAACCTTTGCCGCCCCGCCAAAAGATTTTGCACCAAGGTCAGGCCGCGCAGATTGAAATTCCGGCATAGAATGAGACTTGCCGCATCATGAATGTCGCGCAGCTGAAGCAGCGGAGAGCTATCCGCTTTGTCCATCAGGGCCAAGCGGCGCGATGTTCGATTTCGCCGCCGATATCGCCCGCTTCCTTGCAATGTATCGGCGAGAATGGAATGCGCGGCGAGATGCGAGGGTTCGATCGCGACAAGTGCACGCGCGTATTTCACGGCCTCGTCGCGCCGGCCGAGCGCGATATTGCAGGATAGGGCGACATTCTGCGCCAGGATGTGCGTCGGATTGGCGAGCGCGAACCTTGCCGCACATTCTTCCGCGCGGATAAGCTCGCCGGCGGCAAGATAATCGCTGATGCGCTTGATCGTCGCTGCGATTTCGCTGCTCGGCGTTTCTCGTGCGGCGCCGGGCCTGGCGATGGGCCTGCTTTGCGCCGCCGCAATGTCGGCTTCCCTCCACAACCGCGCGTCGGGATGAAGCGGACGCGCCAAATGCAGGCGATACAATCTCTCTTTGTACATGCCGTGATAGTCGGCGACGGAAATGGTTTCGCAAATATCGGGATCGTGTTCGATCCCGGCCATCAGATAAGCGTCGAGATTGGTTAGATCGGGGCGGGGCAAGCGGCCCTGCCGGTATTCCGCGGCCATCATCCGGTACAACCCCTCCAGATGGGCGACCAGCTTGTTCATATCGAACAATTGGCAGGTCGAGCGGTTGGCCTCCAGCTTTGCTTTATAAGCCTTGATGGCGGCCGGATTGTTTCCAAGCTCGACGGCGCGGTCGACATACTCTTGCGATGTCGAGCAAACCAAATCGGCCAGTCCCGCCGAACGCACCAAACTGCCGCAGACGCGGGATGCAAAACTTCTGCCCGACAGAGTCAGGACCGGGACACCCATCCAAAGCGCATCCGACGCGGTGGTATGGGCGCCATAGGGGGCGCTGTCGAGAAACAGATCCGCCAGCGGATAACGCGCCAAATGGTGCGCATTGTGCAGCTTGGGTGCAAAAATTAGCCGCGTGCGCGCAACGCCGTTTTGTTCGAAGAAATTGCCCAGACGCGTTTTTGTTTGTTCGGTGGTATCGATCAGCCATAGAACGCTGTTTGGGACGCGCTTCAAAATATCGAGCCAGCGTTCGACGCCGAATTTCGAGAATTTCTGCGAGCCGTTGAAACAGCAGAAAACGACGGCGTCTTCGGGCAGTCCCACGCTGCTACGCGTCGGGGGGGCCGCGACGGCGCGTTTGCGATCGTTGGGCTGGTAGCAGGGCAAACGAACGACTTTTTCGGAATAATACATTTCCGATCCCGGCGGGATGATCCAGTCGTCCGCGATGATGTAGTGGTGATAGGGCGAGCCCATCGACCCGGGAAACCCGAGCCAATTCACCATGACCGGGGCGGGATGGCGGGCAAATACGCCCAGTCGCCCGTCGCGGGTATGGCCGTTGATATCCACCAGGATATCGATGCCGTCCTTGGCGATCAGCCGTGCCGCATCGTCGTCGCCGAGCTTGCGGATATCGCTCCAATGTTCGACGGCGGCCTTGATGCGGTTTGTCAGCGCCGAATTCGATTCTTGTCCGCAATAATAGGCGAACACCTCCACCTTGGTTTTGTCGTGGAGCTCGAAAAGTTCGGTCATCAAATACCCGATGGCGTGATCGCGCAGATCGGAGGAAACATAACCGATGCGCAGCCGCCGGTTTTCGAGATCGATCGGCGCATCGCGCCGGTCGGCATCGGCGGCCTTTTGTTTGTCGTCGACGAGCAGCCTGACAAACCGTTCGGCTGACGCCAATTGCAGCAGCGGATCGTCCGTATACCACGTCATCGAAAGGGGATGGGTGTTGGTCATCAGCTTGGTGCGATCGAGCCCGCTCATCGGAGACATAATGGGCCATTTGCAATTGCTCAGGCGCATGCCGATCAATTGCGCAATAAGCTCGGGCTGATGCGGAAGAATGGTCAAGCTTTTTTGGACCGCTTCTTCCGCGTTTTCGACGTCCAATCTTTCGGAAAGAACGCGCGCAATTTGCGTTAAGGCTGCCGTCACATAGCAAACGGCGTCGCCTGTGACGGGCACGGGTTTGCTGACGACGGTGCGCCACAAGGTTATAGCCTGTTCGGCATCCCCATATTGTTCCAGCAATCGGCCCAGATTGATGTAGGGGGGCATGAAATCCGGTTTTAGCGCGATAACGGTTTTGAGGGATTCGATGGCCGCTTGCGTGTCGCCCAGCTCGCTGTCCAGAACCGAACCGTTGAAATAGGCAACATGGAGAAGCGGGTTTTCGGCATTGTGCTTGATCCAGGTTCGATAAAGCTCTTGCGCTTGTCGGGGCTGCCTCTCGGCCTCCAGGGCGGCGGCCGCGATAATGAGGTCGGGGAGCGACAGCGTCGCGGACGCCGCTTTTTGCATAGCAGTTGAGAATTTGTCTTCGGACATTTTGATCCCGGGCCCGGCTGAAGGATTGGCCTTTTCCGTTAAAAGGAGGTTGCGCAAAATTCGGCCATTCGAACCCCTAAAATTTGAATGAGTTTGGTTGATATGCGGTTAACGGTCCGGGATTGCCGCTCGGCGCTCGGGCAAAACGGGGGAGTGGGGCGGGAGCCGAGCAGTACATAATGAAAATGCCGGGTGCGATTTTCGCACCCGGCATTGGTAGAAAGGCTCGTCTCTAAGGGCGACTTAGATCATCGCGACGGCGTAGGCGGTGGACTGGGTGGTATCCAATCCCTGGACCTGCGTGCTGGTGAACCCGGCCAGGGTCGTGGCGCCCATCGTTGTGATGTCCGTTGCCGACAATTGGCCGATTTGCGTGCTGCTCATGCCAGGCAGCTGCGTTGCCTTTAAATCGCTTATCTGCGTTGTCGAGAGATGGCCGATATTGGTCGCCGACAGGGCGCCGATCTGAGCCGAGGTAAGCCGGCTGATCTGCGTATCGGAGAGTTCATCTATGTCCGTTGTGGAGAAGGCGGCCAGCTGAGTGGTCGAGATGCCAGAGAGCTGGGTGGTGGCAATACCCTGAACCTGTGTGGAGTTCAAGGTCGAGAAGTTGGTTGTGCCAAGTCCGGTGATCTGGGCGGTTGTTAGCTTGCCCATCTCGGTTGCGGTCAGCGCGCCGATGGCGGTTGTGGTGACACCGGCCAATTGGGTTGTGGTCAGCCCGCCCAATTGGGTGGCGTTGAGGGCTCCAATGGTGGTCGAGTCGATGCCCGACAGATTGGTGGTGTTCAGCGCGCCGATCTGGGCCGCGGAGAACTTGGTGATCTGCGTGTCGCTGAACTTGGTGAAGTCTGTGGTCGACAATCCCTTAAGCTGGGTGGTCGTGAAGCCGCCGACTTGGGTGGCGTTGAGCGCTTGCAGCTGGGTCGAGGTAAAGCCGGACAGCGTGGTGGCGGAGAAGCCTCCAACCTGAGCGGCGGTCAGACCGGTGATCTGGGTTCCCGCATCCAAGGCGTTGACGTTGGTCGTGGAGAGGGCTGCGAACTGCGCGGTGGAGAGCTGTCCGATCTCGGTGGAGGTCAGAGCGGCCAGCGCGGTCGAGGTCAGATTGGTCAGCTGCGTGTTGGTGACGCCGGTGATCTGCGTGGAGGCCAAGGCGCCGAGCGCTGTGGCATCCAAGGCCGAGAAGTTGGTGGCATTGAGGGCGCCAACCTGGGCCGAGGAGAACTTGCTGATCTGGGTGTCGGTGAACTCAGCCAGATCGGTGGTCGACAAGGCGGCCAATTGCGTGGTCGAGATGCCGCTGATCTGGGTGGTGGCGATGCCTTGAACCTGTGTGGAGTTCAGGGCCGTGAAGTTGGTTGTGCCAAGTCCGGTGATCTGGGCGGTGGTGAGCTTGCCCATCTCGGTTGCGGTCAACGCGCCGATGGCGGTTGTGGTGACACCGGCCAGCTGGGTGGTGGTGAGCCCGCCCAATTGGGTGGCGTTGAGCGCTCCGATGGTGGTGCTATCGATGCCCGACAGATTGGTGGTGCTCAGCGCGCCGATCTGGGCGGCGGAGAACTTGGTGATCTGGGTATCGCTGAACTTGGTGAAGTCTGTGGTCGACGATCCCTTAAGCTGGGTGGTGGTGAAGCCGCCGACTTGTGTGGCGTTGAGCGCTTGCAGCTGGGTCGAGGTAAAGCCGGACAGCGTGGTGGCGGAGAAGCCTCCAACCTGAGCGGCGGTCAGACCCGTGATCTGGGTTCCCGCATCCAAGGCGTTGACGTTGGTGGGGGTGAGGGCTGCGAACTGCGCGGTGGAGAGCTGTCCGATCTCGGTGGAGGTCAGAGCGGCCAGCGCGGTGGAGGTCAGATTGCTCAGCTGCGTGTTGGTGACGCCGGTGATCTGGGTGGAAGCCAAGGCGCCGAGCGCTGTGGCATCCAAGGCCGAGAAGTTGGTGGCATTGAGGGCGCCAACCTGGGCCGAGGAGAACTTGCTGATCTGGGTGTCGGTGAACTCAGCCAGATCGGTGGTCGACAAGGCGGCCAATTGCGTGGTCGAGATGCCGCTGATCAGGGTGGTGGCGATGCCTTGAACCTGTGTGGAGTTCAGGGTCGAGAAGTTGGTTGTGCCAAGTCCGGTGATCTGGGCGGTGGTGAGCTTGCCCATCTCGGTTGCGGTCAGCGCGCCGATGGCGGTTGTGGTGACACCGGCCAACTGGGTGGTGGTGAGCCCGCCCAATTGGGTGGCGTTGAGCGCTCCGATGGTGGTGCTATCGATGCCCGACAGATTGGTGGTGCTCAGCGCGCCGATCTGGGCGGCGGAGAACTTGGTGATCTGGGTGTCGCTGAACTTGGTGAAGTCTGTGGTCGACAATCCCTTAAGCTGGGTGGTGGTGAAGCCGCCGACTTGTGTGGCGTTGAGCGCTTGCAGCTGGGTCGAGGTAAAGCCGGACAGCGTGGTGGCGGAGAAGCCTCCAACCTGAGCGGCGGTCAGACCCGTGATCTGGGTTCCCGCATCCAAGGCGTTGACATTGGTGGGGGTGAGGGCTGCGAACTGCGCGGTGGAGAGCTGTCCGATCTCGGTGGAGGTCAGAGCGGCCAGCGCGGTCGAGGTCAGATTGCTCAGCTGCGTGTTGGTGACGCCGGTGATCTGGGTGGAAGCCAAGGCGCCGAGCGCTGTGGCATCCAAGGCCGAGAAGTTGGTGGCATTGAGCGCGCCAACCTGGGCCGAGGAGAACTTGCTGATCTGGGTGTCGGTGAACTCAGCCAAATCGGTGGTCGACAAGGCGGCCAATTGCGTGGTCGAGATGCCGCTGATCAGGGTGGTGGCGATGCCTTGAACCTGTGTGGAGTTCAGGGTCGAGAAGTTGGTTGTGCCAAGTCCGGTGATCTGGGCGGTTGTTAGCTTGCCCATCTCGGTTGCGGTCAGCGCGCCGATGGCGGTTGTGGTGACACCGGCCAGCTGGGTGGTGGTGAGCCCGCCCAATTGGGTGGCGTTGAGCGCTCCGATGGTGGTGCTATCGATGCCCGACAGATTGGTGGTGCTCAGCGCGCCGATCTGGGCGGCGGAGAACTTGGTGATCTGGGTGTCGCTGAACTTGGTGAAGTCTGTGGTCGACAATCCCTTAAGCTGGGTGGTGGTGAAGCCGCCGACTTGTGTGGCGTTGAGCGCTTGCAGCTGGGTCGAGGTAAAGCCGGACAGCGTGGTGGCGGAGAAGCCTCCAACCTGAGCGGCGGTCAGACCCGTGATCTGGGTTCCCGCATCCAAGGCGTTGACATTGGTGGGGGTGAGGGCTGCGAACTGCGCGGTGGAGAGCTGTCCGATCTCGGTGGAGGTCAGAGCGGCCAGCGCGGTCGAGGTCAGATTGCTCAGCTGTGTGTTGGTGACGCCGGTGATCTGGGTGGAAGCCAAGGCGCCGAGCGCTGTGGCATCCAGGGCCGAGAAGTTGGTGGCATTGAGAGCGCCAACCTGGGCCGAGGAGAACTTGCTGATCTGGGTGTCGGTGAACTCAGCCAAATCGGTGGTCGACAAGGCGGCCAGCTGGGTGGTCGAGATGCCGCTGATCAGGGTGGTGGCGATGCCTTGAACCTGTGTGGAGTTCAGGGTCGAGAAGTTGGTTGTGCCAAGTCCGGTGATCTGGGCGGTGGTGAGCTTGCCCATCTCGGTTGCGGTCAGCGCGCCGATGGCGGTTGTGGTGACACCGGCCAGCTGGGTGGTGGTGAGCCCGCCCAATTGGGTGGCGTTGAGCGCTCCGATGGTGGTGCTATCGATGCCCGACAGATTGGTGGTGCTCAGCGCGCCGATCTGGGCGGCGGAGAACTTGGTGATCTGGGTATCGCTGAACTTGGTGAAGTCTGTGGTGTCGAGCCCCTTAAGCTGGGTGGTGGTGAAGCCGCCGACTTGTGTGGCGTTGAGCGCTTGCAGCTGGGTCGAGGTAAAGCCGGACAGCGTGGTGGCGGAGAAGCCTCCAACCTGAGCGGCGGTCAGACCCGTGATCTGGGTTCCCGCATCCAAGGCGTTGACATTGGTGGGGGTGAGGGCTGCGAACTGCGCGGTGGAGAGCTGTCCGATCTCGGTGGAGGTCAGAGCGGCCAGCGCGGTGGAGGTCAGATTGCTCAGCTGGGTGTTGGTGACGCCGGTGATCTGGGTGGAAGCCAAGGCGCCGAGCGCTGTGGCATCCAAGGCCGAGAAGTTGGTGGCATTGAGAGCGCCAACCTGGGCCGAGGAGAACTTGCTGATCTGGGTGTCGGTGAACTCAGCCAAATCGGTGGTCGACAAGGCGGCCAGCTGGGTGGTCGAGATGCCGCTGATCAGGGTGGTGGCGATGCCTTGAACCTGTGTGGAGTTCAGGGTCGAGAAGTTGGTTGTGCCAAGTCCGGTGATCTGGGCGGTGGTGAGCTTGCCCATCTCGGTTGCGGTCAGCGCGCCGATGGCGGTTGTGGTGACACCGGCCAGCTGGGTGGTGGTGAGCCCGCCCAATTGGGTGGCATTGAGCGCTCCGATGGTGGTGCTATCGATGCCCGACAGATTGGTGGTGCTCAGCGCGCCGATCTGGGCGGCGGAGAACTTGGTGATCTGGGTATCGCTGAACTTGGTGAAGTCTGTGGTCGACAATCCCTTAAGCTGGGTGGTGGTGAAGCCGCCGACTTGTGTGGCGTTGAGCGCTTGCAGCTGGGTCGAGGTAAAGCCGGACAGCGTGGTGGCGGAGAAGCCTCCAACCTGAGCGGCGGTCAGACCCGTGATCTGGGTTCCCGCATCCAAGGCGTTGACATTGGTGGGGGTGAGGGCTGCGAACTGCGCGGTGGAGAGCTGTCCGATCTCGGTGGAGGTCAGAGCGGCCAGCGCGGTGGAGGTCAGATTGCTCAGCTGGGTGTTGGTGACGCCGGTGATCTGCGTGGAAGCCAGGGCGCCGAGCGCTGTGGCATCCAAGGCCGAGAAGTTGGTGGCATTGAGAGCGCCAACCTGGGCCGAGGAGAACTTGCTGATCTGGGTGTCGGTGAACTCAGCCAAATCGGTGGTCGACAAGGCGGCCAGCTGGGTGGTCGAGATGCCGCTGATCAGGGTGGTGGCGATGCCTTGAACCTGTGTGGAGTTCAGGGTCGAGAAGTTGGTTGTGCCAAGTCCGGTGATCTGGGCGGTTGTTAGCTTGCCCATCTCGGTTGCGGTCAGCGCGCCGATGGCGGTTGTGGTGACACCGGCCAGCTGGGTGGTGGTGAGCCCGCCCAATTGGGTGGCATTGAGCGCTCCGATGGTGGTGCTATCGATGCCCGACAGATTGGTGGTGCTCAGCGCGCCGATCTGGGCGGCGGAGAACTTGGTGATCTGGGTATCGCTGAACTTGGTGAAGTCTGTGGTCGACAATCCCTTAAGCTGGGTGGTGGTGAAGCCGCCGACTTGTGTGGCGTTGAGCGCTTGCAGCTGGGTCGAGGTAAAGCCGGACAGCGTGGTGGCGGAGAAGCCTCCAACCTGAGCGGCGGTCAGACCCGTGATCTGGGTTCCCGCATCCAAGGCGTTGACATTGGTGGGGGTGAGGGCTGCGAACTGCGCGGTGGAGAGCTGTCCGATCTCGGTGGAGGTCAGAGCGGCCAGCGCGGTCGAGGTCAGATTGCTCAGCTGGGTGTTGGTGACGCCGGTGATCTGGGTGGAAGCCAAGGCGCCGAGCGCTGTGGCATCCAGGGCCGAGAAGTTGGTGGCATTGAGCGCGCCAACCTGGGCCGAGGAGAACTTGCTGATCTGGGTGTCGGTGAACTCAGCCAAATCGGTGGTCGACAAGGCGGCCAATTGCGTGGTCGAGATGCCGCTGATCAGGGTGGTGGCGATGCCTTGAACCTGTGTGGAGTTCAGGGTCGAGAAGTTGGTTGTGCCAAGTCCGGTGATCTGGGCGGTTGTTAGCTTGCCCATCTCGGTGGCGGTCAAGGCGCCGATGGCGGTTGTGGTGACACCGGCCAGCTGGGTGGTGGTGAGCCCGCCCAATTGGGTGGCGTTGAGCGCTCCGATGGTGGTGCTATCGATGCCCGACAGATTGGTGGTGCTCAGCGCGCCGATCTGGGCGGCGGAGAACTTGGTGATCTGGGTGTCGCTGAACTTGGTGAAGTCTGTGGTGTCGAGCCCCTTAAGCTGGGTGGTGGTGAAGCCGCCGACTTGTGTGGCGTTGAGCGCTTGCAGCTGGGTCGAGGTAAAGCCGGACAGCGTGGTGGCGGAGAAGCCTCCAACCTGAGCGGCGGTCAGACCGGTGATCTGGGTTCCCGCATCCAAGGCGTTGACATTGGTGGGGGTGAGGGCTGCGAACTGCGCGGTGGAGAGCTGTCCGATCTCGGTGGAGGTCAGAGCGGCCAGCGCGGTGGAGGTCAGATTGCTCAGCTGGGTGTTGGTGACGCCGGTGATCTGCGTGGAAGCCAGGGCGCCGAGCGCTGTGGCATCCAAGGCCGAGAAGTTGGTGGCATTGAGAGCGCCAACCTGGGCCGAGGAGAACTTGCTGATCTGGGTGTCGGTGAACTCAGCCAAATCGGTGGTCGACAAAGCGGCCAGCTGGGTGGTCGAGATGCCGCTGATCAGGGTGGTGGCGATGCCTTGAACCTGTGTGGAGTTCAGGGTCGAGAAGTTGGTTGTGCCAAGTCCGGTGATCTGGGCGGTTGTTAGCTTGCCCATCTCGGTTGCGGTCAGCGCGCCGATGGCGGTTGTGGTGACACCGGCCAGCTGGGTGGTGGTGAGCCCGCCCAATTGGGTGGCATTGAGCGCTCCGATGGTGGTGCTATCGATGCCCGACAGATTGGTGGTGCTCAGCGCGCCGATCTGGGCGGCGGAGAACTTGGTGATCTGGGTATCGCTGAACTTGGTGAAGTCTGTGGTCGACAATCCCTTAAGCTGGGTGGTGGTGAAGCCGCCGACTTGTGTGGCGTTGAGCGCTTGCAGCTGGGTCGAGGTAAAGCCGGACAGCGTGGTGGCGGAGAAGCCTCCAACCTGAGCGGCGGTCAGACCCGTGATCTGGGTTCCCGCATCCAAGGCGTTGACATTGGTGGGGGTGAGGGCTGCGAACTGCGCGGTGGAGAGCTGTCCGATCTCGGTGGAGGTCAGAGCGGCCAGCGCGGTGGAGGTCAGATTGCTCAGCTGGGTGTTGGTGACGCCGGTGATCTGCGTGGAAGCCAGGGCGCCGAGCGCTGTGGCATCCAAGGCCGAGAAGTTGGTGGCATTGAGAGCGCCAACCTGGGCCGAGGAGAACTTGCTGATCTGGGTGTCGGTGAACTCAGCCAAATCGGTGGTCGACAAAGCGGCCAGCTGGGTGGTCGAGATGCCGCTGATCAGGGTGGTGGCGATGCCTTGAACCTGTGTGGAGTTCAGGGTCGAGAAGTTGGTTGTGCCAAGTCCGGTGATCTGGGCGGTTGTTAGCTTGCCCATCTCGGTTGCGGTCAGCGCGCCGATGGCGGTTGTGGTGACACCGGCCAGCTGGGTGGTGGTGAGCCCGCCCAATTGGGTGGCATTGAGCGCTCCGATGGTGGTGCTATCGATGCCCGACAGATTGGTGGTGCTCAGCGCGCCGATCTGGGCGGCGGAGAACTTGGTGATCTGGGTATCGCTGAACTTGGTGAAGTCTGTGGGTCGACTCCCTTAAGCTGGGTGGTGGTGAAGCCGCCGACTTGTGTGGCGTTGAGCGCTTGCAGCTGGGTCGAGGTAAAGCCGGACAGCGTGGTGGCGGAGAAGCCTCCAACCTGAGCGGCGGTCAGACCCGTGATCTGGGTTCCCGCATCCAAGGCGTTGACATTGGTGGGGGTGAGGGCTGCGAACTGCGCGGTGGAGAGCTGTCCGATCTCGGTGGAGGTCAGAGCGGCCAGCGCGGTGGAGGTCAGATTGCTCAGCTGTGTGTTGGTGACGCCGGTGATCTGGGTGGAAGCCAAGGCGCCGAGCGCTGTGGCATCCAAGGCCGAGAAGTTGGTGGCATTGAGAGCGCCAACCTGGGCCGAGGAGAACTTGCTGATCTGGGTGTCGGTGAACTCAGCCAAATCGGTGGTCGACAAGGCGGCCAGCTGGGTGGTCGAGATGCCGCTGATCAGGGTGGTGGCGATGCCTTGAACCTGTGTGGAGTTCAGGGTCGAGAAGTTGGTTGTGCCAAGTCCGGTGATCTGGGCGGTTGTTAGCTTGCCCATCTCGGTTGCGGTCAGCGCGCCGATGGCGGTTGTGGTGACACCGGCCAGCTGGGTGGTGGTGAGCCCGCCCAATTGGGTGGCATTGAGCGCTCCGATGGTGGTGCTATCGATGCCCGACAGATTGGTGGTGCTCAGCGCGCCGATCTGGGCGGCGGAGAACTTGGTGATCTGGGTATCGCTGAACTTGGTGAAGTCTGTGGTCGACAATCCCTTAAGCTGGGTGGTGGTGAAGCCGCCGACTTGTGTGGCGTTGAGCGCTTGCAGCTGGGTCGAGGTAAAGCCGGACAGCGTGGTGGCGGAGAAGCCTCCAACCTGAGCGGCGGTCAGACCCGTGATCTGGGTTCCCGCATCCAAGGCGTTGACATTGGTGGGGGTGAGGGCTGCGAACTGCGCGGTGGAGAGCTGTCCGATCTCGGTGGAGGTCAGAGCGGCCAGCGCGGTGGAGGTCAGATTGCTCAGCTGTGTGTTGGTGACGCCGGTGATCTGGGTGGAAGCCAAGGCGCCGAGCGCTGTGGCATCCAAGGCCGAGAAGTTGGTGGCATTGAGAGCGCCAACCTGGGCCGAGGAGAACTTGCTGATCTGGGTGTCGGTGAACTCAGCCAAATCGGTGGTCGACAAGGCGGCCAGCTGGGTGGTCGAGATGCCGCTGATCAGGGTGGTGGCGATGCCTTGAACCTGTGTGGAGTTCAGGGTCGAGAAGTTGGTTGTGCCAAGTCCGGTGATCTGGGCGGTGGTGAGCTTGCCCATCTCGGTTGCGGTCAGCGCGCCGATGGCGGTTGTGGTGACACCGGCCAGCTGGGTGGTGGTGAGCCCGCCCAATTGGGTGGCGTTGAGCGCTCCGATGGTGGTGCTATCGATGCCCGACAGATTGGTGGTGCTCAGCGCGCCGATCTGGGCGGCGGAGAACTTGGTGATCTGGGTATCGCTGAACTTGGTGAAGTCTGTGGTCGACAATCCCTTAAGCTGGGTGGTGGTGAAGCCGCCGACTTGTGTGGCGTTGAGCGCTTGCAGCTGGGTCGAGGTAAAGCCGGACAGCGTGGTGGCGGAGAAGCCTCCAACCTGAGCGGCGGTCAGACCCGTGATCTGGGTTCCCGCATCCAAGGCGTTGACATTGGTGGGGGTGAGGGCTGCGAACTGCGCGGTGGAGAGCTGTCCGATCTCGGTGGAGGTCAGAGCGGCCAGCGCGGTGGAGGTCAGATTGCTCAGCTGTGTGTTGGTGACGCCGGTGATCTGGGTGGAAGCCAAGGCGCCGAGCGCTGTGGCATCCAAGGCCGAGAAGTTGGTGGCATTGAGAGCGCCAACCTGGGCCGAGGAGAACTTGCTGATCTGGGTGTCGGTGAACTCAGCCAAATCGGTGGTCGACAAGGCGGCCAGCTGGGTGGTCGAGATGCCGCTGATCAGGGTGGTGGCGATGCCTTGAACCTGTGTGGAGTTCAGGGTCGAGAAGTTGGTTGTGCCAAGTCCGGTGATCTGGGCGGTGGTGAGCTTGCCCATCTCGGTTGCGGTCAGCGCGCCGATGGCGGTTGTGGTGACACCGGCCAGCTGGGTGGTGGTGAGCCCGCCCAATTGGGTGGCGTTGAGCGCTCCGATGGTGGTGCTATCGATGCCCGACAGATTGGTGGTGCTCAGCGCGCCGATCTGGGCGGCGGAGAACTTGGTGATCTGGGTATCGCTGAACTTGGTGAAGTCTGTGGTGTCGAGCCCCTTAAGCTGGGTGGTGGTGAAGCCGCCGACTTGTGTGGCGTTGAGCGCTTGCAGCTGGGTCGAGGTAAAGCCGGACAGCGTGGTGGCGGAGAAGCCTCCAACCTGAGCGGCGGTCAGACCCGTGATCTGGGTTCCCGCATCCAAGGCGTTGACATTGGTGGGGGTGAGGGCTGCGAACTGCGCGGTGGAGAGCTGTCCGATCTCGGTGGAGGTCAGAGCGGCCAGCGCGGTGGAGGTCAGATTGCTCAGCTGTGTGTTGGTGACGCCGGTGATCTGGGTGGAAGCCAAGGCGCCGAGCGCTGTGGCATCCAGGGCCGAGAAGTTGGTGGCATTGAGAGCGCCAACCTGGGCCGAGGAGAACTTGCTGATCTGGGTGTCGGTGAACTCAGCCAAATCGGTGGTCGACAAGGCGGCCAATTGCGTGGTCGAGATGCCGCTGATCAGGGTGGTGGCGATGCCTTGAACCTGTGTGGAGTTCAGGGTCGAGAAGTTGGTTGTGCCAAGTCCGGTGATCTGGGCGGTTGTTAGCTTGCCCATCTCGGTTGCGGTCAGCGCGCCGATGGCGGTTGTGGTGACACCGGCCAGCTGGGTGGTGGTGAGCCCGCCCAATTGGGTGGCATTGAGCGCTCCGATGGTGGTGCTATCGATGCCCGACAGATTGGTGGTGCTCAGCGCGCCGATCTGGGCGGCGGAGAAC
>CAWGHR010000006.1:0-16453 GCA_963822275.1 uncultured Alphaproteobacteria bacterium
CATCTATGACTACAAAGGTTACAAATCGCCTTCTAATGGTTGGATGATCTCCAAAGAGAAGATGGAATTATGGGATCGGGATGGCCGCCTGTATTTTCCCGAAACAAAGAGTGGAAGAATTCGAAGAAAGAGTTTCGCGGACGAACTTAAAGGAATGCCAATTCAGAATCTGTGGACCGATATTCCTGAAATCAATTCACAGGCCGAACAACGTCTTGGTTATCCAACTCAAAAGCCTGAAGCGTTATTAAAGCGCATCCTGAACGTAGGATCGAATATCGGAGACCTCGTACTCGACTGCTTCTGCGGCAGCGGGACAACAGCGGCCGTCGCGGAGGAAATGAACAGACGTTGGGTCGCTTGCGATCTCGGCCGGTTTGCCGTCCACACCACACGCAAACGGTTGCTGTCGATTCCGAACGTGCGGCCATTCGAAGTGCAAAATCTCGGCAAATACGAACGCCAAGCCTGGGCCGGCGTCGAATTCGGAACGGAAACGGGCGATCAAGCGGCGGCGCGGCAGCGCGCCTATGTCGAATTCATCTTAAGGCTCGACCACGCAACGCCGATCAACGGTTACACGTGGCTGCACGGCGTCAAAAGCGGACGCATGGTGCATGTCGGAGCGGTGGATGCTCCGATCAGCACGGGTGACGTGACTCAGATCGCTGCCGAGTTCAAGCGCGCCGTCGGCACCGGCAAAGACGCCCCCAAGACCAACGGCGTAGATGTGCTGGGCTGGGACTTTGCCTTCGAATTGAACGAAGTTGCCAAGCAGCAGGCTGCAGCCGCTAACGTGCAGATACGATTCCTGCGTATCCCCCACGACGCGATGGACAAGCGAGCGGTCGACCAAGGCGATATTCACTTCTTCGAATTGGCGGCGCTATCGGTGGACGTCAAAACCAGCAAGCGTAACGTCGCACTCAAGCTTAAGGATTTCGTCATCCCGCCCGACGACGTGCCGGAAGACGCCCGCAAAGCTGTCAAACACTGGTCGCAGTGGATCGATTACTGGGCTGTCGACTGGGATAATAAAGGCGATACCTTCCACAATGAGTGGCAGACCTACCGCACGCGCCAGGACAAGACACTCCAACTTGAAACAACGCATGCCTATACCGAAAAGGGTTTATACTCCGTTGTGGTGAAGGTAATCGACATCCTGGGCAATGACACGACTAAGACCGTCAAGGTAAAAGTGGCTTAGCCATGGCTCGCAAACCGAAATCGGATGCTGCTCAGCTTGCCCTGTTGGAGGCCCACGTCGCTACTGCGCCGTTGGTGCCTGCCATCCGCGAAAAGCTCAAAGTCTGGCGCGATGGTCGTTATAAGGGAACCAGCGAGACCACACGGCTGTTGCTGAACCATTGGTTCCATACCGACCATCGCCTGCCTGACGGCCGCAAATTTAAGTACCACTACTTCCAGCGCGAAGCGATTGAGACGCTGATCTATCTCTACGAAGTCGCCAAGGTGCGGCGCCACAAGGGCCTGGTGGAAACCTTTGCCACCCGCAGCGATCTACGCCTACTGCAATACGACGACTTTGCCCGTTACTGCGTCAAGATGGCGACCGGCAGCGGCAAGACCAAGGTCATGTCGCTGGCTATTGCATGGCAGTACTTGAACGCGGTGAACGAAGAGCGGGACGATTTCGCGAAGACATTCCTGGTGATCGCGCCGAACGTGATCGTCTTCGAACGGCTGCGGACGGATTTTGCGGACGGCCGCATCTTCCGGGCCGACCCGGTCATCCCGCCGGAGATTGGAAATCTTCTGGCGCGACTTCCAATGCTACATGCGCGGCGACGGCGAGCGTGCGAGCTCACTGGGCGCGCTCTATCTCGCCAACATGCAACAGTTCTACGAGCGGCCGAAACGGCGCCAGGACGATGAGCCGGAGGCGATGACTGCGGTGCTGGACCGAAGCCGCCGGCGCAAACCTGGACATTGATAGATTTCGACGAGCGGATCGTCGACCGCGGCGGGCCGCTAGTGGTATCAACGACGAAGCCCACCACACGCACGACGAAGACAGCGAGTGGAACAAGGTCATTCGCGGCTTGCACGCGAAGATCCCCGGTGGCTGCGCAACTGGATTTCACGGCCACTCCCCGCTCACAGCAAGGGTGCGGCTGTTTTCCTGGACGGTGTATGACTATCCGCTCAAGCAGGCCATTCTCGACAATGTCGTGAAGCGTCCGCTCAAGGGGCTGGCCCAGGGGATCACCGAAGCGCAGTCCGATGTGGCAAGTACCCGCTATCAAGCCTATCTGACGGCTGGCGTAGAGCGTTGGAAGGAGTATCGCGAACAATTAAGTCCGCTCGGCAAAAAGCCGGTGCTGTTCGTGATGATGAACGACACCTCCGAAGCCGACGATGTGGGCGATTGGCTACGGAAAAAATATCCTTCCGAGTTCGGCGGCGAAAACCTTCTGATCATCCATACCGACAAGTCCGGCGATGTATCAAAGAAGGACCTGGACGCGGCACGAAAGGCTTCGCGCGAGGTTGATGACGAAAAAAGTCCGATCAACTGCATCGTCAGCGTGATGATGCTGCGCGAAGGCTGGGACGTGCAAGGCGTGACGGTTATTGTCGGTCTCCGGCCGTATTCTTCCAAAGCAAATATCCTGCCCGAGCAGACCGTCGGCCGCGGTTTGCGCCTAATGTTCCGCGGTTCGACGGGCTACGTCGAGCGCGTCGATGTGATCGGAAACAAGAAGTTCATCGAGTTCGTCGAGCAACTGGAGCGCGAGGAAGACATCCAGCTAGAGACCTTCAAACTCGGCGAGAAGGTGAGCATTGTCACCATCGCGCCCGATCCCCAGAAGGCTGACCGCGACATTGCGATCCCGGTGCTCAGCCCAATTCTTACTCGCAAGAAATCCCTGGCTGAGGAAATCGCCGAACTCGATATCGGCAAGCTCATCTGCCCAGTTCTACCCCGCAAGCACGACGACGCCACCGCCAAATCGTTCCGCTATGAGGGTTACGACATCATCACCCTCCAGAAACTAATCGAACGGGAGTACAGCATTCCCGAACCGCAGACGGCCGAAGAAGTCATCGGCTACTACGCGCGGCGCATCGCCCAGGACGTAAAACTGCCGTCCCAATTCTCGATACTGGCTCCCAAAGTTAGGGAATTCTTGGAAAACAAAGCGTTCGGCGGTCGGGTGACGCTGGACGAGCCGGCCATGATCAAAGCGGTCGGCAGCAATGTGGCGCAATACGTCACGGTCAAGACATTCGTCGAAGCGCTGCGCAAGATGGTCATCACGGAACTGGAGCCGCAGCTCTTAAACGCCGGCCGACTGCTCTCCGAAACGCCGCCATTTCCCTGGTCACGTCCAACACTGGCTGCAGACAGGTGCATCTTTAACCTAGTGCCATGCGACAACGAGTTCGAGAAGGAATTTGCACAATTTCTGCAGAAGGCGCCGGACGTAGAGCGCTTCACAAAACTGCCGGAACAATTTCGATTTGCCATCGAGTACACCGATAACTCCGGAAACCTGCGCTATTACGAACCCGATTTTGTAGTACGGACCAACATTGGCATTCATTACATCGTCGAGACCAAGGGGCTTGAGGACGTTAATGTCGTCAACAAGGACCGCGCTGCTCAATTGTGGTGCGAGAACACGACGCGACTTTCTGACAAGCCGTGGGCGTATTTGAAAGTCTTGCAGACCGCCTACAAGCAGCTTCAACCGAACCGTTTTGAAGATCTGTTCGTGCTGGAGCAGAGCAAACTGCTGTGAAGTAGTCCGCTATTCGGACTACCTTACCAAAAATATTACGTATTTTAAGTTAGTTATTGGTCGGAGCGAGAGGATTTGAACTTCCGACCCCTTGTCCCCAGACAAGTGCGCCAACCAGGCTGCGCCACGCTCCGACATTTAGGCGGCGTCACCGCCAGGCATTCGCCTTGGTCGAGGGTCGAAGAGGTTGGCTGGAATATGGAGAGAGGTGTGCTAGTAAATTGACCTGCTTGCTTTCGTTCCGTTTCTTCTGCAAAGGGGCGCGCGCTCGTGTTATCAAATCCTTAGGGTCCTTTAGGCTGAGCGCGACATGGCACAGTTGAATTCGAGGGAATATCGGCATGGTCGTGAAAAATATACGAGGTCTTAGTAGGCAAATCCGTGCGCTTTCAGGGTTTAGAGGTCAGCGAGGAATATCGGGACCTTCCGCGACATCTATGCAGATGGTTACCGCGTTGTGTGCCGTGGTGATTGCGGGGAGCGCCGTTACCTTCACGATCCACGCGTGGTCAGAATCGCGCAATGCCCAGCTCGTTCAAATAGGAATCAGTGTCCTTGAGATTGACCCTAAAGATCATAGCCAAGTGGCGGCAGCCCGCGAATGGGCATTGGATCTTATTGAAGCAAACTCCGGTGGAGTAAAATTCAGCGGAGAAGCTCGTACTGCACTTCTGCATAAACCGTTAGTTGTTAGCTTTGCTGACATCGCAGGTACCTTTAGCGTTGCTGGCATCGCAAGTGCCCGAAGACATGCCGACAACCCAGCATCCAATCCACTGGGCCCCGCAATCGGTAAACTCGGCGCCGGAGCAAAGTTTTTGCGCGCACCTAGCGTACAAGGCAAGCTGCCTCCAGCATCCAGAAAATCATCTATCGGCTTCTAATTGCACTTCTTCTTAGTTCACAAATTCGTTTCCAATCAGCAACATCGTGACAGGTTCTCCTTGCGTCCTGCCCGCCCGCTCTCGCGCCTTTTCTTCTGCAGAGGGACAGACCTGCAATACTGCAATGCTAGTTTTTTGCTTCGGCTCCAAACTTCTAGGCGCGGCGTCACTTAACAAGTCGCGCCGTATACTGGAGCGCCGGTGTGGAATACAGTGACAGGAGATCCTGTCATTATATTCGCGAGTACTTGATTTAATTGGTCGGAGCGCCACACTCCGACATTTTGGCGGCCGTGAGAATACGCCGACGCCTTACCAAAACCCCGCTTCCATGAGTATCAGCGGGCGTTTGTCGTCGGCGGGCTGGCGAGCAAAATCCGCCGCTTCGTCGCCATTCGCATTAAGCACTTCTAAAACACGATCTTGTCGCATCGACGATCCCAGCGAGCATCCGCGCTATTTCCGAACGAACCGTCCGTAGACACCCTGCATCCGTTCCGTCAACGGAATGATGTAACGCCGCCAATCCGGGGGCGCCGGCGGAGGACTGTCCGGGTCGCGCAACCAGACATAGATCGCCGGGATCACCAAGACCGTCAGCAGCGTCGACGACGCCAGGCCGAACAGCAGCGATATCGCCAACCCCTGGAAGATCGGGTCGGTGAGGATCGTGGCTGCGCCGATCATGGCCGCCAAGGCGGTGAGCAGGATGGGGCGGAAACGCGTCGCTCCGGCGTCGAGCAGCACTTGGCGCAAGGGCTTGCCGCTTTCGCCTTTGCCGTGGCGGATGAAATCCACCAGCAGGATCGAATTGCGCACGATGATGCCGGCCAGCGCGATGAACCCGATCATCGAGGTGGCGGTGAACGGCGCGCCGAACAGCCAGTGCCCCAACACAATGCCGATCAGGGTCAGCGGAATCGGCGTCAGGATGACGAGCGGCAGCTTGAAGCTTCCAAACTGCGCGACGACGAGAACATAGATTCCCAGCAGCGCGACGATGAAGGCCGCGCCCATGTCGCGGAAGGTGACATAGGTGACTTCCCATTCGCCGTCCCACAACAGCGAAGGCTTGCTTTCGTCGTCGGGTTGGCCGTGGAACAGGATTTGGGGCGGCGTGAGCTTGCCCCAATCATGCGACTTGACGAGATCGTCCACCGCGAACATGCCGTAGATCGGTGCTTCGAATTCTCCGGCGAGTTCGCCGGTGACCATGTCGGCATAATGCATGTCGCGGCGGAAGATCACGGGCGATCCCGCTTCGCGCGTGACGCTGACGATGTCGCCCAATTCGACGACGGCCTTGTTGCCGGGCTGCGCGTTGGCCGGCACCGGCGTCGAAGCCAGCTTCTGCGACCATGTAAGGTCGCTTTTCGGCATTCGCACGACGATCTCGATCGGGTTGCGATCCTCGCCGCGATGCGAATAGCCGACAGGCACGCCGCCGAGGAGAGCATTCAGCGTATCGTAAACGTCGCTTTGCTCGACGCCGAAATACTCCAGCTTGTCCTGGTCGATGGTGATGCGCAGGCGCGGCCGCGGCTGGCCGTAGGAATCGTCGACATCGACGATGTAGGGAACGGACTTGAACAGCTTCTTGACTTCTTCCGCTTCGGCGCGGCGCGTCTTGGTGTCGGGGCCGTAGATTTCGGCAAGCAGCGTGGAGAGCACCGGCGGTCCCGGCGGCACTTCCACCACCTTCACCACCGTGCCTTTCGGCAGGGTCAGGGCGGCAAGTTTGCGGCGCAGATCGAGCGCGATTCGGTGGCTTTCACGGTCGCGGTCGGACTTGTCCGCCAGATTGACCTGAAGTTCGCCCAGCTCCGGGTTTTCGCGCAGATAGTAATGGCGCACCAGGCCGTTGAAATTGAACGGCGCGGGCGTGCCCGCATAAGCCTGGATCGAATGCACCTCCGGCAAGCTCTCGGTGACGGCAGCCGCTTCGAACAGGACGCGCGAGGTGTCTTCCACGCGTGGCGCCTTCCGGCAAATCGACCATGACCTCCAGTTCGGATTTGTTGTCGAACGGCAGCAGCTTCACCGTCACGTTCTCGGTGACGAACAGCAGGCAGACCAGAACCGTGCCCCCGGCGACATAGGCCAGGAAGCGTTTGGCGTTCTTCTTCGAACTGACGATGGGCGTAGCGAGGCGCCGGTAGAATTTCCCGATGGCTCCTTCGGTGTGGTGTTCGCCCGGCGGGCGCACCCTTCCCTTTGCCTGCCAATTTGAGCAGCGCCCAAGGCGCAATCACCATCGCGACGAAGAAAGAGAACAGCATCGCCGCCGAAGCATTGGCCGGGATGGGCGCCATGTAAGGCCCCATCATGCCCGAGACGAACAGCATCGGCAGCAGGGCGGCGATCACCGTCAGGGTCGCAACGACGGTCGGGTTTCCCACTTCCGCGACGGCGCCGATGGCGGCTTGCAGCCGCGTGCGCCCGTCATTCATGTCCCAATGCCGGGCGATGTTTTCCACCACGACGATGGCGTCGTCGACCAGGATGCCGATGGAGAAGATGAGCGCGAACAAGCTGACGCGGTTGATCGTGTAGCCCATCAGGTTCGCGGCAAAGAGAGTGAGCAGGATCGTGGTCGGAATGACGATCAAGCGTTACCGTCGCCTCGCGCCAGCCGACCACCATCCAGATCAACAACACGATCGAAACCGTCGCGAGCGCAAGATGGAACAGAAGTTCGTTTGCCTTGTCGTTGGCGGTTTTGCCGTAATCGCGCGTGACTTCGACGCTGACATCGCTGGGAATGAAGTTCCCCTTCAACGCATTGGCATGCTGGATCAATTGCTCGGCTACCACCACGGCATTCGCGCCTGGCCGCTTGGCAAAGGCGATGCTGACGGCCGGCGCCGTCGACCAGCTTGTCTTGCCCATGCGGTTCAGCGACCAGACATGATGTTCCGCCGGGCTGGGGCCGATAATGACCGTCGCCAGGTCGCGCACATAGACCGGCCTTCCGTCGCGCGTGGTGACGAGCAGAAGGCCAATGTCCGGCACGCCCGAGAGCGTCTTGCCGGCGACCGCCTGCAGCATGCGGCCGCTATCGCGCAACTGACCCGCCAGGAAAGAGCGATTGGCGCCCTGAATCTTCGCTTCCAACTGTTGCAGCGTGACGCCATACAGCGCCAGTTTCTCAGGGTCGGGCTGGACGCTGATCTCGTCGGCGGAGCCGCCTTGGATATAGGTCAGGCCGACATTGTCGACTTTGGCGAGTTCCGCCTGCACTTTCATCGCCAGTGCGTAAAGGTCCTTTTCGTTCCAGCGAGCGGCGGCTTCCGGCTTGGGCGACAAGGTCAGCACCGCCACGGCCACGTCGTTGATGCCACGCCCGACGATCAACGGTTCCGGGAATGCCCAGCGGGATTTTGTCGTAGATTGGCCCTGATCTTGGCCTGCACGCGCAGGATAGCGTCGTCCGCATTCGTGCCGGTCAGGAAACGCGCGGTGACCAGAACGCGGTCGTCCTGCGTTTGGCTATAGACATGCTCGACGCCATAAATGCCCTTGACGATTTCTTCCAGCGGCTTGGTAACAAGTTCGGCAGCGTCCGGCGCCTTCAGACCATTTGCCTGAACGAAGATGTCCACCATCGGCACGCTGATTTGGGGTTCTTCCTCGCGCGGGATCGTGATCAGCGCCACGATACCGAAGACAATGGCGGCGAGCAGAAAAAGCGGTGTCAACGGCGATTGGATGGTCGCGCGCGTCAGCCGCCCCGAAAATCCCAGGTTCATGGCTTGAGAAGCCTGTCGCCTGGTGCCAAACCGGAGAGCACTTCAATTCCGTCGCGTTGCTTGGGCGTGCGGATTTCCTGCCCGCGTTGCACCGGTATGTCGATGGCCTCGCCGCTCGCGAGGCGCAATTTGACGTAGTCGATGCCGGAACGGGTGACGATAAGTTTTGCCGGAATCACGACGGCTTGACGCTGGCCCGCCGAGACCCAGACGCGGACGCGCTCGCCGACGAAATAGTCGCTGAAACCTTCCACCGTCGCGTCCGCCACAACGTGGCCATTATCGATCTGCGGATAGACGAGCTTGATCTTGCCGAAGCGCGGGCCATCCAAGCCCATGTCGCTGCCGTCCAGCCGAACCGGATCGCCGATTTTGATGTAGCGCGCATGGCGCTCCGGCACTTCCAGCCGCAATACAAAATCCTGCTCGGCTACGGTTGCGACGGTGTCGCCCGGCATCATCACGGTTCCCGCCGTAACCGGAACGGTAATCACGCGCCCCGCGGTGGGGGCCATCACTTGCCCCTCGGCGGATTGCTGCTGAATGACGGCGCGCTGAGCGCTCATCGAGCGCACATTCGAGGCCGCGACATTATAGGCCGTGCGTGCTTGGTCGTACGCGTTCTTGGCGATGGCACCCTCCGCGATGAGCCGCTGCGCGCGCTGATAATCGAGCTGCGCCTGCGCCAGCTGCGCCTGCGCGGCCTGCACCTGTGCGCTGTAGGAGTTCACCTGCAAGCCTAGCTTCGGGTCGCCGATGGTTGCGATCAACTGCCCCTGCTCGACGTGATCGCCTTGTTTGACGTGCAATTCGATAATCGTGCCGCCGTTTCGCGCCCGCGCGGGCACCACGTTTGCGGATTCGATGGTTGCGAACACGGCCTTCTCGTCCGTAACGGACGACTGGACGACAAGATAGGTCGGCGGTGGCGGCGGCGTGTGGTGTACGGGGCTGCCGAGGCCGAAGAAGGCAAGAATGCCGGCGAAGAATTTCGACAATGGATCACCTCATCCGCGGTCGCGGGGCTCACCTGTGGCGGGATCGGCAGTGACGATGGGAAGGCCGGCGGCTTTCCAAGCCTGAATGCCGCCTTTCAGATGGCTGTCATGGGCTAGTCCCGCCTTCTGGCAGGCCGCGACGGCCTTTGCCGAGCGGATGCCGGAGCCGCAATGGAAAACGACTTTGCGCTTGCCGCAATCGGGCAAGGCGTGCGGATCGAAAGTGGAGAGCGGAAACAGACAGGGCGCCGTGAATGCGCTCCGCGGCGTATTCTCCCGGTTCGCGAACATCGATCAGAAGAATGGAGTCCGACTTTAGGCCGCGTGCGACCTCGCTCGGCGGTAAGGTTTTTGGCTGTCATTTGACGTCTTTCTGTTGGTTGCGGTGCGCTTCTTCACCGAAGGCGCGCAAATGGCGTTCGGCGCGCAATAGATTTGATAGAGCGTCTCCAGCAGCTTCCGCGCCGGAGCACTTGCAATCGCATACCAGATCGTCTGGCCGTCACGCCGGGTGGAAACCAGGCCGTCCTTGCGCAACAGGGCGAGGTGCTGCGACACCGTCGAGTCGCGCAGCGACAAAAAGCCCGCCAGTTCGCCGACCGAACGCTCGCCGTCGATCAATTGGCACAGAATGGTCAGGCGGTGCCGGTTGGCGAGCGCCTTCAGGAGTTCCTCGGCCTCGCCGGCCGAAGTCAGCATTTGGTCGATGTTCATTTTCATACTTGCGTATATACGATAATACGAATATATTGTCAAGCGACGAGCCGCTTTCGTGACGCAGGATCGCAAAACATTCGGCGCCCTGCTCTTGTTTGCCACTCTTGTTTGCCAATTGAAAAGGAGAATTCCATCATGAACATCGACCGCGCCGTCTTCGCCTTTGCAGGATTGGTCGTTTTGGCTGGTCTCGTACTTTCTCAGGTCTACAGCCCCTGGTGGCTGCTTTTGAGCGCGTTCGCGGGCCTCAATATGTTTCAAGCGGCCTTCACCGGGTTCTGTCCCGCAGCCATCGTCTTCAAAGCCTTAGGCGTCAAACCGGGTAACGCATTTCGCTGACCCGGGGACAGAAGGTGCGTCCAAAACAATACCCACGGAGTTCTCAACATGTACAAAGATTGGCCGCAGATGGCCGGCGAGTTATCGCTGGCGCTAAAGGAAGTGCGGACTGGATTGCCCGACACGATGAAGGCGTTTTCGGCGCTTGCGCGTGCCGCACTCGAACCGAAGGCGCTGGATAGCAAGACCAAGGAGCTGCTCGCACTCGGCATCGCAGTTGCGACCCGTTGCGATGCCTGTATCACATTCCATGCCGAGGCTGCTGTGAAGCTGGGTGCCAGCCGCGACGAGGTCATGGAGACTATGGGCATGGCGATCTATATGGGGGCCGGCCCAAGCGTGATGTATGCGGCGCAAGCCGTGGAAGCCTTCGACCAGTACAATGCGAAGAAAGCTGCAGGATAAGGTTACGCCGACGCCACCCGTCTCTCGTTTGGAATAAGGGGACGTCCAAGGGCGCCGCGAGACCGGCAGGTCTCTCCGCTTTGGCGTGACCAACCCGAAGACTTCACACTTCAGCCAGCTCGAGCTTGTCCGCCATCCGGACCAACTCCGCCAGCGAGGCTGCCGACATTTTGCGCATAATCTGCGTGCGATGTGCTTTGACCGTGGATTCCGTCGATGTCGTCTTCCCGCCCAAGCAGACGACCATTCTCGAATTCACACTGAAGACGCCCGGACCAGCGGTCGAAACCCGCCCCGATCTCGGCATCGGCGCCGACGATGTGAAAGTAGAGGGCGGCTCCGTCAGCGTGACGGTGCACAGTCTCGGCGCCGTCGATGCGCCGGCAGGAACCGTCGAGATTGTCGATATGCACGGCAAAGTATTGGCCCACACCGCGACGCCGCAGCTTCGGCGAGCCACACGGGATGATCGCATTCGGACGCCGGGATTCGGATTGCGGAGCACACATATTCGCGCAATCGACATTTTGGAAAGCCGGAAACCAGTGATGGCGAACCCGGCATGAATAAGGCAAAAGGCTTCCGTCACGCTCGTTGTCGCCCAGAGCAAAGCTTTGCCGGACACAATACGACAGCTAGAATTTTTGCGGTTGTATTTCAGTTAGTTATTGGTCGGAGCGAGAGGATTTGAACCTCCGACCCCTTGTCCCCCAGACAAGTGCGCTAACCAGGCTGCGCCACGCTCCGACATTCGGGCGGCACAGCCGCCGGGGTATTCCCTTGGCCTGGGTCGCCAAGGGCGGCGGACTATAGTGGGCGCGCGTCCCGCGGCAACGCCGCATCGGCCGAAAAGCGGCTCGTTTTCGTGCTCATCAGCGCCATGCGCGGCGCGCAGGCGTCCTTTTAACTGGACGAGTTCGGCCAAGAGGATTTCGAGCTTTTCGCGTTCTTCTTCCGCCAGGGCGTCCGTCACGCGCTCCAGGCGAACCACTTCGGCGCTGGCGAAGGGCACGACGCGAATGGGCTCGACATCCGAAAACTCCATTTCCGGGATGGCGGCGGCCGGTTCGGCCACCGCTTCGCCGCGCCCGACATCGGCCACATAGCGAAGGCCGCGCTCGCGCAAAAGCTTTTGCACGCCTTTGATCGTGTAGCCTTCCGAATAGAGCAGCGCGCGGATGCCGCGCAGCAGATCGACGTCTTCGGGACGGTAATAGCGCCGCCCGCCGGCGCGCTTGGTGGGCCGCACTTGCGCGAAGCGGCTTTCCCAGAAACGCAGCACATGCTGCGGCACATCGAGATCGCTCGCGACTTCGCTGATCGTGCGGAAGGCCTCGGGCGATTTCGCGCGAATGGCGATCTGCGCTGTGGCTGCGCCCATCTAGATCAATCCACGTCTTCGCCGTTGACCGGCGTTTGGCCGTTGATGACGGCTTTCAGCACATGGCTGGGACGGAACACCAAGCACGCGGCGCGGCGCGATGGGCACTTCGTCGCCGGTCTTGGGATTGCGGCCCATGCGTTGCGATTTCTGCCGCACGGCAAATGTCCCGAAGGAGGAAAGTTTCACGGTCTCGCCACGCGCCAGCGCGGCGCAGAGTTCTTCGAGCATGTCCTCGACCATCTGGGCGGATTCGTTGCGCGACAGGCCGACCGCCTGGAAAACGGCCTCGGTCAAATCGGCGCGGGTCAGCGTTGAGCTGGTCATGGCAGGCAGCGACTCCCTCTCGCCGGCCAAGCCTATGCGGGATAAGGATTTGCCGTCAACATCAAAGGGATAGGACGCACGGCTCAGACGTCACAGGCAAATCGGCTACCAGCGCAGAAGGGCCGCACCCCAGGTGAAACCGCCCCCCATGGCCTCCACCAGCACCAGATCGCCCTTTTTGATCCGCCCGTCGGCCACCGCCGTGGCCAGGGCGAGCGGCACGGAGGCGGCCGATGTGTTGCCGTGCTGGGCCACGGTCGAGACCACCCTGTCGGGCGGTATCCCCAGCTTTTTTGCCGTTCCGTCGAGGATGCGCTGATTGGCCTGGTGCGGCACGAACCAGTCGATGTCCGCGACCGTCAGTCCGGCCGCCTCCAGCGAGGCGACGATCGCGGCGGAAATATTGGTGATGGCGTGGCGGAAGACTTCCTTGCCGTGCATCCGCAAATGGCCGGTGGTCTGGGTCGAAGACGGACCGCCATCGACGAAAAGATGATCGTGCATCGTGCCGTCGGAAAACAATTTGGTGTTGAGGACGCCGCTGTCGGCGTTGCTGCCCTCGCCCTCGCCCGCGTGCAGGACCACCGCGCCCGCGCCGTCGCCGAACAACACGCAGGTGACGCGGTCGTTCCAATCGAGCAAGCGCGTCATGCTCTCCGCGCCGACCAGGAGCACGGTCTTGGCATCGCCGCTGCGGATGAAATTATCGGCCACCGCCAAGCCGAAGATGAATCCGGAGCACACCGCCTGAACGTCGAACGCGGCGCCGCGCGTCATGCCCAGGCGCGATTGAATGACCGTGGCCGTGGCGGGAAAGGTTTCGTCCGGCGTGGTGGTGGCGCAGACGATGTAATCGAGATCGTTGGCGCCGATCCCGGCATCGGCCAGCGCCGCGCGCGAGGCTTCCACCGCGAGATCGGAGGTCTTTTCGCCCGGCGCGACGATATGGCGCTGACGGATGCCGGTGCGCGCCTGAATCCATTCGTCGCTGGTATCCATCCGCTTGGCGAGATCGTGATTGGTCAAAATGGTTTTCGGCAAATACGCGCCACAACCGAGGATGTGCGAACGGATCACGTGGTGACAGGCTCCCTAGCCGGGCATTGCGACGCCGGCTCTGTCAGCGACGATGCGTTTGTTGATGTCTGCGTCGGCCATGTCGATGGCCATATCGATGGCGCCGGCAAAGCCCATGGCATCGGTGCCGCCATGGCTTTTCACCACGACGCCGTTCAAACCAAGGAACATTCCGCCGGTGGCCGTGCGCGGATCGAGCTTGCGGCGCAGAGCATTCAGCGCACCGCTGGCCAAGACCGCGCCCATCCGCGACAACAGCGAGCGCCGCAAGGCGCCTCGCAAATAGCCGACGATGAGCTTGGCCGTGCCTTCCGCGGTCTTCAGCGCGATATTGCCGGTGAAGCCGTCGGTCACCACGACATCGACCGTGCCTTTGCCGATGTCGTCGCCTTCGATGAAACCGTAAAACTCGATCGGCAGAGATGTGTTGCGCAGGATATGGGCGGCCGCCTTTCACCGCGTCATGGCCCTTCACCTCTTCCGAACCGACATTGAGCAATCCGATCGAGGGTCGTTCCAAGCCCAGCACGGCGCGCGCAAACGCCTCGCCCATCACCGCGAAATCGACCAGCTGATCGGCATCGCATTCGACATTGGCGCCGCAATCGAGAACCACGCATTGGCGCGCGCATGGTCGGCCACAGCGCCGCGATGGCCGGGCGCGAAATGCCGTCGATCACGCCGAGCTGAAACATCGACATCGCCATCAGCGCGCCGGTATTGCCGGCCGAGACGACGACTTCGGCCTCGCCGTTCTTCACGGATTCGATGGCGCGCCACATGCTGGAGTTGCGCCCGCGGCGCAGCGCCAAGCTCGGCTTGTCGTCCATCCGCACCTGTCCCGGCGCATGACGCACGCTGACGCGATGGGCGAATTTCGTGCGGCGTTTTGCCAGCATAGCGCCGATGGCTTCTTCGTCGCCATGCAGCAGAAATTTGACCAAGGGATGGCGCTGCACCGCACGCGCAATCGCGGCAACGATAACGGATGGGCCGCCATCGCCGCCCATCGCATCAATCGAAACTGTCAATTCGCGGGACACGATCGCACCTGCCCCTCAGAGCCTGATCGATGATCTCTCAGGCTTTGGCCTTCTTGGCGGCCACTTCGCGACCGTCATAGTGACCGCACGCGGCGCAAATGTGATGCGGACGCTTCTGCTCGCCGCAATTGGGGCATTCGTTGTGTGTCGTCGGCGTCAGCGCGTGATGCGACCGGCGCATGTTGCGCCGTGACGGCGACTTTTTACTTTTGGGGACCGCCATGGCGGAACAATTCTCCATTGGGCTCGCGACAGGCCATATCGGCACGAGCAAAGGGTGCGCGACCGACCGGACCGGCGGGCAAAGCAAGGCGCGGAGTGAACAGGAAACCGCCCCGGGATTCAAGCGAGAAAAAGGCCGCTTTTCTGCGCTTCAGCCGCCTTCTTTGAGACTTTTCAGCACAGCGAACGGGCTTTCGGGCGCCGCAGCCGGGTCTTGGGGCAGCTCGAAGGCGATGCCCTCCTTGCGGGGATAGGGATCGATGGCCAATACGAACTCCTCCAGCAGAGGGGCCGCCAAATCGTAATCGAGGCTGGTAATCTCTTCGGGCACGTCTTCGTCGCCCGCGGCCAAGGTTAATTCGGCCCGTTCGGCGCGCCCGCGCGGCGTAAAATGCAGCTCGCGCGCCAGATGACGCTCGATATGGGTCTCCATCGGCTCCAGCGACACCACACAGGTTTGCACGATGTCTGCCGTCAAATCGGCGTCGAAGGCAAAATGCGTCTGGGTCAGGCGGCGCAGCGCGACATTTCCGACAAAGGACCGCACGGCTTCCACGCCGGCCCACTCCGCCAAGCGCGCAAGTTCGTCGCCCTGCGCGGTCACCGTCACCTGGCTGCCGGCATGCGACAGATCGCCAAGGTCGAAGACATGGCGCAGCGGCGCCTCGCCTTCATCGTGCATGGCCTTACTCCTCTCAACGGCATGGGCCCAAAATCAATCCGGCCATTTTCGACATCGCAGCTCTTCAGCCGCGATCTTCGCGCTCATCACATAGTGCGCCATCGGCTTTGCGCCAAGGTCCGGCGCCCCGCGATAGAGATTGCGGATCAGAGCGGCTTCCATGGCGGCCTCGTCCGCACGCTTCGCCATAGGCCTGCATCCGGCCGTAGAACGCGTCGGCAAGTTTCTTGACCCGCTTGCCCATGCCGATGTCGCCGGCACCCAATTCGCGCAGTCCCTCGTCGAAGCCGACAAATACCGCATCGATGAAGGATTGCGACAACGACGACGCGCCGGCTTCCCGCAGCCGTTCGAGCACCAGCCAGGCATGCAGAGCGATGAGATCGAAACGGCCGTCGAGCGTATCCTTAATTCCGAAGGTTGCGAAAAATTCAGGTTCGCGGGCGCGCGCCACCAGGGCGGCATGAAGCTCCGCGGCAAGCTGCCGGCGCTCTTTGCTCTTGCGCAGCGCGTTCAGCATGATCCCTCGTCCTTTGTCGAAGATTTTGGCGGCAAACCATTGTATACTCTGCCTCTTGCCCCTTGGCGGGAAAGTCTTGCAAGTGGCGCCCGCCAAGGCTAGCACATCGCGGCGGGAAGAACCCGGTTGAGGTCCCATGAAAAAACTCGTTCTTTGTGCTGCGGCCCTGCTGATGGGCTGCTCGCCGGTCATCAGCCAGCGCGGCTTCCTGCCCGATCCCGACGCCGAATCCGGCGTGACGATCGGCAACGACACAAAGACCACCATCCAGGAGAAGCTGGGCGATCCCTCGTTGCAGGCGACCTTCGCCAACGATGCCTGGTATTACGTCTCCAGTGT
>CAWGHR010000007.1:0-43083 GCA_963822275.1 uncultured Alphaproteobacteria bacterium
CGTTTCGCCGAACGTAGCGCGCAAACGCGCCACAAGATCGCCGCGCGGATGATCGGGCGGCGGGGCAGGAAGAAGGAAGGTCGTTAGGACACACAGACCTGCCCCGATAGCAAGCCAAGGCGCTACAATCCGAATGCCGAACCAAGTGACAAGGATGCCACCTAGGATATTCGCAGCGACAAACGCCGACGATGCCCATAGCCGCACGCGTCCGTAGTTGAACCCGTAACGCTCCGAAAGCCTTACGCTCACACTTTCGAGGAGGGGGGTTGCGGATCCAAACGCCACGGTAGCCGATACCGCCGCCACAAAAACCGCGACGGGCGCTTTCACGAAATTGAGTGCGCCATAGCCGACCAGCATGGCCCAATAAAGGACGATCATCACAGTGCGCCGGTCGTTGCGCGCGTCCGCCATGATGCCGCTCGCCGGCCCCAGCAAGGCGCGCAATAACAGACCGGCAGACAGAACGGCGCCGATCTGACTGGGCGATAGTCCGCGCCAGGCAAGCCAAGCAGCGAAAAACGGCGTGAAGACACCGCTGACCAAGCCTGACGCTGCTTGGCTGAAGCCAAGACGGCTGGCAATCGCTTTCACAACAGGTCTTTCCGGAGAATCGACGGACGCACCAGTGTCGTGGTTTCGAAGTTCGCGACATCACCGATATCAGCATCTGTGACCAACTTCGAAACCCAAACGACACTAGCATCAATAGGTTGGCTCGTGTCCTCTCGATTCCGAAATTCGAATGAGGCCGATATCGGATGCAACGAATTTCGGGTTGGGGACAGTAGCATGCCGCTCAGCTTAACAGAAAGAAACAACCGGTTATGCAACCGCGGCCAGCGCTGCCGCATGATCGCGGATAATATCCAGCGTCGACTGGTCGATATCGTATACCGAATTGGCGCCTTGCGGCTCCTGGGGCGGGTCTCCGACAAAGGATGTGTCGCTCGGGCGCATGCGATAATCCTCGTGCTCGGCGCGCCCCTCTCCGCCCCAGCTCCAAAAATTGGTTCCGGCCAAGGGACCGCGGCTTTTGGCGCTGCCCAAAACCTCCGAAAACATCATGTTGTAAAAACTGTCGCGAAAGGCGGTCGGCGAACCCGGCGCAAAACCGTCGTCACGCGGAAACCCGAACTCTTCCGCCACCAGCGGCTTGTTCAGCTTTTGAGCAATCGCGATATGCTGGCGGATATGGTCGCGGCCTTTGGCTTCGGCAGGCCCATGCGTGCCGGGAAGATCCTTGATATCGATCCAGCTCCAGTTCAGCGGCCAGAGGTGAAACGTCATGTAATCGATTTCCGGAATGGCATGCGCTTTTTCGGTGATGTCTTCGCGGTCCAGGCAGCCGCGCAATCCTTCGCTGCCGGTGGTGACTAGATGGTGGGGATCGCGGGATTTGATGAACCGCGCACTGTGCGAGATCCATGCATAAAACACCGGCAAATGCGGCATGACAAAGGCTTCGCTGCCGCCTACGCGCGGCTCGTTCGCCAGCTCCCATGCCATGATCGCGGGATCGTCGCGATAGGCCAGACCCGTAATGGTGTTCTTCCGGGCGATCAACGAACCGACATATCGCAGATAGAGCGCGACCGCTTTGGGGCTGCCATAGAACTGCGCCGAGAAATCGGCGAATTGCGGCCAAGGATGCGCCGGATCGCCCAAATCCATGTAATGGCCGCCATTGGTCCAATATTGATAGGTGACCATGCCCCCCGACCATTCCCAGAAATTGTTGAGAGTGATCACGGCTTTCATGTCGCGCTTGGCCATTTCGGCCAGGAGGAAATCGAGGCCGGTAAGAAGCTCTTCGTTGATGGTCGTCTTGGTGCGAAACGTCGTGGCGAGGGAGTTCTTGAGCGGGGATAGTTCCGATGCACCCATAACCCGCAGATTGGTTATGCCCAGAGACCCCAGCCTATCGAGTTCTTTGCATAACCGCTCTCGATTGCCGTACGCGGCAGGTGCGCCCAGATAAGCGCCGTACCACATATTCGTTCCGGCAAAGCGGTAGGTTTTGCCGTTTAGGACAAAGCGCTGGCTTTGCACCTGAACGAATCGGCCGCGGGCCGCTCCAAAAGCAGGCTCCAATCCGCTTGCAAGCCCGCCGGTCAATGCCGCGGCCGCCAGAACCGCCGTCCTTCTGGTAATCATCAAATATTCCCCAAATGGGCGCTCACCCGGACCAGCAATTCTATGCCGCGCCAAATCGGTGAGACCTTAGAGCCTGTTTGAGAACTCTTCGTGGCCGCGACGCTGCCGATTTTGCCCGTTTCCGGCAGAAGCCGCGCGCAGCGCGATGCGGGGACATCGGGCAAGCGCGGCGCCGAACCGGGCGGGCAAAATCGGCGCGTCCCGAAGGGTTTCAGCGAAAATCGCCTTCTGGTTTGTCGAAGCCCTCGACCGTATTGCCTGATACGCTCTTCGGGCTTCTCCTGCCATAAGGCGATTTTCGCTTGAAACGCGGCTCACGAGGAATTCCCAAACAGGCTCTTAGGCCTATTCGGGTAACAATAGTCGAACTGCGACAGCGCATCGCGCCCCGGTCAGCCGGCCATCACAATAACGCCGATTGCAATCAGAACCGGGAGCGCCGCAAGCGCCAATCCGCAGACAACGATCTTGCGCGCATTTCTGGCGAAGCCGACCCACGCTATCGCTATGCCCAAGATCAATAGTGCGGGCATAAGCCACAAAGCGATGAAGACCGACCAGGTTGTGACGCTCTCTCCGGAATCGAAAATCTCGGAAGACATTCCCAGCGGGAAAGCGCTCGCCATAAGCAACAGAATTCCCACCACCGTGACGGCGATCAAAAGGTTTCTGAGTGCAGCGGATCGGGTCATTGGTCGCCACTCTATCATCGGAAATGCCGACGGCATGTCCTACGTCGACAGAAAATGCGATGAGCCGCGTGCTGGCCGGATATCTTAGGAGCCAGGGCACCTAGGCCGCCTGGATGTGGGTTCTCGATGTAAAATCAAGGCCATCGGCGCGATAACCCTCTACATCCAGGCCTCATTCGGCGAGGTTTCCAAGGTCAAAAAAGGCCATTTTACCCCTGGGTCATATCCGCTGTTGCATGATGGGGCGGAGCCTGCGTATTTTCCGCGCGCTTCGGAAGCCGCCTTAGCTCAGCCGGTAGAGCACCGCATTCGTAATGCGGGGGTCGCGTGTTCGAGTCACGCAGGCGGCACCAGACAGCACCTCCCGGCTGTGCCTATTCCTCTTTGCCGTTCGCGTACTGCGCATTTGGGGCCGGTTCGAATTCCACCACATTGCCGGCCGGCACCGCCGCCGAGTATCCGATCCGCATGAGTTCGTGAAGCAGCGGACCGGCATCTTCCAACTGGCCTAACTCTATAAAATCCAAATGGAGCTCGTTCAGCGTTTCCAACACACGTTCGCGTATGTTCTCCAGCTTCCTTGGTTGTGCCACACGCCGTTGTTTGCCCATCGCCCGAATCGTTCCTCGCATAGCTATTGCCCTTATTGCGTTCGTTAGCCTTTCGAAAATCTCACTTATGCGCAGCGAGCGGACCCCTCCCATCGGGAGGATGCGGCATAGGATTGAAGCAGCAATAACTCCTCACAGCCAACGCGCGGCAGAGAATGGACATGAATTTTCAAATCATTGAAAAAAGCATTCGTCTTGCATGTTTGGCGACACAATACGTAGTTGTGGTAACGCGCCTTCTACCCCTCCCCCGTATGACGCCGTCGCGATTGCGATCGGTCCGCAAAATCGAAGCCCATCTGGCCGAAGACCCCGCATTGCATGCACGCGCGCGAGGGCGGCAAGACGAGTGTCCCGGTATTCGAACAACCACGACATTACGTCGCGCTGCAATCTCTTTTGCGAAGGTTGCTACTATTTCGAGGGCGACGACCACAAAAGCGCCAAGGAAGAACACGATCTAGCCAAGTGGTACGCCCTCCATCATGCAAAGGTTGACAGAGGCGTCATTTTCCCCAATTACGTTCGCGCCGCACGCAATCAAAATCTGCAAAATCCGAAGTGATTCGCAGTTACGCACAAGCGGCATAGAGATTGTATTCGTCGGCATTCAGCCCTGTTCGTCTGCGGCGGCGATCACGCGCATCAAACGAAGAATTGCTTTTTTTGTGGCAGGGCTTCGCATGCGGAAAAACGCCCGGCACAAATCAATGGCCTGATCGCCCGCCATGAATGCGGTGAGATCCTGCGATTCGCTCGCGCAGCGGTTGGGCGGCGCGTGCAAGTTTTTTTCCACAGAATCGAGATTTTCATAGAAGTAGAAAACCGAAACATCCAATTCTGTCGCGATTTTATAAAGCCGGCCAGCTCCGATCCGATTAAGGCCTTTCTCGTATTTTTGGATCTGCTGAAATGTCACGCCGATTTTTTTAGCGAGTTCCTGCTGGGTCAAATCAAGCAGAAGCCGCCGCCTTCGCAATTTGGCCCCGACAAATTGGTCCGTCGCATCGGCGGACTTCGTGCGTCGTACCATCAGCGAATGCCCCCACCTTGGCCGATTCGTGTACTCAGACGAACCAATGTGTGTGTGGCACGCCAACTCGCAAGACCCCACAACCTAAAGGAATTGGGAGGGCAACAGAATTCCCGCACAAATACTCATGACCAACATCAGCGGTTGCATTGGCACTTCTCTTCCCACGCATCGGATGAATTTCGCATGGGACGCGTCTTTGGATTTTTAAGACGCGATATTCAGAACTTCGGCGTCCGCTTTTCGCGAAACGCCCGAATGCCTTCGTGATAGTCGGGACCGAAATAAACATTCCGCCGCAAACCATGCAGATATTCGTAGGTATCGGGATTGATCGCGACGGAATCGCTCAACACCCGGATCGCTTCCTTGTAGGCCGCGATGGCGGCGCGCGAGCGGCGTGCGATCGTCTTGGCCATCGCCAGGGTTCGCGCCTCGAGCTCGGCCGCAGGAACAATCAGATTGACGATACCAACTCTTTCGGCCCGCTCGGCGGGGATCGGATCGGCAGTGAAGAACATCTCTTTGACGATGGTGAGCGGCAGTCGGCTGATGAAGTTCAAAAAGCCCGCGGCGTTATAGGGCAGGCCAAGCTTCGCTGGCGTAATCGCGAAGGCGCTAGTCTCGTCGGCGAGAACGATGTCGCACGCCATGACCAGCTCGCATGCCCCACCCCAAACGGTTCCCTGCACCATGGCCATCACCGGCGCCGGAAACGTTTTGACCGCGCGAAGAAGCTGTTCCAGCGGATCGCTATAAGGCAGCGGATCGATATCCGCTTTGGGTAGTTCATCCACATCATGGCCTGCCGACCACACCTTCTGCGCCGTGGCGGACCGCAGGATAACGGCGCGTGCGGCCTCCGCTTTGAAGCGGTCCAATGCTGCCAATACCTCGGCAATAAGAGCGCGGCTCAACGCGTTGCGTTTGGCATAATTGTCGAAGGCGATCATGCCGATACCATCGGAGAATTCGGTCCGGATAAGGGACATGGCGCCGCCTCGCTTGGTCGCAAGACGCCCTACGCGCCTGCTGCGGCCCGACTTGTAAAGCCTATACCGATTCGCCCCTAGAGCAGGCTCCGCTACAAGGTAGCGCAGCAGCTGCTTAGAAGCTGTTGTCACCGCACGCTATGGGGTTCTCCCGGCCGGTAATCCGCTTCGACATGTCCTTTCAGTTCGTCTTCCGTGAACCACACGGGCTTGAGCTGCATCTTAACGAACAAGGGCGATTGATCGTCATAGTGCCGCGAGCTTTCCTCCAGCGTCGCCGAGCCAAATTGATGAATGCTTTGGGACGACAATTTGCCGTTCTTGTCCCAAGTGACGAACATGATGAACGTGTCGCCATCGACAGCCGTAAGCGTGCCGTCGTCTTGTTGCGTGCCGTAGACCGCACGGTAGATATCGGGTCCGCCGTCGATCGGTAGATCGACTTTGCCGCGCCGGAACCGGTTGAGTTGACCCCATTCCGGATCAAGCCGTCCGAAATGCGTTTTGAGAAGCGCGATGGCGTCCTTCAGTGCATCGAGCGGCTTTTTCCGCCATGGTTCAGAGGGCTCGTCGGAAGCGGTGCGCAGTGCCATCAGTACCGCCAATGCCGTGCCGCGGTTATGGATATCGGTCCGGCGATCCCAGCCTTTGAGGATCTGCTGCGCCTGTTTCAGGTCCGGATCGTTGCCCGGATCGGCTTTCAAGATCTCCGCAATCATCCGCATGATATCGGAGTGGGTACTGTAGGTGATATCGAATTTGTAGCGGTGGAACGCATCGGCGGTGATGGCTGTGTCGGCCCCGAAGGTTTCCAACGCGCGCATTGCCCGATTGGTCATATTGGTTTGGATGCCGAGCGTCGGCGAGAAATCCGACGGCTTCAGATCGTCTTCCGGCGCCGTTGCCTGGAACGGCGTGTTGTTGGAATTGAAAACGAAATCGGATCGCGGGTTCCACAATTGCGGAATTTTGTCGAACGGCAGATAGCTGTGCCAGATCAGATCCGAGCGATCTCCGGGAATGAATCCTTTCCAGTCGATGCCTTCCTTGCGGACCGGAAATTCACCGTTATAGATGTAACCGATATTACCTTTCTCGTCGGCATAGACGTAATTGATGCTGGGCAACGCCTGCAGCCGCATCGCGGCTTTCCATTCGTCGAGATCGCGTGCCTTGTTGAGGCGAAAATATTGCGTCAGCTGACTCACTTCGTTCATGCCGGCGTAACGGATGGCGAAGACGCCGTGATCGGTTTTGAACACCGGTCCCTGTGCTGCGAACAGAACATCGCGGTGAACGGTCCAAAACAAGGGTCCAAAAAGCTTGACGCGAATCGCGGCGTCGCTCTTTTCGAAATCGCGCCATTGTCCGTCGAGCAAATATTGATTGTCGTTTTTGGGATTGATGGTGAGCCGGTAAATGTCGACCAGATCGGGCCGGTTGACGGTGTTGGCCCAGCCTAGATGTTCGTTATGGCCATGCAACATGACAGGAGAGCCGGGAAATAGTCCGCCCGCCACATGCCAGCCTTCGCCGGATTGCAGAACGACTTCATACCAGGAAACCGGCCCGGCATAAGGTTGATGCGAATTCACCAGCAGCCGTGTGGCACTATCGGCGGAGCGGCGCGGACCGACCGCCAAGCCGTTTGATCCGATTTCGGGCAGCGGCTTGCCGCCCGTATCTGCGGTTAATTTGCGCAGTGTGGAATCGAGGCCATAGAAGAACGGTGTCTTGAACACGAAACCGGCGACGACATCTTTGCCGGTAAGCGGCAGAAGTCCGGGCTTCACCTTTTCGGGATGCAGCGCTGCGTAATAGTTCACCCCGTCGGCATACGCTTCCGCGATACGGCGTACCTCCGGCGGTAAATCTTTTTCATAGCGCGCATTCACCGTTTCCCAGACGCGGAACAGATGAACGAGATAGTCTGTCACCGCACCTTTGGCGCCGACACTCGCCGCGAGCGTGCCGCGCGTCGCTAGCGCCACATCCTGGATCGTTGCGAAGTCGTCTTCGCTATGTGCGAAGCCAAGTCCGAATGCCGTGTCGGCATCGGTCTTGCCGAGAATGTGGGGAACGCCCCAGCTGTCGCGGCGGATGCGAACATCGTACTGGGCGGCTTTGGCGATGAAGGTGGCCGGATCGGGCGGCGAGGGCTGCGCCGCCCAATCGGCAAGGATCACAATGCCAAGGCTCACAACGATAAGCGCCGCAAGCGCCAACGCGCCGCGTTTGACAACGCGCATAATCCCTCCCGACACTTTTCTCGGTAAGGCGGCAATCCTGCGGTTGCCTCGCGCCTGCAGTTTGAAGGAGAGGGTGACGACAATCTAACGTATTGACCAGACGGCATAACTTGCCGTTTCGGAAACATCGGATAACCAAAATGCGCAGATCGATCACCAGACGCTGCGCAACCATTCCAGATAGCGCACAAAATCCTCGCGCTTCACCTGAAGATTCCGCCAGACGGGCTTGTCGTCGGCATCCAACGTGTCGGCGTCGGCATTGAGGTGCAGCTTACTTTGCGGCTCGATCTTCTCGGTGATGCCTTGGTCGCCACGCCGGCCAAAGACCGAGACGGTGTCGAGGATGCTTCGGGCATACCAGGTATCGGCATGGCCGGACTGAAGGTCCCGCGTTGCGGCGCGGCAAATCGGCAGGTGTTCGGACTCCGCTAAGGCCCGCGCCATGGCGGCGGCTTCGTGCAACGCGCGCGCGTTATTATCCCGCCATCCCTTCACCGAACGGCTTGTCTTGAGATGGCTGGATAATCCTGTAAAGAACATGCCTGCGATGCCTAACGGGAGGGCATTCCTCTAATTGTTCGTTGCGGGGGCCCAATTCAGCGCCTTATTTGTGATATATGAAGCATAATTAGTGATGGCAACGATCATATAAAGAATGCCTGCCATGTGGTAGACGCAGTCTGGAGTTTTATAAAGAATGGTTAATCCATGATCACGGCGGCCCAGCTCAGAGCGGCGCGTGCGCTTCTTGGGATCGATCAGCGCCAGCTCGCCGAAACCGCTAGCCTGTCGGTGCCTACAATTCAGCGCATGGAGGCCAGCGAAGGCGTCATCCGCGGCAATGTGGATTCGCTGATGAAACTGATCTCGGCGCTGGAAGCGGCAGGCATCGTGCTCATCGCGGAAGGAAGCGTCAGTCCCGAAGGCGGCCGCGGCGTCCGCCTGAAAAAATAATAACTGTCAGCGTCGATCGGCCCCACCGCCGAGCGGCCACATCTCCATAACGCCGAACAATGCGGTGACATTTGCACCGTCATCCGACAACGGCAACACCACGATTTCGGTTTCCCAGTGTTCTTTGCCGGGATAGTCGGAACGCACGGGTCCCACGGCCACAGCCGATTTTTTTTCTAGACTGTGCTGCAGCGTGCTCCGCATGCGTTCGTAGAATGGGTTCGCAGGGAGTTCCGAGAAAGCGGCCCCCGAATAACGGCCACCCAAAAACTGTACGATGCGATCGCCTGCCAAGCGGAACCGAAAATCTACGCCCTCATCGATGACGTCGATAATCCACATCCACGGCGACAGCGCGCGCACTTGCGTGAGAGTAATCTCTTTGCGCTGGGGTGCCAGACGGGAACCTTTTAGTTCTTTCCAGATCGCATGAATAGCGCGCACTTTATCGCCGACCAGCGCGTCGGCAGGCTTGAAGGTACTGTTCATCCTACTCCCAACACATCGCACACGCGCGAGAAACGCCAATGACTTCGGCAAATGGTAGTTTCGCAGTTTGGTGCGAGGTGCGCGCAGTAGTGGCAGATTGTGGCCAGAATTAGGGGGCAGTGTGGGCAAGCCAAGGCAGCCTGTCGCCAGATGTCGCAGATCGCAGGGAACTTTATTCGAAGGCATGCCCTGCACGCGCGCAAACCACAGCTCAATTGAAGTTATTAACCGTCGTTTAGCGCCTGGCTGCTTTCCCGATTGGCGGTTTTTATCCCACCATGCTACGCCCCGCCCAACGTTAAGCACAAGGTAGAAACCCATTCATCCCAACATCCGCGTCAAACCCAAAGAAGGCCGACGCATGCGCGCCGGAGCGCCTTGGCTGTTCTCCAACGAGATCGAGATGAGCAAAGTCGCCAAGGCTCTGCCGCCCGGCGCTGTCGTCAATGTCTTGGGCGACGACGGCCGCGTTTTCGGGACCGGCTATTTCAACGGAAAAAGCCTGATTTCGGTACGGCTGCTCGATCCCGCCGCGGACCTCGCGATCGACGCGGCGTTCTTCGCTGGAAAACTCAAGCGGGCGTTGAATCTCCGCGAGGCGCTTTACGATGCGCCTTACTACCGTCTGATCAACGCCGAGGGCGATGCGTTGCCCGGTTTGGTCATCGATCGTTTCGCCGAGACCTGCGTCGTACAAATCACCACCGCGGGTATGGAAACGCTACTGGACGCCTTGCTCGCTGCGCTCGCCGATGTGTTGCGGCCGAAGAATATAATTCTGCGCGCCGATGCGCCGGCGCGGCTGCTGGAAGGACTCGAGCTTTATGTCCGTGCCGCGAAGGGCGATGCGGGCCGCATCGCGGTGGAAGAAAATGGTGTGCGTTATTTCGCCGATCTGGCAGGCGGCCAGAAGACCGGCTGGTATTACGACCAGCGCGACAACCGCGCCTTTATCGCGTCGCTGGCGCGTGGCAAATCCGTTCTCGATGCCTATTGTTATATCGGCGGCTTCGCTTTGGCTGCGGCGCATGGCGGCGCGCGCGAGGTGGCCGGGCTCGACAGTTCGGCACCGGCGCTTGCTTTGGCGGAAAATGCCGCCGCCGCGAATTCTCTGTCCTGCAACTTCATCAAGGCGGATGTGTTCGAGGAATTGGAACGGCTATGGTCGTCGAAGGAAAACTTCGATGTGGTGCTGGCCGATCCGCCGCCTTTCGTGAAAGCGAAAAAGGACTTGGAGGTCGGCGCCAAAGCCTATCGCAAGCTGGCGCGGCTGGCGGCAAACGTCACAGCACCGGGCGGACTGCTCATGCTGGCGTCGTGTTCGCACAACATCGTCGCCCGAGCGATTTGCCGCAGAATGCGCCGCCGGGAATCTGCGCGTGCCGGGCGTAGCGCAAGACTGATCCGCCAAGCGGGCGCGGCACCGGATCATCCGCTACACCCGATGCTGCCAGAAAGCGCCTATTTGAAATCTCTGGTTTACGCGCTCGATTAATTCGGGGGCGCCAGACCCGTACGTGCGCTCCATCGTGCCAGGCCAATGGCGATCTCGGGCTTGCGGAAATCCGCTCGCGCGGCGAACCCGCTATTTTCGACCACCAGCGTAACGTGAGCCGGTTCGAAGCGCGGCCATTCGGTCAGCCCTGCGCCATTCGGATTGCCGGTTTTGGCGAAATTCGTCCAATAGGTCTGAATCTGCGCGATGATCTTGTCGTCGGCCGGCGAGATGCCGCCGGTGAGCGCCGTCACATAAAATGGCAAATCCAATCCGCGGGCGCCGAAGACATAGGGAATCTCGCCCGCATGATCGACGCCTTTGAAAACGGCGCGGAAATTCTCCGCGACATAAGCGAAGTGATAGACGTAAGACGGCTGCCCGGCCGCCGCGACAAATCCGGCGAGACCTTGCGCGCCCGCTCCGAACACGTCGTCGTCGAACAACAAAGCTGCGAAATTGTCATCGCTGAGCTTACCGCCCGTTTCATAAAACGCCCGAATTTCCGCTGCCTGTTCGCCCAATTGCCCGATAACCGATGTTGTGGTGTCGCCCAACGAATGCATTAAGCTGGCCTCGTTGCTGTTCCAGCCGGTGAGATACGGAACTTTGGCGATCTCGCCTTTGGCGAACAGAACGGAGACTTGATCGGGAAGGATAACGCCGTCGACATTTGGCCCCACATCGGCTCCGACGCCGCCGCGCTTTTCGTCTTCCAAGATGTCTTTCACGGGTAAGGCGCGCAAGGTTGCGAGTACGCTGGCGCCCTTAGCTTTGTGATGCATCGCAAAGGCATTTGCCGCAGAGAGAGCATCCGCTTTCGATTTTGTGATCAAAAGACCTAAGCCCGATTCGGATATCGCTTTGGCGAACAAGCCGCGCGACGCCGGCGAGGTTAGGAGATCGTTGACGCTGACGGCGCCTGCGAATTCGCCGAAGATCGTGACGTTGGCGGGATCGCCGCCGAATGATGCGATGTTTTCCTGCACCCATTTCAGTGCGGCGATCTGATCCAGCAGCCCGAAATTGGTGCTGGGTTCGCCGGGAATATTCTGTCCCAGCGCCGAGAGATCGAGGAACCCCAACGGCCCCAAGCGGTAATTCAAGGAGACAATGATCACACCGCGCTTGGCCAAATCGGTGCCGTCATAGATATGCATGGCCGAGCCGCCGGTGCGAAAGGATCCGCCATAGATCCACACCATCACGGGCAGTCTCGCGTCACGTCGTGGTTGGGGCGTCCACACATTCAGTGTCAGACAGTTTTCGCTTTGTCTCAGGCCGACCGTGCGCGGCGTCGGGAGTTGCGGACAGATCGGGCCGAAACTATGCGCGTCGCGAACTCCCGTCCAAGCCGGGGCCGGCTGCGGTGCGCGCCAGCGCAATTCACCCACCGGCGGTGCGGCGAAGGGAATGCCGCGGAAGACCGCGATGCCGTCTTCCACGTCGCCTGACAGCGCGCCTTGGACGATTTGCACGGCGGGCGCGGCCTCCAAGGCTGGCGCGGCAAACAACATTGCGGCAAACGCCAAGACGAATCGGCGCATAAGCGGGACCTTTCAATTGCCGGACGAAATGTCTTGAGCTTGCATTCAACGGTCAAGGGTTCCGGCGCCTAACGCACCGTAAGCCTAGATCGTGACCTGTGTACCAAGCTCCACCACCCGATTGGGCGGGAGATGATAAAAACGCGCTGGCGATAACGCGTTGGCGGCAAGCTGGATGTAGAGCCAGGTGCGCCAGGTGCCGAGCGCCGGATTTTCCGACAGCACCAAGGTTTCGCGGCCGATAAAGAAGGTCGTGGTTTCCGGATCGACGGCCAATCCGAAATGGCGCGCGTCTTTCAGGGCGAGCGGCACGTCGGGCGTTTCGAAGAACCCGTGATGAATGCGCACTGCAAAAAAGCCTTTGCCGAGTTTCTCGACATCGATGCGCTTTTCAGGGGGTACGAAAGGTGTGTCGTCCACCGCGACATTTGCCAAGATCACGCGCTCGTGCAGCACCTTATTGTGCTTGAGATTGTGCAACAACGCGCCCGGGACGATATCGGAGCGCGCGGTGAGGAACACGGCTGTGCCGGCCACGCGAACGGGTGTCTTGTCGGCGCGTTCCAAGAACAGATTTAGCGGCAGGGAATCGTTGCGGATGCGGTCCAGATGGGCGCGCCGTCCCAGCCGCCACGTTTCCATGACGATGTAAACACAGCCCGCAATGAGCAATGGCAACCAGCCGCCCTCGGCGATCTTGAGGGCGTTGGAGGACAGGAAGGCCAAATCGATCAGTGCCAGGAATCCGAACACCGGAACCACAAGCCGCCATGACCAACACCACCGCTTGACCGCAACAATCCCCACCAGAATCGTGCTCAAGAACATGACGCCGGTGACCGCAATTCCATAGGCGGCGGCCAGCGCGTTCGAATTCTTGAAGATCAGAACGATCAGCACAACACCGGCGCAGAGATAGGCATTCATGCGCGGCACGTAAATCTGGCCGTAATCCGTCGCCGAGGTGTGGCGGATCTCCATGCGCGGCAGCATACCCAGCTGGACGGCTTGGCGCGTGATCGAATAAACGCCTGAGATGACCGCTTGCGATGCGATCACCGTGGCGATTGTCGCCAGCAGCACCAGCGGATAATGCGCCCAATGCGGACCGAGCGCGTAGAACGCAAAGGACGATTTGTTGGGTGCCAGCAAAAGTGCAGCGCCTTGGCCGAAATAGTTGAGCAGCAGCGCAGGCAAGACGATCGCGAGCCAGGCAAAACGGATGGGAAATTTTCCGAAATGTCCCATATCGGCATAAAGCGCTTCGCAGCCCGTCACGGCCAAAACGACGGAGCCCAGTGAGACGAACGCTGTCCACGGTTCGCGCACGAACAGCGCCAAGCCGTAAGTAGGGCTTACCGCTTTCAAGATCCCGGGCGCCTGAATGATGGCGCTGATGCCCAACACGCCGATCACCACGAACCACACCACCATTACTGGACCGAACAACCGGCCCATATGCGCCGTCCCGCGCGACTGGATTGCGAAAAGTCCGATTAAAATTATCAGCGTGAGCGGAAGGATCAGTTTGTTTAAGGCATCGCTTTCGACGCCCAGCCCTTCCACGGCGCTCAGTACCGATATGGCAGGCGTCAGCATGCCGTCGCCGATAAACAGTGCCAGACCGAAGATCGCCGCTGTGCCGATGGCGAATTTGGTTTTCCGCCCCAATCCGGTCGAGCGGTGGGCCATCGAAGCCAGGGCCAAGACGCCGCCTTCGCCGTCGTTGTCGGCGCGCATGATCAAGAGGACATACTTCAGCGTCACAACCACAATGAGCGACCAGACGATCAACGAGACGACACCCATGACAGCCGATTGCACCGGGACATGGCGACTGGCGGCGAGCGCCGATTCGCGGACGGCGTAGATCGGGCTTGTTCCGATGTCGCCGAAAACCACGCCGAGTGCGGCAAGCGTCAGAGTCGTCTTGCGATTCAGGCTGTCATCACGAACCGCGCAATGCGGCGCGCCGGTCATCTCCGGCGATGCCTCGAGAGGATCGTTGGCCGCACTGGCGGGAGTGTCGATGTTGTTCACGGCCGGTGGAAGCTTTTCCGTCGACGGGCTCTGGGACTGGTCACTTGATCAAAAAACGCGGCTTGCCATCCAGGGTTTCCCGCGAGGCGGCGGACCATAGTCCTGCTTGCGCCAGGCACAAGAGGGGCGGGGCACATTGGCACAGTTTTTTTGCAACGCCCTGAAATCGCTTACTTATCGTGGTCAATGAGGTCCGCGATCGGGTCATTGTCGCGGCTTTCGTCGCTATCGGAATCCGGCGCTCTGGGCGCTGCGGACTGCGCCAAGCGCAGAGGTTCATCATTTGGAGCGCCCGGGCCGATGAAGCCTTGCACTGGATAGACGCGCGAACCCCAGGCGCCCACTTTGAGGTTATAGACGCGCACCTCGGTCCAATCATTGTCGGGACTAACATCGCGGACGGGATCGTTCTCATAGATCGCCCCGTCGTCGAGCCAATTGGCATGATCGACGCGGATGTCGCGAGCCCCAACAATTTCGCGCACCACGGCCACATGGGCGCGATTGGGGCCGGCATAACCGAAGAGCACCATCACGGAGCCTTCGCTGGGGGTCGTACCACGGGCATAGCGCCCTGCCGCTTGGTCCCACCACGTATAGGCGTCGCCGCGAAGGGCAATTTGGGAACGGCTGCGCGCATAAGGCACACATTGCAGCGGTGTATCCGGGGTGGCGACGCTGCCGCCGTCAAACGATCCTTCGCGGTCCGGCGACCCGGCACAACCCGCGAGTGCGGCGGAGAAAGCGACTGCCGCTGCGAACTTGACGAAAGACCCCACCATTACCCAAGCCCCGCGTTCTTCGCTTAAGCAGAAGCAGCCGCTGACTATGACTCTAGAACGGCAGGCTTCAAAGCAGGGTTAGAGAAATATTTCGGATTCGATTGATTAAAACTTTAGCGATCGCGCGGCAGAATGCGTTTGGCGGCAATCTCGCTGGGGCGCACGCCGCCCGAAAAGCCCATGGCGCCGATCGACACCAGTCCTGCTACGGCAATGGCGAAGAAAGGCGCGCTCCATGCTTGTTCGGCAAAAGCGAAAGCCGGCAGAAACAATCCGGCAATCAATTCCGGCGTGCCGCGCCAGCCGCCGGCATAGCGTTCGCCGGAGCGCAATGTACGCTGGAAATGCATTTGCGTGCTGAAGAATGCTTCGTAGGTTGCCCGCGTATTGGCAAGAATAAGACCGCTGGGAAAGACGATAGCGAGGAGCAGCGAGCGGTGCAGGCCGATCATGCGTTCGCGGCCCAACAGATTCTGTCCGAGATAGATATAACCGAAGCTGGCGGACAGTCCGAAGATGGTGACGCCGATCCCGAGCAGGCCCACGCTCTGGATATAGGTCACGTCCATGTACATCAGCGTCAAACTGATCGCGGCACTGACGAAGGCCAGAGTATAAAACGCGAATTGGCACATTTGCAGGCTCATGGCCACTTTGCGCCACAACGCCATGTCGCTTTGCCAGATCACCGGCAGAAGTTTGCGCGCGCATTGCGCGTGGCCCTTGGTCCAGCGGGCCTGCTGAGCCCGCCAGGCCGCGGCGGTTTCCGGCAATTCGCTGGGCACTTCGACATCGTGAAGGAATACGGTGCGCCAGCCTTTCATGACGCAACGCATCGACAGATCGAGGTCTTCCGTCAGCGTGTCGCCCGTCCAGCCGCCGCCATTCTCGATGGCTTCGCGGCGCCACACCCCCGCCGTTCCATTGAACGACAGCGGCAGGCCGGCGCGGAAGCGCGCTTCCTGTTCCACGGCAAAATGGGCGTCGAGCAGAAGGCCTTGCACGCGCGTCAGCCAATTCAGCGTGCGATTGGCATGGACCCAACGCGTCTGCACAAAGGCCAAGCCGGAATCGGCAATCAGGGCCGGCACGGTGCGGCGCAGAAAATCGCGCGGCGGCACAAAATCGGCGTCGAAGATCGCCACATAAGGCGCCTCGGAATGTTTCAGTCCGAAAGCGAGATTGCCAGCTTTGAAGCCGACGCGTTCGCCGCGCCGCAAGATGGAGATATTCACGCCTTCAGCGACCACACGCATCACCGCGCGGGCCAAAGCCTCGTGATTTTCCGGGCGCCCGTCATCGAGGACTTGGATTTGAAGTTTGTCGGCCGGCCAGTCGAGCCGCGCCGCCGCTTCGGCCACGCGCACAGCCAGCGCGCCTTCGTCACAGACAGGCAATTGCACCAGAACATGGGGTAGTGCTTCGTCGGGCAGGAGAGGCATGCGCACGCGGGGCGCGGGACGGGTGAGACGGAAAAAGCCCAACATCACCAATTGGGCCGACAAGACTGCGAGCAGAAGCAGGACGGCCGCGAGGGCATACTGCAGGATCGGCGACAATTCAGTCATGCGGACCGCTCGGCCCCCCATACCATTCCGGAAACGATGCCGCCTGGCCGGCGGACTGGCCGAAATCCCAAAGACCGGTGTGTACCGTATCCTTAAGACAAGGTGAATTTGTTTTGCAGTCTATTCTCTCGTGGGGGAAGGCTACCAGCATTCCCGGCAGCTTTCAGCCAAAATAAACAGCGCAACCGGCCGTTGGTTCCGCTTTGCCTGCCTTTCTGCGGCGATCCGCAGCAGGCGAAAGGCGCCGGCATCAGTCCAAGGTTTTGCGGAAGCGCATCGCGGCGATGGTTCCGGCAACGAACAAAAAGAGAATCATCGGCCACAAATCGGGCCATATCTCGGGAAATCCGCTGCCTTTGAGCAGGATTCCGCGCACGATACGCAGGAAATGGGTCACCGGCAGCACTTCGCCGATCCACTGCGCCCAGAGCGGCATGCCGTGGAAGGGAAAGGCAAATCCCGACAAAAGGATGGAGGGCAGGAAGAAGAACATCGTCATCTGCATGGCCTGCATTTGGTTCTGGGCCATGGTTGAGAAGGTGTACCCTACCGCCAGCAAGGCACCGATGTAGAAGACGGCGCAAAAGCCCAGGAGCTCGAGCGAGCCGATCATCGGCACGCCGAAGATGAATTTGGCGACGGTCAGAATGAGCGTGCCCTGCACCGCGCCGACAAAGATGTTCGGCGTGATTTTGCCGATCATGATTTCGACGGGATTAAGCGGCATTGCCAGCAGGTTTTCGTAAGTCCCTCGTTCGCGTTCGCGGGTCAGCGCGATGGAGGTCACCATCACCATGGTCATGGTGAGGATGATGGCGAGCAAGCCCGGCACGATGTTGAACTGCGTATTGGCTTCGGGATTGTAAAGATTATGCACGATAACGCTGTACGAGGGCGTGGCTGGAGCGCGTGCCGCCAGCGGCCCGGTCAGATCGTCGCGCAGCGCCGCATCGATAAGGCCCGACAGCGCGGCGATGGCATAGGAGCCCGAAGCCGGATCGGTGGCATCGGCTTCCACCAGCAGCGAAGGACTCGCGCCGCGAACCAAATCGCGCGAGAAGTTCGCCGGAATTTCGATCGCGAAGGTGACGCGTCCATCGGCCAGCATGCGCCGAGCCAATTTGGGCGAATTGGTCGCCGCGACAATGTCGAAATAGTCGGAGTTCTTTAGAGCGGCGACGATGGAATCGGACAAGACGCCGGGATCGTCGATCGAGATCACGGTGGTGAGATGCTTAGGCACCATGTTGATGGCATAGCCGAACACAAAGAGCTGCATCAGCGGAATGCCGATCAGCATTGCCAGCGTCATGCGATCCCGCCGCATCTGAACAAATTCTTTGCGCAGCATGGCGGCAATGCGGGCCAGCGAGAAGCGGCTGTTCATCTTGCGCCCTCGCCGTTGTTTTCCTGCAATTGGATGAAAACGTCTTCCAGGCTGGGCGGGGCTTCGCTGATTTTCAATTTGGGATCGTTGCGGTAGGGCGCCAGCGCCGCTTCCAACTGTGTGCGGTCGTAACCGCTGACGTGCAGCACCGCACCGAAAAACGCGACGAACACCACGCCGGGTAGCCCCTTGATTCGCGCCACCAATTGTCGCGCGCCTTCACCTTCGATGAGATAGGTGAAAAGACCGGAATGGGCGATGATATCGGCAACTGTACCGCGCGCGATGATATGGCCGATGTTGATATAGACGATACGGTCGCAGCGTTCGGCTTCGTCCATGTAATGGGTGCTGACAAGGACGGTGATGCCACTGCTCGACAGGGTATGGATCTCGTCCCAGAAATCGCGCCGCGCCTTGGGGTCGACGCCCGCGGTCGGTTCGTCCAACAACAACAATTTTGGCGAATGCAAGGTGCAGGCTGCCAGTGCCAGGCGCTGCTTCCAGCCGCCGGAAAGCGAGCCGGCCAATTGCGCTTGGCGTTGTTCGAGGCCAAGCTTTGCGATGGTTTCGTCAACAATCTTGCGCCGATTGGGGAGTTCGTAGACGCGCGCCACGAATTCGAGGTTTTCGCGGATCGTGAGATCCTCCCAGAAGCTGAACCTCTGAGTCATGTAGCCCGTCTCGCGTTTGATCTCGTCGGGCTGCGTACGGAAATCATAGCCCAGGCAGGTGCCCTCACCGGCATCCGCGTTGAGCAGGCCGCACAGCATTCGGATCGTGGTGGTCTTGCCCGATCCGTTCGGCCCTAGAAATCCCCACACCTCCCCTTGGGGGACGGCGATATCGATCGCATTGACCGCAACCTTCTTGCCGAAGCGTTTGGTCAAGCCGTGGACGTCGATAGCGAAGGGATGATCGTTCACAGCGGGCGCACGTCTACAGGTTGACCGGGATTGAGCTTGAGGCCGCCCGGCGCACGCGCTTCGATCTTGAAGACGAGCTTGTCGCGGCTGTCGATCGAGAAGATCACCGGCGGCGTGAATTCTTCTTGAGCGGCAATGAACGAGACGGTCGCCACGATATTGTCGGCGCAGCCGTCGCAACCGATCTTCACCTTGTCACCGAGATGGATCTTGGAGAATTCGCTCTCCGGTACGAAGAAGCGCACATAAACATTTTGCGGCGGCAGCACCGACACCACCGGCGTCATGGCGGGGGCATATTCGCCGGCGCGGAAATAAACCTCCTGCACGCGGCCAGAGGTAAGCGACACGACTTGCCGTTGGGAAAGCTGATAGGCGGCGTTGGCCAGCGTGGCGCGCGCCTGGTTTTCCGTCGCTTCGATAAGGGCGACTTGACCGATGGCGGTGTCGTAGGCGGACTTCGCCTGATCGTAGAGCTGCTTCGATGTCGCGCTGGCATGCATCAGCCCTTCCTGTCGATCCAGTTCCTTCTTCGCAAGGTCGATGTTCGCTTGCGCTTGCGTCATCTGGCCTTGCGCCTGTGCGATCGCCGCCTCGGCGGAAGCGCGCGCAGCGGCCTGGCTGGGATCGTCCAGCGAGAAAAGCAGTTCGCCGTTCTTCACCCAATCGCCGCGATTGACCGTGACATTCGTGATCCATCCCGCTTGCGGCGCTGCGATGAAGGCGTAATCGCCCTCAGCATAACCAAGCCAACGGTTTTGATCGTCTTGTCCGCAGCCCGCAAGAAGGACAAAAAGAACAACGCTAAGCCGTTTCATCATGAGGTTCCTTCGGGCGCCAGCCCTTTCAGCAATACGTCGATATGGGTTTTGAACAGTTTTTGATAATCGAATGGAACCGCATCGAAAGACGCGAAGGTTGTGCGCCAGATGATGCTGAGGATCAGCGGCGCGACGCACAGCCGCGCGACATGCTCCGGCGGCAGATCGCGCAATTCGCCCTGCGCGATGCCTTTGGCGATCACGCCGGACAACATCGCCATCGCCTTATCGATGACTTCCGTCCGCCAAAAGCGCGCCAGTTCGGGGAAGTTTCCGCTTTCCGCGATGATGATTTTGGGCAGCACGATGCGGTCGCTGTGCTGAATCATGTCCGCCACGATCGTCAGGAACATGGTCAAGAATTCGCGGACCGAGCCCTCGAATTTGCTGGCCTGTAGGGCTGCGGTGCTGATGGTGGCGCCGACGGATTCGCGCGCCAGAGATTTGAAGACCTCTTCCTTGCTGGGAAAGTAGAGATAGATCGTGCCTTTGGTGACGCCCGCGCGCGCCGCAATGTCGTCCATGCGCGCTGCCGCAAAGCCTTTTTCGGCAAAAACCCCCAAGGCCGCCTCTAGGATTTCTCTCGGGCGGGCTTGCTTGCGCCGGGTCCAGCCCTTGCTCGACTTCGCGGTTTGGTGTGTTTGTTCCATCTCCTCATATTACTAACTGACCGGTCATTTATCAACAGGGAACTTGGACGTGCCAAAGACTTGGAAAAAGAGCAACAATCGGACCGCGATCGGGTTAAGCTGTGACGAGCCCAAGGGAGGGGCGTCATGCTCAATTCCGTTCGATACCTCGTGATTCCCGGCCTTTGCGAGCCATATTGGTCTTGGCGGGGTGCGAAACTGGGCCGGTCTACCATCCGAGCGAGGCGGCCGGTTCCCCTGGTTATTCCGATCAACAGCTCGCGGCCAATCGCTACCGCGTAACATTCACAGGCACCTCCACCACGCGGCGCGAGGTGGTGGAGAACTATCTGCTGCTGCGTTCTGCCGAGGTGACGCTCAAAGCGGGCTATCACTATTTCGCCTTCGACACGCGCGACACCAAAGCGAAGACGAGCCTATCAAAGCGAATTCATGGGCTGGCCCGGCCGCGGCTGGTATCGGCATAGCTGGGCCTTCGGTCCCGCGCCCGTGGAGACCTTCACGACGACCCGTTACGAAGCCTATGCCGAAATTTTTTTGTTGACCGACGACCAAGCCAAGAACGATCCCCATGCGCTGGGCGCGCAGGACGTTCTCGATCACATCGGTCCCGCACCGAAATCCTAGAGCATGATCTTCTGTCCCAGAAGATTGTGCTCTAAGCCTCACGGCTTGCGCAGCACCATGCGCGCAATGTTGCCGTTGCGGCTGACACGGATTATCTCGAAGTTCTCCTGACGGCACATATGCGGCACGTCGATCGGCGCCAAAGGATCGTCGGTCTCGATCTCGATCTGCGTCCCCTGCGGCGCGCGTCGCAATGCGCGTTTGGTGAACAGCGCCGGCAAAGGGCACTTCAATCCTTTCAAATCGAGCGTATCCTTCGCCTTGACGCTCATCTTTGCCAACCTATTCTCGCCCCCAGCTGGGAGAGCCGAATCGACGATGGGACTGCTTGCAAGCATCCGGCGTGAATATTGTTATATCAGTTGCATCGGGCGAACCATGTTTCGCCTGCGCAGCATCAAGCCGGACGGCACGCGTATCCTCGTCGACGTTGTCGAAGAACATGCTGCCCGCGATCCCACCGCCATCGCCATCTATTATCATGATCGGACGGTTTCCTATCGCGCGCTCGACGACGGCGCCAACCGCATCGCGCGCTGGGCAATGGACCAAGGTGTCAAGCGTGGCGATGTCGTGGCACTCTATTTGGAGAATTGTCCCGAATATCTGATGACCTGGCTCGGCCTACACAAGCTCGGGGCGGTTGTCGCTCTCATCAATACCAATCTCAAAGGCGCGCCTTTGGCGCATTGTCTTTCCATTTGCGGCGCCAAACTGCTCATTGTCGGTGCCGATCTGGGCGCCAATTACATCGAAGTGGCATCGCAAATATCTGGGGCGCCGCCCGGCTGGGCTTTGGGAGGAGGTATTGTCGGTACCGGAAATTTGGATGCAGCTCTCGCAGCCGTGACGCCCGACGCGATCGACAAAAGCGTGCGCGCCGGTCACACCGCCAAAGACAACGCGTTTTATATCTACACCTCCGGCACCACGGGTCTGCCCAAAGCGGCGAACTTCAGCCATATGCGAATGATGTTCATGATGTACGGCTTCGCCGGGGCCTTGAACACGACAAGGCGCGATCGCACCTATTGCGCCTTGCCGCTGTATCACGCGACCGGGGGGATCTGCGCCGTGGGTATGGCACTGACCGCCGGCGGCGCCATCATCCTGCGCCGCAAATTCTCCGCCAGCGAATTCTGGGACGACTGCCGCAAATACCACGCGACGCTCTTTCAGTATATCGGCGAGTTGTGCCGCTATCTGTTGAATGTGCCGCCCGACCCGCGCGACGGCCGGCACATGTTGCGCGGTATGGCCGGCAACGGTCTACGGCCGGAAATTTGGCCACTATTCAAGCAACGGTTTGCCATCCCGCGGGTCGTCGAATTCTACGGCGCAACCGAAGGCAATGTGGCGATGTTGAATTACGACGGCAAAGTGGGCGCCGTCGGCCGCGTGCCGCGCTACATCCGCTGGTTTATGCAAATCCGATTGGTGCGTTTCGATATCGTCCGGGAAACCCCGATCCGCGGCCCCGACGGTTTCTGTGTCGAATGCGAGCCCGGCGAAGTGGGCGAAGCCGTCGGCATGATCACCGCGCGGCCGGGACATAATTTCGAAGGCTATACGCACGCCGCCGATACGCAGAAGAAAATCCTGCACGATGCCTTTGCCAAAGGCGACGCATGGTTTCGCACCGGCGATCTGATGCGCCGCGACGAGCACGAATATTTTTTCTTCGTCGATCGCATCGGCGACACCTTCCGCTGGAAGGGCGAAAACGTCGCGACCAGCGAAGTGGCCGAGGCGCTCGGTGTCGTTGCCGGCATCAAAGAAGTAAACGTCTATGGCGTAACGGTTCCGGGTGCCGAAGGCCGTGCCGGCATGGCGGCGCTGGTGGCGAGCAGAGACTTCGATCCTGCGACGTTGGCAGGAAAGATCGCCGGCAACCTGGCAACCTTCGCTCGTCCTGTATTCGTGCGGCTCGACCGGAAATGGAAATCACCGGTACGTTCAAACTCAAAAAAGTCGATCTGGTGAAGGACGGGTTCGACCCCGAACGGATCAACGATCCGCTTTATTGGTACAACCAAGCGAGCGGATGTTACGAGGCGCTCAGCCAAACGGTTTATGCCGATATCATCGCCGGGCGCGTAAAGCTCTAGTGTCGTGGTTTCGAAGTTCGCGATATCACCGATATCAGCATCTTTCGCGAACTTCGAAACCAAAACGACACTAGCATCAAGTGGTTGACTAGTGTCCCGTCGATTCCGAAATTCGAATGAGGCCGATATCAGTTACAACGAATTTCGGAATCGGGACACTAGAGATCTTGCCGAAACAATGGATTGCGGCCTCGCGCGGCGGCGAAAAATGCCGCGCTCTAGTTTGCGAACGATACGCAACTGACACGACAACCTGTCGCAGCTCAAAATTTACTGATTTTGAAGCGCAGAAACCTACGATCTCACGATCATGATGACACCTCGCGCGGATTCCTTCAATGACTGGGCCCAAGACCAGGGCTGGCCAGCGCGGTGCGATCCCGACTTGGATTTCGAATCGCCAGCGCTGCGGGACATCTTGGCAATCTGGTACGAACAGGCCGGAGCCAACGCCTTTCCCCATCGCAATAAGATGACGGCCCGCGTGCTCAAAGCCCATCTCGGCAATATTTGCATTCTCGAACGCGTGATAGCCGAACAGCCGCTTTGGCGGGTCCGTCTGTTGGGCACGCGCCTAGCCCAAATCCTCGGCGAAATGCAGGGCAAATATCTGCACGAAGTGATTGCAACCGATGTCATCCCGCATTGGCATGCAAGGCTGAACGTGACCTTGGCGGAAGGCCGGCCCATGCGCTTTGTCAGCCGGGTCGACATGAAACATCTGTATTTTTTGCGTTCCGAATCGTTTTGGGCGCCTTTGGGAACCGAAAGCGGACAGCCGGATATCGTGCTGATGTCCGCGATCCTGACATTCAATTCGTCGATGAGCGCCGAATTCGGCGGCGCAAATGTCGAAGATCGCTTAGGCGTTTTCGTTCAGTCGAAATCCTTCGACACCGCGGCGCGCACGGCATCGCTCACAACCGCCATATGTCCGTAATTTCTATGCGCCACACCGAGCACAATTTTTTCCGCCCCGCTGCGGAAGCGCGCAATCTGTTCTGGCGTCAAAGTGAAGCGCAGCCAATGCACCGATGACGTTTTACCGTCCGGCGTGGTGCGGTCGTCATATTCGGTGGGTGTCGCGGCGATGCGATCCTTGCCGATCTCGAGGAAGATCGTTTCCTCGATGCCGCCCAGAGTCAGAAGCGCTCGATCGCGGATTACCGCATCTTCGATCTCCAGCATCAACGTGGCGATCAGCTCGCGTCCCTGCGGGATCAGCGGGTTATAAGCTTCGAGCTCGCCTTCCAGCTGTTCGGCGCCGCCCTTTTCGATGCGCAGCATTTCCATCACTTGCAACCACATCGTGTCGTAATTTTCAAAGTAAAACGTCGCGAAGGGCCCCACTTCGACGCGCCGGTTCTTTTTGATGGCGATCATCGATTTGCGCAGAGCGTCGCGCCGCGCGGCATAATCGATATCGGAAAGAATGTCCCCCGGGACGATTTTGTGCGCATTCGCGGGCATTCAGGTCTCCGACAATCCAAAGGCGCGGGCCATGATCTCAATGGGATGTTCGGCTTCGTGCACTTTTGCCTCGCTACCGTCCTTGGCGGCCATAGCTTTGACGTTCTCGACGATGTGCAAAGCGGCTAGCGGGCAATCCGAAACAATATGGCCCAGATTTTTCTCCTGCGCCTGACGGAACACGGGGCGGCCGATTTTTTGCGCCGAACTATGCGTTTCTTTCATCACGCCGAAGGTCCCGCCATGGCCGGAGCAACGTTCCATCATCTGCAGCGGCGTGTCGGGAATAAGCTTCAACATCTCCATGGCTTTGGGCCCCATCGCCTGGGCGCGAGCATGGCAGGGAATGTGAACGCTGACGCCTTCCGGCAGCGGCTTCAGCCCGCTGGGCAATCCTTCTTTCTTCGCGATGTCCACGACATATTCGTCGATGTCGAACGTCGCCTTGGCCAGCTTTTGCACATCGGCGTTCTCGGGAACGATCAGCGGCCATTCGAATTTCAGCATCAGCCCGCAAGACGCCGTAAGCGCCACGATGTCGTAACCTTCGTCGATCAGCTTCACCAATTCCTTGGAAACTTTCGCCGCGTTCTCCGCCACGCGGGCAAGATCGGCTTGCTCCAGAAATGGCATGCCGCAACAGCCGGGATAGGCGACACGGGTTTCGACGCCGATATGATTCAGCACGGCGCGCGCGGCGAGACCGGTCGCCGGTTTGTTGTAATTGACGAAGCAGGTGGCATAGAGCGCCGCCTTGCGTTTGCCGAAGGCCGGCGCCGCTCGGTTGGGCGTAATCGGATCGCTGCGATCGGCCGCCACAAATGTTCTGCTATGGAATTTCGGCAGGACCGCATCGCGATCGATTCCGGCTAATCGCCTCCATCGCCGGCCGGGTCAACCCGTTGCCCTTTTCGGACGCCCAATTGACGATGGGCGAAACGAACCGCGCCAGCCGTCCATTGCGGTCCATTTCCGCAAGCTGGCCCTGCGTGAAATCCTTTTTACCTTTTTTGGCTTCTACGGCTCGGGCGCGCAGCATCAGATGGGGGAAATCCAGATCGAAAGCATGCGGCGGCACATAGGGACATTTGGTCATGAAGCACATGTCGCACAGCGTGCAGGCTTCGGTGACATGGGCGAAATCGTCCGACTTCAGACTTTCGACATCCTCGTTCGGGTTGTTGTCGATCAGATCGAACAGGCGCGGAAAAGAATCGCACAAATTGAAACAGCGCCGGCAGCCATGGCAGATGTCGAAGACGCGCCGCATCTCGGCGTCGAGCTTTTCGGCGTCGTAGAATTCGTCGCTCCGCCAATCGATCGGATGGCGAGTGGGCGCCTCGAGGCTGCCTTCATGGGACATGGTGTGACCGCGCGGGTAGCGAAAAGCGAGTAGCGAACAGGGCCTCTATTCGCTAATCGCTAATCCCTATTCGCTTTATTACTATTTGCCCAGCGTATCGAGCGCCTTCTGGAAGCGCCCGGCGTGGCTCTTTTCCGCCTTCGCCAGGGTCTCGAACCAATCGGCGATTTCGTCGAAGCCTTCGGCGCGCGCCGTCTTGGCCATGCCCGGATACATGTCGGTGTATTCGTGGGTCTCGCCCGCAATCGACGCTTTGAGGTTCAGCGTTGTGTCGCCGATCGGCTCGCCGGTCGCCGGATCGCCGACGGCTTCGAGATATTCCAGATGGCCATGCGCATGGCCGGTTTCGCCTTCGGCGGTGGAGCGGAACACCGCCGAAACGTCGTTATAGCCTTCGACGTCCGCCTTTTGCGCGAAGTAGAGGTAGCGCCGGTTGGCCTGGCTCTCGCCGGCAAAGGCGTCTTTCAAATTCTGGGCGGTCTTGCTGCCTTTCAAGGCCGGCATCGTTCTTCTCCTTAAGGTGGTGGAATCGCGTAGGTATTGCGCACGCGAGATTGCGTCCGCACAACGCCTAAGTCAATACTTTAGAATTATTCTAAAGAGCGTCAGTCGCAGATAGAACGGCTAGTGGCGGCGCACCCGCACCACGACATCGACGCGGGACACTTTCGTGCCGTGGGGCGGCACCGGAACCCCTGCGACAGCCAGATCGCGCACCGGAATATCGGTCAGGATGCCGTCGTCTTCGTGATAAAAGTGCTGGTGTTCGCCGGTGTTGGTATCGAAGTAGCTGCGCGTCGCGTCCACAACCACTTGGCGCAAAAGACCCGCTTGGGTGAACTGATGCAGCGTGTTGTAGACCGTGGCCAGCGATACTTTGACGCCTTCCCCGACCGCTTCGGCGTGCAGGGCTTCGGCCGTCAGATGGCGGTTGCCGTTACGGAACAGCAGATTTGCCAGTTGGTTACGCTGGCGCGTCGGTCGCAATCCGGCCTGACGCACCCGCATGGAGGAGGCTTCGGTTTGAACTTCTCTGGGCTTTTTACGCATCGCAGACCTAGCTGTTGTTCTCGCTGTTTCGACCCTGTAAACCCTTGCGTCTATGACACTCGGGCGCCATCTTTGCTAGGATGGTAGAGCAATCGTTAGAACGTTTCTAACTTACAAATCGTCGCAGGCGCCGACGGTGTCAAGAGCCTGAGCTAAGGCATTGAAGGACTGGAGCAAAGTGGACCAACCGACCCCCCCGCGTAGATCGCATTTCGATATGGCCGGCCTGTTGGCCTGTGCCAAGGGTGAAATGTTTGGACCGGGCAATGCCCGTCTGCCGATGCCACCCATGTTGATGTTCGACCGCATTGTGCAAATCGCCGAGCGCGGCGGCAGCCACGACAAGGGCGAGATTCTCGCCGAGTTCGATGTGCGTCCCGATCTTTGGTTTTTCAAATGCCATTTCCAAGACGATCCGGTGATGCCCGGTTGCCTCGGCGTGGATGCGATGTGGCAGATGGTCGGATTCTTCCTCGGCTGGCTTGGCGGGCTCGGCAAGGGCCGCGCGCTGGGCGTCGGCGAAGTGAAATTCTCCGGCATGGTTCTGCCGTCCGACAAGCTGGTCAGCTACTACATCGATTTCAAGCGCGTGATCATGCGCCGTCTCGTCGTCGGCATCGCCGACGGCATCATGAAAGTCGACGGCAAGGTGATCTACGAAGCCAAGGATCTGCGCGTCGGCCTTTTCCACGACGCGCCGGAACCGGCCGGGGCCTAAGCTTCGCTTTTACCCGCGCGCGGGCCGCTAACAGAGGACATCCACAATGAGGCGCGTCGTCGTCACTGGGATGGGCATCGTCTCGTCCATCGGCAACAATACGCAGGAAGTCACCGCCTCTTTGCGCGAAGCAAAATCGGGCATCGTCGCCGCCCGAACTTACAAGGACATGGGCTTTCGCTCGCAGGTGGAAGGCGCCGTCAAGATCGATCTCGATGCGATGATCGACCGCCGCGCGCGCCGCTTCATGGGCGACACCGCCGCCTATGCGTGGCTGGCGATGGATCAGGCGTTGCGCGATTCCGGGCTCGAGGAAAAAGACATCGTCAACGAGCGCACCGGCTTGATCGTCGGCTCCGGCGGGCCGTCCACCAGAGCCTTGATCGCGGCCTGCGATACGGCGCGCGCTTCCAGTCCCAAGCGCGTCGGTCCCTTCGCGGTGCCCAAGGCGATGTCGTCGACCTGTTCGGCGGTGCTCTCCACCTGGTTCAAGATCAAGGGCGTCAATTATTCGATCAGCTCGGCTTGCGCCACCAGCGCACATTGCATCGGCAATGCCTCCGAGCTGATCCAGTTGGGCAAGCAGGACATCATGTTCGCCGGCGGCGGCGAAGAACTCGATTGGAGCTTGTCGGTGCTGTTCGACGCGATGGGCGCGATGTCCTCGAAATTCAACGAAACGCCGGCAAAGGCTTCGCGCGCCTTCGACAAGAACCGCGACGGCTTCGTCATCGCCGGCGGCGGCGGCGTGGTGGTGCTGGAAGAACTCGAACACGCCAAGGCGCGCGGCGCGAAAATTTATGGCGAACTGGTCGGCTACGGCGCGACCTCGGACGGCCACGACATGGTGGCGCCCTCCGGCGAAGGCGCGGTGCGCTGCATGCGTCAGGCACTTGCCACGGTCAAAGGCCCGATCGATTACATCAACGCGCATGGCACCTCGACGCCGGTGGGCGACGTCACCGAAGTGAAGGCGATGCGCGAAGTGTTCGGCGACAAAATTCCGCCGGTCAATTCCACCAAATCGCTGGCCGGCCATTCGCTGGGCGCCACCGGCGCGCAAGAGGCGATCTTCTCGCTGCTGCAGATGCAGGGCGGCTTCATTGCCGAAAGCGCCAATATCGAGGAGATCGATCCCGAAATCGCCGATGCGCCGATCGTCAGAAGTCGCGTCGACAACGCCAAGCTCGAACGCGTGTTATCGAACAGCTTCGGCTTCGGCGGCACCAACGCGACGCTCGTGTTCCAGCGTCTCGACGCGTAATGCTTCAAGGCGCGGCCGTCATAAGATGCGAGCGTAGCGAGCCTCGAACCAGGGCCGCGTAGCTCAGCATGACGGCAGTGTGGTAATTGCATAGTTCGCCCGATGCACCGGGCTGGCGTGCCGATTGGAAATTGAGGACCCGATGACAGACGCCCCCTTACTGAAGGGCCGCCGCGGATTGGTGATGGGTGTGGCCAACGACCATTCCATCGCTTGGGGAATCGCGCGCACGCTCGCAGAACACGGCGCCGAGATTGCCTTCACCTATCAGGGCGATGCACAAGCCAAGCGGCTCAAACCGCTGGGCGCGTCCATCGGCTCCACAATCATGCTGCCGGGTGACGTCGAGAATGACGGCGAACTCGATGCGGCCTTCGCCACTTTGAAGCAGGAATGGGGCGGGCTCGACTTTCTGGTTCATGCCATCGCTTATTCCGATAAGAACGAGTTGAAGGGCCGCTATTGCGACACAACACGCGCCAATTTCGTCCAGACCATGTCGATCTCCTGCTATTCCTTCACCGCCGTGGCGCGCCGCGCCGCCGCCTTGATGCAGCATGGCGGCTCCATGATCACGCTCTCTTATCTGGGCGCCAACCGCGTCATGCCGAATTACAACGTGATGGGCGTCGCCAAGGCGGCGCTGGAAGCTTCGGTGCGCTATCTCGCGGCCGATCTCGGCCCCGACGGCATTCGCGTCAACGCGATCAGTGCCGGACCGATGCGCACGCTGGCGGGTTCCGCCGTCGGCGATGCCCGCGTGATGTTCAAATGGAATCGGGCTCTAGCGCCTTTGCGCAAAACCATCGAGCTCGAACATGTCGGCGGTGCCGCGCTTTATCTGCTGAGCGATCTGGGCGCCGGCGTCACGGGTGAAGTGCATTTCGTCGACGCCGGTTATAATGTTGTGGGCGTGCCGCCGACGGCGGTTCTCAAAAGCTGGACCGCGCCGGAAAACGGCAACGGGGAGAAAGCCGATGGGTAGCAAGGTTGCGATTGCAATTCTGATTTTGGCGCTGACGGGCAGCGCGGCGAATGCCGGCTGGCGCGACCATGCATCCGATTTCGATGCGCAGCGTCTATCGAAGATCGGCGAGTCCCGCGCCAAGGCGTTGGATGAAGCCGCACGCGGCGCGCCGCAATCCGATCTCGCTACCATTCATTCCGTATTGGATGCACAACCCTCAAGCGGTTCGCCGGTGGGAAATTGGCGCTGCCGCACCATCAAGCTCGGCGGCATCACGCCGGATGTGATCTACACCTGGTTCAATTGCCGCATCTCGCAACGCAGCGGCGGTTTGTTCTTCGAAAAAACGTCGGGAAGCCAGCGCAGTTCCGGATTCCTCTATCCCGAAGGCGACGGCTATGTGTATCTCGGTGCTTCTTATGTGACGGGTGAAAAGCCGCACGCCTATTCCGGCAATGGCGCATCGGTGGGTGCACAGGCGACGCCGGACGACCAGATCGGTTATCTCTCGCTGCTTTCCGATGGTCGCGCGCGGCTGGAGATGCCCTATCCGTTGCAGGAGTCGACCTTCGACGTGATCGAATTAAAACGCTGATGCCGGCTGGTTATTCTGGTACGCCGCTCGTCAAGAAACTCGGCATCAAACCCGATCATGCGGTTTATCTCATCGGCGCTCCCAAGGATTATCGTTCTTGGCTTGCACCTTTGCCCAACGGCGTGACGTTTGCGGCGAAACCGCCGCGCGACGGCGCGGACATCGTGCATCTATTTGTGAAATCGCTTGCGGAATATGACGGCAATCTGCCTAAAGCGCGCAAGGCGATGAGAAGCGACGGCGCTTTGTGGGTTTCGTGGTACAAAAAGGCGGCGAAGATCGATACCGATGTCACCGAAGACATCATTCGCCGACATGCGTTGCAAACCGATCTTGTCGATGTGAAAGTCTGTGCTGTGAGCGATATTTGGTCGGGCTTGAAATTTGTCGTCCGAAAGGCGTTGCGCTGATGCGATTGAACCAGGTCACCGTTCCGGCGCGCGATCTCGAAGAATCCATCGCCTTCTATCAAACGCTCGGCTTTCGGCTGATCGTGAAGAGCCCGCATTATGCGCGCTTCGAATTGCCGGACGGCGACGCCACATTCTCGCTGCAACTGCACGAGGATGCCGTGGAGATGGCTCACGCGCCGCATATCTATTTTGAATGCGAGAATCTGGACGGGCGCGTCGAGGAACTCAAAACCCAAGGCGTCGTCTTCGATTCCGAGCCCGTCGATCAACCTTGGTTGTGGCGCGAAGCGTGGCTCAGCGATCCCGCGGGCGTGAAATTGTGCCTCTATTATGCGGGCAAGAACCGCCTCAATCCGCCCTGGCGGCTTTGAACGTAAAAAAAAGAGCCGGGACCTTGAGGGGTGGGGATTGGGTCCCGGCTCCTGCGCATGGGCAATGCGCAAACAGATTCACTTGACGGTGACACTCGCCATCATCTGCGGATGGATGGAGCAGACATATTTGTAGACACCCGGCTTATCGAATTTGAATTTGAACGTGCCGTCGGTATCGATGCCGCCGGAGCGGAACAACCCGGTGTCGCTGGTCACGGTATGCGGCTCCTCGTCGAGATTCTTCCACGTCACGGTGGAACCCGCTGTGACGCTGACATCCATGGGATTGAACATGAAGGATTTGATGGTAACGGTGACATCCTGGGCGTGCATGGGAAGGGCAGAAACGCCCAATGCCAGAAGGGCAAAAACCATCGCGCGGGAAAAACGTGCTTGCGTCATGAAATGCTCCTGTTGAATCAAGCTAGCGCTTGGTCGGCCAAGCTGATTGCGCGGTTGTGGCGAACCAGACGCACGCTGGTCAGGCCGATCATTTTGGCAAGCTGATCGGCGGGAACTTTCAGCGGGCCGGGACCGTCGGCGGTGCCCGCCACGGGCTGCGGATAACCGGTCGAGCGTGCGGTGTGGAAGGTGATATTGCCTTCCACCTTTTGCACGATCTGATGGATATGGCCGTTGAGCACGCTCACCGATCCGAAGCGGCGCAAATAACCCATCACCTGATCGGCATCGGAGGTGCCCCAGCCCCATTGGGGATAGATCGACCACAACGGCATATGCGCGAACACCACGATCGGCGTGCTGGAACTTCGTGCTTTGAGATCGTCTTCGAGCCATGCGAGTTGATCGGTGCCCAACGTGCCCAGCCCGCCGGCTTTGAAATTCAAGACATTGACCAGCGCAACGAAATGAACGCCGCCGGAATCGAAACTGTAATAGCCCTTGCCGCCGGACGCTGCGCCATAACGCTGCATATAACCATTGCCCGTCGCATCGATCACGTCGTGCTCGCCCGGCACGGTGTGCAATTCGCCGACATTAAGCGCGCCAAGCAATTGCGCGGCGGTGTCGAATTCCTCCGGCTTGGAAAGATGGGTGATATCACCGGTATGCATGACGAAGGCGGGTTGTTGCTCCATCCCGTTGATCACGGCGATGGTGCGCGCCAAGGTCCCGTTCACATCGGGGTTGGCGTCTTTGTTGAAACCGATATGGCTATCGCTGATCTGCACGAAAAGCGGCTTTAAGCCGCTAGAAGCGGTATGCCGGTTGGTCGCCGCCTCCGCCAGATCGAAATTCGCCAGCACCCCGCCGGACAGCGCGAAAACCGTTCCCGCACCTCCGAAGGCCAGGCATTTCAAGGCATTACGGCGTGTTTTATCCAAAACGTCATGGGACATGTAGGAGCCTCTTGAAGGTTCAAGGCTCCATACCCGGCGGGGAAGCAGTTTATTCCCAGGCGCGCCACAGCGCTCCAAAAAACTTTGCTGTCATCCCCGGCGAGCCGCTCGACGCTTTCTGCCCCCGCTTTATGCGCGGGGGCGGAAAAGCTTCCTCGCCGAGAATGACAAGTGTGTTTAATGCGTTCAGCCCTGCGCGGTTTTCTGAATCAGATGCGACAGCGCTTCGAGTTCTCCGGGCGCCATATCCGAGATCGCGCAATAGAAGAGATCGCCGCCTTGCCACGCCAGCAGATGATAGCCGTCGCGACTTTTTACTCCAGGCGACGCCTTGCCGTCATTCTTCCATGCAAAAACGTTCACGATGTGCTTGCCGTGGCGATAGACCACCACCGCCGCGCGCTGGCCGTCGACATAATCCACGCGGCCGCCGACAAGATCGAAACCTTGATCGCCATAGTCGGCAACCGGCGGTGAGATATCGACATGACCGTCGAACCACGGCTTGACGGTGTGTTGATTGCTGGACGCTACGTCGATGAGATGATTGCCCAACAGCGAGCGCAAATGGGCCGCCGCCACATCGTTGGCAACCTGATCTTGCGCTGCGGGTGCAAAAATGAAGAAAATCAGCGTTGCGGCCAAGGCCGTCGCCGCCGCGCCGCTAAACGCGCCGCTCCAGAAGGGACGGGTCCGCGCGATAGCAGGCATCTTTGCCGGCGCGTTTTCACGGTCCAAGATTTTGGTAATGCGCTCGCGCAAGGTGCCATCGGCGCGATGATAGGTTGCTTGGTCGCGTATATCGCGGCGCAACGCCGCAATCGTTTCGCCGAGCGCGGCGCATTCGGCGCAGCCTTCGATATGCCGTTCAATCTCCACCGACGCCAGCGAATCCAATTCGCCGTCGAGATAAGCTTGGGTCTGCAAGGCGCGCTCGCAGCTCATGGCGCGGTTTCCTTCATCTCGGCCATCCATTTCTCCCGCAACAAGGCGCGGGCCCGGGCCAGCCGTGACATCACCGTGCCGATCGGTGCGCCGGTAATCTCTGCAATCTCGCGATACGACATATCTTCCATCTCGCGCAGAATCAGGGTTTCGCGGAACTCCTCGGGCAGCATGGCGATCACACGGTCGAGCTTGCGCCCCGTATCGGTTTGCACGGCCGCCTCTTCGGGGCTTTTGTCCTCCGCCACCAAGGCCGCCTGATCGTTCTCCGGCAGCGGAACATTCCTCTTGCCCTTTCCGGCCGCCGTGTAGTGGCAGTTTCGCACTATGGTGAGCAGCCAAGGCTTGGCGTCTTCGCCGCGTAGCCCGTCGAAGGCGCGGAACGCGCGCAACATTGCTTCCTGCACGACATCCTCCGCCTCGGGCGCGGATCGCGTCAGCCATCGCGCCAGATTGCTGGCCGCGTCCAAATGCGGCAGCACCACTTGCTCAAAGCGTCGGCGCCGTTCGTCGGTGTCTGTTGCCAGCCGGATCCTCATGGGTCGCAAAGTGTAATACTGCCGGCCTCGACGCAATATTCCCGAAACTCGCGAAAATCAGACCCGCGCCTTTGCCGCCTCGGCGAAGCGGTCGAATAGGTAATGCGAATCCATCGGCCCGGGCGACGCTTCGGGGTGGTACTGCACGCTGAACACCGGCTTGCCTTCGACGCGCAACCCGCAATTGGTTTGGTCGAATAGCGAGACATGGGTCTCTTTCACGCCAGCGGGCAGTGTGGCGCTGTCCACCGTGAAGCCGTGGTTCATCGACACGATTTCCACTTTGCCGGTTTCCAGGTCCTTCACCGGATGATTGGCGCCATGATGGCCTTGCGCCATCTTTTTTGTGTTCCCGCCCAGCGCCAAGCCCAGCATCTGATGACCAAGACAGATGCCGAACACCGGCATGCCGCACTCAACCAGCGCCTTGATCGTCGGGATGGCATAGACGCCGGTCGCCGCCGGATCGCCCGGCCCGTTCGACAGCACCACGCCATGCGGAGAATGCACCATCACATCTTCGAACGTCGCACCCGCCGGCACGACGGTTACATCGGCGCCGATTCCCGCCAGCATGCGCAGGATGTTGCGCTTGACACCGTAATCGATCACCACCGCGCGGAAGGTCGGTTCCGTCTGTTCGCCATAACCTTTGTTCCATTCCCAGGGTGTCTGGGACCATTTGCTGGTCTGGCGCGAGCTCACCTCTTTCGCCAGGTCCAATCCTTCCAAGCCCGGAAATTCCTTCGCCGCTTTGGTCAGCGCGATAATATCCGCTTTTGCGCCCTTGCCGATGGCGCCATGGGGCATGCCGTTCTCGCGGATGCGATTGGTCAGCGCGCGCGTATCCAGACCGGCAATCGCCGGAATGCCGTGTCGCTTCAGCCAGCCGTCGAGCGCCTGCAAAGCGCGATAATTAGAGGGATTATGCGCATCCGCCCGCACGATCAGCCCCCGCACTGCCGGCGTCAGCACTTCGATATCTTCGTCATTGGTGCCGACAATGCCTATATGGGGGAAGGTGAAACAGACGATCTGCCCGGCATAAGAAGGATCGCTGAGGATTTCCTGATAACCGGTCATCGCGGTGTTGAAGCAAACCTCGCCGACCGCCAAGCAGTCTGCGCCGAAGCCATGGCCTTCGAACGCCGTGCCGTCGGCCAGCACCAGCAAGGCGCGCGAAAAATTCGCCGCCGGCTTGGCGGCGGGGGCTGAAACGGTGTCGGTCATGGGAAGCCTCGAATTTGCCGGAAAATAGGGTCGCGTGCGGTTCGGGTCAACCCGCCGCAGTAGTGGCGATTTTCTTGGGTTTCTTCGCCTCGTGGCATAGATTGCTGCTTTCCGAACCGGAGAGACGCCATGGCTTTGCGTGATCAACTCAACAACGCCGTCAAAGATGCGATGAAGGCGCGGGATCAAAAGCGCTTGGGCACGCTGCGTCTCGTCCAGGCCGCGCTCAAGGATCGCGACATCGCCAACCGCACCGAAGACAGCCGCGAAGGCATCTCCGACGACGATATCCTCGGCCTCTTCGCCAAGCTCATCAAAAGCCGCGAGGATTCCATCGCGCTGTACGAGAAAGGCGGCCGTCCGGAGCTTGCCGCCGCCGAACGCGACGAAATCGCAGTGATTCGCGAATTCATGCCCAAGCAGATGGACGAAGCCGAAGCCAAGGCCGCCATTGCCGGTGTGATCGCCGAAACCGGCGCAGCCTCGATGAAAGACATGGGCAAGGTGATGGCGGTGCTCAAAGAGCGCTTCGCCGGCAAGATGGATTTTTCCAAAGCCAGCGCCTTGGTTAAGGAACTGCTCGCCGCGCCGAAATAAGATTACGCCGCTGGGACGGTGAAGCAGAACGTCGCGCCTTCGCCAGGTTCGTTCCACATCTTGCCGCTATGGGCTTCCACGATGGTGCGGCAAAGCGAAAGCCCAACGCCCATGCCGTTGTCTTTGGTGGTGTTGAAGGGTTCGAACAGATGAGCGGCGATTTCGGGCGCCAAGCCCGGGCCGGTATCTGCCACACGAATTTCGATCGTTTTCGTCTTTTCACCGGCCCGCGCCGAAATGACGGCCTCGCGCTGTTCGCGACCCTCCATCGCTTCGAACGCGTTGCGTAACAGGTTCAGCAGCACTTGCTGGATCTGCACCTTGTCAATGAGCACAGGCTCCAGACCGTCCGCGATTTCCACCCGCAGCTGAATGTCGCGGTGTCTGGGGTCCAGGTGCATCAGCTCCAGCACTTCGGAGACGATCCCGCCGACGTCTTCGGGTGTCTTGGCGATCTTTCCTTTGCTGACGAAATCGCGAAGCCGCTGAATAATGGCGCCGGCGCGTTCGCACTGGGCTTCTGCCTTGGCGATGGCCGATTTAGCCCGTTCGTTTTCGTTCTGTTCGAGCAACTTTTCTGCTGTCTGCATATAGTTGCGGGCCGCAGCCAGAGGCTGGTTGATTTCATGGGCCAGCGCGGAGGCCATCTCGCCCATATCACTTTGTCGCGCAACATGGGCGAGGTCGGCTTGCAGCCGGTCCAGACGTTCCTGCGCGCGATAGCGTTCGGTGACGTCGCGTACGACACCGGTCATGCGGGTGGGCGCGCCGTTGCCATCCATGATCGCCTGTCCGCGCATTTCAATGCGGTGCTCGGAACCATCCGGCCAGACGATGCGGTATTCGGTTTCGGGATGTAGATCATTCGCCGCATCGAAGATTTTGCGGACTTGAATACGGTCGTCTCTGTGGACTGTCCGCATTACATCCTCAAAGGTGAAGCGGTCGTCCGGCGCGCGGCCGAAAATTGCTTTAAAGGCAGGCGTGGCGATCAGAGTGCCGGTAATAAGATCCAATTCCCAGGCGCCGAGGCCGCCTGCAGCCAGCGCCATCAACACGCGATTCTCGCTACTGCGGAGGGTTTCGCGCAACTGTGCTGCCGCGATCGCCGTGGAGGTCGAGCGGCCCAAGGCTTCAAGCAGCGCGATTTCGTCGGCGTCGAAGTTGCGCGTGCACGCCCAATAGAAACCGATAGCGGCCATCGGTTTGATAGCGCGTACCGGGATCATCACCAAGCTCTTCACAAAGGTCGACCGGTAGGCGTCGTGGGGAATACGGTCGTCGGCATAGATATCGGGAATGACCGCCGGCGTGTCGTGGAGCAAGCACCAGCCCGCGATACAGTTGTTGATTGGAAAGCGCTGGCCTTTCCACAAGGGCGAGATCGTATTTTCTTCCGCGTAATAGCAGAGATCGCCTTCGCGCAGAACAAAGGTCACGCCGTCGGCGCCTGAGATGTCGCGCGCAGTGGCACGAACGATTTCGATGGTGCTGGCGAGACTATCGACGGTCGAAAGTTGTGCCACAGCCGACACTAGCGATACCCATCCGGGAAGAGGCTGGAGACCTTTCTTGGCGCGGATTTGCGACATCGGATTTGCTCTATTTCGTGGGATTTGTCCCGGTTCCCGACGGTCGTTGGATGAAAAACTCGCACTGGCTATATTTATTGTTAATTTAACAGGTGCAACTTGTGATAAGTACCTACGGCATGCACAGGAATCGTCCGCCGGTGCCCGCTATTCCCCCCGCAACCTGCTTATATGTATCCCATGCGCTACGGCCCGAATCTGCTCGAGGAAATCCTGCGGCGGACGGATATCGTCCAGCTGGTCGGGCGCAAGGTGAAGCTCACCCGTCGCGGCCAGGCGATCTGGGGCTGCTGCCCCTTCCACAAGGAGAAATCGCCCTCCTTCAAGGTCGAGAACAGCCGGCGCACCTACAAATGCTTCGGCTGCGGCAAGGGCGGCGACGCCTTCAAATGGCTGATGGAGACCGAAGGCCTGACCTTTCCCGAAGCCGTCGAGAAGCTGGCGGGCGAAGCGGGCGTCGAGCTTCCGAAATGGACGCCGGAAGACGAAGCGCGCGAGGAAAAGAAGAAATCGCTTTACGACATCGTCGAAGCGGCCTGCGTCTTCTACGAGGCGCAATTGCATGCCGCCAGCGGCGCCGAGGCGCGCGATTATCTGAAATCGCGCGGGCTGGACGAAGCGGCGGCCAAGCAATTTCGCCTGGGCTATGCGCCGTCGAACAACCGGCTGATCGAGCATCTGAAGACCAAGAACGTCACCACGGACGACATGATCGCGGCGGGTTTGGCGCGTCCGGCGGACGAGGACGGCCGGCTGCGCGATTTCTTCTACGACCGCCTGATGTTTCCGATCACCGACCCGCGCGGCCGCATCGTCGCGTTCGGCGCGCGCGCGCTCGAGGCCGACGCCAAGCCCAAATACATCAACACCGGCGAGACACCGCTCTTTTCCAAAGGCCATCAGCTCTACAATTTCGCCGACCGCGCGCGCCGCCGGCTTCAAGGCCGGCAACCATCATCGTCGCCGAAGGCTATATGGACGTGATCGCGCTGGTGCGCGCCGGTTTCGAGGCTGCCGTCGCGCCGCTTGGGCACCGCGCTGACCGAAGACCAGCTGCATCTGCTCTGGCGCATGGCGCCCGAGCCGATGCTGGCGTTCGACGGCGACGAGGCGGGCTTGCGCGCCGCCCACCGCGCCGCGCGTCTGGCGCTGCCGCATCTGAAGCCCGGCTATTCGCTGCGCTTTGCCTTCCTGCCGCCCGGCGAGGACCCCGACAGCTCTCATCCGCAGCTCAGGCTCCGGCGCGATGAAGAAAGTGCTCGAGGATGCCGAAGCCGTTGTCGCGGGTGCTGTGGCGGGCCGAGACCGAGGGCAAGGATTTTTCCACCCCGGAGCGCCGCGCCGGCCTGGAGCGGGCGCTCGCCGAGATCGTCTCGCTGATCGGCGACGGCAAGATCGCCGATTATTACCGCCGCGATTTCGAGCAACAGGTGTTCGAGAATTTCAAGCGCCGCCAGGCGCCAGCCGCGCGCCGCCCTATCGCGGCCCGGCCAGACCGGGAGAGCGCCACAGCCCGTTTTGCCGCGCCCCTCATCCCCGTCTCGCCCGAGGTGAAGAATTCTCTGCTCGCCCGTTCGGGCCGTGACGGGGTCATCAAGGTCAAGGAAACCGAGCTTTGCCGCCTTCTCTTGGAGGAGCCGGAGCTCGCCGCCCGGCATGGGGAAACCCTTGCGGCACTGCCTTTTTCCGATCCCTTGCTTGACAGGTTTCGGCACGAACTTTTAAACCTCGCCGCCTCCGGCTTCAGGCTTGAAAGTGGGGTGCTGAACAACCATCTTATGCGCCAGGGAATGGCGGATCTTCTGGCCCAGTTGCAGCGCAAAGGGGACCGGCGATCCTTCTCCCTCCGACGCGCCGCAAGAGGCAGGTTATGGCCTTGATATTGAAGCGCGTTTCCTGCGCGCCGCGAGGCCAGTTGCGCGAATTGGCCGAACTCGAGCCGGAACGCAATCGTGCCGCCGACCGTTTCAAAAGCGAGGCCACCGAAGAAACTTGGCAGGATGATCGGCGGCTACGGGGCGGCGAGTAATCTTCCGCAAAATGGCGTAAGTCTGTGAAACATGGCGGGTTTTCCGCCGAAGGGTATCGAACGTGGCAGTGAACACAAGGCGACAAGGCGAAAAAACCCGCCAAGCCGGCAAAACCGGTCAAGGTGCGTCAAGGCAAAGCCGGCACGCCGCGAAAGCGGCGGCGTCGAAGGCCGCGCCTGCCAAAAAGGCGGCCGCCAAGGCCAAGCCTGCGCCCAAGCCCGCGAAAGCCGCGGTTGCAGCCAAGGGCGCCGCCAAAGCCCAACCGCCCAAGGTCAAGGCCGAAACTAAGACTGCCAAGCAGCCCCAGCCGGTTCCGGCCAAGAAGCCGGCACGCTGCGGCCGGTGTCGTGCCCGCCAAGACCGCGGGTAAGATCGTGCCGCCGAAGCCCGGTGCCAAGCCCGGCGAAGGGCGAGACGCCGGGCGATCGCCGACAGCCCGCTGCTCGATATGTCCGATGTCGGCGTGCGCAAGATGATCGCGCGCGCCAAGACAGCGCGGCTACGTCACCTATGACGAACTGAACAAGGTTCTGCCGTCCGACAAGGTCTCGTCCGAGCAGATCGAAGACACGATGGCGATGCTCAACGAAATGGGCATCAACGTCATCGAGAGCGAAGAGCAGGAAGAAGCGCCGAGGCCGAAGTGCCCGCGCTGGCGCGAAGGCAAGCAGGTCGCCACCAAGACCGGCGAAGACGACGAACAATATGACCGCACCGACGATCCCGTGCGCATGTATCTGCGCGAGATGGGCTCGGTCGAGCTTGCTGTCGCGCGAAGGCGAAATCGCCATCGCCAAGCGCATCGAGGCCGGCCGCGAATTGATGATCGGCGCGCTCTGCGAAAGCCCGCTGACCTTCGAAGCGCTGACCGTGTGGCGCGACGAGCTGAACGAAGGCAAAGTTCTGCTGCGCGACATCATCGATCTGGAAGCGATGTATGGCGCCGGCCCCGATGGCCAGGCCGCCGCCGCTGCCGTCGGACGGCGCCGATGGCCTGCCCGGCATCGCCGCCGCCGCCGGCAGATGAACGGCCATGACGCAGCCCGCGCGGTTCCGGACTGCCGGCCTGCCGCCGCCCAAGCCGGTGCCACCAGCCCGCCGCCCCGCGCCCAAGCCGCCGGCCGAGGCAAGCTGGACGATCCGGCCGAAGCGCAAGCCAGCCGACGCCGAAGCGCGCCGAAGCCGACGATTTCGACGACGAAGGCAATCTGCCGCTGTCGGCGATGGAAGCCGCGCTGAAGCCGCAGGTGCTGGAAACGCTCGACCAGATCGCCAGCGCTCTACAAGAAGCTCGGCAAGCTGCAGGACGCCTCGGTCGAGGCGGCGCTGGCGTCGGACGAACTGTCCACCGGCCAGGAACGCCGCTTCAAGAAGCTGCGCAACGAGACCATCGATCTGGTCAAGGGCCTCAAGCTCAACAACAACCGCATCGAAGCGCTGGTCGACCAGATGTACGGCATCAACCGCCGTCTGTGTCGCTGGAAGGCCGGCTGCTGCGCCTGGCCGAAGCGCATGGCGTCGACGCGCGGCGAATTCCTCAAGCAGCATTTCGGCAACGAGCTCGATCCCAACTGGGCGCGCCGCGTCGGCCGTCTGTCGCGGCATGGCTGGAAGGATTTCGTCCAGGACGAGCGCGACAGGATCAAGCAGTATCGCGACGAGATCCAGACGCTGGCGCAGGAAATGCGCCAGTCGATCGGCGATTTCCGCCGCATCGTGCAGACGGTGCAAAAGGGCGAGCGCGAAACCGGCGTGGCCAAGAAGGAAATGATCGAGGCGAATCTTGCGCCTCGTGATCTCCATCGCCAAGAAATACACCAATCGCGGCCTGCAATTCCTCGACCTGATCCAGGAAGGCAATATCGGCCTGATGAAGGCGGTCGATAAATTCGAATACCGCCGCGGCTACAAATTCTCGACCTATGCCACATGGTGGATCGCCAGGCGATCACCCGCTCATCGCCGACCAGGCGCGCACCATCCGCATTCCCGTGCACATGATCGAGACGATCAACAAGCTGGTGCGCACCTCGCGCCAGATGCTGCACGAGATCGGCCGCGAGCCGACGCCGGAAGAACTGGCCGAACGTCTCGCCATGCCGCTCGAAAAAGTGCGCAAGGTCCTGAAGATCGCCAAGGAGCCGATCAGCCTCGAAACGCCCATCGGCGACGAGGAAGATTCGCATCTGGGCGATTTCATCGAGGACAAGAACGCGGTGCTGCCGATCGACGCCGCGATCCAGGCCAATTTGCGCGAAACCACCACGCGCGTGCTGGCCACGCTGACGCCGCGCGAAGAGCGCGTGCTGCGCATGCGCTTCGGCATCGGCATGAACACCGATCACACGCTGGAAGAAGTCGGCCAGCAATTCTCGGTGACGCGCGAACGCATCCGCCAGATCGAAGCCAAGGCGCTGCGCAAGCTCAAGCACCCGTCGCGGTCGCCGCAAACTGCGAAGCTTCCTCGACAATTAATCGACCTTTCCCCGCGGTGAGGGGCGGTCGCCTTGTGCGAAGCACGTAGGCGAACCGGTGGGGAAGCTTCCCACCGTTGCACTGCGTTGGGAGTAACAGCCAATTGCCGATGTTTAATCAGAATCGTTTCACAGACCGCATGGATGCCGGCGCCAAGGCGCGCCAGGCGCGAACTGGAACGCGCCCGCAAGCGCGCCGAAGAGATGAAAGCCACCGCCGCCGAACGCATGGCCGAACGCATGAAGATCGCCGCCGAACGCGAAGCGCGCCGCGCCGCGAAGGAGCCGCGCAAGCGCCGAAGCCGAGCGCATCGAAGCCGAGAAGCGCGCCGAAGCCGAGCGCAAGGAAGCCGAGGAACGGGCCGAGGCGAACGCTCGAAGCGGAACGCCTTGCCGCCGAAGAAGCGCAAGCGCCGCGAAGACGAAGAATACGAAGCCGCCAAGAAATGGCTGGCCGAGGAAGAGAAGAAGAAGATCGCCAAGCTGCTGGCCGACCAGAAAGCCATGCGCGACGCCCGATACGCGGCGCGCAAGCAGCGGCGGAGATAGAGCCCATCTGCTTATCTTCACCTCCCCCAACGCGGGGAGGTCGCTCTCCGAAGCTGCGTAGCAGCGAAGGAGGGCGGGTGGGGGGCATGTCCTCCGCTACCGTCCGGGGTTGCGCATTTCCAATTTCCACGTTTGTCATCCCACACACAAATGTGATTGGCGCTGGACGGCAGGCCTTTCATGATCGGTGCCGATAGAAGCGGGAGCTTTGCATGCGGCACCAACAAATTCTCTTTTCCTTGGCGATCACGGCGTTGATGGCATCATGGTCGGCTGCCGCAGCGGAAGATGTCGCCGCGCTGATCAAACGGCAATCGCAGGAATTTTCCGATGCTTCGGCCAGCGGCAACGCGGCCGTTCTCGATCGCTATTTGGATGATCGTGTCACCTTCATTAATGAATCGGGCGTCGTCTCGAC
>CAWGHR010000008.1:0-86959 GCA_963822275.1 uncultured Alphaproteobacteria bacterium
TGAAGAAGCCGACGATCCTCTCGATCGTATCTTCCATGCCGTAGAAGCCTTCGAAGGCGCGATACATCTTGATCGTACGGTTGAAGAACATGCGGCCGAGCCGCGGGTCCTGCGCCGTATCTACGAGATCGGCCTCGCCGATCGCGGCGACCATCCGTTCGGACGGCGTGGCGTAGAGCATTTTGTCGTCGCGGGCGGCGAGCAGCCAGTCACGCAAGGACATTGTTTCGAAGCGTTCGCGCACATAATCGCGCGTAAAGATGTCAAAGACATCGAGCGTACCCATCGATACCGACACTCCTGTTGTATCTGCACGCCCCTCACGACCTATATTCATCGTGTCCCACAGACGGCGAGACAGATCAGTTTACCGCCTAAAGACTATTCTCTCATCCCTCACTTCTGCCAAGGGTTAACCGCAGTTACTTTCAGAGACTTGGCCGTCACCACGCATCCCAACTGTCACATCGCGCTTAAGCGCGTCTACGACCGACCGCGGGCTACGTCTTCCGCCATTCTTCGCCGGCCTTATGACGCAATCGCGTTATGGCTTCGCCCCTTCGGGTCCCGGTCGATGATGACTCACTGTACGCCGATTTGCCCATATTCCAAGTAGTGCGGCAATCAAATGTCGGCGCCGCGTCACCGAAAGGCCACGCTTAAACCTATGTCCGCCTTGTTGCTTCGACGCCGCCCCATTCGAGAGTCATGCTTTCCACCTGAATTGTGACGCAAACGGCAGGACACGATTGCATTTCGAATCTGGGCGCAAGGTTCGAACTCAGGGCTTTGTCAGCTTTCGGCGGTCTGCGCTTAGCGGGGCAGCTATCTGTGCGGAAGCTTGCGCGCATCTTTCGCGATCGCGGATATTTCATTGCGCCGGGCATTGCCCATGGGTTGCGGATACTTTCCTGGCAGCAGCAATTGCGGTCTGCCAAAGTTGACGCGGAACAGCAAAGCGACCGCGCGAGCGCACCCCGTACGACATTTAGAGTCTATGCCTGCGCAATTGCCGCGGCGGTTTCCTGCGACACAAGCATTATGCCGAATAAGGTGAGCCGAAAAGCCGCAGCGCAAGATTGGCATGCGATGCGTGCCTGCTCTGCCGTGGTTGGCCTTGTTGTGCTTGTTCCCGCTGGTTTTGTGGAGCCGGGACGGGCTTACATCACAATTTGGCGCAGCAAATAATATTCCCGCAACGTCTCTTGCGGCGTCGGCATATTCGGGCAAAGCTTTGCGATATGAGTAATCTCGCGCTCCAGATCAGGCAGGCGCGGCACGACGATGCCGCCGAGATCGCGCGGGTCTATATCGAATCTTGGCAGGATACCTATCCCGGCGTGTTGCCGGGCTCCCTGCTCTGCGCGATGACGCCCAGAGGGCCAGACCGCGCGTTGGCAAGCTGCCATCCGCACGAATGGCCGCGAAACGGTCCTTGTCGCCGAAAACGTTCGCCACGGCATCGTCGGTATGGCAAGCCTCGGGGCTTCGCGCGACCGCGGCCTCGGCTTCGACGGGGAAGTCTACACGCTTTATGTCGATCCGGCGTTTTACGGCTGCGGCAGCGGCCGGGCACTGCTGAAAGGCGCTTTCATCACATTGCAGAAAAGCGGCATGACCTCCTGCGTGATCTGGGCTCATGCCCGCAATCACGCGCGGTTTTTCTATGAAGCGATGGGCGGAAGGCTGATCGCGGAACGCACGGCCCGGCTGATGGGCGAAACCGTTCAGGAAGCGGCGTTCGGCTGGAAAACGCTGGCGCTGGCGGAGCGCAGCACGGCGGCGCGGTGACGCGGCGCTATTCTTCTTCCACGCGCAAATCTTTGGGGCGGACGAAAAGTTCGAGCTCGCCCTCGCCCGGCCCGATTTCGGTCCATTGCCGGACATCGAAATCGATGACAGCCAGCGCGCCGGTCGGGAATTTGTCCGTCATCGTCTGATAGCGCTTGCGCAATTTGCGGTCGGCGGGATCGCGAACCAGGCCGCGCGCGCATTCTTCGATACCCGGATTGTGGGCGACGACCATCAGCGAACCGGCGGCTTCGCGCGCATGGCGCACGGCCGTTAGGATCGTCTCCGGTTTGGCGAGATAAAGATCGGCGCGGTACTGCACGACCGGCGACGCGTTCAGTTCGGTCAAAAGCAAAGACAGGGTTTCGTGCGTCCGGGCCGATGTCGAACACAGCACCAGATCGGGAAGGTAAACCTCGTCGCGCATGAAGCGGCCCATACGCGACCGCATCCTCTCGTCCGCGTTCCGCCAGACAGCGGTTGATGTCGTCGAGGCCCGAGGGTATCCCGGCTCGCCTTGGCATGCCGAAGAAGAAAGAGCCGCTTCACGCGACCTGAAACCGGGCCCGTGCTCCGCGCTCCAAGGCAGCGGAAACGAGCCGGTCGATCCCCAGCGCTCGGCGCAACGTTTCGATGACGCGGATTTCTTCCAGCGCCACGCGGCTGTCGGTCAGAGCAATTTCAAGCGCCAACCAATAGGCCGTCTCGCGCAAATGCTCGGGCAAGGCCTCTTTGACCAGTCCAAGTACCGCCGTCAGGCCGTCTTCCTCCTGAAGGATGGCGGCGCAATCCTGGGCCAGGGTCAGCAAGCGGTCGCGGTCGAAGCCGTGAAAGACCGGGAGCTGGCGGGTCAGATCGCCGATCGCCTTAATCTCTTTTTCGTTCATCGCCCCGTCGGCGGCGGAGACGATAACCATGACATAGACAAGTGCGGCGTGGTGGCTGATGGTGTTCATATTCGAAATACGGGCCAAATAATCTGGGAAGACCTTAGGAAACTTGACCCAGGCGGGCAAGCCGCGCAACAAACCACCATGGCCACACACAAAAAACCCGGCAATTGGCGCGCGCGCACCCTGGCGGTGCGCGGCGGACAGATGCGAACGCCCTTCCAGGAGACCTCGGAAGCGCTGTTCCTGACCTCCGGCTATGCCTATGAAGCGCCGGAAGAGGCCGAAGTGCGTTTCAAAGGCGAAGCCGACGGCTACACCTATACGCGCTACGCCAATCCGACGGTCTCGATGTTCGAAGCCCGCATGGCGGCGCTGGAAGGCGCGCCCTGCGCGCGGGCGACGGCCAGCGGCATGGCGGCCGTGACGGCGACATTTCTTTCGGTCTTGCGCCAAGGCGATCATGTGGTTGCGGCCAAGGCGATGTTCGGCGCCTGCCGTTATGTGATCGAGGAAGTCCTGTCGCGGTTCGGCATCACCCACACGCTGGTTGACGGCAGCGATGTCGATCAATGGCAACAGGCCATGACGCCCGCCACGAAAATGCTGTTCCTGGAAACGCCAGCCAATCCGACCTTGGCCATCGTCGATATGAAAGCGGTCGCCAAGATCGCCAATGCCGGCGGCGCAAGGCTGATTGTCGACAACGCCTTTGCGACGCCGGCGCTGCAGCGGCCGATGGAATTGGGCGCGCATATCGTGGTGCATTCCTCGACCAAATATATCGACGGACAGGGTCGCGCGCTGGGCGGCGTCATCCTTTGCCATGAGGATTTCCTCAAGGACCATCTGCAGATCTTCCTGCGCAATACGGGGCCCTGCATCAGCCCGTTCAACGCTTGGCTGCATCTGAAAAGCCTGGAGACGTTGTCGCTGCGGATGCGCGCCCATTGCGAGAATGCGGCGAAGATCGCCGATTTTCTGGCCGAGCAGAAGAAAGTGAAGCGCGTGCTCTATCCTTTCCGCGCCGATCATCCCGCAGCACAATCTGGCGCGGGCCCAAATGGAAGGCGGCGGCGGCGTGGTGACGTTCGAAGTCGAAGGCGGCAAGGACGGCGCATTCCGCATGGAACGTGCGCTCCAGCTGATCGACATCTCCAACAATCTGGGCGACACCAAAAGTCTCATGACCCATCCCGGCGACGACAACGCATCAGCGGCTGACGCCGGAGGCGCGCGCGGAGCTGGGCGTAACGCGACGGCATGCTGCGGATTTCGGTCGGCCTCGAAGATCCCGCAGACCTCTGCGAAGATCTGGAACAGGCGCTGGCGAAAGTCTGACGCGCGGATCGCAAGGAAGCCAAGAACATCGCGCATAGCTGGCGGACTTTATTCAAGCAGGCAACAACAGCTTATTCTTGCGGCGCACCCGACAAATCCGGAGTCCTTATGGCCGAACATCGCGCAACCATCCGTTGGAAGCGGACCTCAGCCGACTACACTTACGACACGTATAATCGCGACCATGAAATGCGCTTCAAGGACGGCGCGATCGTGCTTGCCGGCGTCCGCGACGCCGCAATTCAAAGGCGATGCCGGCCGTGTCGATCCCGAAGAAGCCTATGTCGCATCGCTGTCGAGCTGTCACATGCTCACCTTTCTGGCGATTTGCGCGCGCAAGCGGCTGACCGTGGACGCTTACGACGACGACGCCGTCGGGTTTCTGGAAAAAGGCTCCAACGGCAAGTTGTGGATGGCGCGCGTCATTTTGCGCCCCGTGGTGCGTTTTGGCGCCGGGATGGTCGTGGACGAGGCGCTATTGGACGATCTTCACCACAAATCCCATGAGGAATGCTTCATTGCGCAGTCGGTAAACACGGTTGTGACGGTGGAAGCGCGACGTTAACTGCGTCGGTTCTGCGGCCCTTGCAGCGCAGGGCCTCGGTGTTCGATAATCGCGCTATGTACGAGCGGATCACACGGGGCATACGCGTGGCGGTGAAACCCGCCTATCTCGACGATCAATCGGATCCTGGCGAAGGCCAGTTTCTGTGGTCCTATACCGTTGTCATCGAGAACAAAGGCGCCGAAACGGTGCAATTGCTGTCGCGCTATTGGCACATCACCGATGCGCAGGGCCATGTGCAGGAAGTGCGCGGTCCCGGCGTGGTCGGCGCGCAGCCGGTTCTCGCGCCCGGACAAGTGTTTCAATACACCAGCGGCTGTCCGCTCGGGACGGCATCGGGCTTCATGAGCGGGCGTTATCAGATGCGCTCCGCCTCCGGCGAAGCTTTCGAGGCGGAAATCCCCGCTTTTGTGCTTGAAAGTCCCTACGAGCATCGCCAATTACATTAGAGCCCTAACAGTGGCGGGAAAGCCCTAACAACGGCGGGTTGATCCGGCGGCGTTTGGGCGCGAATACTGCTCCCCTCTCCTCGGAGATACTCCGATGTCTGACGCCAAGATCAAACCCGTTTCGTCGAGCCCTACGATCGCAACCCAGCGCCCGTCGCGCGACGAAGCGGAGAGCGCCATTCGCACGCTGCTGATGTGGGCGGGCGATGATCCGGCGCGCGAAGGTTTGCGCGACACGCCCGCACGCGTCGCCCGCGCTTACGAGGATTGGTTCTCCGGCTACAACGAAGACCCGGAAGAATTTCTCTCGCGCACCTTCGAGGAAGTCGACGGCTATGACGACATGGTCGTGCTCAAGGACATCCGCTTCGAATCGCATTGCGAACATCATTTGGCGCCGATCATCGGACGCGCCCATATCGGCTATCTGCCGAACAACAAAGTCGTGGGCATTTCAAAACTGGCGCGCGTGGTGGACGTCTTTGCCCGCCGCCTGCAGGTGCAGGAGACGATGAATGCGCAGATCGCCAATTGCATCCAGCGCGTGCTCGATCCCAAAGGCGTGGCCGTGGTCATCGAAGCGACGCATCAATGCATGACGACGCGCGGCGTGCACAAAACCGGCGTGACCATGGTGACGTCCACCATGCATGGCGAATTCCGCAAAAATCCGCTGACGCGCCGCGAGTTTCTGAGCGTGATCGGAAATCCGTCTTCAAGCGTGGACGGGTAAAAGGGGAATGGGCGAATAGGCGAGTAGCGAATAGGGAAAATGCCCCCCTAGTTCGCTATTCGCCACTCCCTATTTCGCTACTCGCCAGTTCATGCACCTTGCCGCAGAATTCGCAGCGGGCGCGCAAAACGCCGTCGGGATCGGCGAGGCCTTCGCGCTCTTCCGCCGAATAAGACCGCAGCACCGCCGCGATGCGCTCGCCGTTGCAATCGCAGCGAAAGGCGATGTCTTCGGCCGGCAACACGCGCACTTCTTCCTCGTTGAACAAGCGCCAGAGCAGCGTCTCCGCCGACAAGGACGTATCGAGCAGCTCGATGTCTTCGACCGTCCGCGCCAGAGCCTCGAGCCGCTCCCAATCCTCGCCCTGCCGTTTGGCGCGTCGGGCGTCGCCTGCAGCATCAAGCCGCCGGCGCGCCAATCCGCTTCGCGTTTGCCGGCGGTGAAGACCGGCCCGGCCGCCAAGCGCACCAAGGTCGGCAATTGTTCGGATTGCGCGAAATAAGTTTCCGCCGATGCGGCGATGCCGTTGGGCGAAAGCGCCACGATCCCTTGATAGGTTTTTCCGCCCAGTTTCGGTTCGATGGTGATGGCCAGCACGCCGGCGCCCGTCAATGCGGCGAAGGACGGCGTGCCGTTGATCTTCGCCAAGCGTTCGCTGTCAAAGCGCGCAAAGCCGCGCACGCCTTTCGGCCTGTCGCCTTTGGCGCCGTAATAATCGGCCGCGACCAGATCGAGCGGGCCGTCGCTTTTGGTCTGCGCCGTCAACCTACCGTCGAGCTTGAGCGCCGTGCCGAGCAGCGCCGAAAGCGCCAGCAATTCGCCGGCAACGCGCCCGGCCGGTTCGGCGAGCGCATGCGCAGCTAAGCGCACGCGCCGAAGATGCGTCGAGGCGCACCAAACGGCCGCGCACACCGGCGCCGACAATATCGAACGGCAGCACAAAATCGCCCGCCGGCGCGGGGGTGTAGGTCTTGTCGGTCATGATAGGAATCAATATAGGACTTTGGGGCGCACATTCAATTCCGCCCAAAATGTCCGCTTTAGGCTGACCATTCCAACGCCGCGACGGCATCGTGAAGTCGATCGGCGATCTCCTGAGGCGGCCCGTCGACGAGCATTTCCGGCGGCCCGAAGGTGATCGAGACGGGACGAAGTCGCGGAAGCTTGCGGTTGCGCGGCATAGCCTCGAAAGCGCCTTCGACAAACGCCGGAACGGCAACCACCCGCGCTTGCGTCAGCAGCCGCCCGATTCCGGGCAGAAAACGTTGCAGCCGTCCGTCGGGCGAACGCCACGACTCTGGGAACCAGACCAAGCACCCACCGCGTCGCAGCACTTCCACGGCGATGGCGAGGGTCTCGCTCGGACGCCGCTCGTCGGCGGGGAACATGTTGAGGGCGCGCATGAGGGGATGAAGCCAGCGCCGCCCGAACAAGCGGGCGGCATCCCCGCCCCAATGAAGTTCGATGGAGCTCAGCGCCGCCGCCACCAGCATCGGATCAAGATCGCTCTCGTGATTGGGAACGACGACGAAGGGGCCTTTCGCCGGGTAGATTCTCCCGTCCCGTGACGCGCAAATGAAACAGCGCCGGCATGAGAAACGCATTGAGACGATAGAGCAGCTTGGCCACGACCCGAAGCATGGGACCTGCTGGCGCAAGCCAGCGCCGGACGGCTTCGTCATATTCCCCGCCGATCCGACCTTCCGGCATCATGGCGGCATGAAGCAAGAGGTCGCGCACGGTGAGGCTCTCGCCGGCCACACCCTCGTCCAGATAAACGCCGGCTTGTTGTTCGAGCACCAGCGCCAAGCCGATCCACTCCAGGGAATCGATACCGAGGTCGAGCATCGGGCTCGCATCGAGGCTCACCGGCTTGCCGGCGTAACGCGATTTGAGAATACCGAAAATGGTGCGCGCAGGCTCGCTGTTGAGCAGAGCCTCGTCCTCGGGCGACCGCGCGAGGTGCGGCGCATCCGTCCGTCTGGTTTCGGCGGCCTCGTAAAGTGCGGGAAGCCGAAAGCGCTGATATTTGTGCAGCCGCGTCTTGGGCAGCGGCTCGCGCACCAGCCGGTAGCCGGCGATCCGTTCGTAAGACGGCAGTTTCATCGCGCATTCCGAAAGCGTAACGCGGATGACCTCTTCCACGCGCGGTGATCCGGAGCCGCGGATCGCTTCGAGATCGGGGAGAACCAGTGCCACCAGCGCGCCGTCCCGTTCGAGGATCGCAATCTCCTTGAAGAAGCGGCTTGCGTAGTGCTTCTCGAGATCCTCGGGCAGCACTTTCTTGCCGCCGCCGAGAATAAGCATCTCCTTGATCCGGCCGGTGACAAAGAGGAAGCCGTCCGCATCGAGATGACCGATATCGCCGGTACGAAACCAGCCGTCGGTGGTGAAGGACTGGCGGTTGGCCTCGTCATTGTTGCGGTAGCCGCTGAAGACGGTGGGTCCGCGAAGCTGGATTTCCCCATCGCCGCCTTCGGCGGTTTCGTCGACCGGCACGATGCGGATCTCTCCGCAAAAGGCCTTGCCTTCGCTGCCCAGGCGCGTGTGCTCGGCAGATTGCCGGTGAAAATCGATGCCGTCTCCGCAAGGCCATAACCCGTGCGCATGTCGAACCCAAGACCGATCAGCGGCCAGAGCACTTCGGGTTGCAGGAGGGCGCCGCCGCAGGCCAGCAAGCGAAGCCGCGGTCCGAAACGCTTGCGCACCGAAGCCAAAAGCCAGCGGCCGGCATTCAGGCCCAGATGCCGACGGCACCAAATACTGACACCGAGCAGCATAGTGGAAGATCGCGGCGGAAAGGCCGCCGCTTGCGGCGAGTTTGGCATTGAGACCGCTTACGAGTGCCGCATAGAGCCGCGGCACGCCGATGATGATGGAAACCTTTGCGAGGGAAAGCGCCCGCAATATCTGCGGTCCGCCGACCTCTTCGGGAAACACGACGATCGCCCCGCTCGATAGCACCGTGAGGATGCCCACGGTGAACGGATAGACGTGATGCAGCGGCAGCGGCAACAGGACGCGATCCCCCGATTTGACCAGTCCCGATGCACTCAACGCAGCGACATTCGCCCAAAGTTGGGAACTCGTCAGCAGAAAGGCTTTTGGACGTCCCGTCGTGCCGGAGGTGTACACCAGCATGGCCGGCGCGTCGGCATCTACGGGGGGCAGTGCATCGGCGCGCGAAAGGAACAAGCTGCGCCACGCGGTCGTGCCCGGAACGGGACTGTCGTCGAGCACCACGAGCTGACATGCCGGATCGATCTCGCGCAATTGCGCGGCGTGTGCGGCGCTCGTGAGCACCCTGCTGCATCGCGCTTCCGCGAGCGCAATCTTCAATTCGGATTCGGAAGTGAGATCGTCCAGCGTATGGACCAACGCTCCGGTGCAGCCAAGCGCGAGCCGCGCAATCACCCAATCGGGCCCGTTCGGCGCAATCAAACCGACGGTATCGCCCGGGCCAAGGCCGCTTTCGCGCAAGCCCCAAGCCAGGGCGCTGACCTGGCTCGCGAGATTGGCGCACGAAATCTGGCGGATTGCATCGCCCTCGATCGAAATCAGGCACGGCTTCTCGCCCTGGTCGGCCAGCTCTTGGACAAGTGTTTGAATAGTCCAGCCACCGCTCATGGACGCCGTCGGATGATAGGTCGCATCAGCTTTGCATCGCTCGGGAGAATGGCGCCAGCCTCTGAAGCAAGTCAAACTGGCGTTTCGTTCGCGGCCAGACGGGCGATCGTCCGCCTGTGGCGCGTTCCCGCAATCTGGTTGGAATATCTCTAATTTCGAACGTGCGATCTTGGGTCGCGAGGGATCATATCGGACGCACACAGCCGAGCATTCAATTGGGCTCGCGCAAGAGATAGAGTGGGTCCCGGTACGAAGAATGACGTACCCAACTGGGCTGGGAGGGGAAGATGCATTTCTTTGGCTTGCTTCATATGGTGCTGGCGCTGCTGGTTGTGGCGTTTTTTGTCTTGTTTGCCGCGAGCAAGGCGAGCGGGTTTGTCAAAATCTTTGGCAGTGTGCTCGGATATCTTCTGCTGGTGCTTGCCGTGTTGGCCATTGTCGCGCGTTTTGCCATGCCCTTCGCGGGAGAGCGGATGTGCGGAACGGCAGGCATGCCCCATCAACACCCATGGATGATGGGACATAGCTGGTGCCACGAGCAGCCTGCATCTCTGCCGACACCAGTAACAACGAAATAGCGCCTCGACCGAACCCATGGTCGATGCTGCATCCATTGCGGGCGGGAAGACATTTTGCCATCTCGCAGCATGAGGTGTTGCGACCGCAATTGATGGCGCGTTCGCGACCTGCTTTGAACAGCTAGCTGGGAGCGGAAGCCGGTTTTCGCGCAATGGATAAGATGCGCGGCGCGCGCATTGGCTCGACGCAATACATTCGCTATCCCGCCGCCAGTATTCAAAGGTCGTATTGGGCCCGACCGGGCGGATTGAGGTTCAGACTTGGATGGTCCGAAGGAATTGGGCGAGATCATCAATCTCAAAATGGAAGTTCTGGCGCGGCGTGGCGGCAACTTCCGGCCCTTTAATCGACCATTGTGCGTCGCTGCGCAGATATACCGTGGTCATACCCATGCGATAGGCGGGGACAAGATTGCGTGCGGTATCTTCGAACATGGCGGCCGCTTTAGGGTCGAAGCCGCCGACTTCCATCAGGCGCTGGTAGGCCGCCGGCCGCGGCTTGGGCTCGAATCCGAGAGTGCGGATGTCCCAGATATCGTTCCACAGTCCGGATAAGCCGATCTGATCCAGCACGCGATTGGCATAGTTGCGGCAGCTGTTGGTGAGCACGAAGCGGCGGCCGGGCAGCCGTTCAAGAGCGGGGCGCAAGCTCGGCTCCGGACTCAGATGCGACAGATCGATGTCGTGGATATAGGAGAGAAACTCCTCCGGATCGACATGGTCGCATTCCATCAGCCCGCGCAATGTCGAGCCGTAAGTGCGGAAATAGAAGTGCTGCAGCGTAAAGGCTTCGCTGAGACGCGCCTCGAGGCGGCGGGCGATAAACTCGGTCATGCGCGCTTCGATCTGCACGTACAAATTCGTGTCGGATCGGTAGAGCGTGTTGTCGAGATCGAATATCCAGGTGTTGATGTGCCTTAAGTCGGCGCCGCTGTTGGTTTCGGTCGCAGGCGAATCCATGGATTTCAACAAACCAATCGTTTATGACAGTGCGCCCTGAGCAAAACGGACATTCACCAGAACAATCCGCTTTGAAACCAATAATCGCATTTCTCGGCGTTCCTCGGAAGGCGCAAATTGTAACATCCGTTTTCTTGGACGCAGACCGGTTGCCGCCGCAGCCGCACATTATGACAATGGGACGTCACCAATTCACAACGACCCCAAGCACCACTTCAAAATCGCCTTCTGCGCGTGCAGGCGGTTTTCGGCCTCGTCGAAAACGACGGATTGCGCGCCGTCGATCACCTCGTCGGTGACCTCCTCGCCGCGATGCGCCGGCAGGCAATGCATGAAGATCGCATCCTTCGCCGCACGCGACATCAGCCGCGAATTGACCTGATAGGCCTTCAGCAAATTGTGGCGTTTGGTGGAATCCTCGTCGCCCATCGACACCCAGGCGTCGGAGATCACACATTCGGCACCGGCAACGGCCTTGTCCGGATCAACGCCGAAGGTCACATCGCCGCCATTGGCCTTTACCCAATGACGCAAGGCCGGCCGCGCGCTGAGTTCCGGCGGCGAAGCCACATGCAGCGTGAAGCCCAAGCGCACGGCGGCATGAACCCACGAGGCGCAGGTGTTGTTCGAATCCCCGCTCCAGGCGACGAGACGGCCCTTGATCGGACCCTTGCGCTCTTCGAACGTCATCAGATCGGCCAGCACCTGGCAGGGATGCGAAAGCTTGGTCAGCCCGTTGATGACCGGAATCGTGGCGTTGGCGGCCAGATCCAAGACCATCTCGTGATCGAGCAAGCGGATCATCACCGCATCGACATAGCGCGATAAGACGCGCGCCGTATCGGCGATGGTTTCCTCGCGCGCGAGCTGCATCTCGCTGCCCGTCATCATGATCGTCGTGCCGCCGAGCTGGCGCATGCCGACATCGAAGGAGATGCGCGTGCGGGTGGATTGCTTGTCGAAGATCATCGCCAACACGCGCCCTTCGAGCGGCTTGTCGGCATCGGCGACGCCGTGCGGCAGGCCCGTGCGGGCCTGTTTGCGGCGGCGCGCTTCGCTGATCAGCGCCTGCAGCGTCGCGGCGTCGAGATCGGCAATATCGAGAAAGTGCTTGACCGTCCCGAGCTTGGTTGCGGGGGCGTTCATGCCGCTCACCGTATTTCTTGCCCGCAAAGGTTTTTGCAGCGGCGGACAGCATCGCCATCGCCTCGCGTATTTGGGTTTCTTCGACGATCAGCGGCGGCAGAATCCGGATGACATTGTCGCCGGCGCCGACCACCAGCAGGCCTTGTTTGCGCGCCGCCGCGACGAATTCCGTGTTCGGAACGCGCAGCTTCAGGCCGAGCATCAGCCCCTGCCCGCGCACTTCTTCGAACACGTCGGGATGGCCGGCGAGCAACTCGCCCAATTGCTGAGTGAGATAATTCGCCATCGCTTGCACATGCGGCAGAAAATCCGGCGCCAGCACCATATCGAGCACGGCATTGCCGACCGCCATGCCGAGCGGATTGCCGCCATAGGTCGAGCCATGCGTGCCGGGCGTCATGCCTTTCGCCGCTTCGGCGGTGGCAAGACAAGCGCCCAGCGGATAGCCGCCGCCGATGCCTTTGGCGATCGGCATGATGTCGGGCGCAATGCCAAGCCATTCATAGGCGAAGAGCTTGCCGGTGCGCCCGACGCCGGTCGGGACTTCGTCGAAGATCAAGAGCAAACCGTGTTCGTCGCAAAGCTTGCGCAAGCCGCGCAGGAATTCCGGCGCCAGCGCGCGGATGCCGCCTTCGCCCTGAATCGGTTCGATCATAATCGCGCCGCGTCTCGGGCGTCGATGGCCGCTTCGACAACCTTCAAATCGCCGGCCGGAATCAGATCGAAGCCTTCCATCTTGGGGCCGAAGCCTTCGAGATATTTCGGGTTTCCGCCCGCGGCGATGGCGCCCAGCGTGCGCCCGTGGAACGCGCCCTCAAAGGTGATGATGTGAAAACGTTCGGGATGCCCGCTGACATATTGGTAGCGGCGCGCCATTTTGAAGGCGAGTTCGCAGGCCTCCGCGCCGGAATTGGTGAAAAACACGGTGTCGGCAAAGGTGTTTTCGACCAGCCGCTTGGACAGCGATTCTTGCCCCGGCACGCGATAGAGATTCGAGGTGTGCCAGAGCTTGCCCGCCTGTTCGGTCAGCGCCGCGACAAGTTTCGGATGGGCATGTCCGAAGGCATTGACCGCGATTCCCGCCCCGAAATCGAGATATCGCTGCCCATCCTCGGCGAAAAGGTAAGGCCCTTCGCCCCGGACGAATGCGACATCCGCCCGATTGTAGGTTGGCAGCAATGACGGGAACACGTGATCCTCCAATGGTTGCGCGGCTTGTGGATTATCCATGCGCGGGGGCGCGCTTTATCCGCTTTCTGTCGATAGCACACAAGCGAAAGGCCCTGTCGCGACCGTTATGCACAGGGCACATCGTTGGAATCGCATGCGATTCTGAATTTCGTGCACCGATTCCGTGAGGAATTCGAGCGTTGAGTCGGTTTCTGTGGACGAAGGGCTTGTAGGTCTCCCGCACGCCTTGTGCGTCGTCTAACAGCAGCTACGATATTTGGTAGGCCCGGAAGGCGGGCAGGACCGGAAGGAGCACGGGATGACTCAGGCGAATTGGACCGACGACCGCGTCGAGCAGCTCAAGAATCTTTGGACCGAGGGGCTCTCGGCAAGTCAGATCGCCCGCGTGCTGGGCGGCGTTACCCGCAACGCCGTCATCGGCAAGGTGCATAGGCTGGGTCTTGCCGGCCGCGCCAGCCCGTCGCGCGCCGAACGCCCGCGGCTGCCGAGTGCGCCGCGCGTGTCGATTCGCTCGCATGTGCCGCCCGCACCGATCATCGAGGAAGATCCGCTGCAGCTCGACGACGGCAATTTCGCCACCGTGCTGACGATCAACGACCGCATGTGCCGCTGGCCGATCGGCGATCCGTCCGAGCATGAGTTTCATTTCTGCGGCCGCAAGCCGAAAAACGGCTCGCCTTATTGCGAAGCCCATGCCCGCAAGGCTTACCAGCCGCAGCAGCAGCGCCGGGACAAGATGGCCGGCTGAGTTTGCGGCGCGCGCGGTTTTTGTTAGGATTGCCGCATGAACAAGCGCGCGAACAAAACCAAGGCAAGCTCGCGCCGGCCAAGCCCGGCGCGGGCGGTCGGGCACGAAACTCCACAAACATTCCAAGGAATGTTCGTGCCGGAAGTGCGAAGCCGCCTTCGCTCCGAAGCAGATCCGCACGATCCGCTGCTCGTGCTGGTGCGCCATACCTATGCGCAACGGGTTTGTCATCCGCATGGCGGTTAAAATCGCGCGGATGCCAAATCTCTACGATTTCACGGCGAAGAATCTGGCGGGTGAGGAAACGCCGCTCACTCTTTATCGCGGCGATGTCCTATTGATCGTCAACACAGCCAGCAAGTGCGGATTCACACCGCAATATGAAGGGCTGGAAAAGCTCTACAAATCGCTGCATCCGCAAGGATTTAAGGTGCTCGGTTTTCCTTGCAACCAATTCGGCGCGCAAGAGCCGGGCAGCGAGAGCGAAATCGGCCAATTCTGCACGACGCGATATGGCGTGAGCTTTCCCATATTCGCCAAAATCGAGGTGAACGGAGCGAACGCTCATCCGCTCTATCGATTCCTGACAACGCAGAAGCGCGGGATATTCGGGACAGGCCGTATCAAATGGAACTTCACCAAATTCCTCGCCGACCGCGCCGGCACCATTGTTAGCCGGTTTGCGCCGACGACGAAGCCGGAAAATCTGGAAAGCCGAATTCGCAAGTTTCTTTGATTCGACAACAAAAGAATCGCGCGAGGCCTTTCGGCGCCCGCGCGATGGTTCCCAGATCCCGATGTGAAATCATTCTAGCAGCAAACATGTGCGGCTCAAGACGCCCCTCCTTGCCCTAGGGGCAATGTCGACGGCACGAAAAATCGACAAAACGCGAGCGCGAAAAACGCAACTGCTACTCAATTCGCGACAACGCTGTCTTCCAGCGCATAGCCCGCCGAGCGCACCGTGCGGATCGGGATCCTGCACGCCGTCGATGTTCAGCGCTTTGCGCAGGCGCCCCACATGAACGTCAACCGTGCGGGCTTCCACATAGACGTCCGATCCCCAAACGGCATCGAGCAATTGCTCGCGCGAAAAGACGCGGCCGGGATGCTGGATGAGATGATCGAGCAGTTTGTATTCCGTCGGGCCAAGATGAACTTCCTTGCCGGCACGGCGCACGCGATGCGCGGCACGGTCCATTTCGATGTCGCCGACCGTAACCACATCTTCCGCCAGGCTCGGGCGGATGCGGCGCATGACGGCGCGCAGCCGCGCCAAGAGTTCCATCATCGAGAACGGCTTGGTCAGATAATCGTCGGCGCCGGTGTCGAGACCGCGGATGCGATCGCTTTCTTCGCCGCGCGCCGTCAGCATGATGATCGGGACATTGCGGGTTTCCTGCCGGCCGCGCAGGCGCCGGCAGACTTCGATGCCGGACAATTGCGGAAGCATCCAGTCCAGCAAGACGAGATCGGGTTTCTCTTCGGCGGCGACCAGCAGCGCCTCTTCGCCGTCCTGGGCTTCGAGAACGCGATAGCCCTCGCGCTCCAAATTGTAGCGCAGGAGCGTGACGAGAGCGCCTTCGTCCTCGGCAACCAGAACCGACGGTTTCATCACATTCCCTTTTCGAACGGTACGTTGGTTTCGCTCGTGGTATCGGATTTCGGCCGGTCGATCGCCAGATGGCCGCCACTCACCATGTGATAGACGACTTCTGCGATATTGGTTGCGTGATCGCCCGTGCGCTCGATGTTCTTGGCGACGAACAGCAAATGCGTGCAAAGGCCGATCGTGCGCGGATCTTCCATCATATAGGTAAGAAGTTCGCGGAACAGGCTGTTGTACATCTCGTCGATTTCGCCGTCCTGCCGCCACACCGCTTCGGCCGCTTCGGCATCGCGGTCCGAAAAGGCAGTCGAGCACCAATTTGAGCTGACCCAGCGCCTGCCCGCCCATTCGCGCCAAACTTTGGGTCAAGCGGATCGGCGGTTCGCGGTTGAGTACGATGGCGCGCTTGGCGATGTTCTTGGCGAGATCGCCGATGCGCTCGAGTTCGCTGGCGCATTTGATCGCCGCCAGCGTTTCGCGAAGGTCCACCGCCATCGGCTGGCGCAGCGCCAACAGTTTAAGCGCCTGTTCTTCGATCTGCTGCTGCAATTCGTCGATGCGCTTGTCGCCGCCGACGGCCGTTTCGGCGAGTCCCGTGTCGCGCCGCGCGATAGCATCGATGGCATCGGCCAGCTGGGCTTCCGCAAGCCCGCCCATTTGCGCGACGGCGGACGCCAAGCTTTCCAGTTGTTCCGTAAACGCTTTGACCGTGTGTTCTGTCACCGTGTGTTCCGTCATTGGGTTGGTCCGGTTCTAGCGGTTGGCGCGCCTGCGATTGTCATAGGCGCGAAGCGCCATGGCTATGCAACGTTTTTATGACACTTCTGTGACAACGGCGTCGGGTGCTCTTCGAACGGCAGGCAGAAAAATCGTGAAACTGCTGCCTCCTCCGAGCTTGCTCTCGATCTGCAGGCGGCCATGGTGGCGGTTGACAATATGCTTAACGATGGCGAGCCCCAGACCCGTTCCGCCCCGCTCGCGGCTGCGTTTGACGTCAACCCGGTAGAAACGCTCCGTCAGGCGGGGGATGGCTTCCGGCGGGATCCCCTCGCCGTCGTCGCGCACGCAAGCGGTGACCATCGTGTCGGTCCCGCGGCGGCCTGCGGCCACCGTCTGGCGCAAGGTTATCGAGACTTGGCCGCGCTCGCGGCCATATTTGATGGCATTGTGGATGAGGTTCTGAAAAAGCTGAATCAGTTCATCGCGCTGGCCCACCACCGGCGGCAACCCTTCCGAAGCATCGATGGAGACCGTGATATCGTCCGCTTCGGCGAGGGGCATGAGCGCGGCTGACGGCCTCGCGCACGACCGATTCCAGCGATGTTTCGCCCGACGGGGGGACGTGCTCGTTCAGCTCAATGCGGGTCAGCGACAGGAGGTCTTCGATCAGACGGCGCATGCGGCTGGCCTCTACGCGCATGATCTCGAGGAATTTTTCGCGCGCCACCGAATCGTCTTTTGCCGGCCCCCGCAGCGTTTCGATGAACCCGGACACCGCAGCGAGCGGCGTACGCAATTCGTGGCTGGCATTGGCGACAAAATCGACCCGCATTTGTTGGGCGCGTTTGACCGATGTCAGATCGTGCAACAACAGCGTCGTGACCACAGGCGAACGTGCCGACGCGGGCCGTATAGGCTTGATAATGGCGTTCGACCGGGCACGCGGAAGGCAAATTCGACGGTCCCTGCCTCTCCCGTGGCCGAGGTGCGCATCAGGGCTTCGAGCACGCTGGGCGTGCGCACCAGAGCAGAGACATGTTTGTGCTCGACGCCTACGCCGATGACGTCGCGCATGGCTTTGTTGGCGAAGAGAACGCGGTCGCTCGCATCGGCCAGCAATAACGGATCGGGCAGCGTTTCCAGCACCTCTCGCGCCAGAGGGCTCAAGACCGGCAACGAAATATCCTGTTTTGCGGCGGTGCGGGGCGCCGGCACCGAAACCCGCACGATCACCGCCCCGGCAATAGTTGCAGCCGCCGCCAAAGCCGCCAATACGGCCCAAACCACGATCCCGTCGAACAACGCGAACAAGCCACCGCCGATGACGAGCCCTGCGGCCGTACCCCAAAAGGCCCAGCGCCAGCCTTCCCGGAAGGCAAATAGTTTGGCCATATCGCGGATGCCCGTTCCGATTCATCGTTCCGGGCAATTTATGCGCGATTTGCGCCTATTCTGCGACCGCGGAATTAGTCGCGGTGCATCAGCTCGTTCAGATTGGGCATGGAGGGGACGTTAAAGACCTCGGCGCTGCCTTCGGCGAGAAATGCTTTGGTCGCGCTAAGCGCATGGCCGAGAGAGGCTTTTGCGACACCGCCGCCGGCGCTCAGCCTGCGCACACCGATATTCCGTAGGCGAGTCTGCATCGCGGCAATCCGCGACCAGGCCAAGGCATTGAAGGGCAGTCCGACCAGCGGGACCATTCGCGCAAGCGTATCGTCATCGACCAAGGCCGGAACGAAAATCGAGTCCGCACCGGCCTCGCGATAGAGTTTGGCGCGGCGCAGGGTTTCGTCGAATGCCCCGGAGCCTTCGGCCAATTTGCGGATATAAACATCGACCCGGGCATTGAACCAAAGATCGACGCCAGCGCGTCCAGCCGCAGCCTTTGCACGTTCGATCTTGGAGCAGAGAAGATAGGGCGGACTGGTACCATCTTCGATATTGACGCCAACAACGCCGGCGGCAACGACGCGGCTGATCTTTTCATCGATATCTATTGCGCGATGGGGCATAACCGGATTCGATATCGGCAGATACCGGGACGCGCACGATTCGAACGATCTCTTTCAGCGTCGACAACAGGACTTCAAACGGCAAAAGCTGGCCGTCGGGATAGCCATGTGCCCATGCCACCGCCGCGCTCGATGTGGCAATGGCCTTGGCGCCGGCGCATTCGATGACGCGCGCGCTTCCCGCATCCCACGCATTGGGCAGAATAAGCATGTCCGGCCCTGCATGCAGAGCGCGGAATTGTTTGCCGTTCGTGTTCACGTCGCCACCTTCTTGCAAAACAAACCCTCGCCAGCATAACGCGCCTCATGCGCCAGCAGCCAGCGTTTGCGTTCCAAACCGCCACCATAACCGGTCAGCGAACCGTCGCTGCCGATGACACGGTGACACGGCACGACAATACCGACCGGATTGGCACCATTGGCAAGACCGACGGCGCGCACGGCTTTGGGTGCGCCGATCTGTTTGGCAAGCGCGCCATAGCTCAAGGTTGTCCCAGCCGGGATCGTTCGCAAAGCCCGCCAAACCTGTTTCTGAAACGCAGTTCCGTTAAAGACAACCGGCAAAGCGTCGATGGCGTGGACCTCGCCTTCCATATAAGCGCCAAGGGTGCTGACATGTCCGAAGGGATCGTGCGCTTCAACCAGCGTCGCGGCTTCATAACGTCCGTGGAGGATCCGTCCCCAGCGCTCCTCCTGGTCGCACCACTCGAACATGCGCAGTTTGCCGTCCTCGTCGCAGAGCAAAAAAGCCTCGCCGAGCGGTGTCGGAAATCGGTCGATGAAAAATCGCGGCGGCTTATCCAAGGGCCGGTTCTCCGTCATGCGCCCATAAATGTTGCGCCGCATAAGCCCGCCAAGGCCGCCAAGCCTCGGCGCGCGCCAGCAAAGCCTTTGGTGTCGGCCGTTTGCCATTTTGGGCCACAATCGCGCTGCGCAACAACGCGACATCGGCGGCCGGAAATGCATCGCTGTCGCGCAGAGCACGCAAAGCCCAATATTGCGCCGTCCACGGTCCGAAACCCGGCAATGCCAAGATCTGCCCGACGGCCTCTTCGTACGAACCGACCGGATCAAGCAGTTTCGGATCGGCGATGGCGGCTTGTGCCAGCGCCTGCAACGCGGCGATGCGGGCGCGCGGCATGCCGAGCGTTGTTAAGTCGGCTGCGCACCACGCGCGCGGCAGAGGGAAAAAGCGCCTTCAGCCGATCATGCCCCGTGATGTCGCTCGGACAATACGGGGCTGGTGCGCTCCACCAGTTTGCCGGCAAGCTTACGCGCTGCGACCACGCTGACTTGCTGACCTAGAATGGCGCGGATAGCCAATTCGAAACTGTCCCAGCCGCCGGGGGTCCGCAAACCGGGACGTTTGGCGACCAGCGGCGCCAAAGCGGCGTCGCTGGAAAGATGCGCTCCGATGGTTTCGACATCCGCGTCGAGATCGAAGAGACGGCGCAAACGCGCCACGATACCGAGCAGCGCGCGCACATTCGGAAACCGGATCATCGCTTCGAGATGGGCGCGGCCGGGTGCAATCGAAATACTACCGATCTCGCCGGCGATCTCGATGGTGCGGGCATAGCGGTTATGCTCGACGAGCTCGACACCCTCCACGGCGCGCGCCGCCAAGAATGCCAGGATCGCATCCCAATCGTAAGGCGCGCGGTAGCCGAGCTTTACGCGCACGGCAGATGCATGCATGCCGGCTTTGCGGACACGCAATTCGTGCGGCGTGCGACCATAGAGTTTCCGGAAGGCATCGTTGAAGCGGCGCACGCTGCCGAAGCCCGATGCTTCCGCGACGGCGCTCATCGACAATTCGCTGTCTTGAATGAGTTGCTTGGCAAACAAGATGCGCCGGGTTTGCGCGACAGCGATGGGAGGCGCACCAAGATGTTTGTCGAACAGGCGCCGCAATTGGCGTTCGCCGATGCCTAGACGCGATGCCAGGGCGCCGACACTTTCTTCGCGGTCGTACCCGCCTTCACCGATAAGAGCCAGGGCACGGGAGACCGTATTGGAAGTGCCGCGCCATGCCGCGGCATCGGGCGAAATTTCCGGACGACAGCGTAGGCAGGGGCGAAAGCCCGCGCTTTGTGCGGCGGCGGCGCTGGGAAAGAAGCGGCAGTTCTCGCGCTTGGCCGGACGCGCTGGGCAGATCGGGCGACAATAAATTCCCGTCGACGTAATCCCGACGAACAATCGTCCGTCGAAACGCGCATCTCTTGTCGCGAGCGCGCGGTAGCAAACCTCATGCGGGGGCATATCCATGGCCCGACTATGCCGCAAACTGCGCGGCGCGTCTGGCCATTTTCGGACTTGGTAGCCAGAGCTCAGGCGGCCGGCTTGACGAAAAGCTTTCGCAATTCGACCTTCATCAGCTTGCCATTGGCGTTGCGCGGCAGCGGATCCGGCCAGAACAGGATTTGAACGGGCACTTTGAAGGCGGCGAGTTTGCTGGCAACATGTCCGCGCAACTCCTCCTCCGTCGCATGCATTCCCGGCTTTAGATGCACAATCGCGACGGGTTCCTCCCCAAGCGAATGATGCGGCTTCGGCACGACGGCGGCATCGACCACGGCGGGATGCTCGAAAAGAACGCTTTCGACTTCGATGCAATAAATGTTCTCGCCGCCGCGGATCAGCATGTCCTTGGCGCGGTCGATGATGAACAGAATCCTTCCTCATCCAGCCGCGCCAAATCGCCGGTGCGAACCCAGCCGTCGACAAACGTCTTGGCCGTTTCCTCGGACTTGTTCCAATAGCCTCTGACGATATTGGGACCCCGGGCCCATAATTCGCCGACTTCGCCGACCGGCAGCTCGAACTGGCCATCGACGCTCATAATCTTGAGATCGCAGACCGGTGTGGCGGGGCCGCAGGATTTGGGACGATGAACGTAATCTTCGCCGCTATGCGTCGTGCAAGTTGCCGAGGTCTCGGTCATACCCCAGCCATTGCCCGGCAGCGACTTCGGAAAGGTTGCGTGGATCTTGCGCACCAGCTCCGGTGCGGATGGCGCGCCGCCATAGGCCACCGTCTCGAGCGAGGAGAGATCGTATTTGCCGCGCGCAGGATGTTCGAGCAACTGCCATGCGATGGTCGGAACGCCGCCCACCTGATGGACTTTTTCGCGCTCGATGATTTGCATGGCCAGTTCGGGTTCCCATTTGCGCATCAGCACAATTTTCGAGCCGGCGAACAGGGCCGGGCCCATCACCGCGAAACATCCCGTGGCATGGAAAAGCGGAATCGACAGAAGTCCGACGCGCTGCGGCGCCGCATGGAGATCGATCATGGGAACCGGTTCGCCGCGACGCAGGAAATTGCGCGCCATCGACAGTCCCGATGCCATAATATTCGACAGCATATTGCGATGCGTGCCGATAGCGCCTTTGGGTTTTCCCGTCGTACCAGAGGTGTAGAGGATCGTTGCGTCGTCGTCGGCACTTAGTGAAACGTCGGGCATCGTACCGACGGGAAGTCTTCCCCAATCGTTCACCGTACCTATGACATCTTCCAGGCGTTTGACGATCGGATGCAGGTCGGGATAACGCGAAACATAAATCTGCTTCAGGTCGGGACAATGCGGCAGGTGCTCGGTGACCCGTTCAAGCCGCTCCGCATCGACGAACGCGACCTTGGCCCCACAATCGGCCAGGCCATATTCGAGTTCGGCTCCCGACCACCAGGCATTCAGCGGCGTAACAATAGCGCCGATGATCGCGGCGCCCATGAAGATGGGAATCCATTCGGGAATATTGCGCATAACGATCGCAACGCGATCGCCCTTGACGACGCCTTAACTCTGCAATTCGGCCGCAATCGCGAGACTGGCCCGCGCGAAGTTTTCGAACGTCGCGCGCTCATCCTCATAGACAAGGAATTCGCGCTCGCCATAGGAACGCGCCATAAGCAGAATCTCGCGAAGCGTCGGTGGGAGATTTTTCCAAGCCCGCGTCTTGACGCCGCGAATGACAACGTTTTCCATCTCGAAACGAGAGCCCGGCGCCGTAAGCAGAGCATGCGCGCGGGCTATCGACATAACCGGCCACGTCTTGGGCGTGTCGTTCATTCTTCCTGTATTCCCTGACATTTTGTCGTTGCGTGGATTATCCATGGGGCGCGCCGGGCCGCAACGGCGCGGGCCAAAAAATCCGCATGCTATTTGCTGTCGTTAGGTCAGTTTGGAGATCGACGATCACCGCCAAGCGCTGTTCCCGCGCGTAAGGTTTAGGGAACGCTGTGCGATACCCGGCTGCTCCCGCAACTGTAACCGGTGAGCGAACGTCTTATGCCGAAGCGAGACGGAGCAGCGGCGCCAGCGACTTGGTTCTGCGGTAAAGGCCGGGCGCGTTCTCGGCTTGGATGAATGAACTGGTCAATCCTGTGATCGATTTCGGCGGTCCCGACGAGCAACGATCCGTCGGGCGCCAGAATTTCACCGATCCGTTGAAGCACAGAGGCGCGCGTCTTCTGATCGAAATACATCAGAACATTGCGGCAGAACACAACATCGATATCCGATAACCAGCTATAGGAATCGAGAAGATTGAAAATGCGAAACGTCACCATGCGGCGCAATTGTTCGGAGATGCGCCAGCTGCTGCCTTCCTGCGTGAAATTGCTGATCAGCCTGCGGATCGGAAGCCCGCGCTGCACTTCGAACTGCGAATAAAGGCCTTCGACGGCACGAGCCACCATTTCGGAACTGATGTCGGTGGCGATCAGATCGATGGTCCAGCCTGCCTCCGCCAGTCTTTTGTCGTTTAGGATCATCGCAATCGTGTAGGATTCTTGACCCGCCGCGCAAGCCGCGCACCAGATCCGCAAGCGTTTCTTGGCGGCGCGTTGCAGCAGCAATGCGGGCAGCACGATATCGCGGAATTCGTCAAACGTCTTGCGGTCGCGGAAGAAGGCGGAGTCGTTGACCGTCATCGCTTCGGTCACCGCGCTGGCCAGCGCTTCATGGCCATGACGCAGTTCGCGCAACATGGATGCAGAATCCTTGAAGCCGAAGCGGCGCACCACGGGGGTCAACCGGCTTTCGACCAAATGCGATTTCTGCTGCGTCAAAACCACTCCGGAACGGCGGCGCAGGATGTCCGCGAGATACAGAAAATCTTTGCTGTTCATTTCTGCGCGTCCAAGCCCAGTTCCGCGAGTTTCGCTTCCATGATTTCACGATCAAACGGTTTCATGATGTATTCGTTGGCGCCGGCGCTGAGAGCCTCGGTGATGTGGGCCACGTCATTTTCGGTCGTGCAGAGAACCACAACCGGCCGATCGCCCTGCCGCTCGCTGCGCAGATTGCGCAGAAATTCGATGCCGCTCATATTCGGCATGATCCAGTCGAGCAGAATCATATCGGGCATGGAGCGGCGGCAGGCTTGCAATGCCGCCGCGCCGTCCTCTGCCTCTTCCGTCGCAAAGGAAAGGTCTTCGAGAATACGACAGGCGACTTTTCGGATGACGCGACTGTCATCAACGACAAGACAATGTCTCATGGTCCCGAATTTCCATCACCCCGGGGAAAGCCTACACGGCGAAAGTAAAGGCGTGATTTATTCTCTAGTGGTCCGATTTTAACATTCGCATGCCCCCTGCGCCGGACACATTTGCGAATGTTAGAATCAAAGGACCACTAATGTCGTGGTTTCGAAGTTCGCCTATCACCGATATCAGCATCTTTGGCGAACTTCGAAACCAAAACGACACTAGCATCAATAGGTTGGCTGGTGTCCTGTCAATTCCGAAATTCGAGTGAGGCCTATATCAGATGCAACGAATTTCGGAATCGGGACACCAGCAACTATAGGATTCTAGTGGAGTTTTGGATTTGACATTCGCTTTCGATGTCCGCGCCAGGCAGGCTGGCGAATGTCAAATCCACTCCATTAGGTCCCGTTTACATAGTCGTCACGGCCGCGACGCTGCCGATTTTGCCCGTTCCCGGCAGGGTCCGTACGCGGTTGCTACGGACCGCGCAGCGCGATGCGGGACATCAGGCAAGCGCGGCGACGCGGGCAAAATCGGCGCGTCCCGAAGGGTTTCGGTGAAAATCCCCGGCTGGTTCGTCGAAGCCCTCGACCGTATTGCCCGATACGCTCTTCGGGCGGTCGCGGCTGTCGCCGCTCCATCTGCCATCCGGCGATTTTCGCTCGAAACGCGGCTCGCGAGGACTATGTAAACAGGACCTAATGGCGCAATTAACCGGCAACGAGCTCCACCTGGCCTTCGCGCGCGGCCATCGTCAAACCCGCATTGAGGCCTTTGGCCAGCCGGTACGTCAGGAATGGCTGGACGCCGCGTGCATCGTAGGTGCGGTCGGCGGTTTCGCCATGCAGTGCCTTCTCGACATCTTCGACGATGCGCGCGCCTTGGCCGGTGGCGATGATTTTGAAGCCGAAAACGCCCGCCTCCGGACTGGTTTCGATTCGTAACGTGCCGCCGCGCGGCAGGCAATCGCCGGCGATAACCGCGGCGTTCATGACCAGTTTGGCCCAATCCTTAGGCCAATTCAAGTGCGGCGCTTCCCAATGAAGGGCAACTTTGCTGCCGCCAAAAAGGCCGGCAATCAAGCGGCCAACCTCGCCCAGATCCAGCTCCGCCCCCGCCGAACCGGCGGCGCCGAAGGCGATGCGCATGAATTGCAGCCTCGCCAGTGCCTGGGCCGCGCTGGAGGTGACGATCTTGAGCGCATCCGCCCGCATGGCGGCGTCGCGTTCGTCCTCCAGAACCTCCAGGCCGTTGACCACAGCGCCCAAGGGCCCCACAAGGTCATGGCAAACCCGGCTGACCAAAAGGGCTGAAAAATCAATATCGCTCATGGCTCTTCCGGCTCCGGGGCTATGACGAGGCGTTGGTATTTGGTTATCGTCGGCTTTGGCTCTTAAGGAATGCTTAAGATGCACTCAACCTTGGTGCCCGAGCAATGGGTGAGGCCGGACGCCGCGCTGGACTGGGCCGCGCGGCAAGTACAATCGGTTGTGAGGAATCGTGTGATCGTCAAGAACGCAGGGAAGCGAATCGTGCACAGTGACGTGGTGCCATTAGAGACAATAGACATGCCGCGCGAGCCATCATGACCGAGACAATCCACGCCCATGCCGCCTCGCCGATGCTGCGCGCCCTGGCGATGATCGCCTATGACGCGGGCAAGATCGTGCTCGAGCATTACACGGCGGAAATCACTGCGACCCGCAAAGCCGACCACTCGCCCGTGACCGCCGCCGACTGTGGCGTCCGAGAAGTTCATCCTCAAGCGGCTGGCTGCATCTGGCGCCGGGGGTTCCCGTGGTCGCCGAGGAAGAAATCGCCGCCGGGCACATCCCGAAAATCGGCCATCGCTTCTTCCTGGTCGATCCGCTGGACGGCACCAAGGAATTCATCAGCCGCAATGGCGAATTCACCGTCAACATCGCCGAAATCGTCGAAGGCAAGCCGGTGCGCGGCGTGGTCTATGCGCCGGCCACGGACCGCATGTTCTTCGGCGAAGTGATGGCGGGCGCCTTCGAAGCCTTTGCCCCGCCGGGCGGCGCACCCGACTTCGCCGAAGCGAAGGTCATTCAAGCGCGGGCGCCGGGCAAAGACGGATTGGTCGTCGCCATCAGCCGTTCGCACAACGACAAGAAGACGGATGAATATCTCGCCGCTTACAAAGTGAAGAGTTTCGTGGTGGCGGGATCGTCGCTGAAATTCTGTCTGGTGGCGGCGGGCGAAGCCGACATCTATCCGCGCCACGGCCGCACGATGGAATGGGACACGGCCGCCGGGCACGCCATCTTGGCGGCGGCGGGCGGCAGCCTGACGACGCTCGGAAGGAAGACCGTTCCACTACGGCAAACCCGGCTTCGCCAATCCGCATTTCGTGGCGCGAGGGCTTGACGAGGTCAAGACCTAAGCAGGGCGAGCAGCAGCCAGCCGGCTTCCGAGAACGATCACCGGTCGAAGTTCTTCCGGCTGGAATAGAACACCAGCCCCATCAGGCCGGCGCCGAGCAGAAGGTCACGACGACGCCGCAGACGAGGAAGAACCAGCCCGCAGCGCTTATCGCGACGCCCGAAAGCGCCAGCCACGCATAAATCGCATACGCAATCGATGCGGCGAGAAATCCGCCCAACACAACCAGCGTCAACACTCCGGCGAGGCCCAGTTTTTGTTTTTTCACGGGTTCGTTCATGGAGAATTCCTTACGCCGGGATGATAGCCCAGCAAGACAGGCTACCACGCCCACTTTCGTGCCGTTGCCACATTTTGTGGCGTCAATTGGCATGGCAAAAACTTACCCCCTCGTCCTGCGTGCGCCCGCGTCACCCTCTCCCATCGAGAAAAAAGGGAAAGTCGAGCACCGGCTGGAGCAAAACGCCATTTTGGGCGATGCTACGCCCCCGAAAGGGACTGTGATTCGAGAGGAGTATATTGATGATCAGGCGTTCCATGATTGCCGGCGCAGTTGCCACGGTGGCCGTCTTCGCGGCGGCCCCTGCTGCCGAGCCGGCCGCAGAAACCAGCGACGACGCAACTTATACGGAACATGAAATCACCCAAGCGACTGCCAATTTCTTCGGCACGACCACCGAAGTCGCCGCCAAGGCCGTGCAGCGCGTGTTCAACGATCTGGGCCAGCCGGACGCCTACATCAAGGGCGACGAAGGTTCGGGCGCATTCGTCGTCGGCGCTGCGCTATGGCTCGGGCTGGCTGATCCGCAAGAACCACGATCCGAAGAAGGTCTATTGGAAGGGACCGTCGGTCGGCTTCGACATCGGCGGCAACGCCTCGAAATGCTTCACCCTGGTCTACAATCTGAAGCGCGAGCAGCGGCTGTTCCAGCGCTTCCCCGGCGTCGAAGGCAGCATCTATTCGTCGCCGGCATCGGCGTCATTTATATGCGCTCCGGCGGCGTGACGCTGGCGCCGATGCGCACCGGCGTCGGCTTGCGCGCGGGCGTCAACGCGCAATATCAGGTCTATTCCGACAAAGCGCGACTGGTTCCCGCTGTAGAAACAAGCGAATGGCGCAGTGCTGCGACAAGCTCAGAATGAGGGCCACCCTATCGCTATTCCCTAGCTCGCCGATGCGCTTGTCAGGCTTGTGCAACTCGCCGGGCGTGTCGATGCCGCCGGCCGGCGCGGGCAGATAGAGCAGCAGCGCCGCCGCGACATAGGTCGAGGAGAAGGTGCCCACCACGATGCCGAACAGGATCGCAGCGGTGAAATCGAACAGCGCCGGGACGAACATCAACAGCGGAATGATCGAGATCGCGGTCGCCGCCGAGGTCAGGATGGTTCGCGTCAGCATCTGATTGGTCGACAGGTTGATCAGGTCGGCCAGCGACATGCGCTTGTATTTGCGCCGGTTCTCGCGGATGCGGTCGAACACCACCACCGTGTCGTTGATCGAATAGCCCGCCAGCGTCAGCAGCGCGGCGATCGTGGTCAGCGTGAAATCCATGTGAAGCACGGAGAACAGCCCGGCGGTGACGAAGCACGTCATGGCCGGTGGCGATGGCCGCGCTGATGCCATATTGCCACTCGAAGCGGACCGCGACCCAGATCGCGATGGCGATGATGGCCAGGATCGTCGCGTAGACGCCGCTGCGGAACAGCTCGCCCGCTGACCTTGGGGCCGATCACCTGGAAGCTTGCAGGACGTTGTAGGCCGGGCCGAGCTTCTTCTGGATCTCCACCTTCGCGGCGTTGCCGTCCTGATTGGCCTTGGGCTGCACGCGGATCAGCGACGCAGGAATTGGCCGGCTTGTCGCATACGCCGCCGCCGATGTTCTGTATTTGCTGATCGTTGAAGCCCAGGCCGGTCACTTCGCCGCGGACCTTCGCAAGTTCGGTGAGGCTGATGGTTGTTGCGTACTTGACCTGCATCTGGACGCCGCCGGTGAAGTCGATGCCCAGATTGAAGCCGTGAAACGCGATCGAGACAGATCGAGATCAACAGCAGCAGCCCGTCCACCGCGAAGGCGTAATAGCGCACGCCGATGAAATCGATGTTCGGTGGCTTCCGGGAGAAATCGCAGCAGAGGCATGGGGTTAGCCGATCAAATGGGGCGCGAACTCATAGCCGCTATGCGGCCCGAGAACAAGCTTCCCGAGCCTGCCCGCTGTGTCGGCACCTAATGCCGCGGATATGCGTCCAAAGCGGCCCTCACTGCATTTGGGCCGTGGCGGTAGCGCGGCATTTTTACGCTCGCGGGACGCGCGCAAAGGGAACGCTGAGCAGTGCGAGCAAGGTCAAAAGTGCGACCAGCGCCCAGGCGTCATTCATCGCCTGTGCAAAGGCGGCGTGATCGACCATCGGCTTGAGGATCGCCTGGGTGAACGCGTCGAGCGGACCCGTTGGGCGGTCGCGGAAAAGCGCCATCGGAATGCCGACGAATTTCGCCGTTTCTTCGTTGCCGTTCGTCAGCTGATGGACAATCGCTTGCGCGTGAACCGGGGCGCGGCCGTAAATGATGCTATCGATCAGGGCTATGCCAATGGCGCCACCCAGATTGCGCATCAGATTGAACAGGCCGCTGGCGTCCGGCACGGCGGCGGGCGGCAGATGGCCGAGCGCTATCCTGGTCGGCGGCAGCAAACAGAACATGATGGCGACGCCGCGCACAATCTGCGGCCAAAACATACCGTCGAAATCCGTTGTGGGAGTCTGAAACGCACTCAGCCCTAGGCCCAATGCAAAAAGCGCAAAGCCCGCCGCCGACAGCACTCTGGCATTCATTCGCTGTTCGAGCGCGACGGCAATCGGCGCGGTGGCCAATTGCGCGATGCCGGTCACCAGCATGATTGTGCCGATCTCCAATGCGCCGTGGCCCCGCACATAGGCCAAGTACACCGGCATCATATAAACGGAGCCGAAAAGTCCGATGCCCAGCACAAAGCTCAGAAGGCAACCCACCGCGAAAGCGGGATCCATCAGGGTGCGAAGTTCGACGACGGGTTTGCGAAGGCTGAGCGACCGGCCAACAAAACCTGCGCCGCTGATAAACGAGATGGCCAACAGGCTACAGACAAAGGGAGACAGCCATCCGCGATCCGGCGCTTCCTTTAGCGCGATCTCCAGCGCCGCCAGCGCCAGCGCCATGAACCCGATCGAAAAGACGTCCAGCGTGCGCATTTCGCCGAGTGCAGGTTTTTTCACGGGCAACAACCAAACGGTTGCGAAAGCCGACAAAACTCCCGGCAAGACATTGATGAGAAAAAGCCAATGCCAAGAATAGGTTTGCGTGATCCAACCGCCGACAATCGGCCCGACCGTGGGCGCCAGAACGGCCATGACACCGGCAATGGTCGTGGCGATGTCCTGCCGGCGTTCCGGAAACAGCAGAAACACGGCTGCGAAGACAGCGGGGATCAGTGTGCCGCCGGAGAAGCCCTGTAACACTCGCCACAGCAAAAGGTCGGCAAAGCTGCCGCTTGCCGCGCAACCGATCGACGCCAGCGTAAAGCCCGAGATCGTGACGACGAACAGCCAGCGCATCGTCAGCAGGCGTGTCAGAAAGCCGGTCAATGGAATCGCGATGACTTCGGCGATGAGATAAGCGGTCTGGATCCAGCTCATCTCGTCGCGCGGAATGTGCAGCGCGTTTTGGATGGTCGGCAGCGATGTCGCCACCACCTGCACATCCAGGATCGCCATGAACATGCCGATGCACATCATGGCAAAGCCCGCCCAGGTGGCGAGCGACACCTTAGCCGCGGTGGTCAGCGAGATCGGAAGCTCCTGCAAGGGCGGCGTTCTCCGCTTCTATGCGTATAAAAAGCACAATGCCGTTTAGGATCGAGAAAACCAACGCAAACCAGGCCAGCCCGAAGACCAGCGGAAGAACCGCGATTTCACCGATCACGACGGTGTAATTGGGATGGCTGAGAAAGCGATAAGGGCCGGTTTTCACCAGAGAAGCGCCCGGAAGAATGATAATGCGCGTCGTCCAGCGTTCTCCAAGCGTGGCAAGAACCCAAACGCGTAAGACCTGTAATGCTGCAAAGACCCCAAACCAGATCCATTGGATCGGACGATTCCAGGCCAACAGCCACAATCCGATCAGCCACGTAGCGTGAAGCGCCACGATCAAAGGATAGTGGCCGGGCGCGAACTCTTTGGCGCCGCGGCCGAGCAGGCGTGCGGTGTTGCGCTTGGCAAGAAAGAGTTCCGCCACGCGCTCCGCGCTGACGAACGCCAAAAGGACGATCGAACCGATCACGCGGCTCTCTTCAGCGAGACGCAGCTTGCCGTGAATCCGGGTCCCATCGCGGTCAACACCGAACGGTGCGGCAGCCCGGCGCGCAACGTGTGATCAAGAACGAACAACGCCGTGGGCGCCGACATATTGCCATACTCCCGCAGCACATTGCGCTCGTGATCGAGCGCACCTTGTGCGATGTCCAGGGCCTTTTCCAATGCAACGATCACTTTCGCGCCACCGGGATGGCAAACAAAGCGATCCACTGTGCCCATTCCAATTCGTGCGCGTTCGAGAATTCCGCAAACTGCCGGTCCTAAATTCGCTTCGGCGAAGGAAGGAATTGCCTGCGCGAATATAACTTCGAAGCCCACAGAATCGAGATCCCAACCCATGATGTCGAGCGTATCCGGCCAGGTATGTTCCCCGCAGGCTTCGATTTCGGCAATACCGGCCTCTCCGGCGCGCAGAACACAAGCCGCCGCGCCGTCGCCGAACAATGCGCAAGCAACGATATTCGCTTTGGTAAGCTGATCCAGACGGAACGCGAGCGTACAAAGCTCCACGACCACCAACAGAACATTGGCGCCGGGTTGCGCTTTGGCGAGCTGAGAGGCAATGGCAAAGCCCGACACGCCACCCGCGCATCCCAAGCCAAAGACCGGCACGCGTTGGATGTCGTCGCGAAACCCCATGGCGCCCATGGCGCGCGCTTCAAGGCTTGGGGTCGCTATACCCGTCGACGAGACGGTGACGACCACATCGATCTCGGCCGCGATAAGTCCCGCCTCATACAGCGCCTTCGTCGCTGACTTGACGAACAGCTCCTGCGCGACTTCGAGATAGGCCGCCGTTCTTTCCTTCCAGCCTTGCGGCTTGGAATACCATTCCATCGGACGCGCCGAATATCGCCGTTGGATTCCGGCCGTCAGAAATACCGGGGCCATGCGATCGAAGGCGGCATATCGCCTGCCGAACATTTCGCGGGCAGCGCCTGCAACTTCGCCCTGCAGAAGGACATGTCCTGGAACGGCTGTCGCCAGGGAAATCAACTTCGCAGTTTGACCCAAGGTTAACCTCTTACGCAATTGGAGCTGATTTCCCTACACACCCAACGGTCTTCCGACGGACGGGTTCCTTCCACACTCAGGCATTCAACCTGAAGCCAAGATGAACATGACGTACGACCCACCAAAGAAATTCATCCTTTTTGCCACAATGTCTTATGCGGATGAGCGCGCCTCGCTCTTTGCCAAGTTCGCCGCCGCGAATTCCCAGTTGACGAGGTGATCGAGGAATGCCGCAACGAAGTCGGCCCGGCGGTTCTGGAAATCGAGGTAATAGGCATGTTCCCAAACATCGCAGGTGATGAGGGCCTTCTGGCCCAGTGCGATCGGGTTCATGGCATTTGCCGTTTTTAGGACCACGAGTTTTCCGTGATCGAAAACGAGCCACGCCCATCCACTGCCGAACTGGCCGACGGCAGCGTCCTTGAATTCTTCCTGAAATTTTTCGTGACTGCCGAAGGACCGCTCGATCAATCGCGCCAAATCGCCGGACGGCTTGCCGCCGCCTTCCGGCTTCATCGAGTGCCAGAAAAACGTGTGATTCCAAACCTGCGCCGCGTTATTGAAAATACTTGTCTTCGATTCATCTTTCGCCGTGGCGCGGATGATTGCTTCGAGCGGCTGGCTCGCCAAATCTGTATTCTCGACCAGCTTGTTGAGCGTGGCGACATAGCCGCGATGATGCTTGCCGTAATGCAATTCGAGTGTGTCGGCCGACATGCTGGGCTCCAGTGCATTTTTTGCGTAAGGCAACGGCGGCAGTTCAAAAGTCATATGATCCTCGTTCGAATTGAACCCATTCACATTGTCCCATTTGCGCGACGCTGGGACAATAAATTCCGTTTCAGGCCTATCCCGCCGGAGCCGGTCGGGGCCGCCACGCCAACCCTATAATTGCAAGACTGTCCGCAGGCTTGGCAGGTTCGGAATCTACTCAGATGAATTCCTTTTTCATCCGCGTTGCCCCCCCCGCCAAGGCAAAAAAGCCCAGCCGAAGACCATCGGCGCCGCAGTAATTGCTCCGGCAACGACTTTCCGGACGGAGACTGCCTCGATTAGCGACGCATGAAGACGGCGCCGATCAGCGCGCCTGCGCCGATTGACAGCAACAGCGCCGACAATGGTTGTTCCCGTATCGAGCTACGCACGGACTCGAGATTGTCGTTGGTCCAGGTTTCGACATCGTCGGCTACGCTTGTGGCGGCTTCCTCTGCCAGCCGGTAGGCCCGTTCCGCAACATTTTCCGCATTGCGCATGGCGAGATGGACGCGGCCGTCCGCGGCGTTGCCGGCGTCGCTGGCTAGTCCCTTGATGTCAGTTTGCAACGCGTCAATTTCCGAACGCAACGCGCCGAGACGCGTATCAATATTCTTGTTGCCATTTTTCTTCTGCCGTTCAGCCATAATAATTCTCCAGGGGTTGTGGATGGATCGTGTTGCGTTTGAAGCGTCCAATTGACCGACCGCCAAACGTGCGCTAGTTCGAAGCTTCTGCCGCGCGAAACTCGGCCAACCAGCCTGCCGACTTCTGTTCAATCCAACGCATGGCGTCCAATTTGCGAAGAAATCGACCGGTCTTTAGGCGACGGCCATCGGACCAGGCCACAATCACGTGGTATTCCCGTAGAAGAACACCCTTACGCGGCACAAATGTCGGCGCGTCGGTGACATGGACGTCGGGACGACTTTCCAATGGTGCTGTCTGCAACTTCTTTCCTCCCGTGGCGCACGCCTGCTTTGATGTAACGAAAGAGATACCAAAGAAGTTCCGGTCGCCGATGCACAATACGTTTGCCCGACACTAGGTGATTACGCCACGGTGAAGGCAGCTTCGGAATCTACTCAACTTGGGCAAATCGATCGGATGGCCGCGTGCGGACGCAAGCCAAATAGCGAAACCGGCCCGCGGTCGCCGTTGTAAGCGGAGTGGCGAACCGTCGTTAATCGAAACCGGCGGCCGATATGCTCGGCTGCCGGCAATCGCGTTCATATCGTAAGAGGCAGCTGCTTATAATGGAAACCAGCTTTCGCGTTCCGAATCGTCCGCAGATGGCACGCCGTCAACCAATTGATATTGCGTCACGCCCAATAAACCGTCGCCGGCTACGCCATCGTCAGCCAATGGCAGAATAATCCGCTCACCGCGCCCGAGACGATCGATGTGTTTGAAAACCATTCCTTCGCCTCTGAACAACGCGGGTTCGCAGACAACGCGCTTTGATCGTGCGAACAGAATCGGGAAGTCTTCTTTGGGATAAATCTCATTCATGGGCGAACCGCGAAAACTCTTGCCAAACATCCGCTCGATTTTATCGCCTGCCAAACGCCCGATGAAGGAATCGGAAACCCGGTCATATTTGTAGGACCAAATGATCGGAAGCTGCGCGGCGATCAGCGACGGCTGGATATCGGACCAGCCCGGCAGCTTGCGGGAACCGCGCCTATCGTTCCAATGCCGGGCGACATGCCTCAGTTCCGAAGATGCGATGGTCTGCTCAAAGTCACGAAAGCTCATGACGCTTGGCCCCCCGAAACGGACTCGCGACGTCAACACACGCGGGCGACGCTAGGCTCCTGCGCCGGTCGGATCAATCCAGTCTTGCCTAGCAAGTCCGTAGTGCGACACCGAGTTTCCGCCCTAGCGCCGGCCAACCGCCGAGACTTCCGGTTGTTCGGCCTTGAGCGGACCAAGGTTCGGAGGATAGACATTGGCCCGTCGACAAAGGATGGCGCCATGAAGGCCGTAAAACTCGGAAAATCCGGTTTGGAAGTCTCACCCATCTGCCTGGGCTGCATGACGTATGGCGCGCCCGAACGGGGCGCCCACGCCTGGACGCTTAACGAAGAACAAAGCCGGCCGCTGATTCGCAAGGCGCTTGAGTTGGGTATCGCTTTTCTCGACACGGCCAACACCTATTCGGACGGGACCTCGGAAGAAATCATCGGCCGCGCGATCAAGGATTTCGCCAAACGCGATGAATTGGTGATCGCGACGAAAGTGTTCAACCGGATGCGGCCTGGGCCGAACGGCATGGGTTTGTCGCGCAAGGCGATCTTCGAGGAGATCGACAATAGCCTGCGCCGGCTGGGCACCGATTACATCGATCTCTACCAGATCCATCGCTGGGATCATCGCACCCCCATCGAGGAAACATTGGAAGCACTGCACGACATCGTGAAGGCGGGCAAGGCGCGGTATATCGGCGCCTCTTCGATGTATGCGTGGCAATTTGCCAAGGCGCTGTACATCTCGCGGCTGAACGGTTGGACGCAATTCATCAGCATGCAGAACCATCTCAATCTGCTGCACCGCGAAGAAGAGCGTGAGATGCTACCGCTTTGCGCCGATCAAGGCATCGGCGTCATCCCATGGAGCCCGTTGGCGCGCGGCCGACTGACGCGCGATTGGAATGAAATCAGCGAACGGCAAAGCAAAGACATCTTTGGCTCGACACTTTATGTCGCCATGCAGGATGCCGACCGCAAGGTCATCGAAGCGGTCGGCGAAGTGGCGAAGGCGCGCGGCGTGCCGCGGGCGCAGATTGCGCTGGCTTGGGTGATGCAAAAATCGCCGGTGACCGCGCCCATCGTCGGGGCCTCCAAACCGCACCATCTGGATGACGCGATTGCGGCGTTGTCGCTGAAACTGACGCCCGAAGAAATCGCCAAGCTGGAAGCGCCTTATGTGCCGCATCCGGTGGTGGGGTTTGCGTAGAGAACTTGTCACTGCAGTTTTGTCACACGGAACGCGTGAGAAGCCGCTCGTAAAGTTCGGCATAGCGCTGGCCGCTGCGCTTCCATGAGAAGTCGGCCTTCATTCCCCGCTTTTGCAGACAACGCCATGCCGTTCGATCCGCGAAGACGGCAATCGCCCGTTGAAAAGCACCGAGAAGGTTGCCGGGTGTCGCGCTTTCGAACTGGAAGCCCGTCGCAACACCGGCGGCTAAGGCGGCTTCGTTGGCATCTATCACCGTGTCGGCGAGCCCGCCCGTGCGCGCCACAATGGGCACACAGCCATAGCGCAAACCGTACAACTGTGTGAGGCCACAAGGTTCGAAACGCGAGGGGATCACAATCGCATCCGCCCCGCCTTGCAACATATGCGACAGAGATTCATCGTAGCCAATCCGAACGCCAATCCGCCCGGAATGACGCAAGGCCGCAGCTTTGAAGGCGGCCTCCAGAGTAGCGTCACCGGCGCCCAATACGGCCAGACGGCCGCCCATCGCGACAAGCGCATCGCAGAGACCGGCTAGAACATCCATCCCCTTCTGCAGGGTGAGCCGGCTCACGACGCAGAACAGCGGGCTATCGCTTTCGGTTAATCCAAAAGCCGATTCGATGGCGCGCCGGTTCTGTTCGCGCCGCTGCAACATGCGGGCGTCATAAGGGGCCGCCAGATTTGGGTCCGTGGCGGGATCCCATATCGCCGTGTCGATGCCATTGATGATACCGAAAACGCGATCGCGACGTTGCGCAATCAAGCCTTCGAATCCCATACCGAAGGCTGGCGTGCGGATTTCCCCCGCATAGGTCGGACTCACCGTGTTGATCGCATCTGCCAGCTGCAGACCAGCTTTTAGGAAGCTGACCTCGCCGTAATATTCGACACCGGAGATCGTGAATGCTTCCGGCGGCAGACCAAGATCGGGAAAAATATCCGCCGGAAAGCAGCCCGGAAAAGCCATGTTGTGGACCGTGATGACACTCGGAACTGACGACGCCGCGTCCTTGCCGAAATGCAAATAGGCCAGCGCCATTGCCGCCTGCCAGTCGTGGAGGTGGAGCAAGTTCGGGCGAAAATCCGTGACGACACCCCGGACGATATCGGCAGCAGCCCGGCCCAATGCGGCAAAGCGACGCCAATTGTCGGGCCAATCCTCGCCCGTCGGGTCGGCATAAGGACCGCCATCGCGGGCGAACAAGGCCGGGGCGTCGAGGACGACCAAATCAATTCCACCCGCGGACCCGCCCAGGAGCCGCGCTTCGATTCCCAAAAGGTCTTCGTAGCGGTGAAGGATCTCGGGCTTTTCCAGCGCGCTCATCACGGCCGGGTAGCCGGGGAGCATGGTCGTCACGCGGACGCCAAGCGGCGCCAATGCCCCCGGCAAGGCGCCAACGACATCGGCTAACCCTCCGGTTTTGATCAACGGATAGGCTTCGGAAGCAACCGAAAGCACATGTATTTTCATAGCACCAGGCGGTCGATCATCGGCTGGGTGATGAGGCAGATACCTTTTTCGGTGCGCCGAAACCGTTGCGCGTCGATCTCGGGATTCTCTCCCACGACGAGGCCTTCGGGGATCGCCACGCCCCGATCCAGCACCACGCGGCGCAGCCGAGCGCGACGGCCGATCTTGCAGCGCGGCAACACGACCGCCTCATCCAGAGAAGAGAAGCTATTGGCGCGCACGCCGGTGAAGAGAAGGCAGCGGTTCAAATGGGCGCCCGAAATGATGCAATCGCCCGATATCAGCGACGAGACCGCGCTGCCGCGCCGGCCTTCTTCGTCATGGACGAATTTGGCAGGCGGCGTGATCTCGGCATAGGTCCATAGCGGCCAGCTTTGATCGTAAAGATCGAGCGGCGGCACGACATCGGTCAGATCGATATTCGCTTCAAAATAGGCGTCAATCGTTCCGACATCGCGCCAATAGGCTTCTTTCTCGCCTTCGGCGCGGACGCAGGAATCGGCGAAGCGGTGCGCGATCGCTTTCGAGGTCCGCACCATATGAGGAACGATATCTTTGCCGAAATCGCGCGTCGACCCCGGCGTTGCGGCATCGCGGTGGAGTTCTTCGAGAAGTCGTTTTGTGCGGAAGACGTAGACGCCCATCGAGGCGAGACAGGTATCGGGCCTTCCCGGAATGGCAGCCGGGTCGCTCGGTTTCTCGACAAAATCCGTGATCTCGCCGCTCTCGTTGACGGCCATAATCCCGAAGCTGCTGGCGTCGGCCTTTGATACTTCCAAGCAACCGATCGTAATGTCGGCGCCGGCCTCGACATGCTGACGCAACATGAGCTCGTAGTCCATTTTGTAGACGTGATCTCCGGCGAGGATCACCATGAACTCCGGCCGGTAACTGTCGATGATCTCGATATTCTGATAGACGGCATCGGCGGTCCCTTCGTACCACTGGGTTTCCGAAACGCGTTGCGAGGCGGGAAGAATATCGAAACTCTCGTTCCGCTCCGGCCGGAAAAAATTCCAGCCTTGTTGCAAATGGCTGATCAGCGAATGCGCTTTGTATTGTGTGGCAACCGCAATGCGCCGGATCCCCGAGTTCACGGCATTCGACAGAGCGAAGTCGATGATCCGGGCTTTGCCTGCAAAATGGACGGCCGGTTTGGCGCGTTTGTCGGTCAGCTCCTTGAGTCGGGCACCGCGTCCCCCGGCCAGAACATAGGCCATGGTGTCTCGCGCCAGCGGGTGGCTACGCTTTTCGGTCATGGGCAGTTGCCTCTCATGGGCACGCACCGCGAGGCACACGCACCGGCGTTAGGTTTTGTCAATTTAACTCCCCGGAGACCTGATTGGGCAACACACGCCCGACTGACCACGCAACGAGGGCTGCGGCCACACCAAAGTGCCATGAATCACTAAGCTGCTTGAAGGGGTGGGACAACCAGTATTGGCGCTCCCAACCGGAATCGAACCGGTGTTTCAGCCTTGAGAGGGCCGCGTCCTGACCGCTAGACGATGGGAGCAAGCGGAAGGGGCGCATATAACTGCGAGGGGCGGGCGACTTCAAGCCGGCCGCTATTCGGCCAAGGGAACAGCGTGAAATGAGCGACCCATAAAGGCTGAAAATGTCGCAGGCTCGTCAACGCCCGCTATTGCGGCAATCACCCAGACAAACCCATCGTCCCGCATGCCCTCACTGTCCCGTTCGGATGGCTCCAGCCGCCCGTTGGGGTGCGAATGATAGCAGCCGACGATCTCGCGTTCCGTTCCGCGCAGCTCGCGCAAGAGACGCAGATGTGCCGCCGGGTCGATCTCAAAGCGATCCGCTTCCGGCGCAAAATTGGCCGTTGGATGTAAGCACCATGGCGCGCACCTGGCTATGCTTTCCCGCACACCCTCGATCAGACCGCAACATTCCCGCGGATAAGTTGCCCTCGCTTCGGCAGCGATTTGAGCGCGCAAATCGGGTGGCAGAATAAATTTTGTAACCATCGGGTCAGAGGGTCTCACCGCTTGGATGGGCTCAAGACAGGAGTTTTACGTAGTTCCCGAGAGATGGAAAAGGTCATTAGTTCGGGGCAGGCGCGTGGATCTGGCTCACAATATGTCCATCGCTCAAATCGATGATGTCGATCTCGTCCATCGTGGTCGAGCGGACGTGCAGGATAAGCCTGCCCGGCTGGGTATCGGAACTGAGGATCGTAAAGCCGGGTGCCAAAGTCATCGAAACGGGCTTCGGAATTGGTGCTGCCGGCAACGCCGAAGGCTTGTTCCATCCCAGCGTCAGCCCGACGACGATCGTCAGCAAGCCAATGACAATTAAGGCACCGAGCGCTATGACGGCGGCCAGTGCCAGGCGGTAGCTGGTTGCCGCCTTGGGATCGGATTCGGTCGAAATGTCAGACACAAGAACCTCCGCTCACGGAACGTGGCGCCGCGCAACGGTCACGCCCGAACAATCGGGATGCCGGCTCGATCTCTTCCTGGCGGGTGCGCATGCCGACATGAGCCGTTCGCGGTGGCGCCAACTGATCGACTCCGGCGCGGTGACGCGCGGCGGCGAGACGATAAGAGACGCCAATCACAGGGTCAAACCGGGCGAAACCTATGCGATCAACGTGCCGCAGCCTACACCTGCTGCACCGCAAGGACAGGATATTCCGCTAACGGTTGTTTATGAGGACGCGGACCTGATCGTCATCGACAAGCCGGCGGGACTGGTCGTGCATCCGGCCGCCGGCAATCTGGACGGCACGCTGGTCAATGCGCTGATCGCCCATTGCGGAGCCTCGTTGTCGGGTGTGGGCGGCGTGGTGCGGCCGGGTATCGTTCACCGCTTGGACAAGGATACCAGCGGGCTTTTGGTGGCGGCCAAGAACGAGCGCGCCATGGGAAGCCTAGCCAAGCAATTTGCCAAGCATACGATTGAGCGCGCCTATCACGCCGTGGTGTGGGGCAGCCCACGGCTTGGCGACGGTGTCATTGCGACCCAGCTTGGACGCAACCCCTTCGACCGCAAGCGCATGGGCGTATTACGGACAGGCGGCAAAGAAGCCGTCACACGCTACCGCGTGGTGGAACGCTTCGGCGATCTCGAGCGTCCCTTCGCCTCGCTGATCGAGTGCCGCTTGGAGACGGGGCGCACGCATCAGATTCGCGTGCACCTCACCCATCTGGGACATCCCTTGATCGGCGATCCGTCCTATGGGCGTTCACGCCAATCACCCCGAGCCAAGACCCCGGCGGAAGAAGCGGCTTACGAAACCGTCACAAACTTCCGCAGACAAGCTTTGCATGCCTATCTGCTGGGTTTTCAGCACCCCAGCCTGCACAAAACCCTGCGCTTTGAATCACCATGGCCGGCGGATTTATCCAGCCTTATCGCGGCCTTGCGGGGCTTGAAGATTCCTTAATCGCGCCTACATCTTGCGGCATGGTTTGTGGGTCATAGGATTAGGATACCCACGCCCCGTTTGGGGCATGGTAGAGTGTTCGAGTCCGGCGTATTTGGGTGCCGGAAAGCGATTGGGGTTCAAAATGAGCAGCCGCGGGCTACCTGCCCTACATGGCGAGGGCGGGCTATCGCGCTACCTTTCGGAAATCCGGAAGTTTCCACTTCTGGCGCCGGAAGAAGAGTACATGCTCGCCAAGCGCTGGAAAGAACATGAAGATCCGGAAGCCGCCCGCAAGCTCGTCACCTCGCATCTACGCCTGGTCGCCAAGATCGCCATGGGCTATCGCGGCTATGGCTTGCCGGTTTCCGAAATCGTCGCCGAAGGCAATGTCGGATTGATGCAGGCGGTAAAACGCTTCGATCCGGAGCGTGGCTTTCGCCTTGCGACCTATGCCATGTGGTGGATCCGCGCTTCGATTCAGGAATTCATCTTGCGCTCTTGGAGCCTGGTGAAGATCGGCACCACGTCGGACCAGAAGAAACTGTTTTTCAACCTGCGCAAGGCCAAGAACAAGATCAGCGCCATCGAAGAAGGCGACCTGACGCCCGAGCATGTGGCGACGCTGGCCGATCAGCTCGGCGTGTCGGAATCCGAAGTCGTCAATATGAACCGGCGGCTGTCCGCGCCGGACTCGTCTCTCAATGCGCCGTTGCGCGCCGACGGCGAATTCGGAATGGCAGGATTGGCTGGCCGACGATACGCTCGACCAAGAAACCCGCATGGCGGAGAGCGAAGAGGTCTCCGAACGGCGTGAATTGCTCAACGCGGCCTTGGGGGAATTGCCGGAGCGCGAGCGCGAAATCATCCGTGCCCGCAGGCTGCAAGACGAACCTTCGACGCTGGAGGAGTTGTCGCACCGCTTCGGCATTTCCCGCGAACGGGTGCGGCAGATCGAAGTGCGGGCCTTCGACCGGCTGCAGCGCAGCATGAAAAATGCGCTGCGCGAAAAACGCAGCACGACGATGAACGTCAACGCCGCGGAGTAAACCGTGGTCTAACTATCCCGCGATCCGCTCGCCCAAACCGGTAATGGCATCGAGCCAGCCAACCAGATGAGACAGCACCGCCGGCGTAAAGCCGGCGACAAACACGCCGAGCGCCAGTTTGCTGATATCGCGCCAGCGAATATTCATGCCTTCAAGCTTTTCGCTAAGCCACTCGTCCAATTTCTCCTGTTGTGCGGGATCGCCGCTCAAGCGTGCGCGCAGACCGCGCTTGAGGTCGCGGTAGGTCCACACGATCGCCACCAGCAGACCTATTTGAATGATCAAATCGGCGTAAAACGGGACGCCTTTGTCGTGACCCAGCGTCAGCGGAAATTGCACGATCTGATAGAGCAGAAACAGCAGATAGAAGAACAACACTTTGCGCGCTTGCCGATAGTCGTCGTCGGTCACTTTGCCGTCTGACGGTAGCGGCGCTTGTTCCATCATCTGGCTGTAAAATGCGCGTGCGCCGTCAAGGTTTCTCGGCAAGGTCAGAAAGAGGAAAACGGCAAAGCCGAACAAACCCACCAGCCAATTCTGGCGGGCGCGCTCGGAATAGTCGGAGACCGTGGCGACGACCTGCCGATGGTTGCGATACGATTCACTTATCCGTCTCATGCCGTTGACGGCCACGGGTTTGGAGGGAGCGGCGGCAGGCGCCTTGGCAACAGCGGGCGCCGGGCTGGCTTGCACCGGTACATTCTGCACAGCCGGTTGATGGGCCCGATAGGCGGTCAGGATTAGAGAACAGCTAAGGATGACGGCAGCAATGATCGTCGCAAGCGTCACGATCCCGATACGCATGACACCCCCCCACTTTTGCCATCGATCCTACGCGCTTGAAGGCCAGGATGCTATATTCCACAGCCGCATTTTCTTCCGGGAACCAGGCGCGATCAGCATTCGCGACCCGCCGATGAGACGCCAATTGGGACGCAGTGGATTTTGAACCCAACAATCAATAAAAGGGCGCCGTCCCCGTCTTACCAAAAGCTTGGCTTGTCATGACCAACAGCACCGCGCGTATCGGCCGTAACTATCGCTTCGAATCCGCGCATTTTCTTCCCAAAGTGCCGGACGGCCATAAATGCCGCAATCTGCACGGCCACAATTACCGGGTCGATATTGTTGTGCGCGGGGCACTCGATGCTCGCGGTTTTGTGAAGGATTTCTCGGAAGTCGACGCCCTCGTCGCGCCGTTGTTGCTGCAAGTGGACCATCGCCTGCTTAACGAGGTCGAAGGCCTGGAGAACCCAACGGCCGAGATCATCGCCCGATGGTTCCTCGAGCGCATCGCCGATTGCGAAAGCGTGCGGGTTTACGAGAACGACGAGTGCTGGGCGGAAGTTTCGCGCTAACAGCGCCGCCACTATGTCGCGCGCTCGGGACCGCTATGCAATTGTGCCTGTTCGGCAAGCGCCAAGATCGGGCTAACGTTTTCTCGCACGTTTGAGGAAGCGGCGATGAAACTGAAACTCTGGCAAGTCGATGCCTTTGCGCGCCACGTCTTGGAAGGCAATCCGGCGGCGGTGGTGCCGCTCGAGGCGTGGATAGACGCAGGGCAGATGCAGAAGATCGCCGACGAGAACAACCTTGCCGAGACCGCGTTCTTCGTGAAATCCGCACCTGGACGCTACGATCTTCGCTGGTTCACCCCGGCAACGGAAGTCGATCTTTGCGGTCATGCCACATTGGCCAGTGCTTGGACGATATTCGAAATCCTCGATCCGGAGTTGAAATCCGTATCTTTCATGACGCGTTCGGGCGAATTGGTCGTCACACGCGGTCGCGACGGGCAGCATAAAATGTCGCTGCCGACAGACATCGTAGCGCCATTCGACACACCGGCCAGATTTGTGCGCGACATCGGCGAGGCGCTCGGCGTCCAGCCGCCCAACGAAATCTACATGGGCCGCTATTTGCTCGCCTTGTGGGACGACGCGAATACCGTGCGCGCCATCAAGGGTCCCGAGCGACATCGCACGCGTGCTGCGTTCGATCGGGCAATGGGGTTTGATCGCCACGGCCAAGGGCGATGAGGGTTACGATTTCGTCTCGCGCTTCTTCGCGCCCGACAAAGGCGTGCCGGAAGATCCGGTGACCGGCTCGGCGCATTGCGCGCTGACGCCGTTCTGGGCCAAGCGGCTTTCGAAGAAGACTCTGAAGGCCCGGCAGGTTTCGCCGCGCGGCGGCGATCTCATCTGCACCGATGAAGGCGCGCGCACCGTGATCTCCGGGCCGTGCGCGCTTTATATGACGGGGGAGATTAACGTTTAGACGGTGCATCAGCAGCAAGTGAAGGATAGGTGCAACTTGCATGCTCACAAAACCCCGGGGTTGTCGGGCAACGCCGCGCACGAAAATTGCGTCTTAAGCAAACCACAACGTCGCACATTTCTCGTTTGACTGTGGCTGTGCGAATCTCTATATCGGTCGTCGGGCCACGCCTCCCCAACGAGGTGCAACATTCTGAAAGGAATGTGAGATGACCGGTAATCACCGGCCGTGCGCCCCGCACGGCCTTTTTTTTCGTCTGGACCTTGCGCCAAGCGGCCGGGCTGGACCCCTGAAGTTCTCAACGCGGCCCTGCTCGGCCGCTCGCACCGCTCCAAACCCGGCAAGGCGAGGCTGAAAGAAGCCATCGACCGCACCAAGGCGCTGCTCGGCATTCCCGCCGATTATCGCGTGGGCATCGTGCCGGCCTCCGATACCGGCGCCATGGAAATGGCGATGTGGTCGATGCTGGGGCCGCGCACCGTCGACTTGCTTCGCCTGGGAAAGTTTCGGCGAAGATTGGGTCACCGACACGGTCAAGCAGCTGAAACTCAAGGACAGCCGCATTTTCAAGGCGGCTTACGGCGAACTGCCGAACCTCAAGGAAGCCGATCCCAAGCACGACGTCGTGTTCCTGTGGAACGGCACGACCTCCGGCGTGCGCGTGCCGAACGGCGATTGGATCAGCGACGCGCGCGAAGGCATCACGATCTGCGATGCCACCTCCGCCGCCTTCGCCATGGATATTCCCTGGAAGAAGCTCGATGTCGCAACCTTCTCCTGGCAGAAGGTGCTGGGCGGCGAAGCCGCGCACGGCATGTTGATCCTCTCCCCGAATGCCGTCGCGCGGCTTGAAGCCTACACGCCGCAATGGCCGATGCCGAAGATTTTCCGCATGACCAAAGGCGGAAAACTGGTGGAAGGTATTTTCGAAGGCGAGACCATCAACACACCGTCCATGCTGGCGCTTGAGGATTATCTCGATGCGCTGAAATGGGCGGAAGGATTCGGCGGCCTGAAGGCGCTGATGGCGCGTTCCAACGCCAACCTCAACGTGCTGGCGCGCTGGGTGAAGGAATCGAACTGGGCCGCTTTCCTGGCCAAGGACGAAGCCATCCGCTCCAACACCAGCGTGTGCCTGAAGATCGTCGATCCCTGGTTCCTCGCGCTGACCCCGGAAGCCCAAGCCGATGCGGCGAAGAAAATCGCCTCGACCTTGGACAAGGAAGGCGTAGCTTTCGACATCGCGGCTTATCGAGCGGCGCCTGCCGGACTTCGTATCTGGTGCGGTGCGACGGTCGATCATGCCGATGTGGAAGCGCTGACGCCCTGGCTCGATTGGGCCTGGGCGAAGGTGAAATCAGGCTGACGCTAGGCCCGCTCAGGCTGAAGGCGTCAACCTTTTATCCTGAGAGGTCGAATGATCTTCGTACCCGAAAACAGATTGGAAGAAGCCATGCTGCTGGCAGCATCGCACGAACAAGCACGTCCGCATTTCTATCGCTTGCTGATGGAATCGGAACTGTTCGTGCTCGGCGACCCGGGATCACCGGAAGCCGTCGGCGCCTTACTGCATGGCGGAAGGCTGGCGCTCGACACGGTCGCCAACGACGGAAAGACTCTACCATCCGATCTTCACATCTGCCCAACGGATGCAAGCATTTTGCCGGCGAACCGCGTGTCCCATTTCCGCATGCTGGGGCGCATTCTTTTCGCCGGCGCGCGGGGGGCGCATTTTGTCATCAACCCCAAATCGGAACTCGGCAAGACGCTGGTGCCCGAGGAGATCGCGTATTGGATGGCACAGCTGCAGGCCACGCCAGCCGATCGCCGTGCGTGTCGGCCAACCCAAGGTCTATCCCAAGAAGCTCGTGAAAGCCTTATGCGTGTTGTTCATCAGCCGCTCGCTGATTGTCGAAGCCCGCCTCGCCTTCGTCGCGCGCGATGACGGTAGCGAGCCGCCGCGTCCTCTGATCGGCCTGATCGCCGATGGCGACGTGCCGCGACTTGTTCAAGAAATCTTCGAAGTGGCGGCCACCGCGCTCCCCGGGACGCCCATCGACGTCGTCTATATCGATCCGCAGGGACCGCTCGATCCGCTGCAGAAACATATTGCTGAGCATCGCACCATTCTTTCGCCGCGCGCCCGGCTCCACACTCAACTGAGGAACGAAAGCCATGCCAAAAGTCTTGATCGCCGACAAATTGTCGCCCGCCGCCGTCGCCATCTTCAAGATGCGCGGCGTCGAAGCCGACGTGAAGACCGGCCTTCCCAAGGAAGAACTGCTCAAAATCGTCGATCAATATGACGGCATCGCCATCCGTTCGGCCACCAAGATCACGGCGGACGTTATCAAGGCCGCCAAGAAACTGAAGGTCGTGGGCCGCGCCGGCATCGGCGTCGATAATGTCGACATCCCCGCCGCCACAGCCGCCGGCGTCATCGTGATGAACACCCCGTTCGGCAATTCGATCACCACCGCCGAGCACGCCATCGCGCTAATGATGGCGTTGGCCCGCGATATTCCCGCCGCCAACGCCTCCACCCATGCCGGCAAATGGGAAAAGAACCGGTTCATGGGAACCGAGCTTTACGGCAAGACGCTGGGGCTGATCGGCGCGGGCAATATCGGCGGCATCGTCGCCGACCGCGCCAAGGGCCTGAAGATGCATGTCGTCGCCTACGATCCTTATCTCTCGGACGGAGCGCGCCGCGGAGCTGGGCGTCGAGAAAGTCGAGCTTGAACGATCTTCTGGCGCGGGCCGATTTCATCACGCTGCATACGCCGCTCACCAACGAGACGCGCAACATCATCTCGGCCGACGCCATCAACAAGATGAAGAAAGGGCGCGCGCATCATCAATTGCGCGCGCGGCGGGCTGGTCGACGAGGCGGCGCTGAAAGTGGCGCTGGATTCCGGACATCTGGCGGGCGCGGCGCATGGACGTCTTCATCGAGGAGCCCGCCAAGTCAAATATCCTGTTCGGCAACGAGAAGGTCGTGGCAACGCCGCATCTGGGCGCATCGACCGAAGAAGCGCAAGAGAACGTCGCACTGCAGGTGGCCGAGCAGATCGCGGATTATCTTTTGACCGGGGCGATCATCAACGCGCTCAATATGCCTTCGATCAACGCCCAGGAAGCGACCTTGGTGAGGCCATGGATCGCGCTGGCGGAAAAGCTCGGCGCTTTCGCCGGACAATTGACCGAGACCAGCCTTCGAGCGGTGGAGATTCTCTACGAAGGCACGGCCGCGACCTTGAACCAGCGTGCGCTGACCCAGGCCGCACTCGCCGGACTGCTCAAGCCGCAACTGGCCGAAGTGAACATGGTCAATGCGCCCGTCGTGGCCAAGGAGCGCGGCATCAAGGTCAGCGAAACCCGCCGCGACCGGCAAGGAATCTACGAAGGTTATATCAAGGTCACCGCGACGCTCGACGACGGATCGACGCGCCGGGTCGCGGGCACCGTGTTTTCCGACGGCAGGCCGCGGCTTATCCAGATCAAGGACATCAATCTCGACGCCGAGTTCGCTCCGCACATGTTGTACGTCGTCAACGAGGACAAGCCGGGCTTCATCGGCCGGCTGGGAACGCTTCTCGGCGAAGCCAAGGTCAATATCGCCAATTTCACACTGGGCCGCAGCGCGCCGGGCGCCGATGCCATCGCGCTGGTCGAGGTGGACGGCGAGATCGGCGCAAACGTGTTGGCCGACATCCGCAAATTGCCGCTGGTGAAACACGCCAAAGCCCTTGCGTTCTAAGGGGATAGCATACTAAGACCCGCTTCCCAGCACTCGAGTACCCCGGGGGGCGGGCATGGCGCCGATGGTGGTTATCTACGTCGTCTGGGCTGGCTGGTTGGTCAGCTGGTGGACGGCTGCGGTATGGGCGAACCCGACCATCAAACACGCCGGATTGCTGAGCGAATTCCTATATCGCGCGCTGGCGGTCATCGGCTTCTGCCTGCTGTTCGGCTTTGCTTCGAGCCGATATGACATGATCTATCGTTTTTGGCGGACGCCGAACAATTGGTTCGGCTGGGTGATGGTTTTTTTGACCGTCGTCGGTTTTTCGTTTTGCTGGTGGGCGCGCATTCATCTCGGCCGGCTGTGGTCGAGTAGGGTGACGCGCAAGCACGATCATCACATCGTCGACACCGGTCCTTACGCCATTGTCCGCCATCCGATTTATGCCGGAATTGCGCTCGCTTCGCTGGCGACAGCCATCGCTAGCGGCACGCCGTCCGCATTCCTGGGCGCTACGTTGATGACGACGGGTTGGTACATAAAGGCGCGCGTCGAAGAACGGTTCTTGCGCGAGGAACTCGGCCCCCAAGCCTACGATTCCTATGCGCGTCGCGTGCCGATGCTGGTTCCCTTCGTGCACTGGCCGATTTGATATTCTGACAACATCGCCGCATTAAGCTTTCAGCGTCGCCATATCGATCACGAAGCGATAGCGCACATCGCTTTTCACGACGCGCTCATAGGCAGCGTTCACATCCTTGATGGCGATCATTTCGATATCGCTGACGATGTTGTGCTTGCCGCAGAAATCCAGCATCTCCTGGGTTTCCTTGATGCCGCCGATCAACGAGCCGGCGAAACTGCGCCGCATGCCGATCAGACTGAACGCTGTCGAGCGGAATCTGCTTCTGCCGGAACGCCGACAACCACCATGGTGCCGTCCAATCTTGAGCAGCCCGAGATATTGGTTCCAATCGATCCCGGTGCCGACCGTGCAGATGATGAGATCGAAAGAACCCGCCAGTTTCGCAAAGGTCTGCGGATCGGAGGTGGCATAGAAATGATCGGCGCCGAGGCGTTTGCCGTCCGCTTGCTTTTTCAGCGAATGGCTGAGCACGGTGACATCGGCGCCCAGCGCGTGCGCGATCTTGACGCCCATATGGCCGAGCCCGCCCAGACCGATAATGGCGACCTTCTTGCCCGGCCCGGCTTTCCAATGCCTCAGCGGCGAATAGAGCGTGATGCCGGCGCACAATAGCGGCGCGGCAGCGTCGAGCGGCAGATTGTCGGGCACGCGCAGGACGTAATTCTCGTCGACCACGATCTTATCGGAATAGCCGCCATAGGTGATGGCATCCCTGTCCTGTTCTTTGCTGTTGTAGGTAGAGATCGGGCCGTTCGTCGCAATATTGCTCCAGACCGTGCCCGCAATGCTCGCAGATCGCGGCAGGAATCGACCAAACAGCCGACGCCGACCTTGTCGCCGGCCTTAAATTTGGTGACGTGGCTGCCGACCGCCGTCACCACGCCGGTGATCTCGTGGCCCGGCACCATGGGAAACATGCCGCCGCCCCATTCGTCGCGTACCTGATGAACGTCGGTGTGGCAGATGCCGCAATATTTGATGTCGATGAGGACATCGTGATCGCGCGGCTCGCGGCGCTCGAAGGAAAACGGCGCCAGCGGCGCGTTGACTGCACAAGCGGCATAACCGGATGTTTTCAGCATGGGGGTTTCCTTTCGGGGCGGAAGGCGTGACGACTATTAAACCTCATTGTGACGGCCCGCAAATGCGGGCCATGACAATGTGAGTTTTATCGTCCCGTGAACTTCGGATCGCGTTTGCCGAAAAACGCGGCGAGCGCTTCGGCGTGATCTTCGCTGGCATGGGCGCGGGCTTGCAGCGCGGCCGACGCCTCCATGATAGTTTCGAAATCGGAGCCGATGGCATCGCGCATCAGTTTCTTCGTCATGCGCAATACGCCGGGCGGCTGGCGGCAAATTTTTGCGCCGAGCGCTTGCGCTTCGGCGAGCAACGCCTCGGGTGGAACCACCTTGGAAATCAGCCCCCATTGCAACGCCGTCGCGGCATCGATGGTGTCGGCGGTGAAAAACAACTCCGCCGCGCGGGACATACCGATGGTGCGCGGCAAGATCCAGGCCCCGCCGTCACCCGGTACCAACCCGATTTTGAGGAAGGTCGCGCCGAACACCGCGTTGCTCGCCGCGATACGGATATCTGCTAGGCAAGCGACATCGTTGCCGAGACCGATAGCCGCCCCGTTGACCGCCGCGATCAGCGGTACCTCGATTTCCCACAAGGCGCGCACCATTTTGTGGATGCCGCTGCGATAGGCCTGACGGATGTCTTCCGGCGATCCCGCAAAGGCGCCACTCTTCTCGCGCATCGCTTTGATATTGCCGCCGGCCGAGAACGCCGTACCCGCCCCGGTAAGGATCGCGCAGCGCAGATCGGGATCGCCATTGATCTTGGCGGCGGCTTCGGCAAACAGCACGCCGTCGCCCTCCTCTCCCAAGGCATTGCGCGTTTCGGGGCGATTGATGGTGAGCGTGGCGACGTAGCCTTGTTTTTCGAAGAGCAGTGCCGACATGGAGATTCCCGGGTTGCGTTGGCGCATTCTAGCAAGAGAGGCTGTAGGACAAAAAGCCAAAGCCCCCCACCCGGCACCTAGTTGCGTTGCCAAGGGGTGACGCCTGCGGCAGCAAGACCCCGCCTTCAAAGCCGCCCGGAATACCGCTATCGTCTCACGGGTCGCTGGGAATTGGCCGCCTTTGGTGGGGAATAAATCATGCTGAGAGTGGTCGGCGGCGTCGTTGCCGGAATTGCCGCGTGGGTGGTCGTCGTCGCGGCGTTGGATCTCGGCCTGCGCCATTATTGGCCGGACTATGCCGCGGTCGAAAAAGCCATGGCGTTCACGTTCCCCATGATGGCGGCGCGGCTTTCGATGAGCGCGCTCAGTTCATTTCTTGGCGGGCTGGCAGCGGGATTGGTCGACAAGCGCAGATTGGCGCCGCTGATTTCAGGAACGATCCTGCTGCTGCTGTTTCTACCAGAACACTATTTGATGTGGACCAGATTCCCGATCTGGTACCACCTGATATTTCTGGTCTCGCTACCGGCTCTGAGCCTGCTGGGCGGCGATCTCTTGCCGTCAAAACATGCAGCAACCTGACTTGCGCTTTCCTACGTCGCCGGGCCTAGAGCACGCGATATTCTACAACCCGGCAAACCGTCTCACATGGTGATCGGCGTTGCCGTAAAGCGTGTCGATCATCGTCAAGCGCTTGAAATAATGACCGACATTCAGCTCGTCGGTCATACCCATGCCGCCGTGAATCTGAATCGCTTGCTGACCGATGAAACGTCCCGCCTTGCCGATTTGCGCTTTGGCGGCTGAAGCGGCTTTGGCGCGCCCCGCTCCGTCGAGCCGCAAGGTCGCCATCAGCGTGGCGGACACCGCTTGTTCGCTGAACACAAACATGTCGGCCATGCGATGCTGCAACGCTTGGAATTTGCCGATAGGCAAACCGAATTGCTTGCGCGATTTGGAATAAGCGACCGTCGCCTCAAGCAAAACCTTCATGCAACCCACGGCTTCGGCGCAATGCGCGGCGATGGCTTCGTCGGCGGCGCGTTCAATCAGCGCGAGCCCGTCTTCCGGCGAACCGATGACGCTGGTGGCGGGAAGCTCGACATTCTCGAAGGTAATTTCCGAGGCGCGTGCGCCATCGACTGTGGGAAAATCGCGCAGCGATAGACCTTTGGATTTCTTGTCGACCAAAAACAGACCGATGCCCTTGGCATCGCGCCCGCTGCCGGCCGTTCGCGCGGTGACGAGAAGTGCATCAGCCCAAGGTGCACCGATCACCACCGCTTTGTGGCCGTTCAGCACGTAGCCGCCGCCTTGCTTCTTCGCCGTGCTGCGCAAATCGGCGAGATTGTAACGCCCGGCGGGTTCCGCAAATGCAAAAGCGAACATCACTTCGCCGCTCGCGATCTTGGGCAGCCATTCTTGCTTTTGCGCCTCGCTGCCCGAACGCGCCAGCGTGCCGCCCGCGATCACAACGGTCGGCACATAAGGCTCGACCACCAGCGCTTTGCCGAATTCCTCCATGATCACCATGGTGTCTACGGCGCCGCCGCCGAGACCGCCATGCGCTTCCGGCAACGGTGCGGCAAGCAAACCAAGCTCGGCGAATTGGCGCCAATGCGCCGGGTCGCGGCCCTCGCCCATACGGGTGAATTTGCGCCACGCCTCGAAAGTGTATTTGTCCGCCAGATAGGCGGATACCGAATTGCGCAGCAGCGTCTGTTCTTCGCTGTAGGAGAAATCCATTTTACGTCCTCAAACTCAATTCCCTCCCCTGAAAGGGGAGGGTAAGGGAGAGGTCATTCCACAGACCCCCACCGGCGCTTCGCGCCGCCTCCCCCTTTCAGGGGGAGGAAAAAAGCCGCCGCTCATAATCCCAATATCGCCTTGGCGATGATGTTGCGCTGGATCTCGTTCGATCCGCCATAGATCGACGCCTTGCGCATGTTGAAATAGCGGCCCGCCGAACCCAGCGCGTAATCGGGGCCGAGATATTCGTTGGCACCGAAGGCGCGTTCGTTGGGGAAGGCGTAATAGCCGACGGCTTCCTCCGCCAGTTCGGTGATGCGCTGTTGAATCTCGCTGCCGCGGATTTTCAGAATGGAGCTTTCCGGACCGGCCATCTCGCCTTTGGCTTCCGCCGCCAAAGTGCGCAATTCGGTGAATTCCAGCGACGCCAGTTCGATCTCCAGATCGGCGACTTTGCGCAGGAAAGCGTCGTCTTCCATCAGCGGCGTGCCGTCAATCAGCTGGGCGCGGGCGAATTCCTTAAGCCGTTCGATGCCTTTCTTGGACCGCGCCACACCGGCGATCCCGGTGCGCTCGTTGACCAAGAGGAATTTGGCATAGGTCCAGCCCTTGTTCTCTTCGCCGACAAGGTTCTCGACCGGCACTCTAACATCGTCGAAGAAAACTTCGTTCACCTCATGCGCGCCGTCGAGCACGATAATCGGCTTCACCGTGACACCGGGCGATTTCATATCGATGAGCAGAAAGCTGATGCCTTCTTGTTGTTTCACCTCGGGGTTGGTGCGCACCAAGCAGAAAATCCAATCCGCATATTGCGCCAACGTGGTCCAAGTCTTCTGGCCGCTGACGATGTAGTGATCGCCATCGCGCACCGCGCGCATGCGCAGGCTGGCGAGATCGGAACCGGCGCCCGGCTCGGAATAGCCTTGGCACCACCAATCCTCGCCCGCGAGAATGCGCGGCAGATATTTCGCCTTCTGCTCGTCGCTGCCGAACGCGATCAGCACGGGCCCAAGCATATTGAGACCGAAAGGAACCACCACCGGCATTTCGGCGGCGGCGCATTCTTCATTGAAGATATAGCGCTGGGTGACACTCCAGCCGGTGCCGCCATATTTCCTCGGCCAATGCGGTGCGATCCAACCCTTCTTATAAAGCAGTTTATGCCATACGAGATAATCTTCCTTCCGGCGCGTCGCGGCTTCCGGCATGCCAAGTGCTTTGGGCAGTTTCGGTTTCGCCTCGGCAATAAAGGCACGCACTTCGGCGCGGAACGATTCTTCTTCGGGCGAAAAGGAAAGATCCATAATGCTTCTCCGGGGCGGACGCATTCGCGCGCCCGCGCGATGCAAGCAAAACACAAGCGCGTGCGTGGGCCAAGCGGTTGCAGCGAACTTTATCTTGACGCGGCGGAATCGCGCTTCGAGGCGTGTTAGCGGTGTTCTGCGCGGATCGCTTCGTGATGGCGGATGACTTCGGTGACGATGAAGTTGAGGAACTTCTCGGCGAAATCGGGATCGAGTTTCGCTTCCCGCGCCAGCGCACGCAGCCGCTCGATCTGCCTGGCTTCGCGTTCCGGATCGGCGGGCGGCATATTGTGCTCGGCTTTGAACTGCCCGACGGTCTGCGTGCATTTGAACCGCTCGGCCAGCAAATGGATCAGCGCCGCATCGATATTGTCGATGCTATCACGCAACCGCAGAAGTTCGGAATCGACGGACGCCATTGCTTGCCCCTAGGAAACGCAAGGGCAAGTCTTATGCGATTGTCGCCCTGCTGCGCAATGCACTGCGGCCGCAAGATCGGCTACGATCGCCGGGCTTTAGGCATGATGGGTGGACCGTGAAACTCACGATTCGGCAAATGGCGGCGATCGCGGCGGCACTGTTGCTGGCTGCATGTGGGCGCGGACATCCGGTGCCGCAAAGCTCCTACGGCGCGCATCCGGCGTTGCCGGCACCGGACAAAAGCCTGCTGCCGACCGTGAATTTCTCCAGTGCAGAGCCCTGGCCGACCGGTGCCGCACCCCTCGCGCCGAAAGGTTTCACGGTGACGCGATTTGCCGAAGGATTGGCGCATCCGCGCTGGCTCTATGTGCTGCCGAACGGCGATGTGCTGGTGGCGGAATCCTCGACCGTTCCGGGCCCGCCGAAATCCCTGCAAGACCGCCTTCAGGCCTGGCTTCAGCGCAATGAGGGTAGCCGGCGGCCGAGTGCCAACCGCATCACGTTGTTGCGCGCGCGTAACGGAAAAGTGGTCACGCGCACAGTCTTTCTCAGCGGGCTGAATCAGCCTTTCGGCATGGCACTGGTGAAGGGCTTTTTCTATGTGGCAAACACCGACAGCGTTTGGCGCTATCCCTATCGCGACGGCGAGACAGCGATTGTCGACAAGGGTGAGAAGATCCTCAGTCTGCCCGCCGGCGGCTATAACAATCATTGGACGCGCAATTTGCTGGTTAGTGCCGACGGTGACAAACTGTTCGTCACGGTGGGTTCCAGCAGCAATGTCGGTGAAAACGGCATTGCAGAAGAAAAGCGCCGTGCGAACGTTCTTGAGATCAATCTCGACGGCGGCGGCGAGCATCTCGTCGCATCGGGTATGCGCAATCCGAACGGTTTGGGTTATGAGCCAAAGACCGGCGCGCTTTGGACCGTGGTCAACGAACGCGACATGTTGGGCGACGATTTGGTGCCCGATTATCTGACGCGCGTGCGCGATGGCGATTTCTATGGCTGGCCGTGGTCCTATTGGGGCCCTCATATCGACGAGCGGGTGAAGCCGCCGCGGCCCGATTTGGTGGCCAAAGCGATCGCGCCCGATTATGCGCTCGGCCCGCACGTTGCCCCATTGGGAATGACGTTCTACACGGCTGATGCCTTCCCGGCGCATTATCACGGCGGCGTGTTCGTCGGCGAACACGGCTCATGGAACCGCGCAGCGTTTTCCGGTTATCGCGTGGTCTATGTGCCCTTCGCGAACGGTATGCCGAGCGGCGCGCCGGAGGATTTTCTCACCGGCTTCCTGCACGATCCCGACAAAGGCATTGCTTATGGGCGTCCGGTCGGTGTCGCTGTGGATCACAGCGGCGCGCTGCTGGTTGCCGACGATACCGGCAACATCGTGTGGCGCGTAGCGGCGGCGAAGTAGCCGCATGAATGCATATCAAAAGCAAAATATTTCTGTTTGACAGCAATTTTTTGCTGTAATATGGATAAACCGTCCGAGCACGGAGACGGTTATGTCCAACGTTCTTGCTCTTGATCCAGTTACTGCGGAAAGCGAAAATCCGTCCCATCGGCGCCTGCGCCTGCTGAGCCCAGCGTTGAAGCTATTGTTCACGACGCTGTTGATCCTCTTGGTGCTCTATCTGATCGCCGCAATCGTCGTGGTGGTCTTTTTCAGCGCATACGTGCAGACGAATGCGCAAGGCGTCACGCTTTTTTTCGGCCCGCATGGCGAAATTCCGCCCGCGGCTGCCGGCATGGTGCGGTTCTCGGATCAACCCGTCGTCACGCGCATAACCGGCGTGGTCGACGTCGCCATCGCGATGGTGCCGATCTTCTTCATCTTCTGGCATCTGCGAGGATTGTTCGCACTCTATGCGGCCGGAACCGTCTTCGCGCGCGAGAACGCAATCCATCTCAAGCGGATCGGCATTTGGCTGATCGTTTATCCCTTCGCAAAGTTTGCGGCCAACATGCTGTTCCGCATGGCAGGTGGCTTGGACCATGCCTGGTTTCACATGATGGGCCTGCAGGCGCTGGTGCTTGGCCTCATTGTCGTTGCAATCGCACAGGTCATGGAATTCGGCCACGAAATCGAACAGGAAAAGGACTCGTTCATCTGATGACTATCGTTGTCCGCCTCGATGTCATGCTTGCCAAACGGCAGGTGCGCTCGAATGTTCTGGCACGTGCGATCGGTATCACCGACTCCAACCTCTCGTTGCTCAAATCCGGCAAGGTACGCGGCTTCCGGTTCTCGACGTTAGACGCCATCTGCCGTTTTCTCGACTGCCAGCCGGGCGACATTCTCGAATTTCAACCGGACGAAAAGAGTTCACGTCTGCGAAACGCAAGCTAGCCAGAAGGAAAACCCGATGACCCGTTTCCGCAACGCGCTTTGCGCGATGGTTTTGTGCGCGCTGTCGGGTTGCATCCACATGCCGCCCGTACCGGATATGAGCGGCGCAGTGGCGTCTCCTTCGTTAAGAGGGGCGGAACCCTCCTCGGCAACAATTCCGTTCCTGTTCGATGACAATCGTATATTCGTCGAGGTCAGTTTCGTCCGGCCCGATGGCAGCACACGCAAGGCTTTGGCCTTCGTAAATATGGGATTCGGTGCATTCGCCGTGACAAAGAGCCTATATCGCGAACTGAATCCGGGCCCAGGCGGGAAGCTGCGCGTGCAATTTGGGACGATGGAGACCGCGATCGATTGGGACACAGTGCAACCATCGGAAATGGCAAACTCCATCCGAATTAACTTCAATCCTTTTTCCAAAACTCCGACCGCCGAAGATTGGTCGCGCGGTCCCGGCGGCGAAGATGAAGCATTCTTCTCGCCACTGCCCGTGGAAGCGGTCATTCCCTCCGGATTGCTGCAACATTTCCAAGTCGCGTTCGATTATCGCGAAAAAACCATGACGCTGGCGGCGCCCGGTACACTGAAGCCGGAGGGTATCGCTGTTCCCATCCATCTCAACAGCAAGACGGGATTCGTTACGCTGAGCGCCAACATCGATGGCGTGGTCTATCCCTTGGTGATCGACAATGGCGGCAGCTATACCGTGTTTCATTCCACCTCCCGTTTGCTCCAAGCGCATCCGGGCTGGCTGCGTAGCGTAGGCGCCGTCGGCGAAGCCAATTATCTCATGATGCCAATTGGCCCGGAGGCCAATACTCCGGTCGCCAGAATTCCGAATGCCACAATTGGTGGGCTGACGCTCGAAGAGTTTGGCGTGGCGCAAACCGACATGCCTGGATGGCTGGCAGGCCTCGTCGTCGATAAATTCTGGAATTACTATTCCGAAAAGGCGGGTGAGAAAGTCGAAGGCTGGATTGGCGGCAATGTGCTAAAGAGCTATCGGCTGACGATCGACTATGCCAACCACATGACTTATTGGCTGCAGCAAGCGCCGGCCGATAGCCGCGATCTCGACCAGATCGGCGTAACGCTGATGCGCATCAATAAGAAATACATGATTGGCGGGATTGCGCTCAAAGACGGTAAGCCGACAGTTCAAGGTGTCGCGCCCGGTGATACGCTTATTCAAGTCGATCAATTGAAGACCGATGATGCGACGCGTGGACGAGTCCTCACAGCACTCCACGGAAAGCCGGGGGAGCGTCGTCATCTTGTTCTTGAGCGCAATAGCAAACGCATCGAAGTCGACGCGGTAATCACCGCGTTCTAGTGCGCGTAACTTTCGCGGTTGACTTCCGCAGCGAAATGAAACTCGAAAGACCAGCCAGGCCTTGTGTTTCCAAATGAATTGAGGTTACGCCGGATTAATCACGGGGATTACGACAAATAAGGGGAACTAATGGACGGAATTCTCAGTTTCGTTACGTTAGAGGTCCGATGCGCATTCTTTGGCCAGGGTTGAGCGTAGCTAGCCTCTTTGTTGGGGTCTTGTCCGCTTGTACGCCGCTACCACCGCCACCGCCCCATTACACTCCCATTGCCGAAACACCCGCGCCTTTGGATGCCAACCCCCGCGATATGGCGGTTCTGAACCGCGTCAGCTGGGGCGTCGGCACAAGCAGCGCGCAGAGGCTGGCCGCTAAAGGGCTCGACCGCTACCTCCAGGACCAGCTTCATCCCTCTGCCGACGATGGCTTGCCGCAGGACGCCGAGCTCCAAATTCAAGAAATGGACATTTCACGTCTGACCTTGCCGCAGATTAATAGCGATATTCGTGCCCTTCGCGAGGCGGCACAAAAGGTCAAAGGCACGCCGGATTTCGAAGCTGCGCAGAAAGCCTATCAGCAAAAGCTGACCGAATATGCCCGCCAAGCAACGACGCGCTCCTTGCTGCGCGATCTCTATTCGAAAAACCAGCTCAAGGAGCAGCTGACTTGGTTCTGGATGAACCATTTCAACGTCAGCCAGAACAAGGGCGAGATCAGAGCTTTTGTCGGCGATTACGAAGAACACGCGATCCGAGCGCATGTGCTGGGGAAGTTCCGCGATTTGCTGATCGCAACCGTATTTCACCCCGCCATGCTGCAATATCTCGACAACGCCCAGAACGCGGCCGGACACATCAACGAGAATTACGCCCGCGAGATCATGGAACTGCACACTATGGGCGTTGGCTCCGGTTATACGCAGAAAGACGTGCAGGAGCTGGCGCGCATTTTGACTGGCGTCGGCATCAACCTCAGCGGCAAGCCGGCAAATGTGCGCCGCGATCTGCGTTCGCAATATCGCGGCGGGAATTTGTTCGAATTCAATCCCAACCGCCACGATTATGGCGACAAGATTTTCCTCGGCACGCCGATCAAAGGCGAAGGCCTGAAGGAAGTTCTCGAGGCGATCTATATTTTGAGCGCGCAACCTGCGACCGCCCATTATATCAGCGGCGAGTTGGCGCAATATTTCTGTTGCGACACGCCGCCGGACTCATTGGTCGACGCCATGGCCACCACGTTTCGCAATAGCGACGGCGATATCGCGGCGGTGTTGCAGACGATGTTTGCCGCCCCGGAATTTCAAGCGTCGCTGGGCCATAAGTTCAAAGACCCGGTGCATTTTGCTGTCTCGGCGTTACGGGCCGCTTATGGCGAGACCGCCATTCTCAATTCCCAGCCGATGCTGAACTGGCTGAACCGGATGAGCGAGCCGCTTTATGGTCACGAAACGCCCGACGGCTATCCCTTAACGGAAGCGGCTTGGTCCGGACCCGGCGAAATGGAAACGCGCTTTGAAATTGCGCGTCTGGTCGCGCTTGGCCGTTCCGGTTTGTTCAAATTGCCAGGCGACACGGCGAAGGAGCCCGCGCCACCGCCCAACATCCAGCAGACGCGTTATTACAAGGCGATCGCGCCAACCCTCGGTCCTGCCACTGTTGCGGCCCTCGCCCAAACCAAATCGCCGGCCGATTGGAACATGCTGTTCTTGTCGTCACCGGAATTCATGCATCGTTAGTGTCGTGGTTTCGAAGTTCGCGATATTACCGATATCAGAAGCTTTCGCGAACTTCGAAACCGAAACGACACTAGTACCAATAGTTTGGCTAGTGTCCTTTCAATTCCGAAATTCTGACGAGGACGATATCAGATGCAACGAATTTCGGAATTGGGACACTAGCGTGACAGGAGTTTTGCCATGAACCGCCGCATCCTTCTCCAAGCCGCAGCCGCTTTCCCGCTCTCGATCGTGGCGGGGCAGCTTTATGCGATGCCGGCGAGCGACACGCCGCGGCTACTCGTTGTCTTCCTCCGCGGCGCTTATGACGCAGCGAATATCGTGATCCCGGCATCGAGCGATTTCTATTATGCTTCGCGGCCGACGCTTGCCGTTCCCCGGACGGCTTCGCTCGCTTTGGACTCGGATTGGGCGCTGCATCCCGCGCTGAAGGATTCCCTCTATCCGTTGTGGCAAAAAAAACAAATCGCTTTCATACCCTTTGCAGGCACTGACGACACCAGCCGCAGCCATTTCGAGACCCAGGATACGATCGAGCTTGGCCAACCGGTCGGCGGATCGCGCGATTACCGCTCCGGATTCATGAGCCGCATTGCCCAAACCTTGTCAGGCGACACGCCAATCTCCTTCACCAATCAGCTGCCGCTGACGTTTCGCGGCGGGATGCCGATTCCCAATATTGCACTCAATTACACCGGTAAGCCGGGCGTGGCGGGCCGTAATGCGGAATTGATTCAATCGATGTATCAGGGGCAGGACCTCGCCCCTTCCGTCAGCGAAGGCTTTAAGGTGCAGGACGAGGTCTATCAAGCGATCTCGGCCGAGATGCAGGCGGCCAATCGCAATGCGGTGAGCCCAAAGGGCTTCGAACTTTCGGCCCAGCGCATCGGCATATTGATGCGCGACAAGTTCAATCTGGGTTTTGTCGATATCGGCGGCTGGGACACCCATGTCAATGAAGGCGGCGCGGAGGGTTATCTGGCGAACCGCATCGGCGAGTTGGGCCGCGGGCTGAACACGCTTGCCGTCGAACTCGGACCGCAATGGAGCAACACGATCGTGATCGTGGTCAGCGAATTCGGCCGCACCTTCCGCGAAAATGGCGACCGCGGCACCGATCACGGCCATGGGAGCGTCTATTGGGTGCTGGGCGGTAGCGTGCGGGGCGGACGGATCGCGGGGCGCCAAATCGCGGTGACACGCGCCAGCCTGTTTCAAGATCGCGATTATCCGGTGGTGAACGATTATCGCGCGCTGATCGGCGGCATTTTACAGAGAAGTTATGGGCTAAGCGGCGCACAGCTGGCGCAGATATTTCCGGCGACACAGCCGGATGATTTGGCGCTGGTTTAGTTGCATCGCTTCCGGGCATTTCCGGTTAATGAAGATATCGACAACAGCGTATGGCGCGCGGCGCCCTGGCTCTAAAGTCATCTTTGTCTGTTTGATAATTAGCTAAATTGCTAATTACATATGGCATGTCCACGGCTTCGGGAGCACGCAATGAGCGAAGGAAAGCCCTACCCCTATGTTACCAAACTCAATATCGCGTTTGGGCCATTGGAAATAATACCGGAAAAGGGCTTGGCAGATGCCTGCGAACACGCCTGGTTCAACCAATCGCTTTGCGAAGTGAACGATTCCATCGTGCGGCTGGGCGTTGTGCAAGGCGAATACCATTGGCACAAGCATGATGACGACGATGAATTTTTCTATGTGCTGGAAGGACAACTTTTCATCGACCTAGAAGACCGAACCATAGCGTTGCCGCCGCGCCATGGCGTGGTCATCCCCAAAAACCTGATGCACCGGCCGCGCGCGCCCGAACGCACTGTCATGCTGATGGTGGAAACCAAATCGATCGCTCCGACGGGAAGCTGACGCTTTGATGGCGCGCATTCTGACGAAGCAATTAAAGGCGATTTCTCATGAGAGCCGCCTGGCGCTGCTGCAATGGCTGAAAGACCCGGTGGCCAATTTCCCGCCGCAGCGTGACGGCGATCTTATCAAGGATGGCGTGTGCAGCGTGTTCATTGCGCGGAAATGGGGCGTGGCGCCGCCAACTGCGACGCGGCATCTCTCGATGCTGCGTGATGCGAAATTTCTCATCGCGACGCGAAAAAAGGGCTGGACATTTTACCGGCGGAACGAAGCGGAAATCCTCCGCTTCCGGCGAAAACTGTCCAACGATCTCTAAGACAATTCGGGTTTATTTCTCGTCGTCGGCGCGGACTTCCAGCCACATCGCGTTGAGCACCGCCAGCGTGACGGCAAAGCCCAGACCCAGTATCCATGAAAAATACCACATGGTGCTTGCCCTCAATAATTGCCGTGGCTGTCGCGCGTGATGGACTCGGCTTTCACCGGTCCGCGCATGACGCGATAGGCCCAGCCGGTATAGGCCAGAACGATCGGCAGGAAGATGATAACGCAGCCCAGCATGATCTCCAGCGTCAGCTTGCTGGAAGAGGCGTCCCATACCGTCAGGCTCATGTCGGGGTTGCTCGACGACGGCAAGAGGAAGGGAAACAGCGATAGCCCTGCCGTCGCGATCACGCCGAAGGGCACCAGAGCCGAACACACCCAAGCCAACACCGGAATCTTGCGCGTCACCATGGCGAGGAGCGCGCCGACATAGGCGATCAGCGGTGCGAGCCAGAACATCGGATGCGCCTTATAATTGTCCCACCAGGCGCCTGCCACGCGCGCCACGGTTTTCATCGTCGGATTGGACGGCCCGTTGGCGATCGAGGGCGCTGGTGATGCGGAAGCCGTGCAATTGCAACGTCCACAACCCGGCGGCGGTAAAGAGAACGATGAACACAATAGCGGCATAAGGAACGACGGCACGGGCGCGCTTCCCCGGCGCGCCATCGGCTTTCAGCGCGAGCCAAGTGGCGCCGTGCAGCACCAACATCGCCACGGAAATGAGACCGGCCAGCAAGGCGAACGGATTGAGCAGCGAGAGCAGCGTGATGTCGATATGCAGGCGCAGATCGGTATCGAAGCCGTAAGGCACGCCGACAAACAGATTGCCGAAGGCGACGCCGAACACCAGCGCCGGCACGAAGCCGCCGACAAACAGCGCCCAATCCCACATCTCGCGCCAAGCGGGGCTCGGCAGCTTGCTGCGGAACTTGAAGCCGACGGGGCGCAGGATCAGCGCCGCCAGCACCAGGAACATCGCCAGATAGAAGCCGGAGAAGGCCGCGGCATAGAGTGCCGGCCAGGCGGCGAAGATCGCGCCGCCGCCGAGGATCAGCCAGACCTGATTGCCTTCCCACACCGGGCCGACGGTGTTGATCACCACCCGGCGCTCCAGATCGTTCCGGCCGACAAAGGGCAACAGAATGGCGGTGCCGAGATCGAAGCCGTCCATGATGGCAAGCCCGATCAGCAGAATGCCGAGCAGCGCCCACCAGATGATACGGAAGGTATCGTAATCCATCGCGATCACTCCGCCGGATCGCGGGCGAACGGTACCGCAACGGTATGGCCGAGCGTGCCGTCCGGACCGAGCCGGATATATTTGACCAACAGATAAACGTCAGCGACCAAAAGCGTGCTGTAGAACAGCGCAAAACCGAGCAGGCTGAACAGCACATTGCCCGGCGCCGTCGAAGAAACGCCAAGCGCGGTGGGCAAGACGCCTTCGATCACCCAGGGCTGGCGGCCATATTCGGCGACGATCCAGCCCAGTTCCGCGGCGATCCAGGGCAGCGGCAGAGTCCACAGCGCCACACGCAGGAACATGCGCGAGGCATCGAGCCTGCGCTTGGCCGACAGCCAGAAAGCGACGGCGAACAGCGCGATGAAGTAGAAGCCCAAGCCCGACCATGAAGCGGAAGGACCAGAACAGCACCGGCACATCGGGGATCGTGCGAGGCCGCGGCGGCGTCGATTTGCGCCGGCGGTGGCGTGCTGCACATCGGAGCGGAAGCGCTTGAGCAGCAGCGCATAGCCGAGATCGGCGACATGGCTGTCGAGGACTTTGCGCAGTCGCCGGGTTGCCGCGGTCGGCCTTGATCTTGTCGAGCGCGTCATAGGCGATCATGCCGTTCTTGATGCGGATCTTGGCCAGTTCGACCAGATCGTTGATGCCGGGCACTTCCTTGTCGGCCGTGCGCGTGGCGATCAGGCCGAGCATCCACGGAACTTTCACTTCGTATTTGGTGGTGTGGGTTTTGAGATCGGGAATGCCGAAAACGGTGAAGGATGCCGGCGCGGGCTCGGTGTTCCACATCGCCTCGATCGCGGCGATTTTCATTTTCTGGTTCAGGCCGGCGGTGTAGCCGCTTTCGTCGCCGAGCACGACGACGCTAAGCGCCGAGGCCAAGCCGAAGCTCGCCGCCACCGTCATGGAGCGCTTCGCCAATTCCACATGGCGGCCGCGCAACAGATAATAGGCGCTGATCGCCAGCACGAACACCGCGCCCACGACATAGCCGGCGCTGACGGTGTGGACGAATTTGGCTTGCGCCACGGGATTGAACAGCACCTCCATGAAATTGGAGACTTCCATGCGCATCGTATCGGCGTTGAAGCGCGCGCCGACCGGGAATTGCATCCAGCCATTGGCGATCAAGATCCACAGCGCCGACAGATTGGTGGCGATGGCAAGCGCCCAGGTGACCACCAGATGGCTGATCTTCGAGAGCCGGTTCCAGGCGAAGAAGAACAGGCCGACAAAGGTCGCTTCCAGGAAGAAGGCCATCAGCCCTTCGATGGCCAGCGGCGCGCCGAACACGTCGCCGACATAATGCGAGTAGTAGGCCCAGTTGGTGCCGAACTGGAATTCCATGGTGATGCCGGTGGCGACACCCATCGCGAAATTGATGCCGAACAGCGCGCCCCAGAATTTCGTCATGTCGCGCCAGATCTCGCGGCCCGTCATCACATAGACGGTCTCCATGATGCCGAGCAGGATGGAAAGGCCAAGCGTCAGAGGCACGAAGAGAAAATGGTAAAGAGCCGTGATGGCGAATTGCAGCCGGGAAAGTTCGACGATGTCCATGGTGTAGGTTCCTAGAGACAATCTAACGATCGGGTCCCAGAACGCGGGCGGCGACCGCCGCAGAATCAGCAGGCGGACGATGCGAAGGACCAAAGAACAGAAGATACAGGCACGTCAACATGACAAGCTTTACCGCCAATATGGCGGCAATGTCCCGCCAATAAAGGCGCCGGCGTGTTCCTGAAATCATTTCCCGTTCTTTTTCGCCCAACTTCGCTCCGACCACGTTACGCTTGCCAGGACCACGGCAAAAGCGGTCAATGATAGAATCATTAGCCCGAAATACAGTGCTTCGCCCGTCGACATGCGCTTTGCCCTCATTTGAATCGTTCTTGTTTCTGTCATGGGGGCTGCGCCGCCGTATTTGACGGATGTCAATTTGCTCCAGGGAATTCACATTACTCTTAGAAAAGATAGGGATATTCGGCGTTCGATCGTCTCGACGAGGCTGTCGACGATGCCTGCCGAGTCGGCTTAAGGCATGTCTTTGCAAGAGAATCACGCGCGGCGTGTTGGCGCAGCCCGGCAGGCCTGTTAGATATTGTTTGAAAGGAATTAGCAAAGGCAAATGAAGCAACCCGCCGCTGACGCGCCGCCTGAGGCGCAAAGCGATGATTCCCTATTTAACACTCTCATCGCCACTGCCGTGGACGGCATCGTGGTGATCGACGAGCGTGGCATAGTGCAGGTTTACAACGAGGGCTGCCGCCGCCTCTTTCAATACGATCCCGCTGAAGTCGTTGGCCGCAACGTGAAGTTGCTGATGCCGGAGCCTTATCGCGACGAGCATGACGGCTATATCGGGCGATATCGGGCAACCGGCGAAGCACGCATCATCGGAATCGGCCGCGAAGTACGCGGCGCCCGTAAGGACGGCACGACATTCCCGATGTATTTGTCGGTCGGCGCCGGTAAGCATGCGGGCAAGCGCATCTTCGTCGGCATTATCCACGATCTCTCTTCGATACACGCGCAACAAATGGCGCATGAAGATCAGACGCGCTTCCTCGCCTCGATCGTAGAATCCTCAAATGACGCCATCCTCAGCAAAACGCTGGATGGGATCATCATCAGCTGGAACCATGCCGCCGAAGACATGTTCGGCTATAGCCAAGGGGAAGTCCTCGGCAAACATATTTCGATTCTGTTTCCGCCCGACCGGCTGGCCGAAGAAAACGTCATTATCGCCAAGATCCGTGCCGGCGAAAAAGTCGAGCATTTCGAGACGACACGCCGCCGCAAGGATGGTACGGACTTCGACATCTCGCTGACCATCTCGCCGATCTTCGATGCCAGCGGAAGGATTGTGGGCGCTTCGAAAACCGCACGCGACATCACCGAACGCAAGGCGGCTGAAGCGCGGTTGCGCTCGGTTCAGGGTGAATTGAGCCATGTCGCGCGGTTGACCGAAATGGGCCAGCTCTCCGCAGCTCTGGCGCATGAATTGAATCAGCCGCTCACGGCGGTTCTCAATTACATGAACGTCACCAAAAGGCTGCTGGCGATGGCCGATCCCGCGGCGCTCGGTAAAGCCGTCGATGCGGTAACCAAAGCGGGTCAGCAAGCGCTGCGGGCCGGCCAGATCATCCGTCGGCTGCGCGACTTCGTGGAAAAGCGCGAAAGCAAGCGAACCATTGAGGACGTTAACCGCGTTGTGGAGGACGCCATTGCCCTGGGGATGGTCGGGCACGCCGCCTTGAACATTAAAGTGCACAGGAAATTGGCGCGGAATCTGGCGCCGCTGCTGATCGACAAGGTGCAAATCCAGCAAGTTTTGGTCAATCTGATGCGCAACGCAGCAGAAGCGATGGCGGAAACCCCAAGGCGCGAATTGACGATTTCCACCGAAGCGATTGAGGATATGGCGGTGGAAATATCCGTCTGCGATACCGGTCCTGGCATTCCCGACGATGTGGCCCAACGCCTGTTTCAGCCCTTCGTTACCACCAAGTCCGGAGGCATGGGGATCGGGTTGGCGATTAGCCAATCCATCGTCGAGGCCCATGGCGGGCAATTGGCGATGAGACCGAATGATGGAGGTGGGACCATTTTTACTTTCCGGCTGCCGGCCGCGCCATCAATGGAGTAGCGCATGGCAAACGATAAAACCGTGTTTGTCGTCGACGACGAACCCGATATTCGCGACTCTCTAGTCATGCTTTTGGATGCGTCGGGCTATCGCGCCAAGGCCTATGAATCCGCCGTGACCTTCCTCGCCAGTGATGCGCCGCAATCCGTGGGCTGCCTGATCGTCGACGTGCGCATGCCGGACATGGACGGCTTGCAATTGCAGCAAGAGCTTCTCGCGCGGCATTCGTTGCTGCCGGTGATCATCATGACCGGGCATGGCGACATTCCGATCGCCGTACAAGCGATGAAGGCCGGCGCCGTCGATTTCCTGGAGAAACCATTCGACGACGATGTGCTGCTCGATAGCGTGCGGCGCGCCTTGGACCGGGCAACGTCGGTGATCGACCATGCCAATGCTGCCAAGGAAGCTGCCGCTAGGTTAACCCAGTTGACGGATCGCGAGCGCCAAGTTCTCGACCTGATCGTGGCCGGCAAAGCCAACAAGGTTATCGCTTACGAATTGTCGATCTCCCCGCGTACCGTGGAGATTCACCGTTCACGGGTGATGGAAAAGATGGGGGCGGGCAATTTGGCCGATCTTGTGCGCACGGTCCTGTCCATCCCGTCCTAGGGGTTAATACTTATTTCTCCTGCTTTCTCAATGGATTAGCGTTTTTCCAAGCTATTCCATGGGGGGAAAGCAGGAGAATAATACGTTGGGGCTGACCGTCGATATCGTCGAAGATGATGACGCTGTGCGCGACTCGCTGCGCGCATTGCTGGAGTTTATGGCTATACGGTCCACGAATATTCCTGCGCCGAACCTTATCTCAAAAACGAAACGCCGACGCCAAGCGACGTGCTCATTGTCGACCATCATATGCCGGGGATGACAGGGCTTGAGCTGGTGGAGACACTGCGCGCCCGCGACGTTCGTATTCCCACAATTCTGGTGACCGGCCGAGACGATCCGCAATTGGGCAAGCGCATGGCCCGCGCCGGCATCTCCAAGCTGCTCCACAAGCCAGTCGACGACGTACAGCTCGTTCGTTGGATCGAAGAAACCTGCAAGCCCTCGCCCGCGCTCTGACCGCGCCAAGGCCAAAACCACGACAGCATCCACACATAACGATACGGATTTTCCCTTACGGGAAAGTCGCGACTTATTATCGTGAGCAGTTGTGGGCATGTTCAAATCATCGAACAAGCGACGGGCAAAACGAGATCCCTCGATGAGCACGACCAACGATCCCAAACAGCAAAGGGATATTTCGACGGCCCTCGAATGCGCACAATTGTTTCAGCGCGCATGCGAAACCTCCGAAGAAATCCGCGCAAGGTTGGCGGACGTCGCCCGCGACCTGCGCCTGGCGGCAACTCGCGAACTCAATGCCGCCCCATTGCTCAAACTTGCAGACGCATTTGACGATCACGCAAGCAAGAGTACGCAGCCATGACCGCTTTCCGCTATTCCGCCTGCCGCCCGGCGCTCTACGAGGCCTCGAAAGTTCCCCCACCTTCGATCGCCGAGTCCCAAACGCCGGCAGCTGTCCGTCCACCCCGGGCATTGGAATGAAAGCGGTCTGGCTGCGCGTTTTTTTTCGATAGAGACGTAATCGGAATAGCGGCCGGTAGAGACAATGCCAAGCTATTGAAACTCCAGTAATTTATTTACTTGCGACATAGTATCATTTGATTTTTCCGAGACTGTGGGGATATTCATCCACTAGTGTCGTGGTTTCGCGACATCGCCGATATCAGATGCAACGAATTTCGGAATCGGGACACTAGCGGCCGCATAAATCGTCGTTTCCGCACAACAGCCGTCCATATCGCGCTTGCCGCGATGCTGTTGCGCGCCTTGATGCCAGCGGGCTGGATGCCCAGCGCCGCGGCGTCGGCTGGGACGCCTATTACCATCTGCACGATGCATGGGGCGGTCCAGATGGCTCTTGGCGCGGACGGACAACCGCTCAAGAAAAGCCACAATCAAGATAACTCGCGGCATCACGAGACGTGTCCGTTCGCGGCGGCGCCCTTCATGGCGCAGCCTGCGGCGATCGGAGAATTGGCCCTGCTCTCGCCGATATCGATGCCGGCGGGATCCTCCGCCCATCGCGGCATAGCGGTCCATACGGCTCGATACGTACCGCAATCTCCCCGCGCCCCGCCGCGCTTCGTCTGACCGGAATAAAAGCGAAGTCGCAGCGGTCTTATGACCGCATGCGCGGACGTTTTATCTCTGCAAAGGCGAAAATATTATGCGCAAACCGAATTCGAACGAACTTCATGTCGGCGCCATTATCGGGCTGCTGGTGCTGACGATCAGCACCAGCGCCCATGCGTCCGGTGCGAGTGTCAGCAACGGCTGGTTCCGCAAACTTCCCGCCGGTCTGCCGGCGGCAGGTTACTTCACGCTGCACAATGGCGGCAGCAAAACCATCTCGCTGACGGGGGCAAGTTCACCCGCTTGCAGCATGCTCGTGCTGCATAACAGCGAGAATATGGGCGGCATGATGCACATGGATGATGTTTCCGGCGTCGATGTGCTGCCGGCCGCTACCGTCAATTTCGCACCCGGCGGATATCATCTGATGTGCATGAAGCCTGCGCTCGCATTGGGCGCAAGAGTGCCCGTGTCGCTGCAATTCCTCGACGGCACCAAGCTCCAAACTGAATTCATCGTGCGCGACGCCAATGGAAAATAACGCAATGAGAAAATTCGCCAAAACATTAATGACGACGAGCGGCATGTTGCTGGCCTTTGCGCCGGCTGCTGCATGGGCCTGCGCTTGCGGCTGCGGCGTTTTTGAAGTCGGGCCAAACATGCTGATACCGATGAGCATGGGCCCGACCCTCTTCGTTGAGTACGACTTCATGGATCAGAACAGGGATTGGAGCGGAACCTCCTCAGCGCCTGCCTCGGCCAATAGCGACAAAGATATCAAGACGAGCTTCTTCACTGTCGGCGGCCGCTACATGATCGGCGAAAATTGGGGCATCACCGCACAAGTGCCCGTGTGGAATCGAACATTCAAGACGGACACCGGCTCGGGTATTGCAAGTTATCAATACGCTGGATTAGGCGATATTCGTCTGACTGCCACCTATTCCGGCCTATCGGACGACATGTCGACCAACCTCATTATGGGAATAAAGCTACCGACGGGAGACTATTCGACCGTCGGACCGGATCGAGACACCCAGATTGGGACGGGGAGCACCGACATCCTGCTCGGCCTCTCCAAAACCGGAACGTTATCGCCCGACGGCGATTGGACTTGGTATGGGCAAATCCTGTGGGATAAGCCGTTATTGAAGACCGCCGGTTATATCCCCGGAAGCGAATTCGACGGCGCTCTGGGTGTCGCCTATAGCGGCATCGCAATCGGCAGTGGATTGCAGGTTACACCCTATTTGCAGGCAATAGGATCGAGCCGGATCAAAGATGGCGGCATAGACGCGGATCCGCCCAATACCGGATATAACCGGATCATGCTGTCGCCGGGCATCGAGTTCGCCACCGACAGCTGGAAGATTTACGGCGATGTCGAGTTTCCGGTTTATCAATATATGAATGGCGACCAATTGGTGGCGCACCAATTGTTTAAGCTCGCCATCAGCTACAATTTGTGAAGTTGGTGTCTAATCGACTTCATCGAAATGGCGCACACCCGGCAAGCCTCTCAAATAGCCATCGGAGAGCGGGCCGGGAAGCGCCATAACGGCGAGCGCCTCGGTCGCTTCCTCTTCGGTGACATGGGCATCGGCCAAATTGCGGAAGATTTTGGCGACGCGAACCATATCGCAGCTTTGCGGCGACAGACGCAACGAGGCGACGCCCGCATCGCGCAAATCGTTCACCTGCCGTGTCGCGGCGGTGACGACATGTCCGAGCGTCTGGATGCCGTTGACCGCCAGGAAAGGCTTGCCGTCCATCGTCTGCACATCGAGACCATCGGCGTCCTGCTCGCAGACAAATTGGCAGGCGTCTTTCTGGACGCTATGGGCGCGGGCATGATAGCAACGCGCGGAAAGCGCTAGCGGCGCGCGACCGAATGCGAACACTTCTACGGCGCGATTCCCCGCAGCCAGAACGCGGATCGCCTCAAGCGAGAGTTCCGGCGGCAAGCAGATACGCGTCGCACCGAGTGAACGGTGCAATTCCAAAGCCGCTTCGTTGTAAATGTTGACGAAAGGCCCGACGATGTGCGGGCGGCCGGCAAGAAGCTGGATAGCCGTGATGTCGTTGGCCTCCATCAGAAAGTCCGCCTCGATCAACTCGCGGATGGCCTGCACCTCGCGCTTATTGGTAGGCATCGCCAAGGTCGAATAAACGACTTCTTTGCCGCCGAGCGCGAGTCGTTCGGCGACTTGGAACATAACGTCGTCACGAAATGTCTGGCGCTTGGAGCAAATGACTTCGCCCAGACAAACGCGGTCGATAGGCGCTTCGTCGGCGATGCGGGCGTAGAAATCCACCCAATGATCGGTCGGCCAATTGTATAGGACCGGACCCAGCGTCAAGGACAGGCGTGCGAGAGGAGCGTTCATCGCCACGCCTTTTTGTAAGCGCCGGTGGTGTCGCGCTGGCCTTCGGTCAAGGCGCGCAACTCATGAAGGTTCAGCTTTTCGCCGGCCGCGATCGCATCGACGGCGCGGCGGAATGCCTGTACGGCCGTGGCGATATAGGCGCGGCCGCGCTGGCGGCCTTCAATCTTGAAGGCGGTGACACCCACCTGCGCGAGCTGCTGCAGAAGTTCCACGGCATTGAGGCTGACCGGATCTTCGAACAGATGCGAGATGGCGCCATGCACCTGATAACGGCCTTTGCAGAGTGTGGGGTATCCCGCGGGCTCGCCTTGCTCGAAACGCTCGACGACAAAGCCGCCGACCGAGGCGACCAGCTCGCCGCTTTCTTCTTGGCGGTAATCGACATGGCTTGGCGGCGAACAGACGCCGCTCATATTCGGAGATTTGCCGGTGGCATAAGACGACAACAGGCAACGGCCTTCGGCCATGACGCAAAGCCCGCCGAAGACAAAAACTTCTGTTTCGCAGGGCGCGGCAGCGGCCGTCAGCCGGGCGATTTCATCGACGGTCAACACCCGTGGAAGTACGATCCGCGCGATGCCAAAACGATCGCGGTAAAACGCGATGGCCTCGGGCGTCGCCACGGCGGCTTGCACGGACAAATGCAGCCTTTGGTCGGGATAGGTCTCGCGCGCATAAGAGACCAGTGCGATGTCGGCAAGGATCAGCGCATCGGCGCCTGCGGCCACGGCATCATCAACGCCGCGATGCCACAATCCGGTCGCGCCTGCCCGCATGAAGGTATTCAGTGCGACAAGCACCTTTACGCCATGACGATGGGCGTATTCGATGCCCTCGCGCAGTTCCTGGCGATCGAAATTGAGACCTGGGAAATTGCGCGCATTGGTCTCGTCGCGAAATCCGCAATAGACGGAATGTGCACCGGCATCGACGGCTGTGCGCAAGCCGGCGGGTGTGCCCGCCGGGCAGACCAGTTCGGGAGTGCGGGCCGGATTTGCGATGTTCATGCGGCGGACACCTTTCGGCCGGGGCCGCTTTCCTCGGGTGCATCGAGAGCCCTGCGCAATTGCCCGAACACAAAATCCGTCATCCGGTTAAAGGGGCCATGCACGCGTTGCGGCAGACCGAGCACCAGCGAGGGATCAAGCTCGGCGTTCTCGATGGCATTGCGCAACGCGAGAGACGCGCCGGTATCGCCTTCGATCACAAGATGGCGCGAGAAAAACAACGCGTCCCCGTCATAGGTGCCATCGATCATGCCGAGCAGCACGATCAACGGCGCCGCAATGCGGGCATCGTAGACGGCTTCGCTCAGATCGCGCACGACATGCAGCGCGGCGCGTCCTTTGTCGGGCGTCAACAAAAAAACGAAAGGACAATCCACCGGATCGATGGCAAAAACGCGTCCCGCATGTTCGGCCAAGCGCGTGGCAAAGGAGGGACGCGCCTCCATCGCATTGGCGATCAGATGGCGCGCGACCAACTCCAGCGGCAGCAAGGGCAAGAGGCTTGCGGCTTTGGCGATTACCGGCGGGAGATGTCCGCGCATTGGGTCCGATAATTGATGATTGCGGCGGGGATTCTAGGCCGTTCACCTAAGCCCGCAATCAGGTGTGTGGGTTTTATGCGGGTTTGTCGCGGCGTTGCGTCAATATGAGCAAGGCGTCTGGCGGATAGTCCGTATGTGGAAAAACGTCGCACCGAGACGCAGAAGCAGGTACAAGCAATTCTGTTTCCACAAATGGCCACAAGCAATGAGCGTTAATCAGAGCCATAAGTTCTGCATCGCCCCGATGATGGAGTGGAGCGACACGCATTGCCGCGTGTTGCATCGTCAGCTCTCGACGTATGCGCTGCTGTATACCGAGATGGTGACGGCGCCGGCCGTGATCCGCGGCGATCGCGCGCGGCTATTGGGGTTCGATGCCAGCGAACATCCCGTGGCGCTGCAGCTCGGCGGCGCCGAGCCGGCGGCGCTGGCCGAGGCGGCAAAAATCGGCGCGGAATTTGGTTACGACGAGATCAATCTGAATGTCGGCTGTCCGTCGGACCGCGTCCAATCGGGACGCTTCGGCGCCTGCTTGATGCGCGAACCAAATCTGGTGGCCGACTGCGTCGCCGCGATGCGCGCCGCCGTTTCCATTCCTGTCACCGTGAAATGCCGTATCGGCGTCGACGATCAGGACCCGGAAGTCGCGCTACGGGCGACGATTGCGCAATGCAAAGAGGCAGGCGCGAACACCTTCATCGTGCATGCGCGCAAAGCGTGGCTGGATGGTTTGTCGCCAAAGGAAAATCGCGACGTGCCGCCGCTGGATTATCCTCTGGTTTATGCGATCAAGCGTGAGAACCCGGAGCTGACCATTGTCGTCAATGGCGGGATCGCGACGCTCGACGATATCGAGATTCACTTGGGACAGGTTGACGGCGTGATGCTGGGGCGCGCGGCGTATCAAAATCCTGCCGTTCTGGCAGATGTCGACGAGAAACTGTTCGGCGGGGCGAAGAATTCCGTGGAGCGAGCGGTGGACGCTTATCTGGAATACGTCGCGCGCCAATTGGCAGTGGGCGTGCCGCTGCACGCCATGACGCGCCACATGCTCGGCTTGTTCAACGGACGGCGCGGCGCGCGCCAATTCCGCCGCCACCTCAGCGAAAACGCAACGCGTCCCGGCGCAGATATCAACGTCTTGCGCAATGCGCTGGCGTTTGTCGCGCAGCCGGAGGAATGCGCGGTTTAAACCGGCGCCGCGCTCGTATCGCGCACCCAGCCATTGCTATAAACCCAGTGCAAAAATAGATCCGGCCAAGCCGATGCGGGCATCCCTTTCGCCAAACGCAATCCGAAGCCGTGACTGCCTTTGTCGAAGATATGCATTTCGGCGGGCACTTCGGCGCTGCGCAGCGCTTGGAACATCGCCAGCCCGTTTTCCATCGGCGGCACGGTTGCGTCATCCGCCGCGAAACAGATGAAGCAAGGCGGCGTCTGTTTCGTCACTTTCTTCTCACAGGAATAAGCGTCGATGAGCGCGTCGGAAGGATTGGGGCCGAGCAACAGCGTCCGCGAACCGGGATGGGCGCCTTGGGTCATGGTAATGACCGGATACATCAAGGCGACGAAAGAAGGCTTGGCATCCTGTGCGTCGATGCTGTCGATGGCTTGGTAGACCTTGTCGGAGAATTTTGTTGCCAGCGACGCCGCGACATGGCCGCCGGCCGAGAACCCCACAACGCCCACTCGGTTTGGATCGATACCGAAGCCTTGCGCGCCGGCACGGACGATGCGCATGGCCCGTTGCACGTCCTGCAAAGGCACCTCGCGCCCATTGACCCAGCCTTCGCCGGGCAAGCGATAGCGCAACATGAATACGGTGATGCCGGACGCCGTGAAGCGACGCGCGCATTCGATACCTTCCTTGTCGAGAACGATGCGAACGTAACCGCCGCCGGGCGCGATGATAAGCGCGGAGCCGTCCGGCCTATCCGGCCGGAAGACCTGAAGCAGCGGAATCCCAACATTCGTGACAACGCGATCGTGAAAAGCGGCTATGTCCGTGCTGCGCTCAACGATCTTGGCCTCAAGTTTGAGACCCACGCCGCCCGGCGGAACGCCTGGCCACAGGGGGATGATCTCGGTGGGATCGGTAGACAGAATACCGGCCGCATTCATCTCTTCCCCCAATGCGCCCCTTGTCATTCCTGCGAGGGCCGCCGTCACGCCGAGACCCAATACCCTGCGCCGATCCATGCCCGTCTCCCTTTTATAGAAGTACCGCGCTAAATCTTCTGATCGTATTCGCCGACTTCCGGGTGTTTCGACAAGCGGGCGTCGAGGTCTTGGAAGATCGCATGCATGTTGGCGTCCGATGTCGGGCTTTCCACGACAACCACCAAGGACGGCTTGTTCGACGAGGCACGCACCAGACACCACGTGCCGTCGTCCAGCGTGACACGCACGCCGTTGACGGTGACGATACCGACGATGTTCTGGCCGAGGACTTTCTCGCCGCGCGCTTTCAGTGCTTGATATTCCTCCGTCACCGCATCGACCACGGCGTATTTTTTGTCGTCCGGACAGAACGGGCTCATGGTCGGCGACGACCACGTTTTGGGCAGGCTGGCCACCATCTGCGACATCGTCTTGCCCGAATGATCGAGCATTTCGAGCACCGCGATCGCCGCGATGGAAGCATCGTCATAGCCGCGGCCGAGCGGCGCGTTGAAGAAATAATGGCCGCTCTTTTCGAGCCCCGCCACGGCTTTCAGTTCCGCAGTGCGGCGCTTGATGTAGGAGTGACCGGTCTTCCAATAATCGACTTTGACATTGTTCTTCTTGAGCACCGGATCGATAAGATAGATGCCGGTCGATTTCACGTCGACCACGAATTGCGCATTCGGAACGCGTGACGACAGATCGCGGGCCAGAAGCACGCCCACCTTGTCGGCAAAAACCTCGTCGCCGGTATTGTCGACCACGCCGCAACGATCGCCATCGCCATCGAAGCCGAGGCCTATATCGGCCTTGTTCGCCCGCACCGTATCCGCGATGGCGTGCAGCATGTGCATATCTTCGGGGTTGGGATTGTATTTCGGAAAGGTGAAATCGAGTTCCGCATCCATTGGGACGACTTCGGCGCCGATGCGCTTCAAGACATCGATGACGAAAGCCCCCGCCGTGCCATTGCCGCACGCGGCCACCACTTTGAGCGGACGCGAAAGCTTGTGCCCCGCCGTCACGGCGTCGATATATTGCGCACGGAAATTCTCGACGAAAACATAACTGCCGCCCGGGCGAGCCATGCCCTCACCGCCCAGCACGATCTGCTTCAAGCGGCCCATTTCGTCGGGGCCGAAGGTGAGCGGCTTCTGCGCCCCCATCTTCACGCCGGTCCAGCCGTTCTCGTTGTGGCTGGCCGTGACCATCGCCACGGCGGGACAATCGAGCGCGAATTGACCGTAATAGGCCATCGGCGTCATGGCGAGGCCGATATCGACCACCTCGCATCCCGCATTCATCAAACCCAGCATCAAGGCCTGTTTAATCGACAGCGAATAGGAACGGTAATCGTGTCCAGTGACGACTTTCGGCCTGATGCCGGCTTCGTGGAAGAACGTGCCGAGCCCCAGTCCCAGCGCCTGAACGCCGAGCAGATTGATCTCTTTGCCGAACAGCCAGCGCGCATCGTATTCGCGAAAGCCATTGGATGTGACGAGTGGTTGGTTTTCGTAATCGAATGTATTGGATTTCAGATCCGAACGGGGAACAACAGGCATGTCTAACCTTTATCTTGTGCCGCAGCGAAGTACCGCGACTAAACCAATTGTGCCGCGTCCGCAACGCGCTTTATTGCGTGGTGAAATGGAAGGAAGCGTTAAATCGCTCAGCATTTTCTTGCTGGACGGCGTCGGCGTTCGGTGCGAGTACCGTCATGACTTGATAGAATCTCTTATTCGCGAAGAACAAGCGATCCGTGTATTGGCGCCCCTTCTCGTCCATGAACGAGATCTTACGGCCGTCTTGGCCATCTACACTATCGGGCGTATTGGACTGAACTCTCTTGCCGGTTTCCCCAATCCCTCCGATGGCTCCCTTGATAATATTTCGGCCATCGACATTGTATGCGGTGTAATCAGCGATCATGACGATCAACGCAGATGTCCCGCCAGCGAGCGTGTAGGACAAAATCGCGATCTCCCGGCCGTCGGCCGCTTTTGACGACGTCGTGGTGAGCGCCGGCATATTGGGCATCTGCACGGTGAATGTGCCCGCTTCGTCGCGATAGGTTTTCCATGCCTCATCCGCCAAAGTTGGCGACAGCAAAAATGCAACGATGGTCGCACCGAACAACATCCGCATAGTGATGTCCCCATTGGATAATGCGTCTCACTTTAACGCTCTGCCCCAGGGCTTGCCACCATCCGCAATATCTCTATTTTACAGTTCCAATATCGGTGATACAATTTATATACATTGCTTTGGTGTGAAATAATGTCAGAGCCGACGACTATGGTTTCAAACGAAGCCGTCGCAATCCGGCAATTGGCTGCGGCGCTTGCCCTGCCCTCCTTTGACAAAGGCTGGGTTTGGCTGGCGGGCGCCGGACCCGGCGACCCGGGGTTGATGACTGCCTTGGGATTGCATGCCATCGCAAATGCCGACGTCGTCCTTTACGACGCGCTGGTGAACAAGACGCTGCTTGCATTGGCGCGGCCGAGTGCGGAGCTGATCTATGCGGGTAAACGCGGCGGCAAGAAATCCTGCAAGCAGAGCGACATTTCGCGCACGCTGGTCTCTTTGGCCCGCAAAGGAGAACGCGTGTTGAGGTTGAAGGGCGGCGATCCGTTCGTGTTCGGACGGGGAGTGGAAGAGGCGTTGACGCTGGTGCGTGCGGGCGTGCCGTTCCGTGTTGTGCCGGGCGTCACGGCAGGCATTGGTGGGTTGGCCTATGCGGGCATTCCTTTGACCCATCGCGACACCAACCACGCTGTGACGTTCATCACCGGCCATGGCGCTGACGGAAAACTCCCCGATCTCGATTGGGCCGCCATCGCCCGCGGATCCCCGACCATCGTGCTTTACATGGCGCGGAAATATGCCGGCGAAATTGCGGCGTATCTCATCGCTGCCGGGCGGGACGCCAATGAGCCCGCCGCCATCGTCAGCGACGCGACCTTCGCCGCTCAAACCGTGCATGTCACAACGCTTGCCGACCTTGGTGCGGCAGCGGCGCAAAACACCGCTCCGGCGATCCTTGTGATCGGCGAGAATGTGAAACTGCGCACCGGTTTGGATTGGCTTGGTGCGCTAACGGGCAAGGTCCTCGATCCCGAGCCGCTTGGACGCGACCGGCTCAGCGACGCAGGTTAGCGCCTGCTCTACCCTATTTGAAAAACTGCGGATTTAAATAGGGCGGATCGGGCTCTGGGCGCGCATCATCCGGTCCTTCAGATGCCGCATGATAGCGGCCTGTTCGTCCTCACTCATGCTTGCCCAACGCGCAATCTCATCGAGCGTGCGTCCACAGCCGCGGCACAAGCCCGACGGGGCATCGATGCTACAAATCTTCACGCAGGGGGTTTGCATCATTAGAGTTTTTAGGGAATGGAAGGGTCTTTTAACCGAAACCGGCGAGCGGTGTCTCGTCCAAAACTTAACCCGCGCTTAAGGCCAAGATTTTAGATTATCTGCGGCAAAGGTGACGGTCCGGATGGCCAAGGCGCAATTTCACAAAAACCAGCGCGTCTATGTTAAGCCCGTGGGCACATGGGCGCTGGTCGAACACGTCGTGCCGTATTGGACGAAGGGTCTCGATGAACCGCTTCGCGTGCACTACGACTGCGGGTTGGGGCGCGAATTCACGGCCGAAGAAATTCAGGCCGAAGAGCCGCTCTCCGAACGCGCCATACCAAACACGGAAAATTGGCGTGTGGTCCGCGCCCGCAACAAGTGGCAACCGACGGAAGACTGTTCGCGGCACCCCGTACCCGGAACTTATCCCGTTGTCGTCACCGGCGAAGCCGAATGGGGCGGCTGGCGTGTGCCGGGTGCAGAATACGACCTGGACCCCAGCAAGATCGAACATCAAGCCCGCTTGATTGCGGCGGCGCCAATGCTCGCGGCTTTGGCGAAAGGGCTTGTGGAATGGGCACGCAAATCCGGCGAAGACATGCCGACGGCGCTGGCTGAGTTCGCGCATGGCGCGCAGGACCTTCTCGCCCATATCGAGCGTACCGGCTAAGCGCAGCACGAGCCGGCGTCGACGAGAGCGTCGATCGCACGCTTCAAAACTTATCTTTCGCGCGACTTCGCAAGGAACAAGCATAGCGGCACTGTGTGTATTAACCATGACGCTTGCGGCTTCGCGTCAGTGTGGCGAGTTCCCCGTTTCTCGGGCACATTAGCCTTTGGGTTGGGGGTGAACGAACATGTCGAACGCGGCCGCCGGACAAACAACGGCACCGACACTTTACGCCTTTGAATTTCGCGGTACCGGCAAAGAGTATTTCCGCATCTGGATCGTCAATCTCGCGCTAACGATTTTGACGCTGGGCATTTTTAGCGCTTGGGCGAAAGTCCGCACGCGCCGTTACTTCAACGGCAACACCTTCGTCGCAGGTCACGCTTTCGAATATCACGCATCCGCCTGGCGCATTTTGATCGGACGGATTATCGCCGCAAGCCTTCTGATCGGCTACGAATTAAGTGTAATGGTCAAGCCTATATACGTGCTGCCTTGGCTGGTCATTCTAGGTTTCGCGTTTCCTTGGCTGGTCAATGCCAGCCTGCGGTTCAACGCGCGCAATACCAGCCATCGCAACGTGCGCTTCAATTTCACCGGCGATTATTTCGAGGCCCTGGTCGCTTACGTGATTTGGCCGCTGGCCGGTTTCGGCAGTCTATTCCTGTTGATGCCGGCGGCGCGGCGCGCCCGCGATTATTTCTGGGTCAACCACCACACATTCGGCGGACGCCCGTTCCGCACGGAGTTCTCCAACAAGCGAATCTACGCGATTTTCTTCGTCGGATTGCTCCTGTTTATTGGCATAATTGTAACAGTGGGTTTCGCGTTTTTTTCCACCGTGAAATACCTGCCTCACGGCTTCGCGCACGCCGGTAAGAGCAATCCCTTCCCACCCGCCATGATGGCCGTTGTGATCGTCACCTGGGTTATTGCGTATTCTGCTATTCTTATGATCCCGTCGATCATCGAAACAATGATCGTGAACCTGGCGCTGAGGAATACCAAGCTCGATGAGCGACACCAGCTCAAATCGCGAATGAATCCGTTGGTCGTCGCCTGGATCACCGTCACCAACGCGATCCTGACCTTGCTAACCATCGGAATTTATTATCCTTGGGCGCGCGTGCGCCTGACGCGCTACGAAACACGCAAACTTTCGATTTTGGTCGACGGCGACATCGACGCCTATACGACCGAAGCATTTGCCACCCAAAGTGCGGTTGGCGAGGAAATCGGCAGCGTGTTCGCCTTCGATTTCGGCCTCTAAGATGGCGATCGAAGGACGCTATTTCTTTCCAAATTCGGCACGCCATGTGCCGGCACGTCTGTCGGTCGAAGACGGCAAGACGCTGCACATCCAAGGCGAGGACGCTGCGGCCCTCGCCGATGTTCCGGTACGCGAGGTGCGGGTTTCGCCGCGGCTCGGCAATATCGCGCGGCGTTTCGACCTGCCGGGCGGCAGCCATTTCGAGACCTACGACAATGACGGCGTGGACGCGCTTCTGCGCAGCACGCGGCACTTGTCGGGCGGCGGCTGGATCGACCGGCTGGAGCGGTCCTGGCGCAGCGTTGCCTTATCGGTGCTGTTGGCAGCCCTTGCGGTTTACGCCGTCGTTACCTACGGAATTCCCGCCGCCGCGGTCCGTCTGGCACAAGATACCCCTCCCGCCCTATCGCGCGTTGTGGCCGATCAGACCATGAATGCGCTCGACAGTTCCTATCTGCAGCCCTCCAAGCTCTCCGCCGAACAACGCAGCAAAGCGCAGTCGCTATTTCGCCTTGTGGCATCGCACGCATTGCATGGAGCGGCGAGTTATCGATTGGTTTTCCGCGGCGGCGGCAACTTGGTCGGGCCCAATGCTTTCGCACTGCCCGACGGGCGCATCGTGATGACCGACGAATTGTGGGCGCTGGTCAGAAACGACGAAGAGATCGAAGGCGTGTTTGCGCACGAAATGTCTCATGTCGATCACGCGCATGGCCTGCAGCGCGTCTATGAGGCGGCGCTCATTCCGGCAGCGATTGCGGTGGTGACCGGCGACCTTTCGCAAGTAAGCCAATTGTCGGTAATCCTGCCCGGAATTCTTGTGCAGTCGGCATACTCGCGCGCCTTCGAACAGCAGGCAGACGACGATGCGGCCGCACTATTGTTGCGCATGGGTGCCAAGCCATCGCATATGGCCGACCTGCTGGAGCGGCTGGAAAACAAGGCTTGCGCCAAAAGAGCTTGCGGTCCGAGCTGGCTGGGCAGCCATCCCCAGACCGCACTCCGCGCAGAGCGCCTGCGCGCCGAGACCCCGAAAAAATAGCCACAGTTCCATCCGCTTTCGGCTATACCCATGCGGCCCCCAATCCGAGGATCACGCATGCGTACCGAAGAGCCGCGCGCCGTTCAATTGAAGGACTATCGCGCCCCGGATTATCAGATTTCCGAAGTCCTGCTGGATTTTGTTCTCGATCCCGAGGCCACACGCGTAGCCGCCAAGATGCGCGTGGCACGGTGCGGTATGGCCGGCGCGCCGCTGGTCCTGGACGGCGAACATTTGAAGCTGATTTCCGTCGCCGTGGATGGCCGCGCCCTGAGCGCGGGCGAATACAAGGTGAGCGACGATACGCTATCCATCTCCCATGTGCCCGACAATTTCATACTCGAAATCGGGACCGAGATCGCTCCCGTGCATAACACAGCACTGGAAGGGTTGTACCAGGCCAAGGGGATCTTCTGCACGCAATGTGAAGCGGAAGGCTTCCGCCGCATCACCTACTTCCTGGACCGTCCGGATGTGCTCGCGGTGTATACGACGCGCATCGAAGCGCCAAAAAGTTATCCCGTGCTGCTGTCCAACGGCAATCCGATCGGCAGAGGCGATCTTCCGGGTGGACGGCATTTTGCGATCTGGCACGATCCGTTTCCCAAGCCCTGCTACCTTTTCGCACTGGTAGCGGGCGATCTGGAGGAGTTGAACGACAGCTTTGTCACCATGAGAGGGCGCAAGATCGATCTGAAAATCTTCGTCGAGCATGGCAACAAAGCGAAAGCGGCCTATGCGATGGATTCGCTTAAGCGTGCGATGAAATGGGACGAACAGGCTTACGGGCGCGAATACGATCTCGACATCTTCATGATCGTCGCCGTCTCGGCTTTCAATATGGGCGCGATGGAGAACAAAGGGCTTAATATCTTCAACGACAAGGTACTTCTGGCCTCGCCCGAAACCGCGACCGACGACGATTACGCCCGCATCGAGAGCGTCGTAGCACATGAGTATTTCCACAATTGGACGGGCGACCGCATTACCTGCCGCGATTGGTTCCAGCTTTCGCTCAAAGAAGGTCTGACTGTTTTCCGCGACCAGAATTTCTCCGCCGACATGCGCTCGCATCCCGTCAAGCGCATCGAAGACGTGCGCGCCTTGCGTTTGCGCCAGTTCCAAGAGGATGCAGGCCCTCTCGCCCATCCTGTGCAGCCGCAGAGCTATATCACCATCGACAATTTCTACACCGCGACGGTTTATGAAAAAGGTGCCGAAGTCATCGGTATGTTGCGGACGCTGGTCGGCGACGAGACCTATCGCAAGGCGACCGATCTCTATTTCGCGCGCCATGACGGGCAAGCCGCAACGGTGGAAGATTGGGTGAAATGTTTCGAAGACGCCAGCGGCCGCGATCTGAAACAATTTCGGCTTTGGTACGCGCAAGCGGGCACGCCGCTAATCGAAGCCGACGGCACTTACAACGCGGCGGCCAAAACCTATGCGCTGAGGCTGAAACAGAGTTTGGCGCCGACACCGGGTCAACCGGTGAAGCGGCCGATGCAGGTGCCTATACGCCTGGGATTGGTTGGTAGATCAGGCCGTGCGCTCCCGCTGACGTTGGAAGGCGAAAACGCGCCGGGCCCGGAGGAACGGGTGCTGGAACTCGTCGCGGGCGAACAGAAATTCATGTTCGTCGGCGTAGACGAAGAACCGTTGTTGTCGGTGGGGAGAAAATTCTCGGCGCCCGCGACATTCAAAGTACCACAATCGGCCGAAGATCGCGCCGCGTTGATGGCGCATGACGCCAACTCCTTCAACCGCTGGGAAGCCGGACAAGCGGCGGCGCGCTCCACAATGCTCGACATCATCGCCGGCAAGGTGTCAGCGCCCGATCCGTATTATGTTGAAGCCATGGGCAAAGTTCTGGCGGATGCCGATCGCGATATGGCATTCGCAGCCAATATGCTGTCGCCCCCGTTGGAAAGCGAATTGGCGATGGCGATGGATGTCATCGATCCCGATGCGATCCACGCAGCGCGCAAGACACTGATCTGCGCCGTTGCCGACGCGCACAGCAAGGCTTTCGCCGCATTGTACGATGGCACAGCCTTCGTTGGCGCGTTTTCGCCGGATGCCGCCTCGGCGGGACGGCGCGCTCTGCGCAACGCCTGTCTGCGCTACCTGACGTCTGCCGACGACGAGGACGCGGCAGAGCTTGCAGCTGCCCATTATGCCGCAGCGACCAATATGACCGACATGATCGCGGGGCTCGCCGCTTTGAGCCGAATGGCCTCGCCACGCTGCGACGAAGCCTTCGCACATTTCTACGAGCGCTTCAAAACCGATCCATTGGTCCTCGACAAATGGATGGGCCTGCAAGCGGGCTCTCCGCGTCCCGATACCGTGTCGCGTGTGCGGGCGCTGATGGATCATCCGGCTTTCGACATCAAAAATCCGAATCGCGTGCGGGCCTTGATCGGCGCATTCTCCGGCAATCAGCTGCGCTTTCATGCGGCGGACGGCAGCGGCTACCAGCTGGTGGGCGAGACCATCCGCGCGCTGGACAAGATCAATGCACAGATTGCCGCGCGTATGGCCGGTGCTTTCGAAACCTGGCGACGCTTCGACGCAAAGCGCCAAACACTGATTCGCCATGAATTGGAGGTTATCGCCAGGACCCCTGGCCTTTCCTCGAATCTATTCGAAGTAGCCGGCAAAGTGTTAGGATGAATGCTTCGAAGCGCGTGACAGCGACTCGCCGATTCGCATAATCGAGAGAGCGCGAATCACCGGGCCGCGCTCGGGGGTGGGTCCATAATGGCGGGCGAACGAACAGCGGCTGAGCCCCTCGCGCTATTCCATGGAGCGCTGTCGTGGATCGCCGCGCTTCCGACGCGCAATATCCGCTTGACGGTTCTGCTCTGTGTGGTTGCGATCGGCGGCAGTTTCGCCGCTGCGGGCGCGCTGCAGATGCGCTTCGACCGCGTTCAAGCCTTTCATCAGGCGGCCTATTTCGAAGCCAAACGCGCGAAGGAAATCGCGGCCGTTGCGCAGTCCTCTCTGGCGCAGCATGAGCAGATTGGCCATTTGTTTGCCGCCGGCATGCTGCCAAGCGACGCGCTTACGACCTCCCCCGATTTGCACGGCATCGCGGTAGCCGACGACCTTGGCCAAATCCTGCGCGCCGCCGGCGAAAATATCGACATGAAGAGTTTTGCCGAGCTGACGCGATCCGGACGCGTCGTTCTCGGTTCGGCGCAGCGCACGGTCATCGCCTTCCGTGATGGGAACGCCGTCGTCGCCGTTTCCTTCGATCCGTCGGCTTTGGCGCCGGCCGTCATGATGGACGGAGCGGGATTGGTAAGCAGTGCCGGGACGCTTTTGGCTGGCCGCCTGGCGGCTGCGGCAGAAACGACTGCCACGCGGGTTCCCGGTTGGCCGGTACAGGTGCGCGTCTCGCTGGACGATGGCGGCGCACTGGATGCCTGGTATGGGTCGTTGCCGCTTTATCTATTCGTTATTCTTGGTCCGGCTTTGGTCGGTGCAGGGCTCGCCACGGTGTTCGTGCGCGAGTTCGAACGCCGCGCCAAAGCTTCGGAGGCGATCCGCACGCTGCGCTCGACACGGCCTGCGGAAGCACGCTTGCTGGTGCGTCTGGCGAATGCGGAGCGTGGCGCGGTGGAGGCTCTGCGTTCGAAAAACGAATTCGTCGCCCATATGAGTCACGAATTGCGCACGCCGCTCAATGCGATCATCGGTTTCGCCGAGGTGATCGAACGCGGATTTTACGGTGCGGTCGGTCACGCGAAATACATCGAATATGCCCGCGACATCGGCATGGCGGGGCGCAGCTTGCATTCCAAGATCGGCGACATTCTCGAATTCGCCAATCTGGAAGCCGGCCGTTATCCGCTGACGCCCACCGTCTTCGACGTCACGGAATTGATCTGTGCCTGCGTCAACGAGAATGTCGGCCGGGCTTTCTCGCGCCGCATCGCCCTCGACATGGTGCCCGCCGCTCCGGCCGAAGTGCGAGCGGATGCGCTCGCGGTTAAGCGCATCATCACGAATTTGTTGTCGAATGCCCTGCTCTACACGCAAGAGGGCGGCGGCGTGCAGGTCAGCGTGTGCGAGGAAGTAGGCGCCGTCGTCGTCGCGGTGAAAGACAACGGTAACGGCTTCAGCGCCGCCGAAGCCAATGGCGTCGGCGCAGCTTTTCGGCGTTTCGAGCGCGCCGGCGTCAGTACCGGGACCGGTTTGGGGCTCGCGATTGTCGTAGCTTTGGCGCGGCGCATGGGCGGCGCTGTTAGGCTGGCCAGCGCCTATGGCGAAGGAACTTGTGCGGAATTGCGCTTGCCGAGACCCTGATACGGGTTAGTGGTCGTGATCCATACCCAGGCGACGCCACCAAGGACGATTGTGCTCCTTGATCTTTTCGGCAAAGGCTCGCCGCTCATCGGGCGTCAGCGTAGCGACGGTTTCGGACATGACCTTGAGAACTTCCGCCTCTAAAGCGGCGTCCGCGCTCTTCACCCGTTCGAGCGATTGATCGAACGATGCCTGGCTGAAATTGTGCCCCATAAAGGTCCGACGCGCATCGCGCCGCGCGCTTTGCGCCTCGAACCGTAGCTCATCCATTTTGCTGCCATGTGCGTCCAGGATGTTCTGAATTTTGTCGGTCGCGCTCGGTACCGTCGCCATGAGGATGCGCGGTGCGAACAGCCCTTGACCCGCCATGGTCTGCGGCGGATGCATCATCGCGGCGCGAAACACCCCGGCCGCGATCACGCCGATGAAAATCAAATTGAGGCAGAGCGAAATTATCAGTGCAACACTCGGTCCGCGCTTAGGCGCCAAGGGCGCTCCATCATTGTTCATGTCAGGATTCTCCTGAAGTATCCAAGACGGGCGGCCCATCCGGAGTTAGCGACTGCCCCGAAGAATTCATTCGTTCCAGACCACGCAGGAACCAAAGTTCCGGCAGCAAGCCCGACCAAAAGCGAAAGCGCCAGAATAGAAGCCGGCTGCCAGACCGGTACGCCAGGCCAAATCGCATCGCCGAACCGACGGATTGTTCGCGTCATAACGGCCCATGGCGTGCGTGCCCGGCGGCTCGTTACGACGTCGAAATCGGCCAGGATGCGGGCCTCCAATGCAGGAGCGGGCGTAACGGGGGGCAAGACCGCAATAGTGCGGGCGGCAAACACCGCATCGGCATCCTTCGAGACATCGTCCTGCATAACCCTCTCCTAACCATCCCTCAAATGCGCGAGCTTCGTCCTTAATGACCGCCGTCCCCGCGCCAAGAGGGACTCCAATGCTTCAACGCTGATGCCCAAAATCTCCGCCGCTTCGATATTGCCACAGGCCTGATAATGACAAAGCAGAACGGCGGCGCGCTGGCGTTCCGGCAAATCCGCCAATGCCGCCTCGATCTGCAAGGTTAGTGCCGCGTTCTGCAAGACGCTCTCGGGACCTGGAGCCGGATCCACGACATTAACGGCCTTATCCAATTCGAGCGTCGGCTTTCGGCGCAGACGGTCATAACACTGGTTCAAAGTAACCCGGTAAAGCCAAGTTTCGAACTTGGCCTGCCCGGGCTGCCAGCGTGCGGCATGGGTCCAAAGCTTGAGGAAGGCGTCTTGCACCGCATCTTCGGCTTCAACCTGACCGGGCAACATCCGCCGGGCCAGGGCCAGCATTTTCGGCAGATGGCGTGCCATTAACGCTTGGGCAGCTGTGCGGTCGCCGCGGCCCACGCGAGCGACGAGTTCGGCATCCGGATCGAATTTCATTCCGGCGTCCAACCGACTCTCCCCAAGCGTTTAACGTCCAGTGGCGGATTTCCCGTCGCCGACGAGCATGGGAGCCGGATTTGGCAGAAATGGCAAGGCGGCGCAGAGACCCGTAAAGCCCGCGATTTGAAGAACCGTTCCCGGCATCGAAGTGTCGACATCAAGTGCAGCCAGGGCGATGGCACGACCCAGAGCCGGTGAGAAGAGTGAACCTAGCGTTCGCCCGACACAACGGCCATTGCGCGCAACTGCCATGTGCGGCGCGGGAATGTCGGATTCGACGAGAATCCCGACAAGAATTTTGTCAGCGCCTGCCGCGAGGGATCCGGCACGCCCATTGAAATCGTGGTTTTGCTCCACCCGATCCAAAAGGCCGAGCGATCTCACCGAGGGCTCGGGAGAAAACCCGTCGCGTGCCGGTTCGAAGTCGTGCCCCGGACGCAGAATGCCACTCTCGATAGCAAAAATGTCCATCGCAGTTTGGCCCGCAGGGCACAAGGCGAAGCGATCGCCCGCCGCGACGAGACGATCCCAAACGATCAACGCATCGTCTGGGCTGCACCAAACCTCATAGCCCCCGCCAAGACGGGACAGCGCGACTTCGAGCCCCTTCCAGAAATATTTGCGCAAAGCATGGGGCGCGAGATCGGCATTCAATCCGGCAGTTTCGAGTATTTTTCTGGCATAAGGACCGACAAGCTTGAGCACGCCCTGTTCGGGTGTGACGGCGCGGATTGTGAGCCAAATA
>CAWGHR010000009.1:0-114657 GCA_963822275.1 uncultured Alphaproteobacteria bacterium
ACCTCGCCAGGCCCATAGCGTTCAACAGCTCCGGCGATTTCACATAGAAAGGCGTGACGAACTGATCGAAATGATTGCGCGGGCCGCGCGCATATTGGTAGGCACGGTCGGCGATCTGTGCAGGGTCGTGTCCGTCGACGGCCAACAGTCTGGCGCCAAGCAAAGCCTGACATGCCGGTCGCGCGCGCAGGATGTAGTAGCCGTCGCTGAAGTGATAGAGCAGGCAGGGAAGCTTGTTGTGCCGGCGGCGGAAAGCGCCTTCGTAATCGGCCGAATGACCATTGTCCGACAGCGCGACCATGCTCGCAATCGCCAGTTCGAATTGCGCCGGCGACATGGCAGCGGCCTTGGCCTCATAGGCGGCCAACAGAACCGCGGCTTTTGCTCGCGCTTGCGATGTATAGGCCTTGTTGTAATCGAGATAGTGGCGGAAATATTCGAGATCCTGCAGCCGGGCTTGGAGAGGCGAATGCGGCGGCGGAAAACCCGCGTTGGGCGGTGAAGGATAAAAAGTTTGGAAAAACATATAAATCAACGCGGCGCCAAGCCCGACGGCAATCAGCACGACCCCGCCACCCCACAACAAAATTCGACGCATGTCACATCCCATCAATAGGGCGAAGGCCGCTTGTCCCAAACCCACCGGCGCAAAATCCCGTGCGGCCGCAGCTTTGCCATAGAGACCGCTGGCAAACGGCCCTGCCCGCCTCGCGGCTCGGGATCAAGCTAGCGTCCGCGGGGAAGATAATTTAGCCTTTCGGCTAGGAATGCTGCAGGTTTTTTGCGTTTTGGCGGCCGAAAAGGGGAAATTTCACCAATGCTGGATTTGTTCGACCGGCGTATCGCCGTTGCGTTACAGCGCGACAATCAGCAAAGCGTCGAGGCGATAGCAAAGGAAGCCGGCCTCTCGCCTTCGGCAACCCACCGGCGCATCGCACGGATGCGCAAAAGCGGGATCGTGCAAGCCGACATTTCCTGTGCTCACCCAAAGATTTTCGGTCTCGGCATGACGTTTGTCGTCGAAATCACACTGGAAAAAGTGCGGGCGCGAGAAGTCGCAACCATCAAGGCCCGCCTTAAGGCCGCCCCCGAAATTCAGCAGATTTACAACATAACGGGCGACGGCGATCTTTTGCTGATCGTGCTGGCCCGCGATGTCGAACATTTCGAGGAAATTTCGCGCGCTCTATTCTCCGCAGACCCTTTGGTTCGCCGCTATAAGACCAGTGTCGTTATGGACCGCGTAAAGGTAACGCTCGCCATTCCGCTCGCCCTCGAAAGCTGAGATATCAGTGGAACATGGGAACGGTGCGCCCGCCCTGCCCGTGCTCACTCCGTTTTTTCCGCAGAAGCGCAAGGGTGGACAATTGAGGTGTCGTAAGCCTCAGGTGTCTTACTTCGGTTCCAAAGCTGCTCGCAACTATTTCGAAATGTGCGAACCCCAGTACGATTTGATCAGCAAAATCAGGTTTGGCGGCAAAGGGGCATAGTTCAAAGCCGCGGCCTGTTTTTCGCCATGCTCAAGCGCCCATTTGAAGAAGGCGAGCGCAGCGGCGGAGCGGATAGGGGTTTTGGGTGATTTGTACATCAGGATAAAGGATGTCGCGGTGATGGGATACGAAATAGACCCGCCGCCATAGGTCATCAACACGCTGAAATCCTGGTGATCGCGCCAATCGACGCCGTCCGCGGCGGACTGAAACGTCTCGGAACTAGGTGTGATGAACAACCCGTAGGAATTCTCCACCTGCGTAAACGTCATTCGGTTTTGCACGGCATAGGAGTATTCGACGTAACCGACCGCTCCCTGGGTCTGAAGGACGGCGGCGGCGACACCCGCGTTTCCTTTTCCGCCGACACCGACCGGCCAATTCACAGCCAGGCCAACGCCCACTTTATCCTTCCAGGCTCGGCTCGACTTGGCGAGAAAATCGACCCAATTGTATGTCGTGCCCGAACCGTCGGAGCGATGAACCACGGAAATGGGCATGGAGGGCAATTTCAAGCCGGGATTAAGGGCGCGAATCTCTGGCGCATCCCATCGCGTTATCCGGTTCATGAAAATGTCGGCAAGAAGCGCACCCGAAAACTTCATTTGTCCCGGCGCGATGCCCGGCAGATTGACCACGGGAACAACACCGCCGATCACGATAGGAAACTGACAAAGCCCATATTTGGCTAGCTCTTCGGGCGTCAGCGGCTTGTCGGTCGCGCCGAAATCGATCTCGCCGGTTTCGATCCTTTGAATGCCCAAACCCGATCCAACGGATTCATATTCGATCCTCACCCCGGACGCTTTGGCATAATCGGACGCCCACATCTCGATGATCGGTGCAACGAAAGTCGAGCCGGCTCCGTGTACGTCTTGGGCATCGGCAGGCCCGGCGGCAATGCGGAAAACGGCAATGGCCGAACCGGCAATCGCAAAGAGACGCGCAATAGGCAGTCGTTTCATGGCTTCCTCCCGGAACGAAGCCCTCCGACGATCGGGGGGCCTCGCACAACGATCTTGACTTAGTACAATACTTCAAGAATAATTGAAATATGGAACTAAGCGATGCCATCAAACGCCTTTCGGCCCTGGCCCAGGACAGCCGCCTCGAAGTCTTTCGTCTCCTGGTGAAAGCCGGGCCGTCCGGCATGGCGGCGGGCGACATCGCCCGCCAGCTCGCCATCGCCGCCAACACGCTGTCGGCGCAGCTTCTGGTGTTGTCGAACGCGCAGCTGGTGCGCGCGCGCCGCGACGGGCGCTCCATTATCTACGCCGTCAATTTCAAGTCGATGCGGGACCTTCTGGTCTTCCTCACGGAGGATTGCTGCGAAGGCCGCCCGGAAATTTGCGCGCCGCTGGCCGACATCGCCTCACACGCGTCGTGCTGTGAGCCCAAAAAAGGAGAACGCCATGAAACGCCTGCACGTTCACGTCGCCGTCGATGACCTTAGCCGCTCCGTCGGGTTTTATTCGACCTTGTTTGCCGCAAAGCCGACGGTGCTGCGGGCCGACTACGCCAAATGGATGCTCGAGGATCCGCGCGTGAACTTCGCCATTTCGCAGCGCGGCAATGAAGCGGGCGTGGATCATCTCGGCATTCAGGTCGATGCCGATGAGGAATTGCGCGAATTGGCCGGGCGGCTGAAAACCGCAGGCGAGCAGACCCGCGATGAGGAAGCGGTTACCTGCTGCTATGCGCAAGGAAACAAGAGCTGGGTCAGCGATCCGTCCGGGCTGCGCTGGGAGACCTTCTTTACCTTTGGCGAGGCCACGACCTATGGCGACGCCGCGCCGCAGAGCGTCAAACCGCGTGGCGAAACCGCGAGTGCAAGCAGCCCTCCCGCTCCCGAGACGAAACAATCAACCTGCTGCGGCTCCGCCGCGTAATTTGCGAGAGACCTTTCGTGGAAAACATGGATGTCATCATTTATCACAACCCCGATTGCGGTACCTCGCGCAACACACTTGGCCTCATCCGCAACACCGGCATCGAACCGCATGTCGTCGAATATCTCAAGACGCCGCCGTCCCGTCTCATGTTGCTGCGCTTGATCGTCCGCATGGATATCGCTGTGAGGGATTTGCTGCGCGAGAAAGGAACGCCGTTTCGCGAACTCGGCCTCGGCGATCCGGATTTGAGCGACGAGGAGCTTCTCGACGCCATGATGGCGCATCCCATTCTGATCAATCGCCCGATTGTCGTTTCGCCGGTGGGTGTCGCGCTGTGCCGGCCATCGGAGAAAGTGCTCGACCTTCTGCCGAACACTTATACCGGCGAGTTTCGCAAAGAGGATGGCGAACTCGTCATCGATGCCAACGGCAATCGTGTCGCTTAAGGAGTCCCAATGTCCCACTTTGAGCGCTACCTGACGGTCTGGGTCGCATTGTGCATTGTGGTCGGCGTCGCGCTCGGCCAATTGTTTCCGGCAGCGTTCGAGACCATCGGTGCCGCGCAGGTTTCGCAGGTCAATCTGCCGGTCGCCGTTCTCATTTGGCTGATGATTATTCCGATGCTGCTGAAAGTCGATTTTGCGGCTCTGGCGCGTGTCGGAGAACATTGGCGCGGCATCGGCGTGACGCTGTTCATCAATTGGGCGGTGAAGCCCTTCTCGATGGCGCTGCTGGGCTGGCTGTTCGTCGGATATCTGTTCCGTTCCTATCTGCCCGCCGATCAAATCAACTCCTATATCGCGGGTCTCATTATCCTGGCCGCCGCCCCATGCACCGCGATGGTCTTTGTGTGGAGCAATCTGACACGGGGCGAACCCCATTTCACCTTGAGTCAAGTCGCGTTGAACGACGCGATCATGGTGGTGGCCTTCGCCCCGATTGTCGGATTGTTGCTCGGGCTTTCCGCGATCACCGTTCCCTGGCAAACCCTGGTGTTGTCGGTGGTTCTCTACATCGTCGTTCCGGTTTCGGTTGCCCAGCTGGCGCGCCGCGCGATCCTACGGACAGGCGGCGATGCAGGCCTGGCGGCGCTTCTTAAGACTTTGCAGCCGGTATCGCTGCTGGCGCTTCTGGCGACTCTCGTTCTGCTGTTCGGCTTCCAGGGTGGACAGATCGTCAGGCAGCCGCCGGTCATTGCGCTTCTCGCGGTGCCGATTCTCATTCAGGTCTATTTCAACGCGGGGCTCGCCTATCTGCTCAATCGCGCGGCCGGAGAAGCGCATTGCGTTGCCGCGCCTTCTGCGCTGATTGGGGCCAGCAACTTTTTCGAACTTGCGGTGGCTGCCGCCATCAGCCTCTTCGGTTTCAAATCCGGCGCCGCGCTGGCGACCGTTGTCGGCGTTCTGGTGGAAGTTCCGGTCATGCTGTCTGTCGTTTATTTCGTCAACCGCTCGCGCGTCTGGTACGAGCGCGGCGCGGCGGTGCAACGCGTTGCAATAAAGAACCCAACAACCAAATTTGGCGCCCTCGAACGTTCCATCAAACCGTAAGCGGGGATGCGAACGGTCCGGCGTTGAGCTTGAATCGATTGCGATAGATGAAATCTGTCGCAGCTCGCCCCGTCAGTCCGAAGCCGGACGCAGGCCATTGAGATGGCGTTCGAGCCATCGCCGTTCTGCGGAGGGCGGATCGAGTGCGAGGGCCGCCCCATAGGCATCGCGAGCCTCGTCGAACCGCCCCACACGACGCAGTTGCTCGGCGCGGACGGCGTGGTAGGGCAGGAACTCCAGCATGGCTTGCAATTCCAGCCGTTCTACCTCGGCCAACGCGGCCAGCGGGCCTCGCACTTCCCCGAGCGCAACCGCTCGGTTCAGCCGGACGAAGGCATCGTCGCGCACCGTCAGCAACCGGTCGTAGAGTTGCAGGATCTGTTGCCAGGGCGCCGGGTCCTCGGGGCTTCGCCGTGCGCACCATGCCTCTTGCAGGGTTGCCTGCAAAGTTCGCGCGCTTGCAGGAACAAGGTTCTTGGCCTTTTCCAAAAAGGCGTTCGCTTGCACGATGAGATCGCGCCGCCAGCGTCTGGGATCTTGCTCCGATAGCGGAACCATCGTTCCCGATGCGTCAATGCGCGACGGACGGCGCGCTTCGGCGTAATGCACCATGGCGGCGAGGGCGAAAGCTTCGCCGGTATCCGGAGTAAGTTCGGTGAGAAGCTTCGTCAGATGCAGTACCTCGGCCGCAAACCCGGCATGCGCACCCGTGCCGGCTGCGTCCTCGTGCGCTTTCGAATAGGCGACTTCCAGCGTCGAAAGTACCGCCTCGATACGGTCGGGCCAGTGATCGGCCGGCGGCAGCTCGAACGGTACGCCGGCCTCGCCGATCTTCCGTTTGGCGCGCACCAAACGCTGCGCAAGCGTCGCCTCTTGCAGCAGAAAGGCGCGCGCGATTTCGGTAACCGTCAGGCCGCAGACCAGGCGCAAGGTCAAAGCCGCCCTGGTATCGGGTACCACCGCGGGATGGCAGCAGATGAAGATCAGACGCAGACGTTCGTCAGGAATGATGCGGCCGTCGTCCGCGAGAATGTCTTCCGCGCTGGCCTCGGGCGCCGGCTCGTCGGGAATGTTGAGCGCGGCAACGCGCTCCTTGCGCAGCATATCGAGTGCTATCCGCTCGGCAACGCGATAGAGCCAAGCAGCGGTGTCGTCAGGGATACCGCGCTCGGGCCAAACGCGAACCGCCCTGAGACAACTCTCCGAAAATGCATCTTCGGCCAATGCCAGATTGCGAAACCGGGCGGCAAGCGCCGCAACAATGCGTCCGCTTGCCGCCCGAAACATCCGATCGAGCGCTAAACCGTTCACGGCCCAAGCAACGGGCAAATCTCGATCGCGCCGTCCTGTAGCAGCGGGACTTTCTTGGCGATATCGAGCGCTTCGTCCAAGTCCGAAGCTTCGATGAGATAAAAACCGCCCAATTGCTCCCGCGCCTCGGCGAATGGACCGTCATGAACGGTTTTCTTGCCGCCATTGGTCCGCACCGTCGTCGCGGTCGCCGTACCTTTGAGACCCGCTCCGCCCAGCCGCTTGGCGCCCGAACTCTGCGCAAACGCCATATGTTGGCCCACGACCTCTTGCATATTGGATCCGGCTTTTTCGGGGCCGTAAAGAGCCTCATTCTCGTAGATGAAAAGTGCGTATTTCATTTGGAATTTCCTTTCGCGTGCGGCGCCGCCCGGTGCGGTACCTCAGCTTAGACGGGCCATCCGGCCCAAAATCGACAGCCTGCCCTGCAAAAATTCTCCGCCGCCAAAAAACGTCGTGCGAACGACATATGCCCCTGAGATAACGGAACAATTCTCGGCGCGTCAACGCAGAGTGGCGGCGCGCACAACGTTAAAGTGCGAAAATCCCGCCAACATCCATCGCACCGCATATCGCTGAAGGTCCTGGGAGAATGCCAGCACAACGGTCGAATGGCCCACCCGCGGCCGGATGAGCCATTCGTCTGCATGACGCCCCTGAGGCCGGCTCAAGATTGCGCTGGGAGCGGCGCGGCGCCGAGCTGCGCAAGCATTCCGAACAGGTCGAATACGCCCCAATGTTCGGCGACCTTGCCTTCGGTATTGAATCGAAAGACGTCGACGCCATCGACTTTGAAGCTCTTTCCCGTGGGCGCCATGTTCATGAACGCACCGCGGTGTGTCCCCGTCGTCGAAATGTAAAACATGACCCGGTCGTTATCGGCGACAACGAACTGGACCTCGAGTCGCAGGTCGGGGAACGCTTGAACGAAGTTGCCCAAGACCCTCTTGAAACCCTCATGGCCGTCGGCCATTCCGGGCGGAAGTCCGTATTCCATGCGGTCGACACGGTCCGCCGCCAAATAACGATCGCACAGATCGAGCCTGCCCGCATTGATAACTTCCTCGATCAGCTTCCTGGCAGTTACGATGTTTTTCTCGGTAACGCTTGACATGACACGTCCTTTCCTATGCTCGCGCGGGCCCAATGCCCTTGCACGGTATCGACGTGCCGGACTTCCGGATTTCGACAGCGGCCGTATTTTTTTTGATTTGCCCGATTCGCCCTCGGAAAACGGCAAGCCGCCCCCTGCTTGATTATTTTGATATTTCTGTTATCTTGCATAGCAAGATGAATGACAAAGCAGGACATGAGGTTCGCGGCACAAAGCAGGCACAGATCCTGAAGGGTCTGGCCGAATTGGCGCTGCTCAGCGCTCTTCAAGACGGGCCGCGATATGGGCTCGAGATTCTCGACGGCTTGCGCGGGGACGCAGGTCTGAATTTGGCCGAAGGCACGATCTATCCGCTTCTCTACCGACTCGAACGCGCCAAGCTTGTTCAAGCAAAATGGCGCCTCGACGGGCAAGGCATACGGCCGCGAAAATACTACGTGCTAACCGGGGCCGGTCGCAAAGAACTGGCAGCCCAGCTTGCCGATTGGCACCGCATAAGCGCTTCGCTCGGAGCTTACTTGAACAGAGGGAGGGCGAGATGAGTTCGGACGCCGCAATGGATGCTTGGCTAAGACGGTTGAAATGGGCGCTATCGACCGTGCCGTCGCCCGAGCGCGAAGATATCGTCGCGGAAACGGCCATGCATTTCGACGAACGAATAGCTCACGGGAAAAGTCCTAAAGACGTAATCGCTTCATTCGGCGCTCCCGAAATTTACGCCCGAAGTTTCCTGGACGAGATGGAGCTCTCTCGAGCACTCGGTTCGCAAAGCGCTGCGGCGATGTTCTCGGTCGTAACACGCCGCGTCCATCGCAGTTTGGCTGCCGCCTGTGCTTTTTTGACGCTAACCGTTGTGGCGGCGGTCGATGTGATTGTGGGCGTGACGGCGTTTTGGAAGGTTTGGGATCCTGCTCACACCGGATTGTGGAGCGGACCAAATATTTTCTTTCTCGGCGTCATCGCCGATCCCAAAGCGGCCCACGATATTCTCGGCAAATGGGTCTATCTGCTCGCATTGCTCGTCTTGGCGTTGTCCTGGCTGCTGTGCAGGTTTGTGCTGTTATGGTCGCTCAATCGCGTTGCGTATAATTCGCCCCCGCGGCTGTAGGAGAATCGCATGAACCGCCGGGCAATCCTGGTCTATTGTGTCCTCGTCTATATCATAAGTTGGGCATTGCAGATCGAGGCGCTTCACGAAGCCGGAAGCGTCGAAAAGATTTTGACGGTGCCGTGGGCGCCTTTTGTGATGTTCGTTCCCGCACTCACGGCCCTTGTATTTGTTGCAGTTTATGCGCCTTCACGTGCATGGCTGTTATGGAAGCCAAGTTGGCGGCTGGTTTGGCCCCTCTTCGTGGCGGTTTTCATCCCCGTATCGATCGCATTCGGCGTGGTCGCCACGTTCGTCTATTTGGGATGGGGACAGTCCGGATGGTTTGTTTTCGGTCATTCCGGCGTGACGGTAACCGGCGGCCCATGGATTTTGGGCGCCGGGTTTCAAAGCTGGCCGGTTTATATTGCGAATGTTTTCTCGACCGGGGTTTGTTATGCGGCCTTTAACGGCCTCTTTGCACTGGGAGAAGAAATCGGCTGGCGTGGCTTTCTTCAGGGGTTGTTGATCGCACGCTTGGGCGCTACGCGCGGCATTGTTGTGCTTGGCTTCATCTGGTCGTTCTGGCATTTGCCGCTGCTGTTGGCTGGATACAATTATCCCCAACACCCGCTCCTCGGCGCCTTCGTGCTATTTCCGGTAATGCTTATCGGTGCGTCTTTCTTCCTGGGTTGGCTGACCCTGAAGGCGAGAAGCTTTTGGGCTGCAGCGATCGCGCACGGCGCCGTCAATTCGATCCAGCAAGGCGTGGTGTCGAATATTCACCTCTCCGTGCCGCAACTTTACGAAGACATCATACCGGTTTTGTTCACGGTACTGGTGGGCGTAATCTTCTGGTTTCTGATCGCGAATTTGCTGAAGAAAGCGCCGACATTGCGAACGAATTAGTCGTGGCAAATCCCGCCGGTGTCTGGTGGGTCGCCCGAGCCCGAATAATCCGCTTCCTTCACGCCCGCAAACCGGCCGTCAAGTCATTTCCGGGAATCTGATTGAGCGTCCCCCTATTGCCAGCGTGACGATCCCAGGTGCGACCGCATTGAGCATCAAGAGACGCAGCGGCATGGAATGCAGTTTCTGTCGCCGCATCGATTGCTCTAATTCTTCGGCCGCCTTACGGCTCGCAATTTGCCGCCTTCGCCGCCGGCGAAGAAGCGCTCGCCGCCATCGGATTCGAGTCCGGCGATTTTCACGCCGGGCGGCAATTCGAGGCTCACGACAATTTCTCCGCTTTGCGGATCGATGCGGCGAAGTTCGCTCTCTTCCCCTTCCCAAGTGCCGTGCCACAACTCGCCCTCCACCCAGGTCACGCCCGTCACGAAACGGTTGGAATCGAGGAGGCGCAGAACGGCGCCCGTTTCGGGATCGATCTGCGCGATTTGCCGTCGCCGGTAGAGGCCCGCCCACAACGATCCTTCGGCCCAGGCCAGGCCCGAAACGCTGTCGCCGGGCGTCGGAATCGTGGAGAGCACTTTGCCGGTTTGAGGATCGATTTTCTGGATGCGCTCTTCTGCGATCTGAAACAGATGGCGCCCGTCGAATGCCGTTCCGGCAAAGGCGGGCACTGCGATGCTGCGCGCGATCTCGCCCGATTGCGGATCGAGCGCGTTCAGCCGGTCGCCGCTGGCAAACCAAACATTGCGCCCGTCATAGGAGACGCCATGCACCGCCTTGATGCCTTCGAAGGGACCGTATTCCCGTATGATTTCCGCTGCCGCGCGTTTCATGGTGCCGTCCTTATTGCGTTGGGTGACCGTGACACTCTAATCGCCGGGCAGCGGCGCCGGGAGTAACAATGTCGTCGTGAATCCCGGCGGCGGCGGCGTCATCCAGCGCCGCGCCCGTCCGCGGCCGAACCACCGTACTTTGCCCTCGCCCGCCAGTTCTTCGAGCGCCCGCTGCACGGTGCGCGCACTGGTATCGAGGGCGAGCGCCAAGGCCGAACTCGACCACAATTCGCCATCAGCCAAGAACGCAAGAACACTGCCGTGTTCTTCTTCGACCGGCCGCGCCAGCACGGCCAGCTTGTCGGCAAGGCGCGGCACGAACACAAATCCCTCAGCCGTCGCCTTCACCTCGCCAAGCTTCTTGATCGCGGCGCGCAGCCGCCCGATCTCGACGCGCAGCCGCGCGCGATGCGATTCGTCGGCAAACTTCGCCCCGAACGCATGGGCAAGCAATTTGCTGCGCGACACGTCCTGGGGCCAGGCTTCGCCAAGCGCGCGGATCAGCGCGAACAGCACCGGTCGGCGCGCCAGCGCGATGACGATGCCACCGTGGCGCACGGCATAACGGCAAGCATCGATCACAATCATCTTCGACGCCAGCAGGTTTTCGACGTCTTCCAGACGAAGAAGATGCTCGCCTTCTTTCGCTATCAGACGCGCCGCCGGCGCGTTGAGCACATTGGCGGTGTTTTCCAGTTCCGCCGTCAGCGCCGGGATCGCGGCTTCTGCCGCCGCACGCTCGGCGCGGCCAAGCGCGGCTCGCGCCGCAGCGGTTTGGAGCCGGCGTATCGCGATACCCGCAACGATCAGCTCATGCGTCGTGCGCAAAGCGGGCGGCAATGGCATGGGATCGATCGCGGCGAGAAGGCGCGCGGCCTCGCCCAAGCGTCCGATCAAGAGAAGCCGGCGGATTTCCAGGTAGCGTGCATGCGCCGCGTTCACCGCATCGCCATGGTTTTCGAGCGTCGCGCGCGCCGCATCCAGCGCCTTGGGTGCCCAGCCCAAATCGCGCGAGGCGAAAGCGATCTCAGCTTCGGCGACGACGCAGCGCGCCCGGGCCACGGTTTCACGCGGGCTGAAGCCACGCGTCGCGCGCCGTAAGAGCATTCTCGCACGTTCGAAGTCGCCGAGCTGCGCCAGCGCGATGCCGCGCAGCGCCAGCGCCGGCGCATCGTCGCGCAGCGCCACCCGGTTGAGTGCGCCAAACGGGTCGCCCGCCGCTAATGCCCTTGCCGCCGCCGCGATCAGTGCGTCCATCGAAATCCCGTAACGATTGTCACTCCCACCCCCACGTCGGCCTACCCGAAATATATCGCCTGACCGGCGGCCGCCAAGCCGGAGGACGTCTTCGACCATGATTTCGCCCCGGAGGCGGCCAAGGAGTGTTGCGAGCTTTGAGGCGGATTTGGACCTGTCGTGTTCGAATGGTAGTTGTCCGATCGCAGCCATCGGCAACGCTCTTTCGTGCACAAGACCCTCGCGCCCAGACGTCGAAACTTGGCGAAAAATGTCGCATTTTCGGCTATGAAAAGTGAGTGAGGAAAAAAAGGCCTATTCTGCTGCTCAAAGGGCAAATTGAGTGCACTTGGAGAAGCGAGGTGAGGGGAGCGCGATGGCGATCGACACGAAGTACCTAAGTGCAGTCTTGGCGGCAATCCTGGGAATAGTGGTGAATTGCACGGGGAGCATGGCGGGCTCGGGAACGGCCACCGATGATTTGGGGAAAAGTTCGCTGCCGGTCAGTGCGGCGACACGGCATGATTTCCTCTATGCAGGGGAATGGGACGTCCGCAAGCCCCTCGAGCAGTCCATCTTCCTTGTTCGCGGCGGCAAAATCGTATGGCAGTACTCCATACCGTTAAGGACGGCGTCCGATCGCATTCAGGAGTTTGACGACGCCACGCTTCTGCCCAACGGCAATGTCGTGTTCTCCAGAATGTCGGGGGCGGGAATGGTCGGACCGGATAAAAAGCTTCTATGGGAATATCCGGCACCGGCGGGCACCGAAATCCACTCGTGCCAGTGGATCGGTAACGAACGCGTGCTCGTCATGCGCAACGGCAATCCGGCGCAGGCGATGATTATCAACACGGCATCCGGAATCGTCGAAAAAGAGATTGCGATTCCCACGCCGGTGACGAATACGCACGGTCAATTCCGGCACATCCGCATGACCAAGCAGGGAACGCTTCTCATTCCCCATTTGGGCGAAAACAAAGTTGTCGAATACGACCTTGGCGGCAAAGTGCTTTGGTCCGTCGCGGCGCCGTCGCCTTGGCAGGCCGTCCGCCTCGACAATGGCAATACACTGATTGCCGGCGATTGGAGTCGTTACGTGCGCGAGGTCAATCCGAAGGGCGAAACCGTATGGGAATTCACACAGGCGGATGTTCCGAACGATAGGCTGGGCAACACGCAGTCGGCAAACCGGTTGCCGAACGGAAATACCATAATCACGAACTGGATTGCCGGCGAAAAAGATACTTCTCTTTGGCCGGGAACGGTCCAGGTCTTCGAAGTGACGCGCGATAAGCATGTGGTGTGGGCGCTGTCGTCATGGGACCACCCCGATCTCGGACCCGCGACGTCCATTCAGCTGCTGGACGATCCGCGCCCTGTAGAGCAGCAAGAACGCTAGAGCGCGCTAGGCCTGTCAGTTTCCGGATGCCAATTGTTTGATGTTGGCCATTCGCGAAGCGCTTTTGGATCACACTCCCATTACAGTCAGAGGTCGAAACCTGGCGGAAAGCGTCGTATTTTGGGATACGAAAAAGTCTGAACGTCGCCTCTTAAGGCTTTGGAATATATCTAAATAATGCAGCAAAATCAAATACATAGATTCTGTATTGCGCCGATGATGGAGTGGAGCGAGCGATTTTTGTTTTCAACGACTTAGAACCCCTCCATCACACGACTATCACACGAAATCGTTCTCTTTCTCTTGCGTATCCGTTCCTTTTCGTTCTCTCGCCACGATATACAATTCGCCTAAGGTGATTCGTCCGTAGCAGGATAAAATGCATCTCTCCATTGCGCCGTTCAAGCTGATTGTCCTACTTCGCAGCAATAGTGCTGCAACAGATACTCGAACTGGTTGCTATCGGAATGGATGATTTCTGATGGCAGGATAGGCCCATCTGGCATATTTCAATGCCCCCTCCCATGATGGATCAAGAAGCTTGTGCGGCCGGTCGCACAATTCCGGCATGCTGCCCGAGCACGGCCGCTTCGCGTTCATGTCGCAGGGCTTCGTCATCGCGAAGTGCGTGGCGCACCAGTGTGTCAACCGCAAAACAAGCGCGTGACCGTGAGGGCCCAGATCAATGGGCGGCGGCCTAGCCTCCTGCATGACACACAGGGGCGCCATGCGCTAGTTGTCTTACGTCCGTCGGACTGGGGAACAAAATGGTTTCGGCTGTAGAAGAGACGATCGCATTTATCTCTGACCGGCTAGCGGCTTGCGAGATGGCGGTTTGGTGTGGCGCCGGTATATCGTTGCCAGCGGGATTGCCTCTCGCCTACCAGTTGATGGATCAGATCCTCGCCGCGACGTCGCTTGATGCTGCGGAACAGCACCGAGTTCGAGATTTCGTCAAGGTAAATCTACCGTTCGAGCGTTTTATGGAGACCGTCCTGGATACAATGGACGATGCGACCAGAATCGACCTTCTGAAAATCTTTGACCTCGGAATGCCCGCTATTGGCCACCACTTTCTTGCAGCCCTAGCGACCAAGAAGCTCGTCCGAACCATCTTTACGACCAATTTTGACACCCATATCGAGACTGCCCTCAACGATGCCGCGCTAAAGGCGGGAGAGGATTACGAGGTCTGGCACCAAGCCGATCGCTTTCACGAAATCGACTGGGATAGCGACACCCTCCGCGTGATCAAACTGCACGGAAGCATCGAGTCACCCTTGGAGCTTAGGACAACAGTGCCGCGCATCGCGACACCAGCGTTCCGAAAACAGATTGAGAGCCCAGTGTCTCACGCCTTCCAACGGACGGGAGCGCCGAGCCTCCTGGTCCTAGGGTACAGTTTCTCGGACCGGTTCGACATTTCGCCGTTGATTTCGTTATGCGGCCAGAGGGGGCCGACGGCGACGATTGTTGGTGTACAGCATGAGGCCCTGGATATGCTCCAGGTTGGTCGCACAATCGATAGCTACAGTCCACGTTACACGATGGCCGCACAGGTGTTGCGGAACCACGCACAACAACAATGGGTGTTTGGCAAAACGGAGAACGTAATTGGCGTTATCAGCGCACGGCTCGGACTCGACCTCAAAACTGCCGTATGCCAGCAAAGTCCCGTTTGGCTCAGTTTTCTCGATGAATTCTTCGGCGGCGTGAACGCACGCAACGGCAACATGATCGGCTCATCGCTCGCCGCCTCGTTGCTCACGATGATCGGAGCCGACCAAGAAGCTATCAAGTACCTCGAAGAGGCAAGAGTGCGCGCGGACGTATTCGGTCGCGAGTTTATGCGGCTTATTGTGCGTCAAGATCTTGCCGGGGCATATGTGCGAACGCACCTGACGGAGAAAGCGATCACGGAGCTTAGTGACGCCGTTCCAATTGCTGAAGCGTTCGACAACGGTAAGCATGCTGATTCCGTACACACGCATCTTGGCGCGCTGTACATGCAAATTGCTGAGGAGAACATTCGAAAAGCACAGGCCTCATACAACAAAGCTTTGGCGATAACACAAGCTGATGAAAAGTCCCTTCGCAACATCGCACCGATAGCGGGCGTTGCGCATTGTTGGATGAAGCTTGGTGACTACGACACGGCTAAGATATTTTACGACGCCGCATTGGAGATAGTCGAACCAACCGGCGATGTGTACCGAAAAGCCGAAGTCTACGGCAATATAGCGAGCTGGGCATACATCATGCGTGACTTTCCAATGGCGCTCGATTGGTACGAGAAGGCTCGCGTCATGTCGCAGACGGCAGGCGACATCGAAAGGGTTGGAATTCACCGCATGAACTGCGCAAACGTCTACGTGAAGCAGAAGAAACTTGAGGTGGCGATCGAAGAGTTTGAAGGCGCGCGCGAAGTCCTTGCCACCCTATATTGGCCCGGTCATCCGACCCTAGAATTGCTGGATCGCCACTTGGCCTACGCGCGACGTCTTCTGTCAGAATCTCAGAGCTTGTCGACGGCCACGCGCGAATGTTCGGCCACGAAGGACGAAGATCAGGAAACACCCAATTAGGTTGGCGTGCAGACGTTTGTCCGAACTGGACATGGTTGGGTGCAATCTCACAGTTCCACCGAAGTCGTCAGAGCGTTCTAACAGCCGGCGAACTCGAAGCTATGATCGGATCACTATGAGCGCAAGCTTCCGAAAAACGCGGAAATTCTGACTTGTGCTAATCGAGTTGAATTTCGGGCATAGGAAACTCAGAACTGAATTTCTTACCGTACCTGCGCGCATCTGTCGAGGCGTCAGCAAACTTCCGTCGCGGCTTTAAAAGAGGAAATTAGGCTGACTCACACGCTCAACTCGCGAAACCGCCTGGCTTTGACCCGCCGCGGGCCACCAGGCACCCAGCCTTACATCAAACTTGGCAGCCTACCTAAGCGGGAAAAGCTATTTAATTAAGCCACTTAAGGCTGTACTCTGCCCGACACCCGCTTTTTCCCTGCTCGCATCGCTATATCGAGGGGAAGAGAAGGTTGAGAGAGGGGTGCCTCTGATGGCCTCAAAGACGAATGCCGACCCACCCGCACCGACTGATCTCGACGGCTGGCGGGAGGTTGTGGCGCAGGATCGTCTGCGCGAGATGACACTCGAATCTTATTGCGGCGGCGTTCCAGGACTGTCGCCAGGACAAGCGGCTCCAAAACGCGCTCGCAAAGTACCTTAGCGATGTGATCTACGCCTTTCTTCGCAAGATCGTCAGCAAGGACCGGCCGAACATGGGCAGAGACCTCGCCGACTGCGTCCACCTCAAAGTTTTTGATGCCCTGGCTCGCCCGGGTTGCGCCGATGCTCTCGCCTATCGCAGGACTTTCCTATCCCGCGTTACCTACCGGCTCAAGGACGCCTTCGTCAAAGAAGCCCGCGAGCGCGGCGTCCCCCACCTCGGGGCCACGCTCGACAGGGCTCGCGAACCGCTCGATGAAACCGGCAAGAAGAAAAAACTGACTATCATCATGCCCAACTCCAAGCGACAAACATCCCAACTTCGTCGATATCGCCCGCCGAGAGGACGATGCCGGAATCGTTCACGAAAACATCCTGTTCGACGGCGTGCATGACGCCGATCAACAGATCGACGTCAAACGGGTGTTGGAGGAAACTGTCTCCGATAGCAAGAAGCGCAAAGCTTTCGAGCTTCACATGAACGGCGTTCCATACAAGTCGAAACGACGGTCAAACTCCATTGCAAGGAATTGAATATCGACGAGGCGACGGCGAGAAAGTGGGTAAAGGAGGTCAGAGGAGAAGCTGAAAGACAGAATGGGAGAGCTAAAATGACGAACACCAATCGAAACGATCGGCGGGACGACGTGCTCTTCGCCTTTCATCAAGCACATGATCGCCCCAGCGATGAACAGATCGTCGAATGGACGGAGCGTTACCCAGAATTCGCCGATGACCTCCGCGCGCACGCCACCGTCGCCAGAGAATGGGCCAATGCCAAAGAGGGTGAAGGTGAAATGCCAAGTGAGAGTGATCTTACAAACGCTTATAGCCGCGCTTTGAACGCAATCTACGTAGCAGAGCGCGAGCTGGAAAGCGCGGCGGCTGCGGCGCTGCTCGCCGTCACATTTCACGAGCTATTATCCATGCGCGGGAAAAACGTCGCCGATATTGCGCGCGAAATGGGTCAACCCCGTTCGCATGCCGCGGAGCGTCCTTGCGGTTCTGTTTAACGGTCTCATGCGAGGTCCATTCTCGACGCGATTTCTCCAGCTGTGTGCTGCGCGTCCTCTCGATCGACGCTTCGCAATTCTTATTGTGCGTCGACCGATCTTTAGCGTCGCCCAGTATGGGACATGCGAGAGCAGCAACCGCACCCACTGCCCGACCTCGAAGTTGTGCGGATGTTATACGAAGTAGTGACTTATCAAGTGAGGAGAAAGATTACTGGCTGGGTGAGTGCTAACATTGGACGCTTGGAGCGACATCCGCAGAAAAGCGCGCGTGTGCCACGCCGCTGCTCTTATCGCCTCCAAAGGGGACCGGCGCGGGCGTGCCATCGTGGACGCGGCCATCGCGAAGGACGATCTCGAAATTCATCGCTTCGCACCTGGGACCCTCTTTGGCGCCGGTGTCCTAGGCTCGTTGGACCGCCGCTCAAAGCTCGTCAACGTCGCAGACAATCTCGATGCGGCAGACGAAATTGCTGTGCTTGCGCACGAAATTGGGCACTTCCATCTTCATCGCGACAATAACAATGAGGTCACGCTCAAGCCTGTAGGGCCTAGGTGGCGATCCTGTGGATGGTGCAGCCGGCAAAGTCGAAGGCTATTCGCCGCGCGAGCGTAAGGAAGTTCAGGCTGATATTTTCGCTGGCGAGTTTCTGTGCCCATCCGACTGGATTCGGGAGGAGTATTTGCGGGGTTCCCGCCCCAACAAAATTGCAGCAGATCTCGGTCTGTCACTATCTCTGGTCACCAATCAGCTTATTCGTGCCCTGCTCCTTCCGCCGTTGCGACTAACCACTACCGCGAGGCCAGACGTCGAGCATGAGCTTGACGAGAGCCAGAACGTGGCGGCCACTTGGGCAGGCGGCCCCCTTCTCGTTGACGCGGGACCGGGAACGGGCAAAACACGCACGCTCGTGGCGCGCATTCGGCATCTTCTCAGCGGCCCTGCCACGTCTGGATCCATTTTAGCGCTTACCTTCTCGAAGAAAGCCGCCGAAGAAATGCGCGAACGCCTTTCGGCGCAAAATCCCGATGCCGCGATCGAAATGTGGGTGGGCACGTTCCATGCCTTTGGCTGGGAACTGATCATGAAATGGCCGTATGCAATCGATAGAACCGTCAATGTGCGCGTCTTGGACGAAGCCGGGCAACTTGGTATTCTTGAGGGAGCTCTCGAAATACTCCCACTTCATTACTATCAAAATCTCTTCGAGCCCGCGTACGAGCTGGTCCATGTCTTGCGCGCGATCTCGCGGTGCAAGGACGAACTGATTTCGCCAGCCGACTACATGGCCGCGGCGGCGTCGGATCTAACGGAAGCGCAGGCCGCGAATGATGAGGCCGCTATCGAGGATGCAGAAAAAGCGTTGGAGATTGCGGCGGTCTATCAAATCTACGAAACCTCCCTCCGGGAATCGGACTTTGTCGACTTCGGCGACTTGGTACTACTCGCCACAAAACTTGTAGATACGAATGCGGAGGTGAAAGCCCTCGTCTCGAAATTCAAGCATGTCCTTGTCGACGAGTATCAGGACGTTAACCTCGCAAGCGCGCGCCTTCTTCGTTCGATTTGCCGGGAAGCCGGCAGCGTTTGGGTGGTCGCCGATCAGCGACAATCGATCTATCGTTTTCGCGGCGCCGAGCCGTCGAACGTCGAACGCTTCGGCGCCGAGTTCGGCGGAGAACGCCGTTCTCTCGCCAACAATTACCGCTCGTTTCCGTCGGTCGTCCGTGTCTTTGAAAAATTCTCAGCCGCCATGGGCAGCGGCAAGATGGCGGGCAAGTGGACCGCAAAACGCGCGGGCGGAGGCGAGGTGACACTCACTGTCGCGCCAACCATTGCTGCGGAGGCCGAGGCGATCCGCGACCGTGTTGAACAGCTCCGGGAAGCAGGGACGCCTTACGGTGATCAAGCAATTCTCGCACGCACCCATCTCACCCTAGCCCGCTTGACCGGCACATTGGAGCAGCTTGGCGTTCCGCTCCTCTATCTCGGCGACCTGTTCGAGCGGGACGAAGTCCGCGATCTTCTCTCCCTACTTTCCCTCGATGCCGAATACGGCAATGTGGGCTTGGTGCGGGTGGCAACACTCCCCAGCTATGGTGCGAACCGCCAGGATGCTCTTCTTACAATCGCGTGGGCCCGAGAGAACAAGATAACCATTCTTGATGCGCTTAAGAGGGTCACGGAGATCGAGGGTCTCTCCGATCCGGGGCGCACAGGGCTTCTCCGGCTTGGCGCCGAACTCGACGGCCTTGCCAATGCCTCGCCATGGACCATGCTTACAACATGGCTCTTCGAGCGGAGCGACTATCTGATGCCCCTTTTGACTGCGAACCACGCGATCGCTCAACAAAAGCTCATTGCGATCTATCAGTTGCTTAAGATGTGCGGCGAGCGCACAAGTCTGGCCGACACAAAGCGAAAAAACTTTCTAGCGCGCATTCGCCGAATCGAAGCCCTCAATCAGGACGCCACTTATCGAGCCGTCGCTTCGGAAGCCTCGGACATGGATGCCGTGCGTGTTATGACCATACACGGCAGCAAGGGGCTAGAGTTCGGCGCGATCCATTTTCCAGCGATCGCGACTCGCTACATGCCGACAATCCGCCAAGGCGTGCGCTGTCCTCCACCGCGGTCATTTCCACAACTCGCCATGCTGCCAAGCGATCACGACGCTGAAGAAGAATGTCTGTTCTTCGTCGGCCTCTCCCGCGCGCGCGATTATCTCTCTTTGAGCCGCGCCGAGCGCTACACGCAGACGAATGCCAGTCCGTCAAAATTTCTTCCGGCGATCTCTGGGCATGTGAGGACCGTGCGATACCAAGGGTCCGGCGAGGCCTATCAACGCGACCAGATCCTGTCGCCGCAAGCGGCCAAATCGCCCTACACCGAGCGCGAACTCAGCCTCTACATGCAATGCCCCGCGCGGTATCGCTATGAGGCAATCGAGGGTCTTCACGGCTCGCGAGACGAATCACCTTACATCGCGTTTCACCGCTGCGTTTATGTGACGGTGGGCTGGCTCGAGCATCAACGCGAAGAGGGGCATCCCGCGGACGCGAATGCCGGGCTCGCCCGACTGGCGGCCGAATGGGAGAAGCAGGGGCCCGTCGGCCACGGCTTCGAGGCGTATTACCGATCTGCCGCCGAAAATATGGTCCGCGCCATGGCCGGCGCCATCGCCGCAGAGATCGGGCAGTATGAACGGCAAGAATGGGTCGTTCCAGTAGGGGCACGACTGATATCCATCATGCCGGATCGCGTCGTTCTTACGCCCGAAGGCGGCGTGCGCGTTCAGCGGATTCGCACCGGCCGAAAAACGAAGTCGGAGCCTGACAAGGCGATTTACGCCCTTCTACGGCGTGGGGCGCAAATTAGGTTCGCGGGCAAGCCTGTCAGCATCGAGACATTCTATCTCTCGATTGGCGAAGTTGTCCCCGTACCGGCCAAGAACGACGACAAGAAGCTCAAAGAATACACAGACGCCATAGCGGCCATTGAAGGCGGCGATTTTCATCCGGAAACCGACGTCCGGCGCTGCCCAAACTGCCAGTGTTACTTCATCTGCGAGTCCTGATAGACCCGACCCGCTTTTCCCGACCTTGCGTCGCTTACCCCTTGAAGGGCCGTGGGGCCCGGCAAGGAGTACGATATCATGCGCAACATCATCGTTTTCGTTCAGGCGCACGGGCGTCCGAACATCTTGGAGGCCGAGCTCGCTGCAGAAGCGACGCTCGGCGATCTCTACGACGCGTTCGAAAAAAATGGCCTCAATGTTGACGGCGAGACCTTCGTCTTCCTCGACGAAGCAGAGGACGCGCTCAAGGGTGAGCGTCACGAGCGCGTGCACGGCATCAAGCATGGCAGCCGCATCCACGTCGGGCGCTGCCACCGCATCGCCGTCACGGTGCACTACCTTGAAAAGACCCATGAGCACGCATTCGCGCCCGGCCAGCTTGTGCGTGTCGTCAAGGAGTGGGCCGTGCGCAAGTTCGAGCTGCCGCCGAAGGATGCGGCGGAACATGTCCTGCAGATTTGCAAGTCGACACAACGTCCGTCGAGCGACACCCCTCTGCACCAGCTTGTGCAGGGACACGAGTGCAAGCTCTGCTTCGACCTCGTCCCCGAAAAGCGCGTTGAGGGCTAAGATGAACATCGTCGTGCCCCCCGACTGTCTACTCCTCGAGCAGGATCTTGCCGCGCCGGAATTTCGGTGCGGCGAGATCGCGGGGCGTTGGCGCCATGTCTATACGCGCTGGCCTTATGTTGTTATCGCCATATCCGCGCCACCCTGCCCCAACGGCCCGGCCGAGTTCGCCTTCCACTTCGAATGCACGGGCTATCGGCAGACGCCAGTCACCGCGCAGCCATGGGACATCGCCACCGATGCGGCTCTGCCGTTCGCGAGGTGGCCGACCGGTCGCGCCATCATCCCATCCATCTTTCGCATCGCGTGGAAAGGCGGGCAGTGTCTCTACCTGCCGTGCGACCGCATGTCGATCGAAGGGCATGACGTTTGGCGCACCCAGCACCCGAGCCGCCTGTGGCAGCCGTCCCGCGGCATCATCTGCTATCTGGAGCAACTCTATGACCTCTTCCATCAAAGCGATTATTCGGGCGTTCTGGGTTCCTAGCCTCCGGCTCAACTGTCCCACGCGTCTCTGGAAAGCCATCGTTGTGGAACTCGACCGCCGCGGTGAGGGGCAGCATGAGGCCGGTGCGTTTCTTCTTGGCAGGGAACGCGACGGTCGGCGCGAGGTCGAACGCGCCCTTTTTTACGACGACCTCGATCGGGCCGCCTATGCCAGCGGCGTCTGCGTCCTGCATGGGGATGCATTCGCCAAGCTCTGGGCCGTCTGTCGCGAAGAAGGCCTGACCGTCGTCGCTGATGTACACACGCATCTCGGTGCCGGATTTCAGAGCAACGCCGACCGCACCAACCCGATGGTCGCGCGGGCCGGACACATTGCGCTCATCCTGCCAAATCTCGCCCGTTGGCCCGTCGACCAGAATCTGTTCGGCATCTACGAGTACCGCGGTCAGCATCAATGGGGCGACCACAGCGTCGGCCGGCCGCCTCATTTCTTCTACACCGGCTTTTGGAGCTGACATATGGACCAGACTATTGACCACACGACGCTTCATCGCACTGCGAAGATCTTCATGGACAGCGGCCGCGCCGAGACGCTCGACGAGGCGATGGCGTTGCTCACCAAGTTCGGCCTCACGATTTCTGTGGGTGACGAAATCGCGTGCTCCGTTCATCACCAGACGGCTCTGTTGACCCTTGTGAATGTGGCGCGTCGCACGCTGCTTGGCGGCATAGCCGTTCATGGTCTTCCCGACTGCGAGAGCCTGACACCTCTTGCACCGAGCCCGAAGCTCATCGACGCCGTGCGCAAACTCGGCGGCATCATTACGCCGGACGTGCGAGCGGATTGGCCGGTCGCGCTTATCGGTGGCGCTGATCGCCGTCAGCACGCGACGCCCTGCTGGCGCGTGACATGGCAGGGATGGAAGGGAGGCGTGGTGCCCGCCGCGCACCAAATACGACTCGACGAAGCCGACGCCATCCCGCTCGCGCCCGCCCTCGCCGCCGGCGTCTGCGCGGCAGAGGTCTTTTCCTATTACGCGGCCGATCATGCCATGGCTGGCCGCCGTGCCGCGGGCCTTTCTCTTTGGCAGCTTGGACATGACTGGCTGGCCCCGGACGAAACCGAAAATGCGGTCCCTTATCTGCCCTCCCGCCTGTGGCTCATCGGCCTCGGCAATCTCGGCCAGGCGTTCGCCTGGCTGCTGGCGACGCTGCCCTACGCCGATCGGTCAAAGGTGCAGCTCGTCCTTCAGGATTTCGACCGAATTGCGCCGTCAAATGACAGCACATCCCTGCTCTCCTTCCTCCGTGACGTCGGTCGCCGAAAGGCGCGCGTTGTTGCGGCCTGGCTCGACACCATTGGCTTCGATACCTTTGTCGAGGAACGCCGCTATAGCGCATCAACGAGGCGACAAGAGGACGAACCGGGCGTCGCACTATGCGGCGTCGACAACGCAAACGCGCGCGCGAACCTCGAAGCGGCCGGATTCGTGCTCGTCGTCGAAGCTGGGCTCGGGGCGGGACCTGAGGCCTTTCGCAGCATCGCTCTTCATACCTTCCCAGCCTCCCGTCGCGCCGATGAAATCTGGCCCCCGCTAGACACAGCCCAAGCTGAAAACTACGAAAATATGCCCGCCTACAAAAGGCTCAAGGAACACGGCATGGATGCGTGCGGACTTGCCCAACTCGCTTCCCGCACGGTCGGTGTTCCTTTTGTCGGTTTGATAGCTGGGTGTCTTGTCATCGCCGAACTCCTGCGCCGTCTCAATGGTGGGGTTGCGCTTGAATTTGCTTCCGGATCAACACTGAGCCTCGACGATTTTGAGTATGGCGCGCTGCAGGCGCCGGTCTACGAGCATGGGCATGTTCGCGCAAACGTAGGTATTAGGGTGCCTTGAATGTCCTTGCAGCGCGCCAGATTCCATTATGCTACATGGTCCGTAACACCGATCGCCAATGCCTGGCTTCTAGTTCGGAAGCAGACAAACCTGAGAGGTGCCCCTAACAGGGTCATTTTACTTGAACCGTCAAACTCTTAGCGGAGGCGCGAGCCATATGGACCACTTCAGCTTTGTGCACGCGGCCGATATTCACCTCGATAGCCCGCTCCTGTCTTTGGTTCTCCCGGAACCGAGCCAGGCCGTGCGCGTCCGTCGTGCTTGCCGCGACGCCTTCGAGAATCTCATAAGCACGGCGATAGACCGCAAGGTTGGGTTCGTCGTGTTGGCCGGTGATCTTTACGATCACGACGCCCCAAATATGCAGGTGGCAGTATTCCTGCGTACCCAATTGGCACGACTTGAGAGGCACGGCATTCGCGTTGTCATCATCAAGGGCAATCACGATGCGGACAATCGCATTACGAGCGGCTTAGCCCTTCCCGGCAACACGCGCTTGCTCAGCGATCGCAAGCCCGAAACTGTCATCTACGATCACTTGTCATATCCCGTCGCCATTCATGGTCAGAGCTTCAAGCCCGGCCCAATTACGGAGAATCTCGCGGCGAATTATCCCGCGCCGATCCAAGGCACTTTCAATATCGGCGTGCTGCACACCTCACTCGCGGGCAATCCGGTCCATGATCCCTATGCTCCATGCAAGCTCGAGGATCTGACGAGGAAGGGCTACGACTATTGGGCGCTCGGTCATATTCACAAGAGCGCCGTTCTCTCTCAAGACCCCTGGATCGTTTATCCTGGCAACCTCCAGGGCCGCGACGCCACAGAGACCGGACCCAAAGGCTGTGTCCTGGTCACCGTGGAAGATGGGCGCGTGCGGAACGTTGAAACACTTGATCTAGCCGTCGTGCGCTGGCACGCCGCCGAAATCGACCTAGCCGGCGCAAGCGAAGAGGTGCAGCTGGTGGAGCGGCTGCGCAAGGGATTGGCCGAAGCCGCGCTGGGAGCTGACGGTCGGCCCACGGCCGTGCGCCTCAGGCTCCTCGGTGTCACGGGGCTGTTCGATCTGATCGAGGGCCGTCCAAAACGTTTGCTGCAGACTGCGCTGGAACTGGCCGGTGAAATCGCCGGCGACGATCTCTGGATCGAGAAGATCACAAACGAGACCACCCCAGCTGCTACTGCGGGCCTCGGCTCAACCGACACGACAACCGATCTCTATCCCATCCTGGATGAAATCGCGGCGCAGCCCAACGCACTTGCCATGGCACTTGGAATAGAGCTCGCGGCCCTCAGGACAAAACTGCCTGAAGATCTCAAGGGGCTTGACGCATTCAAGCCGCTGGACGATCCGGCCGCCCTAAACGAAGCGCTGCACAAGCTCAAACCACGGCTGCGCGCACGTCTTGTTGGCGAGGAAGGCACATGAGAATCGCAGCGCTGCACTTGCTCGCTTACGGGCCGTTCACGGGCCGCTCACTCGAATTCGGCTCCAAGCCCGGCTTTCATCTCATCTATGGTGACAACGAGGCGGGGAAGACTACGGCGCTGCGTGGTCTCTCCAGCGTGCTGTTCGGCTATCCCTACGAAGTGGTGGACGGCTACAGGCATGACGCCAAAGACATCGCGGTGGGCGTCGAACTGGTCGGCAGGGACGGCGAAACATTGTCTTTCCAACGACGTCGGCGGGGGAAGAACGCACTCGCGCGTACCGATGGAACGCCACTTGACGAAGGGAGGATTGCAAAATTCCTCGGCGGGGCCTCGCAGGATGTATTTGAGACGGTCTTCGCGCTGAACCACCACAGGCTGCACGAGCACGCTCGCGCCCTGCTCTCTGAGGGCGGATCGCTTGGCTTCACACTGGCAGCAGCGGGTTCAGGCCTTGCTGGATTAAAGGCTACGCTTGATCGGCTGAAAGCGGAGCGCGCAGCGCTGTTCCTGCCGACCGGCTCGAAGCCGACGCTGAACCAGCGGCTCTCACAATTGCTCGAATTGCGTAAGGAGGCGCGCAGGCTCCAGGTGTCCCTACCCGAATACAAGAAGCGTCAGAAAGAGATCGATGATGTGGAATCAGCTCTGACCGAGGCGCGCAGCCGGGACAGGACCCTTGAAGCACAGATCCTGAAACTTGAGCGGATTGCTCGAAATCTGCCCTTGCGCGCGCGACATGTAGCAGCCCTCATTCGGCTGGAGGAGCTGGCATCCGTCCCGCTACTTGCTCCCGATGCTGGGCAAAAGCGAATTAAGGCTGAAAGCGACCGCGACGCGGCCGAAGCTGACATTGCCCAAGCAGATGAGGCGATTGCCACGCTGAACGGCGACGCTTCGCAGATCGCTTTGGACCAGGCGATTCTCGACAAGAGCGCAGAGATCGAGGCGCTATCGCAGAGCCGAGGTCGGATCGAGGATTACGAGGCGGGCCTACCGCGACGCGACGCTGAGCGTGCGCAGCATTATGACACCGTACGAGATCTCCTTGGTAACGCCGAAATCAGCGGCACGCCCAACGAGCTCGCGTCGCTAATCCCGTCCCTGGTCAAGCGCAAGCAGGTGTCCGCTCTGGCAGCCAGCGGCCGCGAACTGAACACTCGAGCGGAGACGGTTGTGGAGGCCGCGGCCAAGGCGGATCAGGCAGTGCGGCTCACGGAAAGCCGTCTTGCCGCGACTGAAGCACCAGCGGACATCACGGCTCTTAATGCCGCGCTTCGGGCAGCCGACGGGCTGGGCGACATCCGCGCCGATATCCTCAGCCGCACCCGGACGTTAGCGGACAAGACACGAACTGCCCGGGAGAGCATTGTCGGCCTGGGCCTCGAACAGGGCGATATTTCGCGTTTGCGCGCACTTGCCGTTCCGTCCGATGAGACCGTTATGCGTTTTCGACAGCGCTTTTCCATGATCGAAACTGAAGAGAATGCGCTTGCGACAGCAGTGACTGCGTTACGGGAACAAATTGAGGGCATCGAGAGCCGGATGACCGAGCTTGCTCATGGTGTCGGCGCGGCAACCAGGGAAGACTTGCAAGCGGCCCGCGAGGCGCGCGATGCAATCTGGTCGGTGTTGCGCGGAATTTATATCGACAAAAAGAGCCATCTCGAAGCACAAGCCAAGGCACTCGCCAGCGACGGCGACCTTGCCGGCACATTTGAGCGCAAGACGGCCGAATCCGACCACACTGCGGACGCCATCATCGGGCATTCGACGGAGGCGGCCGAACTTTCAATGTCCACACGGCGGAAAGGCGAGATCGAGACCAAGATTGCCGCCGCTGCGACGAAGAGCACGGACATTCAAGCGCGGCGCAATTCGCTCGAGTTGGAATGGAAGGCGTTGTGGCCGTCGGACACTGCGCACCTTCAGCCTCCCGCCGAAATGCTTGACTGGCTCAAGCGGCGCGATGGCCTGCTGTGCGAGGACATCGAATATCAGACTGAGGCGGCGGCCATCTCCGGATCTGAGACAAAAGAGCAGGAAGCCCAGGCAATCGTGATCAATGCACTTAAGACATTCACAACTATCGACTCTGGGCGGACCTCGCAACATTGCGCACGCAAGCGCGAAACATCGTGGAGGCGGCAACCGGCGCCGCTACCAAGCGTGCCGCCGCCGTCGAAGCGTTGGCCAACGCACAAGAACGCAAGCAGGAAACAGACGCAGCGCATAGCCGCATTAACGACCAAGTTGCTGTTTGGTCGACCAAGTGGAAGACGGGTCTGCGCGATGCCGCCATGAACGAAACACTCACGGTCGATGCGGCTGCTACGATCCTTGAGATCATGACGCAACTCGACGTACTAAAGCCGCAGATTGACGAGCTCACCCATCGCATCGATGCGATGTCGGAGGAGAAGAAGGCTTACGAAGCTGCGATTGTGGCGCTCGACCCTTTGGTCTCGGAGTATTCCGGAGTGGCCGCGACGGAAATCAGCAGGCGGCTTGACGCCCGCTTGAAATCCGCCAAATCTGCCGAGGCGAAGTTGCGCAACATCGAGAATCAAAGGAACGTGCGCCTCGAAGCCAAACGCAAAGCGGAGGAGCGCCTCAACCGCAGTAGGGCGGCACTTGCTGCCCTCTGCACGGCCGCAGGATGTGAGGATGCGCCGATGCTGGCCGAGATCGAGCAGCGAGCAGCCAACAAGCAGGAGACTATGCGCGAGCGTGACGAGCTGGAAACACGCATGCTGGAACAGGGGTCCGGGCTCTCGCTCAACGCGCTTATGGCAGAATGCGAGGGGATGGACGGCGACAGCCTACCCGGCGAAATCGTCGCGCAAAGGGATGAACGTGCCGAACTGGTGACGACGATCGAATCCCGAATGACCGAACGCGCCGATCTTCGGGCCGCCTTCGATGGGCTCTTCGGTAAAAATCAGGCCGCCGAGGTACGACAGGACGCGGCCAATGTCGAAGCCGACATTGCTCGCCTGACTGAACGTTACGCCGATCTTGCCTTGCAGGAGATCACGCTGCGCCAGGCGATCGACATCTACCGTCGACCACAACCAAGGTCCGATTCTCGGCCGCGCAAAGCTGTTGTTCGCGCAATTGACGGACGGTACTTATTCGGGTCTGCGGGCCGATGTAGACGAAAAGGATGAAGCAATTCTGATTGCCGAACATCCGAGCCGGGGGAGCCTCGCGGTCAAGGCCTTGAGCGATGGCACGGTCGATCCGTTATACCTCGCCTTACGCTTGGCCGCCGTACAGGAGCACAATGCGACGAAGGAACCCCTACCTTTTGTGGCAGATGACCTCTTGCTCAATCTTGATAACAAGCGCGCGCTAGCGACATTACTGACGCTGCAAAATCTGGCTGAAGATTCGCAGGTTTTGTTCTTCACTCATCACGAGCATATTGCCGCGATGGCACGGGCCAACCTGCCGAACGCCTCCATGACTGAACACCGGCTCTAAAACGTAGTCCGATTAGTGGTTGCGGCGGGCTTGGCAGAATTGTGGCTTCACGGTTTATCCGGCTCGTAGTCAAAGCCATGTTTCTTGAGCAATTCAGGCGTCGTAGCCCAGGCCTTGCCCGGTATCCTGCCGATGAACCGCCTCAAAGACCGCTGGAATGCACGTTTCCCAGCCGCATCGTCGAAACGTGCCCGCTCATCGGCTGCCAGGAGCGGATGAACGTCCGCCAGAAATCCGCGGCGCTCCAGTTTTTCGAACATGCGTTTCTCGGCTTCCCACCGCGGAATAGGCTTTTGCCTAACGTATTCGACGAACATATCGACGGTTCGTTGCACATCGAGCTTCGGGAAGACGTCGAGGGCATGCGCAAGATCGACCAGATCGCGCCCCTTGTTGCGCTGAAGCAAGGCCCGGAGCTTCGTCGACAGGACTTCTTCCGTCGAGAAAGTCGAGATATCGGCTGAGCCGGAGAACCAGGGATTGTCGACTTTGAAGGACAACGATCTGCGGAGCATCGAACGGCGCAATCTCGACTTCGTTGATCTCGATTTTCAGCCGGATCGTCGAAGAGCCATCCTCTGCCGCGACCGTGTATCGGAGGGCCGGCGCGACCTGACTGCGGAAATACTCCGGGTCACCCAGCCATGGATCGAGTAGATCGTGGACGCGGTCCCATATCGGTTTCGACGCTCCATCTTTCGTGCGCGTGAGATCGATGTCTTCGGAGTAACGCAGGGGCTTGGGGAAATGCAGCTTGTTGAGCGCGGTGCCGCCGCGAAAGCGCAGCTCATCACGCAAGAACGGATCGCTGAAAAGCTCAACGAGCGCGCGTGCAATAATCAGGTCCTGTTCCACCTGTCTCGGTTCAGCCCACGGCGCCACCTTCGACCACGCGACGATGTTCTGGGTCGGGATCATTCGTCCGTCTCAGGGTAGCGCTGAACGGTGACACGCCAGCGCTCGTTGCGTTCGATCGGTGTCGCCGACGATGTTCCAGCCTCGCGCTTCGGTGGCTCAAGCGCCACCCAAGGCACAGACTTCCTTGTTGGCAGATGGTTATGCAGCGCCTGCGCGTGATCGGCGTGCCCAAGTCGATCGAGCAAGTATCCCAACCGTTGCACGTAGGCACGATCAAAGTGCGTTGCCATCGCGGCAAGCTTATCGCCGTCAATCTTTCCACCAAGGTCGACGAGCACGGTTGCGACGGCATCGATGCCACCCGCGACCTGAACATAGCGAAGCAGGTCGAGCGCTGTTAGCTCTGGGGACGACACCTTCATGCTGCCGGTATCCGTCTTGCGCTCAACAACGCCGTCGCGCACAGACTTCAAATCCTTGCGAAAATGGAACGTAATCCATGAACGTCCCGCGCGGATCTTCGGCAATTGCTGATCCGTGACGACCTGGAATTCCATGACAGCGTGATGCGTGGCGCCATGGAGCTCCGCAGCCTTGAGCAGGCCCACATAGTAGTACCCGCCCTCGTGCCGCATGAGAGCATCGATATACCAGGATGGAGGCGGCGCCTCCCACGAGAGGAATTGCGGCGGGACTGCCACATAGAACCCTTGGCGCGGATTAAAGAGCATATGGCGCTTTTGCAGCCGTGCCGCGGCCTTCAAGAAGGCGGCCTGCGTGATCCCGAGCGACGTGATCGCCTCGTCGCGTGTGAACGCGATGCGGCCCTCCGATTGGAGGCTCGTCAGATAGATGGCAAGACTGGAACGCGGCTTCTGCATCATATGAGAAAATGACCCAATAATGTCCATTTTTCAATACACCGCATGAACCGTGCTAGCGGCATATCCAAAAATAACCCGAAAACGTCCATATTTCAATACGATGCAATCAAGCCCGCTACACCCGATCACTCCCAGATTGCCGCTCTTTAGACCAAGCCGCGGGCGCTTCACCCGGGATTGGTTGCACTCGCCCCCCGGGCCGCAAGATACGGGGGTAGGGAACCCCGGCGAGATCACGGGCCCAACTACCGAATGAGCACGACCGGCGGAAGACTATCGGGCCCCGCAACTCAACGCGCCCGATGTCATCCCAGCGGATGCGTTGGTCCGGCAGGATGGTTCGTAGGGCAACTGGCGCATCCGGGAGTAGCGCCTCTAGCGTTTTGATGAGTTCAGCGACAGTCATGAACTTGAACTTTCTCGGCTTGTCCACTCCCTGAGGATAGCCAGCGGGATCACGCATCGATCGCAGTCAGGACGTCCATTTTGGAAAAGGAATAGTGTCCCCGCGAAACCAGCCTATCCAGATATTGTTCAAGGGTCTTTATCCCCCACTCTTATTACAAACTCTCCGGAAAAGATGGACTTTCGCATATGATTGGGGCCGGCATCGCGCCTCAGATCGCCCCTTTTCGCCTAGCCTGCCCGCTCAGTAGATTTCGGCGTCGCTTCGCCAATCGCGCCATCGGATATAATCAACCAGCCTCAAATGGTCCAATGAACAGAGAAACATTATGCCTCACTCCATTGAAACCCAGCCACCCGGCCACAGAATGATTACCCGGCTTCGGGCCTTTGCCAATTCAGCCTTCGACACGGACGCCGCCGTTTTCGCAGAAGCTGCGGACAAGATGGAGCGGCTCCTCACCGCTGTCGGCAGCGCCAAAATCGCCCTCCTCAACCGTCACGGCAACGATCTCAAGCTTGTCGAACAGTTCTCCCAGGCTGCCCTCGCGGATATCGACGAGGCGCTTACGGCCATCGATCAAGGTCTCGACAGATAGTCATGATGCAGCCGTCGCGTATCACGGTCGACATGCTGCAGGCCTTTCTGGAACCAGCGCCGAAAGAGCTACGCGCCAACGGCATGGGCGAGTCGTTCATGCTCGGCTACATGATCCTCAAGCACTATTTCGGCCAGACTTGGACCGAACGGTTCATCGACCCTGGCACGGCGATCCCCAATTTTCTCATGATCGATGACAGCACCCCGTTTCGCCGTGAGATCACAATCTTTCGGATCATCGATCTGGCAGAGGTCATCTTCAATCTCCAGGGTGTCGAGGGGTTCGCCGGCTGCATCGCCCGAATGCGCGACGGCGTGATTGAAGGGACGTATGCCGAACTCGACTTCGGCCGGATGCTGTACCTGACGCAGGTGCCGTTCCGATTCATTGCGCCGTCTGGCGTCAAGGGCGCGGACTATGACATCGAGGTGTTCTATCCCGACGGCCTCGTCGCCTGCGCCGACGCGAAATGCAAGATCGAGGGCACAGCGGTCAGCTACAACACCATCATGAACACGCTTAAGGACACCCGCCATCAACTTCCGAAAGACCGACCCGGCATCGCCTTCGTCAAAGTTCCATATGCGTGGATGCAGGAACCGGACTTCGATGTCATCGCCCTGAAGGCGGCACAGAGATTTCCTGCGCAACACACGTCGGATTGTGTCCGTCAAATACTATGTTGGCGAATTCGTCGAGGAAGGGACGATGATGCGGCACCGTCACCTCTATAAAGAGTTCTCCAACCCGGACACGCGCTTCGGGCATAACCAAAATTGGGATGTCTTCCGGCATTTCGAACTTCCGCCGGAGGCAAACGGTATGCCAACACATTGGCAGCGCATTCTCTTCTTTCCGGACGGCAAAATCCGATAGGTCGATTCACAATAATGGGCGTCGCCCGCTCCTGCGGGCCGGGCCGTTGGCTGCGCGCGAGCCCCGTGCCGGGTCTCGCCCCTGACGGGCGTCCGTCCCTGACGCGATCCCGAGAGTCGCGCGCGTGACGAAATCGCGCACAGCGCGCTGATCGAGTGAGAGGAACAATGCCGCGCTCCGCGACGGGTTTGAGGTTGAGAGAAAGGCTCTCGGCCGCCCGTCATGGAGATATCCGTCATGACGAAATCAAAGCCCAAGCTCGTTCTGAGCAACACGCGGCTCATTCCTTTCAACAAGCTCGTTCTATCCCAGGCCAATGTCCGCCGTGTGAGCAACGGCGTTTCGATCGAGGATCTGGCCGAAGACATCGCCCATCGCGGACTGCTGCACAATCTCAATGTCCGGCCGGTGCTGGATGACGCCGGCGCGGAGACGGACATGTTCGAGATTCCGGCCGGTGGACGGCGCTATCGCGCGTTGGAGATTCTCGTCAAGCAGAAGCGCCTGCCGAAGACCGCCGAGATTCCCTGCAACGTCAAGAGCGCCGACGATCCGATTTCGGCGGAAGAGGATTCGCTCGCCGAGAACACCTTCCGTGAAGCGCTTCATCCGCTCGACGAATTCCGCGCGATCCAGGAGCTTTCGGCGAAGGGCCTCGGCGATGAGACCATCGCAGCGCCGGCTCAAGATCACGCCGGCGGTGGTGAAGCAGCGCAAGCGCCTGGCAAGCGTGTCGGAGAAACTGCTCGCGATCTATGGCGCGGATGGCATGACGCTGGAACAGCTCATGGCCTTCACCGTCAGCGAAGATCATGCGCGCCAGGAGCATGTCTGGGACTGCATCGCGGACCAAATCTACGACGCAGACCCCTATAACATTCGCAGCCATGCTGACCGAGGACACGGTGGAAGCGTCCGACAGGCGCGCGCAGTTCGTGGGCATCGAAGCCTATGAAGCCGCCGGCGGCATCGTCATGCGCGATCTGTTCGACGAGCACGATGGCGGCTGGCTGCAGGATCCGGGATTGCTGGATCGGCTTGTCACCGAAAAGCTCAAGGCCGCGGCCGCCGAAATCGCCGCCGAAGGCTGGAAGTGGATCAACGTCGCGGTCCAGCTTCCCGTATGGCTACGACAGCGGCATGCGGCGCGTCGCGGGCACGGCGTCCTGAACTGGGCGAAGACGACTATCGCGCGCCGCGAGGCTCTACGCACCGAGCAACGAGCAGATCGAGGAGCAATACGCCCAGGCCGAAGAGCTTCCCGATGACGTCGATCAGTCACCTTGGCGAGATCGAAGCCGAACTCGAAGCGTTCGAGAACCGGCCACTGCTCTACGACCCCGGATGACAAAGCGCGCGCTGGCGTCTTCATCAGCCTGACCAACGACGGCGGCCTGCGCGTCGAACGCGGATTTGTCCGACGCGAGGATGAAGTGCCGGACGAAGCCCAGCGAGAACGAGGCCGAAGCAGACGAGACGCAAGGCGCGCGGGAATCCGCACCCCATAACACCGTCATCACCGTCGGCGCCGGCGAGGAAGAGGACACCGAAGAAGAAGACGGCATGAAGCCGTTGCCCGATCGGCTTGTCAGCGAACTCACGGCCCATCGCACGCTTGCGCTGCAGGATGCCGTCGCCTGCCATCCCCGCGTCGCGATGACGGCGCTTCTGCACAAGCTCTGTCTCGACAGCTTCTACCACGGAAGCTACGGCGCATGTCTGGAGGCATCGGTTCGACATGTCTATCTGCCGATCCAGGCGCCCGATCTGAAGGACAGCGCATCGGCGCGTGCTATCGCCGAACGGCAGGAGCACTGGAAGGCCGAATTGCCAGACAGCGACGACGCGCTGTGGGACTATATCGTCAGTCTCGACGACGAGAAGCGCGCCGCGTTGCTTGCCCATTGCGTGTCGCTTGGCGTCACGGCGCTGCATGAGCGTGCCGATCGTCCGGGCGGGTCCGGTCCGTCGCGCGGCACGATCGAACGGCGCATCGGACAGGCCGACCGGCTCGCCAAGCGCCGTCGCGCTCGACATGGTGGCGGTTGGCTGGAAGCCGACGGTCGAAAACTATCTCGGCCGCGTGACCAAGCCGCGCATTCTCGAAGCGGTGCGCGAAGCCAAGGGCGAGCAATCGGCCCAGCTGATCGATCACCTCAAGAAGGGCGAGATGGCCAAGGAAGCCGAGCGGCTGCTCGACGGCACCGGCTGGCTGCCGGAGCCGCTGCGGCTTCTCGATCCGGTCGCGGAAGCGAGCGAGCCCGAAGCTTTGCCCGCATTCCTTGCCGACGAGCCGGTGGCCGAAGCCGCCGAATAGCACTTCCGCACATCCCATCAACTTCGAGCCCGGCCCCTGAGCTTGCCGAAGGGGCGCCGGGCTCTCTTTCTTTGGAGAACAGCCATGACAGACGCTTTCGACTTCCGAACGTCCGTCGCCTATGACGAGGACCGCAAGTGCGAATTCCATCGCCTTGCCCGCCGCCAGCTTTCGCTTCTCGCCAAGGCGCTCGATCTGCCATCCGGCAGCTTCGATCTTCGTTCGAACATGGCCGGCATCGCCGTCTCCGGCGAGATCACACTCCATGCCGAGCGTATTTATGTTCAGGCGAGTCAACCGTTCGGCGGCTTCGACTCCGGCATCCTCATCCGAACCTGCAATGGCCGCAAAGACTATGTCGGCGGTCCGAACAACTTCGCCTCGCTCGATCTTTTGCATGAGCCCGTAGAAGCTCGCGCGCATGGTGAAGCAGGTCATGCACGGAGACAGGTCATGAAGAACTCCGAGCTGTTGACGACGAAGCGTCAGGATCTCGACCCAATCGAGAAACAGCGCCGATACATCCTGCGCTGCCTGGTCCAGAAGAATGCCTGTCCCAATTGCGGGCACATGCTGAACTTCTTCGAAGGCGCCGGCATCGCCATCGACGACTGGAAGGACAAGGCGGGCGGCACGCCTTGCCGATGCACCGCCTGCAGCCGCGAACTCAGATATGTCGTTCCGTTCCTGGTTCTGGGCGGGAATGGCGGTTGGCATTGGCATCTTGTGCCGATCGACCCGCAAAAGTGAGAGGACGGCCGGGACGGGTTTGAACCGGACAGGCTCAAGAGAGCGCCTCCCGGTTCGCCCATCCCCGCTCTCCTGAAGGCCTTTCCCATGAACTCCATGATTCCTGCGGCTGCGCTCGCGGCCGCAATGCCCACGCCTGATGCGTTTCCCATCATCCGCAACGCTGCTGAAGCAATTGCTCGGGCCGGTCTCGCGCGGCGAGGCGATTTCCTCCGATCTTTTGCGCACGGCGATGACCACGGCCTTCGGCGGCACCGACGCCGAAGGCCTGTGGGACTGGAAATCCGCTTACGACGTCTGCGAAGTCGTGCAGATCCTGTTTCTGCGCAAATTCGGCAGCGCCATTCGCGCGCGCGCGGCGTCTCCCGCCGCCGAACTCGCGATGCACGCTGCGCATCGCCTCGCTCTTTCCCACCCATACGCGCCGCTCCGAAGAGAGCCAGGCGCTGCAGCAATTCTCGACGCCGCTTCCTTTGGCGTTCGTCGCCGCGCAAGCCGCAGCGATCACGCCCGCCGATCTGGTGCTCGAACCGTCCGCCGGCACGGGCCTGCTCGCGATCTTTGCCGAACTCGCTGGCGCTGGACTCGCGCTCAACGAACTCGCCGACAATCGCATCGCGCTGTTGCGCGGCCTGTTTCCGGCGGCGTCTGTAACCCAGCACGACGCCGCGCACATCCACGATTTCCTCGACGCATCCGTGCAGCCGAGCGTGGTGCTGATGAACCCGCCCTTCTCGGCCGCGGCCCATGTCGATGGGCGCGTTGCCGACGCCGCGATGCGCCACATCGCTTCGGCGCTTGCGCGTCTCGCCGATGGCGGGCGCCTCGTTGCGATCACGGGGGCCAATCTCGCGCCCGACAGCCTTGCCTGGCGCGATGCCTTCGTGCGCCTGCAGGAGCGCGCCCGCATCGTGTTCTCGGCGGCCATCGACGGCCGTGTCTATGCGCGCCACGGCACGACGACCGAGACGCGTCTCACTGTGATCGACAAGGTCCCGGCTGCGGACGCGCGCATGCTTCCCGGCTTCGCCCGGCATGGCGACCGACGCCGCGACGTTGCTAGGCTGGATCGCCGAGCTGCCGCCGCGTGCGACCCGTCGCCGTCCTCGCAACGTGTCGTGCAACCTGCCGTGCGCAGCGCGGCGCGTCGGCCCGCGGCTCGGATCGCCGCCCCACAACCACCTTCCGAAATCACCGGCGTCGAACTCGCTTACGAGACGGTCGACTGGACTGCGGCCGATCACGGCCATCTGGCGAGTCGATCTATGAGAGCTATGCGCTCCAGTCCATCCGCATCCCGGGCGCGCCGCCGCATCCGACCAAACTCGTCCAATCGGCGGCGATGGCGTCGGTCGCCCCGCCGAAGCCCGCCTATCGCCCGCGCCTGCCGTCGATCGTCACCGAACGCGGCCTTCTCTCCGACGCCCAGCTCGAAAGCATCATCTATGCGGGCGAAGCACACGCCGCGTTTCTTGCAGGTGCGTGGACGGTGGACGAGACCTTCGATGTCGTCTCGGCTGCACCCGATGATGCGAAGGATGCCGTTCGCTTTCGCCGCGGCTGGATGCTGGGCGACGGCACCGGCGCCGGCAAAGGCCGCCAGGTCGCGGGCATCCTCCTCGACAATTGGTGCCAGGGCCGCACCCGGGCGGTGTGGATCTCCAAGTCCGACAAGCTGATCGAGGACGCCCAGCGCGATTGGTCGGCGCTTGGGCAGGAACGCTTGCTGGTCACGCCGCTGTCGCGCTTTCGCCAAGGCACGGCGATCCGTCTGGCGCAAGGCATCCTATTCACCACCTATGCCACGCTGCGGTCCGACGCTAAGGAGGACAAGGCTTCCCGCGTGCAGCAGATCGTGGATTGGTTGGGCCGCGATTTCGACGGCGTCATCGTGTTCGACGAATCCCATGCCATGGCCAATGCCGCGGGCTCGACCTCCGAGCGCGGCGATACCGCGCCCTCCCAGCAGGGCCGCGCGGGCTTGCGCCTGCAACATGCGCTGCCGAACGCGCGCATCGTCTATGTCTCGGCGACCGGCGCGACAACCGTTCACAATCTCGCTTATGCCCAGCGTCTCGGCTTGTGGGGCGGCACGGATTTTCCGTTCGCAACGCGGTCGGAGTTCGTCGAGGCCATCGAGGCGGGCGGTGTCGCGGCCATGGAAGTCCTGGCGCGCGATCTGAAGGCGCTTGGACTCTACATGGCCCGCTCGCTTTCCTACGAAGGCGTCGAATACGAACTTGTCGAGCACAAGCTCACAACCGAACAGACCCGCATCTATGACGCCTATGCGGCGGCCTTCCAGGTCATTCACAACAATCTCGACGCAGCGCTGCAGGCCACCAACGTCACCGGCGAGAGCGGCACGTCTGAACGGCCAGGCCAAGTCCGCCGCGCGCTCGGCTTTCGAATCCGCCAAGCAGCGCTTCTTCAATCATCTGATCACGGCGATGAAGACGCCGACGCTGATCAAATCCGTCGAGCGCGATCTGGAATGCGGCCATGCCGCCGTGATCCAGATCGTCTCGACCGGCGAAGCGCTGATGGAACGCCGGCTGGCCGAGATTCCGACCGAGGAGTGGAACGATATCTCAGTGGATATCACCCCGCGCGAATACGTCCTCGACTATCTGAGCCATTCCTTCCCGACCCAGCTCTACGAACCGTTCACCGACGATGAAGGCAATCTTTCGTCACGTCCGGTATTCGACAAGGACGGCAACCCCGTGCAGTCGCGCGAAGCCGTGGAACGGCGCGATCGCATGATCGAGCATCTCGCAGCATTGGCCCCGGTCCAGGGCGCGCTCGATCAGATCGTGCAGCGCTTTGGGACCGACAAGGTAGCCGAAGTGACGGGCCGCAGCCGCCGCATCGTGCGCAAAGCCAGCCGACTCTGTGTCGAGAACCGCGCGGGCTCCGCAAACCTCGCTGAGGCCCAAGCCTTTATGGATGATGTGAAGCCGATCCTGGTCTTTTCGGACGCGGGCGGCACCGGGCGTTCCTATCACGCCGATCTCGGCGCCAAGAACCGGCGCCTGCGCATACATTATCTATTGGAGGCTGGGTGGAAGGCGGACACCGCGATCCAAGGCCTTGGCCGTTCCAACCGCACCAATCAAGCCCAACCGCCACTGTTCCGGCCGATCGCCACCAATGTAAAGGCGGAGAAGCGCTTCCTCTCCACCATTGCCCGGCGCCTCGACACGCTCGGAGCCATCACCAAGGGTCAGCGCCAGACCGGCGGTCAAGGACTGTTTCGTGCCGAGGACAATCTGGAATCCCCCTATGCGCGCGCGGCGCTGCGCCAACTCTACCTTCTTCTTTATAATGGCAAGGTCGAGCAATGCTCATTGACGACCTTCGAAGCAGTGACCGGGCTCTCGCTCACCGACCGCGACGGCAGCTTGCGCGAGGAACTGCCACCTATCACCACGTTTCTCAACCGGCTGCTCGCGCTCACCATCGACATGCAGAACCATCTCTTCGATGTGTTCGATGGCTTGCTGCGCGCCAAGATCGAGGGCGCGATTGTCTCGGGCATCTATGACCATGGGCTTGAGACCATCACGGCCGAAAGTCTCGTGATCACGGATCGGCGCACGCTCTACACCCATCCCGGCAGCCATGCCGAGACCGAGGTGTTCACCATCCGACGTCGCGACCGCAACCAACCTCTGACGCTGGACCAAGCATTGGAGTATGCCCGCGAGCCCCGCGCTCTGCTGACGATCAACAGTCAGTCGGGCCGCGCTGCGGTTCAGATCGGCGCCCCGAGTTTGATGCTCGACGACGGATCGGTCGAACGGCGGGTCCGTCTGCTCCGGCCGATGGAACGCTCCGCCATAGCCATCGAAGCGCTCGATCACACCCATTGGGAGGCCACCGACCGCGAGACCTTCACGCGGGCGTGGAATGCCGAACTCGCCGAGTTGCCGCCCTTTACCGAGAGCGATTTGCATGTCGTCACGGGTTTGTTGCTTCCCATCTGGAAGCGCTTGCCAAATGAGCATTGCCGCGTCTATCGGCTCCAGACCGATGCCGGAGAACGCATCATCGGCCGTCCTGTGCCGCTTGGCTGGGTGGCGTCGGCCACCGACACCGGCACGGCTGCCATCTCCGCGCCGGAGGCCTGGTCGGCGGTGCAGGGCGGCCGCTCGATCCTCACCCTGCAGGACGGAATGCAGCTGCGCCGCGTGAGGGTGATGGGCAACACCCGCATCGAGCTGATGGAATTCAGTGACGGCATGGTGGACCGGCTGAAGACCTTCGGGCTGATGTCGGAGATCATCGCCTGGAAACTTCGGCTCTTCGTGCCGACGGGCGCGAACGGGCCGGATGTGCTGGCCGCATTGCTCGCGCGCTTTCCGCTGACCGGCATCGAAGACAGGGGCGCGTGACATGAATGCGCCCAGTCCCGCCGCGAGGCTATCGCAGCAACTCGCACAGAATGCCGAAGCCGTCTGCCGCCACTATCTTTCCAACGGCAGGCGGCAAGGCCGCTATTGGCTGGTCGGCGATGCCGACAACCATCCCGGCCGCAGCCTCTATGTCCGGCTGATGGGTCCGGACAGCGGCAAGGGTGCCGCCGGCAAATGGACGGATGCGGCCACCGGCGAACATGGCGATCTGCTCGATCTCATCGCGCGCAACCGCCATCTGGATCGTTTGCGTGACGTACTCGACGAAGCCCGCGCGTTTCTGAGCCTCCCGCAACCGATCCCATCGCAGCGGACGCCGCATCGATCACCGGCGCCACAGGGATCGCCGGAATCGGCCCGGCGTCTATTCGCAATGTCGAAGCCGTTGCACGGCACGCTGGCCGAAGCTTATCTGCGCGGGCGCGCGATCACGCATCTCGCCGGATTGCCGGCGCTGCGATTCCATCCGCGCTGCTATTATCGGCCCGACGTCGACGCCGATACCCAGATCTGGCCGGCACTGATCGCGGCAGTCACGGACCTGGGTGGTGCGATCACCGGCGTCCATCGCACATGGCTCGACCCGTCCGGCAAGGGCAAGGCTCCCATCGCGACGCCGCGCCGTGCGATGGGCCATCTTCTCGGCAATGCCGTGCGCTTCGGCGTCGTTCAGGACATTCTCGCCGCAGGCGAAGGTATCGAGACGATGCTGTCGCTCCGCGATGCGCTGCCGGACCTCGCGATGGCGGCGGGACTGTCCGCCAACCATCTCGCAGCGATGCTGTTGCCCGCATCGCTGCGCGTTCTCTATGTCGTGCGCGACGCCGATGCGGCCGGCGATGGCGCCGCAGCAGCGCTAACCCAACGCGCGCGGCATGCAGGCATCGAGGCGCGCATGCTGTCGCCGCTTCTGGACGACTTCAACGACGATCTGCGTGCAATCGGTCTCGATCAACTGCGTCGCCATCTCAGCGAACAGCTCGCGCCCGAGCATGTCGCGCGGTTTCTCGGTCCGGCCAGGACGAGGTGACGGCTGCGCATCGTCGCGCATCACGCCAGCCTGTCTCCTGATCGCACAAGGCACGCGCACGCGGCCTTCTTAAAGGGCGATCCGGCCAGAATCGGAGCAGGCCTGCAACAGTCGGGCTCGGCTATTTTCCGCCGGCGCTGACGCGCCTTTGCATCGCCAAACAAAATAGCCGCGCCCTCCTGTCCTTCGGCCGCGGGCTGCAAACACGGCCCGCGGTTCCGGCCCGCTCCGCTTCTGGCTGAGGGATCGCCGAAGGCCGCGCGTGGTGCGCGGTCGCTCTGTCCAAGGAGACAGTTATGACGTGCAGCGACGATCACGAACCCGAACACACCTCTTCTGCCACCGACGAGGTGTTCACCCAGCTTCATCTCTTCGGGCACAAGCCCTTCTACGACGAGCCAGACACGCGGCCCACGCCCGACAGCGACGAGATTGCGGGCACCGTCACCGACATCTTCGACGCACTCGCCGGCACGCTGACGGACACGCGCCTCGAACCGGACTTGCACGATCTGCTCTGGTCGATGGTCCACGCCTTCCATCGCGCCATCGACCGCGTCCAGCGCAAGCTCGACGACAACGAGGACGCGCAGAAGCGCAGCCAGCGCGAACAGGACGGCTCCGAAATCCGCTCCGTCGAACTCGAGCGCCTGCTCGCCGACGGCGAAGTTCTCCTTGACCGTCGCGACAGCATCGAGGCCTTTCGCGACGCTGCAGCCGAGCGTTACGAACAGATCACCGGCTCACACTGGCGGCCGCATTCAGGCTCCATGGTCAACCGTCGCGCCATGACGGCGGCGGTCATCGACAGCCGCGATTTCCTCAACGCCAAGCGGCGCAGCGAGACGCAAGTTCTGTTTCCGACCGGCGCTCGTATCGCTTTCACCGGCGGCCCCGACTGCAACGATCACGACCGCATCTGGACGGCGCTCGACAAGGTGCATGCCAAGCACGCCGACATGGTCCTCCTGCATGGCGGCACGCCGACCGGCGCCGAACGCATCGCCGCTTGCTGGGCCGACGCGCGCAAGGTTCCGCAGGTTGCGTTCCGGCCCGATTGGAACCGGCATCACAAGGCCGCGCCCTTCAAGCGCAACGACCATCTCCTGGAAGCGCATGCCGATCGGTGTCGTCGCTTTCCCAGGTTCCGGCATCTCCGCGAACCTCTGCGACAAAGCCCGCAAGCTCGGCATTCCGGTGTGGCGCTCCGGCGACGGCGGCGCGTGAGCGCCGCCCCTTGCGCGACATGCAACACGGCTTACACCGGCCGCAACTGCGGCCAAGTGCAACATTGTTCGTGTGGATTCCGCTCCGCACGACAAGCTGCTATGGTCGGGTTCGCGCCATGGCGGCTGGTGGAGGCGCGAACCGTCGATCTTTTGCACGGAGGCCACCGCCATGATCATTCTCGGCATCATTCTCAGCGTCTTCGCCATCGCCTTCTTTTGTTGGCTGTTCTTCACGCTAGCCGTCTACGCCTTGCCGTTCTTCGTCGGCATGACCGCGGGGTTCGCCGCCTACCATCACGGCTACGGCGTGCTCGCCTCCGGCCTCATCGCCGTCGTCGTGGGCGCCTGTGTTCTCGCGCTTGGACAGCTCCTGCTAGCAACAATGCGCGTGCCGCTCATGCGGGCGGGTATTGCGCTCGTCTTCGCGGTTCCTGCCGCAGTCGCGGGCTATCACGCCACACTCGGCATCGCGCATATCTGCATCCCGGCGGGCACGCTGAGCCAGATTCTCGCATTCGTCGGCGCAGCGCTGGTGGGCGGCACGGCTTGGTCGCGCATTGCCATCTTCGTCACTTCGGCGAGTCGGACAGGGCATGCAGGACGGTTCGGTTTCGTCGCAGCTTTCGCCCACGGCCAACGGCTAGATCGCGCAGTCACCGTCATGCCCATCTTGACCTTGGCAGACGAGCGTCGCGCTGAGCACGACGCGCTTGAGCGTATACTTCTATCTTCTCCGACATCGACCAGATGCAGCGCCGTCTCGCGCCCGACAAGGCGATGGCGGACGTGTGCGAGCGCGTTCGGTCGCGTCGATGAAGCCCTTTCCGTTTCTGCGCCAGCGCTTCTCTTTCTTCGATCCATACATCGGTGATCTTGCTTATACCGCTGACCAGTCGCCATGAGTTCTCCCCGGATGCTGTTTGGCACGCGAGTCCATGCCGCCTCTCTTGGCTTTGATCGGGCCAAAGACCGGCTGCGCCTCGATCGCCTAGACGCAAGGGGGCCGTCAGACTTTCTTCCCCTGGGCTACGCCCATTCCTCGCGCGGGCCAAGAAAGTCTGCCGTCCTCCCTCAAGCCCGCAAGTGCGGGTGCGTCGTCGATCGCCTTCGGCCTTCCGATCGCCATCGAGGCCGCGATGGTCGCGGGCTCGAAACAGCAAATGGAGAACAGACATGGCTATCATCGGCACATTCAAGAAAGTCCCCAATGGGTTCGAAGGCGAGTTCGCAATGCTGGCATTGCAGGTCAAGGGCGTGCGTATCCTCGCCGAGACCAGCCGCACCAACGAAGACGCTCCGACCCATCGCATCTTTGTCGGCCGCGCGGAGATCGGTGCCGCCTGGACCAAATCGTCGGAGAAGAAAGAGGAGTATCACTCGCTCAAGCTCGACGATCCGAGTTTCACCGCTCCGGTCTACGCCAACCTGGTCAAGGACAAGGACGGCGACACCTATAGCGCGATCTGGTCGCGCAGGCCCGGCAAGCGCAGCGGCAGCTGAGGCGCCCATCCTCCAAGCCCCGTCCGGTTCGCCGGGCGGGGTTTTTCTTTGGGCGGCTCTGCTCGCTTGGACCCGCCTTGCGTACCGATCGCGTATCGCACAGCTAGATTTTCGTGAGCGCTGCGGCTGCCGACGAGGCCAGGAGAAACAAACGGCGCGGTTGTAGCGGAAACACTTGGAAGCCATACGCCTGGTAGAATTTTGCCGCGCGCTCGTCCTTGGCATCGACCACAATGGCGAACACCGCGAGCGTCTTGCTTGCAGCCAAGATGCGGCGCAAAGCGTCCGCCAGCAGCAACTCGCCGATTCCAAGTCCGCGGGCCTTCTCATCGCGCGCCAGCCGCCCGATCAGCGCTGCAGGTATGGCATCGTAGCGCGGCAGCTTGCGGGCGATCTCGTCCGGAAGATTCTCTAGGCTAAGCGTGAAGGAACTGAGGCTATAGAAACCGACAACACCCAATGCATCGTCCACGGCCACGAATACGCGCGCCACATTGCGCCGCTCATCCTGGCTGGCCCGCCTGCGGAACCAATCGTCGAGTTCGCTTTGCCCGCTAGCTAAAGCCGGCACGCTCGTGCTGCTTTCCGAGCGGTTCAATCCTCAGCGCCAATCGTCAGCCCATCACATCGCGATGCCGGCGCAGGGCCGCAATCAATTTGGCGGTGGGCTCGGGCGGATTGAGAACGGCGGCCAGGAACGCATCCCGGTTTGCGCCAGTGAGCAACATACGCTCATGCTCATCGAGAACCCGGCGCGCGCCTTCATAAGCAAGATCGCCGGCAGTCAAGCCGCTCACCGCCATGGCGCGCTGAATGAGCGCTTTTGCAGATGTGGCAATGCGCAACTCCAACCGGTCTCTTTTGAGCTCTTTGGCGGGCGGCTTGCGGCGCGATGTGGCACGCATGGAATTCTCCTTCGCGAGCAATGTACGGCAAAATGCCGTGCTTTTCAAGAGGCTTGCTAGGACTTGGTTCGCCGGCGCCTCGGGGCCTTCACATTGAGGTTCGGAGCCGTTGCCGGGGTTTTCTCATCCAGAAAATCGGCCGCGCGGCACCCCAAAGCTTGCGAGGCCTGCCACAGCGTCAGAAGTGTCACGTTTTGTTGTCCGCGCTCCATGCTGCTGACGTGCGCGCGATCGACACCCATTCCCGCGGCCACCGCTTCCTGGCTCAGGCCGGCGGCAAGCCGGATACGCCGCAGATTGAGCCCGAAGACCTTGCGAATATCCATCCGCAGGATGGATGCCAATCGCGTATTTTATTGCTACGTATTATAATACGCGACTATAGTAGCGTTGCCGTAGAATCAAAACCCGCCAGACGTGCAAAATTGCATCGATGGTGATGCAGTTGTATGCGCTACGCGATGCCCGAACTCTGTCGTACCATGAAATAACGCAATGAATTTATCTCAAATCGTTGTCGGCGATTTGTGGTCGGAGGGACGCAATGGCAGATGCCATTCCACCGTTCGAAGATAAGCCACCTTCCGCTCCAGATGTGACGCCCTATGATGAGCGCCATCTCAACACTTATCTATTGCTCCTGGACGCCGATGACGCGGGCATAGATTGGCGCAGCGCAGTGTGGACGATCTTTCATATCGATTCCGAACGCGAGCCCGTTCGCGCGCTCGAAGTTCACAACAGTCACTTGACCCGTGCGCGCTGGATGGCGGAAAGCGGCTATCGCGATCTGCTGCGTCCATCACCGAAGAAATAGCGGTCGAGTTGTCCAGATTTGGGACGGTTCAGAACGCAAAGTTCTCGTTCCGCGTGCATCACTCGCCACCAAATTGAGGACTTCCGAGAACTGTCGCGCCGCAAATAACTTCTGGCTGCAAAAAGTTCCAGGAGTACACTTCATGTCACAGGGCGCAGATCGGCCGTCAGAAAAACCCACCGACGAATCTCATCAACTGCAACGCTCCGACTTCGCCTGGGAGTTTCTTCGCCGTAATCGCCGCTATCGCAGAGACTATTTGGCATTGCATCGCCAACAGCCAGCCGGCCAACTCGATGAGCGCATGGTGGCGGCAAAGATGGCGCCTTGGGGGTTGAGCTTTCGCCTGCGATCCCGCCCTTCCGGCGGGCCAGGTCCAGGTCCATTGGCGGCCGGAATTCGTGCCGACCGCAGTGCTGTTGACGCCCGCACCGCAGGGATTTCCGGCTGCTGCCACTCAACAGTCGATCGACTTTGGCGCTGCGCTGGCCGATCAAACAGGTATTGACGGCCGGCACGTCATCTTCAGCGATCCCCGCGGCGAACATCGCGTCTTGCTGGTTCGCCCGGGACCCGATCAGCCGCTCGCGGTTGCCATTCCGCTCGACGAAGACTTCTCGCTTCGTCTGGCCGGCGCGCTGCGCTTTCAACACTGGCTGATGCGCCGTCCAGCCGGGCGTCTTCCGCGCTCGATGCTGCTCACCGCGCGCCACCGCGCCCGTTTGATGCTGATGCTGCGCGCCTGCGACATGCGCCAGGACGGTGCCACCTACCGCGAAATCGCCGCCGATCTCTTCGGCGCCAAAGCCGTCGCCGAACACGGCTGGAAAACACTGCCCGTGCGCGGCCGGACCATTCGCCTGGTGGAAGATGCCAACACCATGATCGGCGGCGGTTATTTGAATCTGCTGCGCGGCAAATAGCGTCTTGCACATCGCCAATGGGGTACGCGGACGGATAGCGTCAACTCCGTCATCCCCCCATCCGGCCTCTCTTCGCCATCGTGATCGCTCCTGCGCCGTCATCGACCGGCAGCGCACCAACAACACCGGAGTTTCACATGAGCAATTCATCCAACGAACTGCCACCGCGGCTTCTGCGCACACCCGAAGCCGCCCGCTATCTCGGCCTCTCCGGCCGTACACTTGAAAAACATCGCACCTACGGCACGGGCCCGGCCTATCTCAAGCTCGGCGGCCGCGTCGTCTATGCGATCGATGACCTGAATAGCTGGGCCGGTCAGGGACTGCGCCATTCGACCTCCGATCCGGGCAACGGCATCGTCCATCCTGCCAAGCGCCGCGATACGCCTGCACTCACAAACGAGCGCACATCCGTCAATTCAGGCAACCGGCGCGACACAAAGTCTGCCAGCCTTGTTCGCGGAGATAGTCAATCGACGAGCAGTGGCAACGCTGGTCCTGCACCGAGCAGACGCTGATCCGCGGTTATGCCGATGCCGATCCAACACGCACCGACTGAGAGCGAGCAGCTTGTCCTTTCCACATGCGAGCGAGCGCTGAACGCGACAGACCGGCACCAGTTGCCCCGCGCCAGGACAATTCCAGATATCGAGTGAGGTTCACCATGCACATCGCAGATTGCCAAGCTTCCGCGCAACACACGATCAGGCTCACCCATGTCGAGCTAACGTGGATCGAGAAGCGTATCGAGCATTGGATATGCTTCGGGCGCTTCGCCGAAGAACATATCATCGACCGGCGCCGCCGCCTTGTCAGCTTCACGCCCGGCAGCATCTTCGCCTTCGTGCGCTGGGCGTCCAACGATTACGGGACCATCATTTCGCGCATCGATATCGTGCGCGCCACGGCACATGGTGAGCCCTACACCACCCTGCCCTTCGTGCGTCCCGGCGGCGAAATCCTTCTGCGCATTCATGGCTGGCCAAAGGTCGAACGCGTGCTGCAGATGATCGACACCGTGGACGCCATCGGCGTCGATCCCGCCGACACCGCGCCGGATTATTGGTGCCATGTCCATAACCGTCTCATGGTCGCTGACGATCCGCGGCCCTACACGCGGGCCCGCCACGACGCTTGGCTGCTACGCCAGAGGCTCGCGTCATGAGACGTTTATTCTATGTCATAACGACATACCTCGTAGCACTGGCAATTGACCTGTCACCGCTGTTTCATCCGTCGCCAAAGCTGATCTGGAACGCAAGTGCCAGTGTACCAATCGGGCTTTATGCCGTGCAGCCAGTTATCCTGCTCAAACACGGCGATCTCGTTATCGCGGTACCATCGGGACCTCTCGCAACCTTCCTCGCCGAGCGCCGCTACCTGCCGAGAGGCGTGCCACTGCTCAAGCATGTGGCGGCGTTGCCTGGCGAGATCGTCTGCCGTCATGGGTTCGTCATCACGATCAATGGAATCGCCGTCGCATCGGCGCTGACGCGTGATCGCGCTGGACGGCCGCTGCCCGACTGGCAGGGCTGCCACAGGCTCACGCCGAACGAAATCTTTCTCCTCAATCGCGCCGTGCCGGACTCGTTTGACGGACGCTACTTCGGACCGCTGCCAATGATTTCCATCATCGGCCGCGCCGTCCCGCTCTTTATCTCCAAGGAACAGTGAAGATGCCGACGGCTCGCTTTCAAATAATGATTCCTTTGTTTGGCCGCATGCTGCGCCATTCCTTCGTCCCGGCCGGGCACGAAGCCGCCGCCGCGCGCAGCGCCAGTCCAGGGCGGCCAGTTGGCCGGCGCGCCAGCGCCTTGCCCTGGACGGGGGCGAGCACGGTGGCAGGCTGGCGAGGCCTTGGGACGGTGTTGGGTATTGCGGCGATTGCGGCATTGATGGTGACAGCGGCGCACGGCACGAAGACGGCGCAAATAGTGCCGCCAACTACACCTTCAACAGAGAACTCGCCCGGCGAACCGTTCGACGGATTCGTGGACGAAGCTTCGCAGCGGTTTGGCATTCCCACGACATGGATACACGCGGTCATGCGGATCGAAAGTGGCGGCAATCCCGCCGCAGTGTCGCCCAAAGGCGCCATGGGTCTGATGCAGATCATGCCTGAGACATGGGTGGATTTGCGCGCGCGATATCAGCTGGGCGCCGATCCATTCGATCCTCACGACAATATCATGGCCGGCGCCGCGTATCTCCGCGAACTGTACGACCGCTTCGGCCAAGCCGGTTTCCTTGCTGCTTATAATGCCGGGCCAAAACGCTTCGAAGATTATCTGACAGGCCTTCGACCATTGCGCGAAGAGACGACGGATTATCTCGCAAGACTGCAGGCAATGCTTCCCGCTTTGCACATCGGCGCCACGACGAATGCGGTCTCGAACGTTGTGGATTGGCGGCGAGCAGGGTTGTTTGCGTCGTCACCTTCAGTCCGTCCACTTCCAGTGAATGGCTCTTCCAACCAATCGGCTGCCTCGACTTCGACACCAGTTCTCTTTGCACTGGCGCCGCAGCCAAACGGTTTGTTCGTGCACCGCTATACATCTGGAGGCCTGCCATGAGATATATCGCATCGCTTCGTGAGCTTTCGCGGGAAAGCGCAAATTTCGAATGGAGGCGCAGGAAAATCCGGTACCCAACCAGGCGATGGCGAGATAAAAGCGCCGCCATCGGTTTGGCGCATGTGGTTGGTTGGATTCATTGTTTTGGGCAATACGGGGCATTGTCCGTCTGGCTCTCCGTCCCAAAACACCAACACATTCAACGCTTCGAGCGCCAGCCGTCCTGTTTCGTATGTCGGTTGTCACCATGACAAGGCGCGACGATGACCTGCGCATTCGCCCAGGGCGTATCCGCGACAAGAGTTTTGTCGGCCAAGTGATGCGGGCGGCGAAGAAGGCCGGCCATGTCGGCAAGCGATTTGGCGATGGCAAGAGCCTCTGGCACGCGATCACAGTTCGGCCGCGGCCGTCGTGCTGCATTGTCGCTATCCTTGCGTTCGCCTGCCCGCCGCGTCGTGGTGAAGGCGCGTGTTGTCCGCCATCACGGCAGTCGTTTTCGTTCGGCGCCCCTTTCCAGGCATTTGACTTATCTCAAGCGCGAGGGCGTCACCCGTGACGGCGAGGATGCCCGCATGTTCGATGCGAACTCGGATGGCTGTCGACGAGCGGGAATTTGCCGAGCGCTGCCAAGACGACCGCCACCATTTTCGCTTCATCATCTCCCCGGAAGACGCCGCAAAGATGGACGATCTGCGCGCCTTCACGCGCGAATTGATGGCCGATGCAGAACGCGATCTGGGCACCAAGCTCGATTGGGTCGCCGTCGATCACTGGAACACCGACAATCCGCATGTCCATGTCCTGGTCCGAGGCCGCGCCGATGACGGCAAAGACCTTGTGATCAGCCGCGATTATATCAGCCGCGGTCTGCGTGCCCGCGCCTCTAATCGTGTGACCCTCGAACTTGGCCCACGCAGCGAATTGGAGGTTCGATCCGCCCTGGAAAAGGACGTCGAGGCAGAACGCTGGACGGACCTCGACCGGGCTCTGCGCAACGCCGCCGATGATGGCGGCGGTATTGCCGATCTACGCCCCGGCGCCACGAACGAAGATCCCGAATTACGCCGGCTGATGGTCGGCCGCGCCGCGAAGCTGGAACGTTTTGGCCTTGCCGAACAGATCGCGCCAGGTTGTTGGACCCTGAAGCCCAATTTAGAGCAGACACTGCGTGAGCTTTCCATCCGCGGCGACATCATCAAGACCATGCACCGCGCGATGACGAGCGCCGGGCGTGAACCCGACATCTCCGGCTTCGCCTTGCATGGCGGCTCGGCCGCCGAACCCGTACTCGGCCGGCTTGTCGAACGCGGGCTGCAGGACGAGCTGAAAGGCTCCGCCTACGCCATCATCGAAGGCGTCGATGGGCGCACCCATCATCTGCAGTTCTCCAATTTGGAGATGACGGGCGACGCCAGCCCAGGCGCCATTGTCGAAACCCGAACTTACGACGATGCGAAGGGTCGCAAGCAGGTTGCGCTCGCTGTCCGGTCCGATCTCACGATCGAGGCACAAATAACGGCACGCGGTGCAACCTGGATCGATCGGCAGCTTCTCGCGCAAGAAGCCAGTCAGCAGTCGGGGTTTTGGCGCAGAAGTCCGCGCGGCGATGGATCGGCGGGCCAATCACCTCATTGCCGAGGGATTTGCCCGACGGCAAGGCCAGCGGATCGTTTTCGCGCGCGATCTTCTCAGCACACTGCGGCGGCGTGAGCTGGAAGAAGCGGTAGCAAAGCTTTCGGCCGACACAGGCCTCGCCTATCGCCCGTCCGTTCGAAGGCGAACATGTGGGCGGCATCTATCGTCAGCGCGTGACACTTTCATCCGGCCGCTTCGCCATGATCGACAATGGCCTCGGCTTCCAACTCGTGCCCTGGCGACCTGCTTTGGAGCAACAACTCGGGAGGCAAATCTCGGGTGTCATGTCTTCTCGCGGCACGGTCGATTGGCACTTCGGACGAAAACGTGGGCTGGGTATCTGATTGCTATCGAAGGGCAGAAATTGGGATCGGAAGTCGCCGTTCGCTAGAACCAGACCGATGACGCATCGGCGCCATAATCTGCAGTTCTTCGGCTGCCTCATGTTGAACTACCGAGGCTGTTATGCGGCACTACCCGCCATGATGGTCCGTCAGAGAGGTATTTAGAACTTCTCTAATCTATAGTATGCTTCCGGCAAGACCAGTCCATCAGGTGGGGCGATGCAGTCGAGAGTTATTTCAACTTCTGTCGCGGAAACCACAGCGCCATTATATTCAGATGCGTATGTGCCATCGACCGTGCAAGAGCGGCACTTTCGTTATTGGTCGCCTTCGCTGTTGTTGTTCGTCGCCGTCTGGCTGATCGGCTTATTCAGCTCTTGCGCACGATCCGATTGCGCTGCTGGAAACTAACTGGATATTCATCCCCGTTGGCTTCGGCGGAGCGGTGCTTGGGAATATCTCCGCCGTCGGCGGCGGTATCGTGTTTATTCCCGTCATCATGTTCATTTTTCACCTGCCGCCGGTGACCGCCTTGAAGATCGCCTTGGCGAGCCAGTCCTGGGGAATGACCAGCGGCGCCATCGGCTGGATCCAAAAGAAAGTCGTTCCGCTGCGCGCTCTAAGGATCGCGATACCGGGGCTTCTGATCGGCAGCACGATCAGTTCCCTCGTGATTCATCCCAGTGCGCTGCTCGTGAAGCTGCTATTCGGTCCGGTCTCGATCTTGCTGGGTGTGCTGACAATTGTTCTTTCGCTGCGGGCGGCAACGGCGCCGGGAAAGACGGACATTCCATCCGAAGCAACCATTCCGCTATTCCTCATAGCGATTGTCGGTGGTCTTATTACCGGATGGGTTGCTATCGGTGAGGGCGAGGTCGTGGCGGCGCTCCTTATGCTTGCCTATGGAGTAGAAGTTACGGCGTGTATTGGTCTCGGCGTCGTACTCCTATCGGTGAATTCGATTTTCTTGACGATCTTGCATCAGTTCCTATTGGGCGGAATACCGTGGGATATCGCAGCATTTACCGGCTTCGGATGCGTCTTTGGCGCACGGCTTGCGCCATGGCTGAGCCGTCACGCAAATCCGATTGCGCTGAAATCAATTTTTGCTGCCATCGCGATTTGTGATGGCACTCTTTTTGTCGTGCAGTACGTGGTGATGCACCACCACTAGCGGGTTTCGACGAGGCCTATTACGGCCGATGGCTTGCTCTATCGCAATGAGCAGCATGCTGGAGGGCTTGCCTACCCCTAGAATTCGTCGCAAACAGGCTGAATTAGCAGGCATTTTACGGGGCAGATCGGGTGTTCCGGGGTGTTTTGCGCCCTTAGCAATTGAATAATTCTAATATTCATAATATGCAATTGCCGGTGGGAGCGTGCGAATCGCACGGGACGGACCGGCCGTCTGCCCACGTCCTGTTTGGCGCGTACCATGTTACGGACCTTGAAGCTCGCTGCAGTTCATATCGCGCTTGTCGCGATGCTTCTGCGCGCGCTCCTTCCGACCGGCTGGATGCCGAACTCCTCTGCCGGCGCAGCGATTCCGCTCGTCATCTGCACGATGAACGGGCCGGTCCATGTCGCGCTCGACGCTGACGGCCAGTTAAAGAAAGACAAGCCCGGCCATGAAGATGGTCGGCAACACGACATTTGCCCATTTGCTGCGGCAGTCCATTTGGCCGTGCCAGCCTCTAACTCGACGCTTGCGCCGTCGAGTTTGATTGCCGAGACGTCCGTCAACCTCATTGCGCCTCATTTCGTTTCGGACAACACGCGCTATTCGGCGCAATCCCCCCGCGCGCCGCCTATGGCCGTTTAATCGTCCGAATTGCTTGAGCGCCGGGCACGGTTTCCACCGTGCTCGATCACTCCTATCTCATCGAATGAGGGTTCTATGTCGAACGTCTACACGCGCGCGTGCGCGCGAATTTATTCACGTTGCGGGTCGCCGGGGTACATACAATTGCATGGGTTGGCCGCTCTGGCGCTCGTTCTTGCTGTCATATTGTTTCCTGCAAAAGCGGTCGCCTGCGCTTGTGGGTGCGGGGTTTTCGATATCGACAACTTGTTCCCGACTCAGCCTGGGGGAATGGCTTATCTCGAATATGACTTTATGGATCAAAACAAGAATTGGAGCGGGCTGTCGCACGCTCCTGCCGCCAACAATGACGACAAGGACATTAGAACAAGTTTTTACACAGCCGGATTTCAATACCTCTTTGCTTCCGGCCTTGGCGTCATGGTCGAAGTTCCATACTGGAGTCGCCATTTTGCGACAAACACCGGAAGCTCAATCGACTCCTTCGATCACTCTGCGATTGGCGATATCCGTCTGACCGGTGTCTACTCGGGATTTTCCAGAGACAATTCGACGGGCATCACTTTTGGTATCAAGCTGCCAACCGGCGACCACACATATCCGAATTTTGATCGCGACACCGAGATTGGATCGGGAAGCACAGATCTATCGTTGGGCGCATTTCACGTTGGAAGGCTGAGCACCGATGGCGCGTGGCGTTATTTTTTGCAAGGCCGATACCAGATTGCGGTCTCGACGATTGGCGGCTACCGGCCCGGCAATGAATTGGATGCCGTCAGCGGAGTTTCTTACGACGCGGGCACATTGGGAGAGACGGTCGATATTTCTCCGACGCTGCAATTCATAGCGTCGGTTCGCGATCACGATTCCGGCCCCGCAGCCAATCCGACGGACAGTGGATATTCCCGCCTACTTATTTCTCTGGGCGTCGATGTGAACATGGACCGCTGGACGCTCCATGCCGAAGTGGACCTGCCAGTCTACCAAAATATGATCGGCAACCAGCTCATTGCTCAAGAGCTAATCAAGACGAATATCTCTTACAGCTTCTAAACCAAAGAACGCATTGTGGCGTCGGTGGGCTCCTTCGCTTTGATTAAGCAAAGTGCTGTAGTCCACCGACACCGCGACTCCACTACCATATTGTTCAATTGGTTCAATTGGCCGATGCATAGCTCGGCTGCGTGGCTGAAAGAGTACGTACCGAAGAAATTGGTCCTTCAGCGACAAAGGATGTGAACTTTCGTGCGCTCGCCCCCCGCCGTTAGTTCATGCCCTTCATCTAGCCATCTGAGTGATGATGTATAAGGACCCGGCACCGAACAGCGTCATCAACGTTGTCAAGAATTTTGGATGCGCGTGATGGCTCTCTGGTAGGAGATCGCTCGCTCCAATATAGAGAAAGAAGCCTCCAAGAGCCGCTAACACGAACGCCAAGGCCTGTGCGGGCAAAATGATGAAAAGGCTGGCCGTGGCGCCAAGAACTGGGGCCAGTGCATCCGCCAGAAGCCACGCAAAGGCTTGGCGTCGCTTGCCACCGTTCTTGACAACCAAGCTGACCGTATTGACCCCGTCGGAAAAGTCATGCGTGAGCACCGCCATCGCAACGACCGCGCCTATAGCAGCCGACGCTTGAAAGGCGATTCCCATGGCAAAGCCGTCCATGACGCTGTGAGTCGAGAGACTACCGGCACCCGCCCAACCTCGGCCTAGGTTCCGACCATCCCTATGGTCATTCGCTTGGTGCGCATGAAGTGCGATAAGACGGTCGAGAATAACATATGCGAAGAAACCGATCGCGGTGACGCTTAGGATTTTCGACGGCTCGAACTCGCGACCCAATTCGAGTGATTCCGGAATCAAATCGAAGAAGGCAACGGCGATCACCGCACCGGCGCTGAAGCCTAAGATTAGGTGCAGCTTGTCGCGGAACCAAAGCGCGAATAGCCCACCAATCATCGTTGCCGCAAACGCTGCACAGGCGACGGCCAGAACAACGATGGAATGTGTCATCTCTGGCAAGCGATAATTCCGTTTTGAATATGATGTTTGGAGCGCAGATTCGTAATTTTATCTCATTAGCTTCGAACCGCAACTGGGCTTTCCTGAGCCAATCCATCAATTATAGTCGAGTTCGCATCCTTTTGGAGGTGCTAGATGCACACTCAGTCAATGGAACGCTTTCGCCACGAACACGTGTTCTTGGGCAAAGACCATGACCGCAATGAGCGAAAGACGTGGGGCGTGATTGCGCTCTGCAGTGTGATGATGGTGGCCGAAATCGTGGGCGGCCTATTGTTCGGCTCTATGGCGTTGCTTGCTGACGGGTTGCATATGTCTACCCATGCGGGCGCGTTGTTCATCGCAGCGCTGGCCTATACCTATGCGCGCCGCCACGCCAGCGACACACGCTTCACCTTTGGCACCGGAAAGCTCGGAGAACCGGCCGGATTTACCAGCGCGCTCGTGCTTGCGATGATCGCGTTGCTCATTGGCTATGAGAGCGTGTCGCGGTTCTTTCATCCGGTTGCGATAAACTTTGACCAAGCACTTCCAATCGCGTGTCTCGGCTTATGTGTTAACCTGATCAGCGCCTGGCTGTTGCGTGACGATCACAATCATCATCATGAAGACGAAGAACATGGCGGTGCTGATGTCCACGACCATCATCATGACCATGATCTGAATTTGCGTGCCGCTTATGTGCATGTCATGGCCGATGCGGCCGTCTCGATTTTGGCGATCACCGGACTGCTCGCTGGGCGGGAACTTGGATGGATTTGGATGGACCCGCTTATGGGTATCATGGGCGCGTGCGTGATCGCGAACTGGTCATGGGGTCTCATTCGGACCGCTGGCGGTATTCTGTTGGACATGTCGCCAAAGGGCTCGCTTGCAACCACGATCAAAGAAAAGCTTGAGGCCGGGGAAGATCGCGTCGCTGACCTCCATCTTTGGCGCGTCGGTCCTGGGCATTATGCCGTGATCGCAACGGTCGTAACCGACCGACCAACGCCCGCTGCTGAGTTCAAATCGCGTTTGTCTATGCTGTCCGGACTCAGCCATGTCACCATCGAAGTTGAGGTGTGCCCAGGGCTTCACGTGTCGTGAAGGCCGGTTTCAGCTGTATAAATGGCAATTGACCATTACTCTTCAGCGGCTGCTTGAACAAGCCCGAGCACGTTAATGATCGCTGCATTACATGGAACTTGGTTCGCTAAACGGTTGCTTTGGTCGCAATAATGCGGTCTACAATTGCCGGGTAAGTCTGAGCGTTCGGGTTGCGAGTGCTAGCGAATGGACATTTCTCGTTAACAATGATGCGCCCAAGGAGGCGGTCGCCGACTTGCGTTGCCTTAACGCTATTCGCGCTCATCACGTTTTTTATTCAGGGCCTTGCGACCCAGACCCATGTCCATCTTCCCGGTGATCGTGACATTGGCGTCAGCGTTTTTGCCGTGGGTGCCGCGCCCGTAGCAAAGGCGTCCAGTTCACAAAAAGGTGAACAGGACAAGCTCCCATCCAAAGACGATCCTGCAAATTGTCCGCTGTGCCAGCAGATCACGATTGCGGGTGCATTTGTTTCACCTTCGGCCATCGGGCTCGTGTTGCCGGTGCAGCACCCCTTCGCCGTATTGCCTGCATACGCGTTGTCGTTCCTTTCCAGATCGATTTCGCATAGCTGGCACGGCCGCGCTCCACCGCACGCTTAGATTCCATTCTTAGCACAAATGACCATGTAAGCCGCCGGGTCCCTCCCAAGCGTCTGTACAAGTCATTCGGTACGGCGCGTCAATTTGGCGTCCGAGCGGCAATTCAATTTGTGGAGTACAAGCGATGTATCGCAATTATCTTTTGATTTCCGCAGCAACGATGTTGGCGCTTTCTGTCGGCGCACGGGCGCAGAACGATTACGCTCCTTCGACCTCGGGCGGTGTGGAGACGGTCACGGTTACGGCGCAACGCCTGTCGGAAGCGCGCCAAGGCATCCAGACCCAGCTCGGCGCTTCGACCTACACCGTCACCGCCCAGGAGATCCAAAACGCGCCCGGCGGCGACAACGCGCTGCTCAATCAAGTTCATTCTGCAGATGCCGGGCGTGGTGCAGGATTCTTTCGGCCAGCTCCATATCCGCGGCGAGCACAACGCCCTGCAATTCCGGCTCAACGGCATCATACTTCCCGAAGGCATCAGCGTCTTCGGCCAGACCTCGACCCCGGCTGGCGTCATCCGTGGAACTGATCACCGGCGCGTTGCCGGCGGAATATGGCCTCGCGACCGGCGGCATCATCGACATCCAAACCAAGACCGGCCTGTTCGCACCGGGCGGCCATCTCTCCGTCTATGGCGGCAGCCATAACGAGATCGAGCCGAGCTTCGATTACGGCGGCTCGTCGGGAAATTTCAATTATTTCGTCTCGGGCGACTATAAGACCAACACGCTGGGCATCGAAGCTCCGACGAATAGCTCATCCGCTGCACGACCGCACCAAGCAGTGGCACGGCTTCGCCTTTCTGCAGGACATTCTCGACGAACACAGCAGCATCACGGCGATCATCGGCACCTCGAACGACATGTTCCAGATTCCGAACCAGTCCGGGCTGCAGCCGTCGGGCATCGACGGCATCGTCGGGCTCGGTCCGCTGGACCCGGCAGGCAGCGGCGATTTCTTGCTGCAGGCGAACGGCCAGACGGCGTTTCCTTCACAGAACCTGGACGAGCGCCAGCGCGAGATCACGCATTACGCGCATCCTCAGCTATCTGCACTCGGCAGGGCGCGCTCGATTATCAGATGTCGGCTGTTCGGGCGCTATTCAAGCTTGAACTTCACGCCGGGCCGGCGCAATGTCGGCGATATCCTTTACAACGGCATCGCGCAAAAGGCCTACAAGCGCGACGAAGCCTATGGCTTGCAGGCCGAAGGCGCCTATCATCTGGGCGGCAGCCACACGATCCGCTTCGGCGCGATCTATCAGGCCGACGATCTGGTCAGCGACCACGTCGTCGCTGGTATTGCCGACGCGCTCGGGTCGGGCCTGGCAATCCCAATCCCAATCCGCTTTGCACCGATCCGGCGAACACCTGCCAGACCTCGGATGTTCCCCTCAACATCATCGACAACGGCACCAAACACGCCTGGAGCTACAGATTTTACCTTCAGGACGAATGGAAGGTCATCCCGACGCCTTACGGTCAATTACGGCGTGCGCTACGACAAATATCAGGCCTATAGCAGCGGCGACCAGATCAGTCCGCGCGTCAATGCGGTGTGGACGCCGTGCGACGGCACCGTCGTCCATGCGGGCTATGCGCGCTATTTCTCGCCGCCGCCGATCGAACTGGTCTCCAGTTCCGACATCGCCCTGTTCAACAACACGACAAATGCGCCGGCAATTCCGACGGACACCACTCCGATAGCCGAACGCGCCGATTATTACGACTGTCGGCATGTCGCAACAGATCACGGCAGAACTGAAAGTGGGCCTCGACGGCTATTTCAAATTGTCGAAGAACCTCATCGACGAAGGCCAATTCGGCGCGCCGATCATCCTCACGCCGTTCAACTATGCGCGCGGCCGGCAATACGGCGCGGAACTGACAGCCGATTACACGACGGGCGATTTCTCGGCTTATGCCAATTATTCTATCGAACGTGCGATTGGTGAGGATTGGATCACCAGCGAATTCAGTTTTTCTCCCTCCGATTTCGCTTACGTCCAAAATCACTTTATCGATCTCGATCACGAGCAGAAAGCCTCGGCGTCCGCAGGCATGGCCTATCGCTGGGGGCCGGCGGTATTCAGTACCGATATGATCTACGGCACCGGGCTGCGGCAGTCGATCGTAAACCCGAACGACTCACATGTGCCGGCCTACGTGCAAGTCAATCTCGGTGTCAGTCGCGACCTGACGGATATGGGGCTAGCCGGCCTGACGGCACGGGCGGATGTCATCAATCTGTTCGATGTGGACTATCAAATCCGTAGCGGCAGCGGCGTCGGCGTGTTCGCGCCGCAATATGCCCAAAGGCGTGGGTTCTTCTTCGGTCTGTCGAAGTCGTTCTAAGGCAATCTCGCGAGCGGCGGCAACGCGTCACCGCTCGCGAACTCCATTCGCCGGAGATGGACGACGATGGCACGACAAAAAACCTTAATGTACGTCCGGCGAATTGGCGGCCGACGCAAGAGTCGCGTCAAGGTTGGACCGTTACCCGCCCTCGTCTTTATTGCGCTCTGCTTATTCTCGGCAGTGGTTGGAATGATGATAGATCGCGCAGCCGAGAGATATGAGGCGACACAGCGGCCTGCCGCACAGAAGCCGTCGTCGAAGGATTTCACGGGCGCCGTGCCAAGACATTAGAAAACGAGTTGGGCAACGTCATGAACGACAGTTCGGTCCGATCGTCGGCCTTAACGACCAAAGATGTGGTCCTCGCACGCGAGGGCAAATCATTTGCACGGTTGCCTAATCTTGACATGCACGGTGGCCAAAGTGTGGCCATCGTTGGGCCTTCCGGTTGCGGCAAGACCACGGCTCTAATGGCTCTTGCGGGCATTCGCCCGCCGCAAGGCGGCGCTATCGCAATTGAAGGTATTGATCCATGGAAGCTGGGGCGCCACGCGCGCGATGGATTCCGTGGGCGGCGGATCGGTCTTGTTTTCCAGTCCTTCCATCTTGTCGATGCGCTGAGCGTGCGTGCGAATATCTGGCTTGCCGCGCAATGCGCCGGATATCCAATCCACGATTCGCACCGCCTTGAGGCTTTGCTCGACCGCTTGGGACTCGCTGCCGTCAAAGCGCGCCGCGCTGACCGCGTCAGTCACGGACAGGCGCAACGCACCGCGATTGCGCGTGCGCTCTTGAACCAACCTGCCATCATCCTCGCGGACGAGCCCACTTCGGCTCTCGACGACGCCAACACCGAGACGATCATGGCGCTCCTCACGGAATGCGCCGTTTCCGAGAATGCAGCGCTGATCGTGGCAACCCACGACCGTAGGGTCCTCGATGCCGTCGACCAAGTGGTGGAGATGGAGAGATTGCCATGAACGTCATTGCATTGGCCTTCGCCTATCTCCGTCGTCGCTGGGGTCAGGCGCTACTTTCGATCTTGGTCGGTGCGCTGGGTATCGCCGCTGTAGCGACGGCCTTTGTCGGGCTTGACGCGCTGCCCGATGCGGCGGAACGCTCCTGGGGCGGGGTCGATCTTGTCGTTGGTCCAAAAGGCTCAGCTCTGGATCTGGTTCTTTGCTGTGCCCTGCACATATCGGACCCTCGGGGCTTGGTCTCGGAGAAATCCGCCATGGCGGCGGCCAGCCATCCTTTAGTGCGTGTCGCAGCGCCGATTGCGCTGGGTGACAGCGTCGATGGCTGGAGAATTGTTGGAACGACACCCAAGGTTCTCTGGGTTTACCGCGCCGAAATAGCGAAAGGCCGGATGTGGACGAAGCCGCTCGAAGCGGTGCTTGGGGCCGCAGCCGCGAAGGCCCTTCATCTGAAGATCGGCGACCGCTTCATCGGCTCGCACGGACTCGAAGCCGGCGGAGAAATGCACTCCCAATTCCCGTACACGGTCGTCGGAATGCTGGCACCCACCGGGTCGGCGTTGGACAAGCTTGTGCTCTGCGATATCGAAACCGTCCGCTATATCCACAAGACGCACGCGGAGGACGAGGTTGCCGAAACCGGCGTCACGGAGACCTATGTGAATCTGCCCGACGCGGCGACTGCGGTGGTGGCGTCTTATAAGAGCCCGGTAGCGGCGCTGCTGGTGCCGCGTCTGATCGACGCCAATCCGGCCCTCAGTGCGGCGAGCCCGACTTTCGAGATCGCGCGCGTCATGAGCTATCTGCGGCCTTTGACGGTAGCTGCAGCCGCGTTGGGTATCTTGCTGGTCAGCATTGCAGCGGCGGGGGCAGCAGCAGGTCTAATGGCGACCATGAACGCGCGCACACGCGACCTTGCCTTATTACGGGTGCTAGGCGCCGGTCCGCTCTCCATCGCATCCGTCGCGTTCGCCGAAGCGGCATTGATCGCGCTTGCCGCGCTGCTGGTGGGGCTGGCCTTGTCGGGAATTCTGATGACTTGGGGGACCGATGTGCTAGCGGACCAAACCGGTCTGCTGCTCAGGCCACAAATCGACATTGAAGATGTTGGCTATCTTGTTGCCGGTGCTTTCGTGATCGCGGCCGTGGCCGCCTTATTTCCGGCTATCCGCGCAGCTCGTACGCCCATGGAGGAGTTGTTGCAGTCATGATGCACAATCGAACACTGAAAATTGCGATCATCCCGTTACTGTTGCTGCTAGGTGGAATGCGCCCTGAAACCAAGATACTCCAGCAGCCAATCGGTCAACCGGCGGACGAACGTGCGGCCCAAGCGGCGCTACCGAAATCGCATAGCCCGGTATGGGCAGAGTTCATGAAATGCAAGATCGGTTATAACAATCAAAACGGACTCTACAGCATTGCCGTGACGCCGGAGGTGAAAGCGCTGGCAGGCACGAGTGTAACAGTCAACGGGTTCGTTTTACCGCTTGATGGCTCCGATCACACCAAGCATTTTCTCCTGACGCGCAACACGCCTGTCTGCATGTTCTGCCCGCCCGGTGAGCCGAATGAGGTGGTGGAGATCGTTGCGCCGAAACCCATCGAATGGACCGAGAAAATTGTGACGGTGACTGGCCCGTTGACCCTTATTAACAATGGCGAAAAAGGTATGTTCTTCAAAATCGTCGCGACGGCCGTGAAGTAAGTGAGCGCGCGCAAACCGATACGAGTTCCTGTGCTTTGGCGAGCGTCAGCCGGCCGCGCCACTGTGCGCAAACTTTTCCGCTGGAAGTCACGAATCGTGCATAAGGCAAATCCCATCTGCGTCGCCGGCTGCGCGCAATACAGCGCGTGGCGTTGACTGACTGCCAACAACCGCGTCGGCTACAAGCCGAGTGGAGATCTGCCTCAGATCATCCCGCGCGCGAACTTCTTCGCTTACGATCACGATGCGGACACGCACGCCGTCACGCTTGGCGAACTCCGCAACCACCGGAAGTTCAAGCCGACAAGGCGCGCACGTCGGCGAGTAGTATACTTCGAGTACGGGCGGTGGAAGCGTGGGAACGGCCATGGCAGCGAATTTGGAGCGATAAAATCAGATCGCATTATACAATGCATTGCTCTTGCCGTCTATTGACCCCACATGGGGCTATTCGTGGGATCAGAACATTTCCTCCAGCCGAAGACAGAACGTCCGCTGTTGCACAGTTGGCCGACGCCGACACCATAGTCGACACGAACGACAGCAAAAATGTTACGGTGAGTTTTTGAAAACTCAACGGACCACGCTGCATCTGGTCATTCGGTCGTCCAATATCAAATTACCGTGCCCAATTGCGTTTCGCACGTCGAACATGCTCGTTACCGCCGGCCAACATTCACATTAGCAAAATTGACGATATTTCACACGGCAATACTCAGAGCCACGAAGACGCGCGCAGGCGCAAGTCTTCACGCGAGGATATAAGCAATATCCCAAAACAACATCACAAGCTGTTGCACACGAGCAAATAGCGCTCTCTTTAATCGCCTCCACCAGTAGCCCGCACGGTGAGGAGGAAAATTGAGATGAGCGACATTCGAAAATGGATCAGGGTCACCTATCTGTTGCTAAGATCGCCGAAGCTTGATGTCGGCCAAGTGTTGTTCACTCTAAAGTCTCGAACGAATAACCTGGCCTTCGCCCAGCTCGCAACAGGAAACAGTACAAAGCAAAGCGGCCGCGACATTGCGTGCATGAAACCACAGAACTCATCCTTCGCAGTAAAGCGCGGCCTTCTCAGCTGGGACATCGAAAAACAAACAAATCCTCCGCGAATTCCCTCCAGTAACGCGTGCCGTTTACGGTCTGGGATTGTGGGCGCCTGCGCGGCGCTGACCATGATGGCGCTTCATCACTACCGCATTTGCAGCCGGTGTTGATGGAGGCTCCGCGGCGGACAACAACGATGAAGCGATCGGCCCCTTCGCCACTGCCAATGGCCTGGACTCGGTATCGATCGGTTGGATGACGCAATCTGATGCACAAAACTCCATCGCCATTGGAACTCTAGCCTCGGCATCGGAATACAACAGCGTTGCCATCGGTGCGAGGGCTGTGACGAGCCGCGGCGCGCAGACATACATCGATCCATTTTCCGGCGCTACGGTCCATTCGGTCGGCGAGGTATCATTTGGAGATATCGGCAATGAGCGCCAAATCACAAACGTTGCACCGGGATCGGCCCCGACCGACGCGGCCACCGTGGGTCAGCTCCAAAGCGCTGTCGGCGGGATTCTTTCGCAGGCCAATGCCAACACCAATAGTGTGACATCGGGAATATTGAGTTCTGCTGAAACCTACGCGAATGGCATTGGTTCATCGACGCTGAGTTCGGCAAACAGTTACGCAAACAGTGTCATCTCTTCGACACTGAGTTCAGCAAATAGCTACACCGATTCTTCGAGCTTGGCGGCCTTGAACGCCGCTCGCACCTACGCGGACAGCGTCGGCTCATCAACTCTGACTTCGGCGAATAATTTTGCGACCAGCTATGCCAATAGCGTGGGTGCTTCGACACTAAATTCAGCGAACAATTATACAGACACGTCGAGCGCGGCGGCCTTGAGCGCGGCCAAGATTTACGCCGACGGCGTCGGCTCCTCGACCCTGACATCGGCAGATAATTTTGCGATAAGCTATGCCAATGGCGTCGGCTCCTCAACACTCACTTCGGCCAACAATTATGCCATCAGCATTGGTGTTTCCACGCTAACGTCAGCGAACAATTATACGAACTCGTCGAACGCGACAACGCTAAGTGTGGCCAAGACATACGCCGATGGCGTCGGTTCTTTGACCCTGACCTCGGCAAACAATTTTGCGACCTTCTATGCCAATGGCGTAGGCACTTCGACGCTCATCGCGGCAAACAATTATACGGACATTTCAAGCGCGACTACGCTGAGTGTAGCCAAAACTTACGCCGATGGCGTCGGCTCTTCGACTCTGATTTCGGCAAACAATTTTGCCACCGCCTATGCCAATGGCGTGGGTGCTTCGACGTTAACCGCGGCCGACAATTATACGGACACGTCGAGTTCAGCGACATTAGGCACCGCAGAAAGCTACGCGGACAGTGTCGGTTCATCGACACTAACGGCCGCCAACAACTTCACCACGTCCTATGCGGACAGCGTAGGCGCTTCGACACTGACCGCGGCGAACAATTACACTGATACGTCGAGTGCAGCGACGCTGGGTGCCGCCAAGATCTATGCGGACGGCGTCGGCGCTGCAACGCTGATCTCAGCCAACAACTATACCGACGCGGCAAGCGCATCGACCTTGGCTGCGGCGAACACCTATGCAGACAGTGTCGGTGCGTCGACCCTGACCGCAGCAAACAATTTTGCAACGGCCTATGCCGATCAGCGTTGGGGCTTCGACGCTCATCGCCGCGAACAATTATACCGATGCATCGAGTGCGGCGACGCTCGCTTCGGCAAACAGCTATACCGACATATCAAGTGCTTCCACCCTGGTCGCCGCCAAGACCTATGCCGATGAGGTGGGTGCGACGACACTCTATTCCGCGAACGTCTATACGGACGCTGTAGGTGCCGCAACGCTGAGCTCCGCGGAGTCATACACCGACACAAAAACAAAATACTTTGCCGCCAACTCAACCCTTGCAGCTGCTGAGGCCTCAGGCCTGGAAGCCATCGCCATAGGGGGTGGCTCCGTCGCATCGGCGCCCAATGCCATTGCGATCGGGTCCAACGCCCAGGCGACCGGTGCCAATGCCATTGCGATTGGCGTGAACGCGCTAGCGACAGACTCCGTCGCAATAGGCAATACGTCCTTGGCTGGAAGCGGTGGAACGGCGCTAGGCGATTTTGCCATCGCCACCGGCAATTACTCTTTCGCCGGCGGCTATGGCGCCACGGTGCTGGCAAATGGCGGCGTTGCATTGGGCCAAAACTCGAGCGTAACAATGGCAAACTCCGTTGCTATTGGCGCGAATTCGACAGCCATTCGTGGCGCACAGACCGGTTACATCGATGCCATCTCTGGGGCGACGACAAGTTCTGTCGGTGAAGTCTCGGTCGGGAGCGTCGGCGCGGAGCGGCAGATCACCAACGTCGCAGCCGGCTCTTCGGCCACGGATGCGGCCAATGTCGGCCAAGTGCTGAGCGCGGAACTGCAGGCCGTGAACTTTTCGGAGAGCTACACGAATGCGACGGCGGGATCGCTGATCTCCATGTTGAACAGCTACGGCTATAACACATCCCCATCGAATGGCTCGGGCTCCGTGGCGGTTGGTTCCGGGGCCACCGCGACCGGTAAGAATTCTGCGGCGTTGGGCAACAACAGTTCCGCAGCGGCTGACAATTCGGTGGCCATTGGCGCAGGCTCGACCGCATCACGTGGCGCGCAGACGAACTACAAAGATCCGATTTCGGGAAAGACTGCGAGTTCGGTCGGCGAAGTGTCCGTCGGCAGCGGCGGCGCCGTTCGGCAGATCACCAATGTCGCCCCCGGCACGGCATCGACTGACGCGGCCAATGTCGGCCAGGTCGAGGCGGCAATCACCCAGGCCAACGCCTATACCACTACCCAGTTCGGCAAGGCTTCAAGACAGACTTGGAGCGTCGCGGCAGCGGCCGCGGCGCTGGCCAATCTTCCCCAGGCGCCCAATCCCGGGCAATCCATGATCGGCATGTCTTTCGGCTCATCAAGAGGGGAAGTCGGCTTCGCAGCCGGCGCCTCCTATTACACGCCCGACCACGACATGATCTTCAAAGCCTCGGCCAGCTACAGCGCCCAAAGCGGCATGAGCGGCGGTATGGGCGTAGGCTTTGTGTTGAACTAGCGATGCCGCCATGTCCGCAACCAAGATCCTCTGGGGTCAGGTACTTCTTGTCTGCGCTACAGTTGTCGCCTTTCTCTGGGCGGCAACCGAATGGACGGCCTGGAAACTCGGCTTCCAGCCGCAACTTGGTCAACCCTGGTTCGAACTCTTCGGCTGGCCCTTCTATCAGCCGCCGGCGTTCTTTTGGTGGTGGTTCGCCTATGATGCTTATGCGCGCAGCATCTTCATCGAAGGTGCTTACATCGCCGCATCCGGTGGTATTGCCGCGATCGTTGTGGCCATCACGATGTCGGTGTGGCGGGCACGGGAGACCAAACGGGTCACCACCTACGGCTCGGCCCGCTGGGCTGAAACGCGCGAGATCCGCCGCGCCGGCTTGCTCGCTTGCGATGGCGTGCTGCTCGGCTGCTGGCAGAACAAATATCTCCGCCATGACGGCCCCGAGCATGTGCTGTGTTTTGCACCGACCCGCAGCGGCAAAGGAGTGGGTCTTGTCGTGCCCACGCTGCTGACCTGGCCGGGCTCGGCCATCGTCCACGACATCAAAGGGCGAGAACTGGACATTGACCGCCGGTTGGCGGGCGCGCTTCGGGCGCGTCTTGTTGTTCGATCCGACCAACATTCTCAGCAACGCCTACAATCCGCTGCTGGAGGTTCGCCGCGGCGAATGGGAAGTGCGCGACGTTCAGAACATTGCCGATGTCCTGGTCGATCCGGAAGGTGCGCTGGAGCGCCGCAATCATTGGGAGAAGACCAGCCATTCGCTCCTGGTCGGTACAATCCTTCATGTCCTCTATGCCGAACCCGACAAGACGCTCGCCGGCGTTGCCAATTTCCTCTCAGATCCGAAGCGCCCGATCGAGTCGACGCTCCGAGCAATGATGACGACGCCGCATCTGGGAAAGAGCGGTGTGCATCCCGTAATCGCCAGCGCGGCGCGCGAACTTCTCAACAAGAGCGAGAACGAACGCTCCGGCGTTCTCTCCACCGCCATGTCGTTTCTCGGGCTCTATCGCGATCCCGTCGTCGCCAAAGTGACAAGCCGCTGCACCTGGCATATCCACGATCTCATCGACGACGAGCGTCCCGCCACGCTCTACTTGGTGGTTCCACCGTCGGACATCAGCCGCACCAAACCCCTGGTCCGATTGATCCTCAATCAGATCGGGCGGCGTTTAACGGAGGATTTGTCGGCGAAACGCCGCCGCCACCGTCTTTTGTTGATGCTGGATGAGTTTCCTGCCTTGGGCAGGCTCGATTTCTTCGAGAGCGCCTTGGCGTTCATGGCGGGCTATGGAATGAAAGCGTTCCTTATCGCCCAATCGCTCAATCAAATTGAGAAAGCATATGGCACGAACAATTCGATTCTCGACAATTGCCATGTGCGGGTGAGCTTCGCCACCAATGACGAGCGCACCGCCAAACGGGTATCCGACGCGCTTGGTACCACCACAGAATTGCGCGCGATGAAGAACTATGCCGGCAGCCGCTTGAGCCCCTGGCTTGGACATCTAATGGTGTCCCGCCAAGAGACCTCGCGGGCACTCCTCACACCGGGTGAAGTGATGCAGCTTCCGCCGCAGGACGAACTGGTGCTCGTCTCAGGTTGTCCTCCAGTGCGCGCCAAAAAGGCACGCTATTACGAAGACCGCCAATTGCAGGCGCGTGTCCTGCCGCCACCCAAGCTGTCCCTGACCTCCACAGTCGACGGGCGTACCGAACCGTCGAATTCACAGAAGAAGGGATGGCGCGATACGATCGCGCCATTGCCGGAGTCGACATCCGACGATTCTGCCAATGCCGGCATTCGCCGCGAACCCGAACTTCCCGCACATGAGGAGATTGTGCCAGAGCCGCGCGATCCGGTTCAGGAGTTCGATCCGATCATCGATGAACCGGACGATGACGCCCAGCGCCTTCGTGCCATGCAACGACAAGCCCGGGCTACAGCTCGGCAGGCTTCGCTCGATCCGGATGACGATATGGGATTGTGAGCGGTCATGCGCACCAAGCACACTTTCCGCCTGCCGCCGGATCTTGCCGGCAAACTCGCAGACTATGCGGCACGCAAACGTGTGCCCCAAGCCTTGGTCGTCGAAACCGCACTTGCTTCGCATCTGTCGCCCGACGGTGCGGACCGTTTGGAAGCAGCACTTGCCGGCGGCTTGATCGTATGACGCGCCAGATCGAGCGCCTTGAACGCCATGTCACCATCTCGAACGAAGCGACTTGCACTCTTCGTGCGCTTTTGGCTGACCAGCACGCCGGCTTTGCCGGACACTGCACAAGCTGCGGCGCAGGCGAAAGGCCGGGAGCGCTATGATGGATTTGTCGAAGCGCTGGGCCGTCGTCTTGCGCGCGGCAAGACGCTTGCCGACGAGATCACGACCGATATCGATGCTTCCATGCCGAATAACGGTTCCGACAATCCGTCGACATAGAGACCGATCACGCCGATCGCAGGTCTTTCTACGCTAGGCTACGACATCCCCATGATAGGTGTTGCGCGCAGGATTTATCGCCCTTCTTAGTCACCCTCGCTGATCTATCGCTTCAATGAAAATGAAGCATCATCGAGGGCCCGCATATGACCAATGTTTCTTTTCGATCCGAAGCCTTCGCCCGCGGCGCGCGCATGCTGCGCACGGCGCTCGGTCGCGTCCATCGCCGGTTACCTCGAAGACCCAAGCATCGTCGAGGTGATGCTCAATCCCGATGGAAGGCTTTGGATCGACCGGCTGTCGGGTGGGCTTGAGGACACCGGCTGCCGTGTTACGCCCGCCGACGCTGAGCGGATCGTGCGTCTGGTCGCGCACCATGTGGGCGTCGAGGTTCATGCGGGCAGCCCACGCGTTTCTGCCGAATTGCCCGAAAGCGGCGAGCGGTTCGAGGGTCTCGTGCCGCCCGTGGTGGCCGCGCCATGTTTCGCTATCCGGCGCCCCGCGGTCGCCGTGTTCACGCTTGGCGATTATGTCAAAGCCGGCATCATGTCGGGCGTAGAGGCCGAGCGGCTATTGGTGGCTGTTCGGGAGCGCAAGAACATCCTGGTTGCTGGTGGGACGTCCACCGGCAAAACCACACTGGTCAATGCGCTACTCGCCGAGATCGCCAAGACCGGTGACCGGGTGGTGTTGATCGAAGACACGCGCGAACTGCAATGCGCGGCACCCAATCTCGTGGCGCTGCGCACCAAAGATGGCGCGGCCTCACTCTCCGATCTCGTTCGCTCCTCACTGCGGCTTCGCCCTGACCGCATTCCCATCGGCGAGGTGCGCGGCGCCGAGGCGCTTGATCTGTTGAAGGCTTGGGGCACCGGACATCCCGGCGGCATTGGCACGTTGCACGCCGGTTCTGCCATCGGCGCGCTGCGCCGGTTGGAGCAGCTCATTCAGGAAGCGGTCGTCACCGTGCCGCGCGCATTGATCGCCGAGACCATCGACCTGATCGCGGTGCTCGCCGGTCGTGGTCAAGCGCGAAGGCTGGCCGAACTCGCCACCGTGAATGGCCTCGGCCCTGCAGGCGACTACGTCCTCACCCAAGCCGGAGAATCCTGATGCTCGTTCATCGTATCTGCGACCGTTTTATTGTCGCTTCGACATTCGCGTTCTGCGTGCTCGCGACGGCACCCGCATACGCGGCCGGCACAAACATGCCGTGGGAGCAGCCACTGCAACAGATCCTCGATTCGATCCAGGGACCGGTTGCCAAAGTCGTATCCGTGATTGTCATTATCGTCACGGGCCTTACCCTCGCCTTCGGCAAATCCAGCGGCGGCTTTCGGCGACTGATCCAGATCGTCTTTGGTCTCAGCATCGCCTTCGCGGCCAGCTCGTTCTTCTTGTCCTTCTTCTCCTTCGGCGGCGGAGCGCTGGTGTGATGAACCACGACGAGCCCATCGCCGGATTTCTATGCACCTGTTCATCGCGCCCTCATCGAGCCGATCCTGCTTGGAGGCGCGCCGCGCGCGGTCGCCATCATCAACGGAACGCTCGCCGCCGCCATTGGTCTCGGACTTCGTCTCTGGATCATCGGCGTCGTGATCTGGCTGGTCGGGCATTTGGCGGCCGTATGGGCCGCCAAGCGCGATCCCGCCTTCGTCGATGTGGTGCGCCGCCATCTGCGCTATCCGCAACATCTCGTCGCGTGAGGGGTACTATGATGAATCTCGCCGAATACCGCCGCAAATCGCACTGCCTGGCCGATTTTCTGCCCTGGGCGGCGCTGGTCGAAAAAGGCGTCATCCTCAACAAGGACGGCTCGTTCCAGCGCACCGCACGATTTCGGGGGCCCGATCTCGACAGCGCAACGCCGGCAGAACTCGTCGCCATCACTGCAAGGCTCAACAATGCGCTGAGGCGGCTCGGGTCCGGATGGGCGATCTTCATCGAAGCACAGCGCCTGCCCGCCAATCGCTATCCGCAAAGCGAATTTCCCGATCCCGTCTCGCGCCTAGTCGATCTGGAACGCCGCGCGCAATTCGAGGGTGAGGCGGATCACGAATCACTCCGGAGGAGCGACCCTTCGCCGAACGGCGCGCATTTCGAGAGCCGCTATTTCCTGACGCTCCTTTGGCTGCCACCTGCCGACGATGCCGCGCGCGCTGAAAGCTGGCTCTATGAAGGAGGGTCCCGCGAGGGCGCCAACTGGCGCACGGCCCTGGCCGGCTTCATCGACCGAACCGATCAGGTGCTGGCACTCATCGAAGGTTTCATGCCCGAGGCCGAGTGGCTGGATGATGGCGAGACACTTACTTATCTGCATTCCTGTGTCTCCACACGGCGCCAGCGCGTACGCGTGCCCGAGATACCGATGCACCTCGATGCCATCGTTGTCGATCAGGATGTCACAGGCGGCCTCGAGCCGCGGCTCGGCCGCGCCCATTTGCGCACGCTCACGATTATGGGTTTCCCGTCGCAGACTTGGCCCGGCCTACTCGATGATCTCAACCGGCTGGCTTTTCCCTATCGCTGGTCGACCCGCGCTATCTGCCTCGACAAGACCGCCGCGGCCAAGGTGCTCGCCCGCATCCGCCGGCAATGGTTCGCCAAACGCAAATCGATCATGGCGATCTTGAAGGAGGTGATGACCAACGAGGCCTCGGCGCTAATGGACTCCGATGCGGCCAACAAAGCGCTCGACGCCGATTTAGCACTTCAGGAGCTCGGCTCCGATCTTGTCGGTCAGGCTTATGTCACGGCGACCATCACCGTCTGGGATGAGAATCCGCGTATCGCCGAGGATCGTCTGCGCCTCGTCGAAAAGACCATCCAGGGGCAGGACTTCACCTGCATACGCGAAACAGTGAACGCGATCGAGGCTTGGCTCGGCAGCCTGCCCGGCCATGTCTACGCCAACATTCGCCAGATGCCCGTCTCGACGCTCAACCTCGCTCATATGATGCCGTTCTCCGCGGTGTGGGCGGGCCCCGAACGCGATGAGCATTTTGAGGCGCCGCCCCTCTTCTTCGCGCGGACCGAAGGCTCAACGCCGTTCCGCTTTTCGCTGCATGTCGGCGATGTCGGCCACACCCTAGTGGTCGGCCCCACCGGTGCCGGCAAGAGCGTGCTGTTGGCGCTGATGGCATTGCAGTTCCGCCGGTATTCCGGCGCCCAGATTTTCGCTTTCGACTTCGGCGGCTCGATCCGCGCGGCCGCACTCGCCATGGGCGGCGACTGGCACGATCTCGGTGGTGCACTTGCGGAGAATGTTGCCGAGCCGGTTGCCTTGCAGCCCTTGGCGCGCATTGACGATGCGGGCGAACGCGCCTGGGCAGCCGAATGGGTAACGACGCTCCTCGCTCGCGAAACTGTCACGATCACCCCGGAACTAAAAGAACATCTTTGGTCGGCACTGACGTCACTGACCTCCGCCCCGATCGGCGAACGCACGCTCACTGGTCTGTCCGTTTTGCTCCAGTCGAATGCCCTCAAACAGGCATTGCAACCCTATACGGTGGGCGGTCCGTGGGGACGTTTGCTCGACGCGGAAAGCGAGCGCCTGGGCAACGCCGATGTCCAAGCCTTCGAGACCGAGGGTCTCATCGGCGCGGGCGCTGCGCCAGCCGTTCTTTCCTATCTCTTTCATCGCATCGAGGACCGCTTCGACGGGCGCCCCACACTCCTCATCGTCGATGAGGGTTGGTTGGCGCTGGACGATCGCGGCTTTGCGGGCCAGCTCCGTGAGTGGCTGAAAACGCTCCGCAAGAAGAATGCGTCCGTCATCTTCGCCACGCAATCCTTGGCCGACATCGACGGCTCCCCAATTGCGGCCGCGATCATCGAAAGCTGTCCGACGCGCCTGTTCCTGCCCAATGAGCGCGCATTTGAACCGCAGATTGCGTCCATCTATCGCCGTTTCGGCTTGAACGACCGACAGATTGAGATCCTCAGCCGGGCTACGCCCAAGCGCGATTATTACTGCCAGTCGCGTCGCGGCAACCGGCTGTTCGAACTGGGTTTGAGCGAAGTCGCGCTCGCCTTCACGGCGGCGTCTTCCAAAACCGATCAAGCAGACATCGCGCGGATTATCACGGAACACGGACGTGGCGGATTTGCGGCTGCATGGCTGCGCCACAAGGGACTCGATTGGGCTCCTCCCATGCTTTCCCAGAAGGAGATTGTCACATGACTTCGCATCGCCTCTCTCGCTCTCGTCTCCACAAAACCGTCCTTGCGGGTACCGCCCTCGTTCTCATCGTCTTGACTGTGCCGGCTCAAGCGCAGCTCTTCGGTGGCGTCGTCTTCGATCCGACCAACTACGCGCAAAACCTGCTGACAGCTGCGCGCGAGCTGCAGCAAGTGAACAATGAGATTCAGAGTCTACAAAATCAGGCTACGTCCCTGGTCAATCAGGCGCGCAATCTCGCCAATCTGCCTTATTCCTCGCTCTCGGCGCTCGATCAGTCGATCACACAGACCACCTCTCTGCTCACACAGGCACAACGCATTTCCTATGATGTGAACGCCATCGATCAGGCGTTCGGCCAGACCTATCCCGTCAACTACGCGGGCTCGACCTCTTCGCAGCAGCTTCTCACCGACGCGCAAACGCGCTGGCAGAACGCGCTAGTGGCCTTTCAGGATGCGATGCGCGTGCAGGCGGGCGTGGTGCAGAATCTCAGCACCACGCAGAGCCAGATCGACGCCCTGGTAGGCGTCAGCCAATCGGCCACAGGCGCGCTGCAAGCGGCGCAATCCGGCAATCAGCTCATGGCACTTCAGACCAAACAGCTTGCCGATCTCACCGCCGTCATAGCGGCAATCGCCCGCGCCCAAAGTCTCGACGGCGCACGCGCGCTCGAGAGCCAGGAACAGGCGCAGACTGAGACCACGCGCTTTCTCAATTACGGCGCCGGCTACCAGCCCGGCTCTGCTGAGATGTTCCACTGATGCGCGCGCCGCTTCATAAACTGGCGTCTCGTCAACTGGCGCTATGTCGGTCCATTGCTTGCCTATCTTGCCGTGGCGGCCGGGGTCGTTATGGGCGTGATCTATTTTGTGCGGCACAACACCAATGCCGCGTCATCGGGCAAGACGATCGCCTGCACGCGCAGACCGGCGACGAATTGGTCCGGGAGCTCGCGCATTGCCAGAGCCTCGGGCAGCGCGCCGCGGACGACCACAATTGCCTCGCCGCCTGGAGCGAGAACCGCCGCCGATTTTTTGGCGGTGCTGTCCCGAATTCTGCACCTCCTAACGTCCCTCAATCGCAAAGCGCGTCACATCCATGAACGGCACCGGCGTCATCGACAATTTCCTGGGCACCTTCACCCAATACATCAACTCGGGCTTCGGCCTGGTTCAGGGCGATGTGCGTTGGCTGGCCGCCACCCTCATCGCCATCGATATCACGCTGGCCGGCCTGTTCTGGGCCATGGCGCCCGACGAGGACATCCTCGCCCGCCTCATCAAGAAGACATTATATATAGGCGTCTTTGCCTTCATCCTGGGCAACTTCAACAATCTCGCCCAAATCGTCTTCAATTCCTTCGCGGGATTGGGGCTCAAGGCCGGGGGTGGCTCGCTCACCCAGGCCCAGCTCCTGCAACCCGGCCACCTTGCCCAAATGGGCATCGATGCCGGCAAGCCGATCCTGGACTCCATCTCGGGGTTGATGGGTTTCACCAGCTTTTTCGAAAACTTCGTGCAGATCGTAATCCTTTTGATCGCCTGGATGATCGTCATCATCAGCTTCTTCGTGATGGCGATCCAGCTCTTCGTCAGCTTGATCGAATTCAAGCTGACCACCTCGCCGGATTTGTCCTGGTGCCGTTCGGGCTCTTCGGCCGCACCGCGTTCCTGGCTGAGAAAGTGCTCGGCAATGTGGTTTCGAGCGGCGTGAAAATCCTGGTGCTCGCCGTGATCATCGGCATCGGACAACAGATCTTTGGCCAGTTCACTTCCGGCTTCAACAATCCGCCGACCATCAGCGATGCGCTGACGCTTATTCTGGCCAGTCTCTCGCTGCTTGGTCTCTCGATTTTCGGTCCCGGTATCGCCAATGGCTTGATCGCCGGTGGTCCGCAGCTTGGCGCAGGTGCTGCGATCGGCACCGGACTCGCAGCCGCGGGTCTCGGCGCGGCCGGCGTCGTCGCAACCGGAGGCGCACTGCGCGCGGCGGGCGGCGCAATTGCGAGCGCCGCTCATGCCGGCGCGAGCGTCGCCGGCGGGGCGACCGCCGCTTATCGCGCGGGCGGCATTGCCGGTGTCGCGCAAGCCGCCGCATCCGTCGCCACAAGTCCATTGCGCAGAGCCGCCTCAAACTTGAACGAGAGCTATGCGGCGGGCGCCCAGGCCGCAACTCAGCGCCCCGCGCCTGGCGGCGGACCTTCGAGCGCTACGTCCGGCGGCGGGCGCGCCGCCAGCATGGGCCGAGCGAATGCGCCGCAATCAGGCAATCGTCCACGGCGCATCCGCGGCGAGCAACACTCTGCGCTCCGGCGACCAGCCGAGCACAAGCCAAGGCGTCGATCTATCCGAAGGAGAATGAAATGTTTCGCCGATCAACTATGCGCTACGGCACGACACCGACTGCCGAAACGCCCTACCAGAAAGCCGCGCAAGTCTGGGACGAGCGCATCGGCTCGGCCCGCGTCCAGGCGAAGAACTGGCGACTGGCGTTCTTCGCTGCATTGCTGATGAGCGGCGGACTTGCCGCGGGTCTCGTCTGGCAATCTGCCCACGGCACGATCACGCCATGGGTCGTGCAGGTCGACAAGCTCGGACAAGCACAAGCGGTGGCGCCAGCGGTCGCCGATTACCGGCCGACCGATCCGCAGATCGCTTGGCATCTGGCGCATTTCATCGAGGAAGTGCGCAGCATTCCCGCCGACCCGATCGTGCTGCGCCAAAACTGGCTCGATGCCTACAACTATGTCACCGACAAGGGCGCGCTCGCGCTCAATGACTTCGCTCGTGCCAGCGATCCCTTCACCAAAGTCGGCAAGGAAGAAGTCGCGATCGAAGTGTCCAGCGTGATCCGCGCGTCTGACGACAGCTTCCGCGTCGGATGGATCGAACGCCGTTATGTCGATGACGCGCTCGCCTCGACCGAACACTGGAGTGCCATTCTTACCATCGTCATTCAGCCCCCCACCGACGCCGATCGGCTTAAGAAAAATCCGCTCGGCGTTTACATCCACGCCCTCAACTGGTCCAAGGAGCTCGGCTAATGCGTATGCTCTCAATCGTTCTTTTGACGTCGGTCTCTCTTGGCGGCTGCTCCATCTGGACACCGCCGCAAATCACGTACGACGACAAACCGCGGCCAGCTGTTCTGCAGTCCGACCCGCCCAAACCCGTTCAGGTGGTCGAAGTCCCGCGCCCACTTCCATTGCCCGGTCAGCTCAAACCCATCCCTAGCAACGCCCCTTCTGTTCGCGAAACCGCCGATCCACAGTCGCGCGTGGAAGCCGCCAACAATGCCGCCCGCATCCAGCCCACGCATGCCGCTTACATCAATGCCGTGCAGGTCTATCCCTTTTCCGACGGTGCACTCTACCAAGTCTATGCCGCGCCCGGTGAGATCACCGACATCGCCTTGGAAGCAGGCGAGCAGCTTGTGGGCACAGGCCCCGTGGCGGCCGGAGATACGGTGCGCTGGGTGATCGGCGACACGGAGAGCGGCACCGGCGCCAGCAAACGAATTCACATTCTGCTGAAGCCCACCGGGCCCAACTTGACCACCAACCTGGTGATCAACACCGACCGGCGCACCTACCATCTTGAACTGCGTTCGGTGGAGACGACCTACATGGCTTCGGTCTCCTGGGCGTATCCGCAGGATCAGCTTATTGCCCTGCATGCGCAGAACGCAGCCGCCGACGCCGTCGCGTCGGTCGCTTCGGGCGTTGATATCAATAATCTGAATTTCCGCTATCGCGTGGCAGGCGACAATCCAGCTTGGCGGCCTTTGCGCGCCTTCGATGATGGTCGGCAGGTATTCATCGAGTTTCCGAGCGGCATCGCGCAGGGCGAAATGCCGCCGCTTTGGGTGGTCGGCCCGCAAGGCGAAGGCCAGCTCGTCAATTACCGCGTACGCGGCAATTACATGATCGTGGATCGGCTCTTCGCCGCCGCAGAGCTCAAGCTCGGGGCCGACCCGCAGCAATTCGTGCGCATCGTCCGCACCGATGGAAAGCCATCATGAGCGAACAGCACGACGATCACAGCCCCAGCGCCCGACCGGGACGATAATGAGACGCCACAAGCGCATCCTTCCGAAATGCGGCTGCGACCGGATCGTCCGCCGGTCATGCGCCTTTCGCGCAAAGTCCTGCTTGGCCTTGTTGGCGCTACGGCAGTAGGTGTAGCTGGCGCATTGTTCTTCGCGCTCAAACCCCACATTCAGACCGGCGGCTCAGAACTCTACAACACCAACAACCGGGCAACGCCGGAAGGCCTCGCCAATCTGCCACACGATTATACGGGCCTTCCCCACACTGTGCCGCACACTCGGCCCGCCCCTTCCCGGCGATCTCGGCAAACCGATCCTCAACGCCGGCGCGCCGGCCCCAGGGATTTCCACCCCAGGAGCGGGAACACAAGAACAGCAGCGCATCGCGCAGGAACAAGGTGCGGCTCGCGCAAGCCATCTGTTCGCGACGACCAATCCGGAACGGTCTACCGCAACAACTCTTCCGACGAGCGCGTCCAACAACAATGCACCGGCCGCTTCGGCCTCAGCCGCGCCTACGGAAACGGTTTCGTCCGATCACAAACTCGCTTTCCTCAATGCGAGTCCGGACCGCAAAATACAAAGCCCCGACCGTATTGAATCATCACCAAGCCCCAACGTGTTGCAGGCCGGCGCAATCATTCCAGCAGCGCTCATCACCGGACTGCGCTCCGATCTTCCCGGCGAAGTCACTGCCCAAGTGACTGAGGACGTCTATGACAGTCCGACTGGGAAGTATCCTTCTCATCCCCCAGGGTGCCCGACTCGTCGGCCAGTACGATGCGCAGATCACATTTGGTCAATCGCGTGCGCTTCTCGTGTGGAACCGTCTCATCTTGCCCAACGGCCGCTCCATCATATTGGAGCGCCAGCCGGGAACCGATACCGAAGGTTATGCGGGGCTGGAAGATGAAGTCGACAATCATTGGGGCATGTTGTTCAAGGCCGCCATCCTTTCGACGGTGTTGAGTGTCGGGGCGGAAGCCGGCACCAGCAACAGCGAAAACAATCTCGCCCAAGCCGTCCGCCAGGGTGCCTCGCAGAGCATCAACCAAGTCGGCGAACAAGTGGTCGGTCGCTCTCTCAACGTGCAACCCACCATCACCATCCGGCCGGGGTTTCCGGTCAACGTTCTGGTGACCCACGATCTTATTCTCGAACCCTATCGCGCTTAAGGAAGATGCAGATGGCGAAGCTGAAACTCGGCACCATCGAAAGCGACAAGCCGGTGCGGCTCACACTCGAGTTGCCGGCGACGGTGCATCGCGACCTTGTGGCCTACGCCCAAGTGCTCGCCCGCGAAACAGGACAGAACGCGCTCGAACCAGCAAAACTGATCCACCATATGCTGGCGCGCTTCATGGCGACTGATCGCGGCTTTGCCAAGGCTCGCAAGACTGTCGCTGGATTGCCATTGGCTCATGCCAAGTCCGCTGAGGGGTAACGCTCTTTGAGCAACGCCACAAACCGCAACAACGCGGGATTCTCATTGTCGCCGCGCCAATAGGCGCTTTGTCCGATCCGGCTTGGGCCGTTGCCCTCTCGCGCTTCGCGATAAACTACGCCCGGATATGAAGTCCCCGTGCACGCCTCGAATAGCAAGCTCACTCCTCGGCCGGCGCCAACTATACTGAGAATGTTCTCGCGGCTGATATCATGGCAAACCACCAAAGGGCGGTCGCCGGGCGCGGCCAACTTCGCCATCAGAAAATCCTTAATCTCAGGTCCGGGATCGCGGCTGCTCAGCAGGAACCGCTCGCGCTTGAGATCAGTCCAATAGATAACCTCACGAGCAGAAAGCGGATGTGTCTGCGGTAAGGCAACCATGATCCGCTCGGCCCAAAGCGGAAGACTCTGGCTCGCGCGTAACTCGGACTCGCCGCTGACGATCGCAATATCCAGTGCGCCACCCTGCAGCTCGGCGAACAGATGAACACGCGAACCTTCGACAGTGTTACGGTGACGTCCGGATAGCGTGCTACATAATCGAGCAGACATGCGCGCAGATGTCCTGCCGATAAGGAGATATAAAAGCCAACACGGAGGCCACCTGCTTCGCCGCGGCTCTCCGCCATGGCCAGCGCAATCATCGCCTGGACCTCTTCGGTAATGTGCTCCGCACGCCTGAGAAATTCCCTTCCCGCCGCAGTAGGGCGCGCACCGCCGCTGTGCCGTGCGAACAACAAAACGCCAAGCTCGTCCTCGAGCTGGTGGATGCGGCGGCTCAAAGTCGATTGTTTTAGCCGCAACGCCGCAGCTGCACGCCGGAAACTGTGATGCTTGTCTGCAGCGATCGCATAACGCAAATGCCGTAGCTCTACCGGCATTTTATGCACTCTTCTTCGCACATAGAATCAACGCAACCTCCTTCACTCCTATCCGTTTGGCACATGGACAGTAGTCAGGTGGATGTGATCGTTGCCCGTCGGGTTCCCCAGTTAAACGCAATTAACTAGATATAGTGAATATGACTTTATTGAATCATATACTTAGAAAATACATTTGGCGCGAAATCCGGCCAATGTGACTTCCTGAAAACGTTCCAGCACAAGGTGCGTGTTCGAAGTTTATTTCTGGCCCACGCCTAATTGGGAAAAGGTGACAACCCTCCTTGAGAAATTAAGTATTTCTTGCTTGATCAGGCCCATCAATGTTGCGCGCAGCGATTGGTTCGCGCCGGAGTTTCTTAAGCTCACGCCCAACAACTGCATACTAGCGCTCGTCGATATCAAGTCCAAGAGCAGCGGCGCGCCCGTCACGATTATCGAATCTGGAGGTGCCTTCATGCTCCTCGCCGAAATGACCGTCATGTTCGCTAAGTACGCCCGGCTTCTTCATGAACAGCCAAAAGCTCTTTTTGAGCGGGTCGCCCTCCCCTTGTCGGCTACAAACACCGGCCCAGAAATCCGGCCGATCTGTCGTGCGCGCAGAGGCCGCTGCTCTCTCCCGCGTGGCGCAAACCAGCCATACGTGTTTCCGAGCAAGACAGGTGAGGCATACTTCATCGGCCTGCCAAACCTTTGGAGCAGAATGGCAAAGAGCTGGCGTGAATAGCGTAACGCTGCGTTCACGGCAGTTGCTCCTCCCTGATCGGCGCGGCGGCACTCAATTCCTTCAAACACTCAAAAAAATTCATAACGCTTCGCGCACGGGCGAAATGGAGAAGCCTACTTGCAGAGTGGATTAGCGTACATATGGCACTCATCGTCGTTTGACGCTACCGGCCATTGACGAAGTGATCACTTGATTGGCACCGCAGTAAAACCTTCGGATATATTCATGGACCGGCGAGCTGCATCAGCGCTCAGTTGGGATACATCTTGATGCTGCTCGCCACAGAATCCGCGACATGCTCTTTGGTGATCACACCCACAACATCACTCGGTCGTGGAACGCCGAGACCGCGTACGACGAGCGCCATCGTCGCGCGCTTTCGCCAAATGCGCTGAATCACGTCGAAGACGACGTCGTCCTCTCGCACGATCGTGAAATCCTTGTTTGCGATATCGCGCAACGTAACATTGGATTGCGCCCCTTCAGAGGCCTGCCTCAGCGCCATGTTGATGCGTAGAACGCCGACGATGCGGTTGCCTTCGACAACAGCGACATGGTGCATCCGGCCATCGTAATCGAGCTGGGACAGAAATTCGTCAAAGTTGGTCTCCGCGAGTGCAAGAACTACGTCCGTATCCATCACCTCTTTGGCACGGCGGACCAGAAACATATTCGCATGCAGTGCTTTTGGGATAGCGTGCCCGCGGCGAAAGAGCTTCATGGTGTAAATGTTCTCGCGCGATAGCACTCGGCGCACGCCAAGGCTGAGCGCGACAGCCAAAATCATCGGCAGAACTATGTCGTAGTCCCGCGTCATCTCGAAGATCATCGTGACGGCCGTCATAGCGGCCCCCGTGCCGCCCCCGACCATCGCGCCCATACCGACCATGGCGAAGGACGGTACGTTGATGGCAAGAGACGGAAACAACAGGGAGAGTAGCGCAGCAAAAGCGCCGCCGATTGTCGCGCCCATGAACAATGAAGGGGAGAATATTCCGCCCGAGGAGCCGGACCCGAGACTAAGCGATGTTGCCAGCAGCTTGCAGACGAATAGCAGGAGCAGCAGCCCGGCCGCGGACATTTGACCAAGCAAGATCGCCTGGATCGTCGAATAGCCGACGCCTGCAACATAGTAATGGCCAAAACCGCGTTGCAGGAGATAGATCAAAATGCCCACCGCCAGCATGCCCAGCATATGCCGCGTATAACGTCCCTTGATCTTATCGAAATAGTCTTCGGCAAAATGCAAGCCGCGGACGAACCCCCAGGCCGCGACGCCGGTGACAGCTCCGAGCAATGCGTAGAGACAAAGAATGATCGCGGATGTGGCGTCGGTGCTCATCGGTATCAGATGAGGAACGGCAAACGCGGGCTGCGGACCGAAGAAGAACCGCCCGATGAACGTTGCTGTGCCGGTCGCCAGCGCCACAGGTAGGAAAGTGCGGACGCTGACTTCTGGCATCATCAATTCGATAGCGAACATGACGCCGCCGATCGGCGTGTTGAAGGTTGCGGCAATTCCCGCACCCGCACCGGCAGCGACGAGAATAATGCGCTGCCCGGCCGGCATTCGCACGATCTGCCCCAAAGTCGATCCTAGCGCCGAGCCGATCTGAATGATCGGACCTTCGCGTCCCACCGCCGCGCCGCTGCCGATGGCAACCGCCGAGGCCAGCGATTTCACAACCGCGACAACAGGCCGGATTATGCCGCCCTTATAATAGATCGCGTCCATAACCTCGGGCACGCCGTGACCGCGAGCCTCGGGCGCGAATGTCGAGACGAGAAACGTGACGATTACGGCGCCGACCACCGGCACAAGGATAACCAGCGGACCCCAGGGGCTCGCCGGCGTGAATAGGTTGGCTTCGTAGTGAACTGCCAATCGACCGAGGAATAGGGCGTTGTGAATGAAGCCGATCAGGTCGCGAAATGCCACCGCGCCAAGTCCGGTCACGATGCCGACGGCGAGAGCCAAAAGGGAAAGTTTGATCAAGCCAATCTGGCGAATATCGTCATCAGCCGAGACGATATTGTGGGTTGCCCTCCCATCGGTCGACGAAATTGGGTCACTCAGTGCCGGCATGATGTCTCTCAATTGTGGCTTCGGAAATTATCGGAAAGCAGCGCAATTACGCGACGGGCTCAATTGTGAATGTTCTAGCTGTCTTGCCGCCGTCTTTGACCCTGTAATTGACGCAAGCCGTCCAAGTTGCGAATTTCGATGACACGCGAAGCAATGCGGCAAACCAATCCATCGCGCTCCAGCCGCAGAAATCCGCGAGCAACGGTCTCGGGCGCCGTGCCCAGGTAATCCGCAATGTCAAAGCGTGTAAGCGGCAGCGTCAATTGCGCGGACTCGGCGTCGAAAAATGCGTGGTGCTGAGTGAAATCGACCAGAAAAGACGCCAGCCTCTGATAGGTATTTTGTTGACCTAGAATCATGATCCGTCGCTGCGCTTCGCGGAGGTCATGGGCGACTTTGATCAGCATGTTCAACTGCATCGAGGGCTCGCGCATCATAAGTTCGCGCAGTTGCGCCCAGGGAACGCGGCAGAGAGTTGAAGGGCAGGCCACCTCGGCTGAGTTCACATAGATGCCCGAGTCGGGAAGGCCAAAAATATCGCCGGGAAGCATGAACGCCAAGACTTGCCGTCTTCCGCCGTCCGAATGCCGGTTTATCCGAACAATGCCGGACACGACAGAAAAAACAAAATGGGCGTCCTCGCCCTCGGAGAAAATGGTGATCCCCCCACGCCGATAATCGAGCACTGTCGCGATACTTTGGAATTCGCCCTGTTGCTTTCGCGTCAACAAGTTCTCGATACGGGAAGGTGGATCGCGTTGACGGTCAAAGAGGCGGGCACGAATTTCCGGCAACCGTGCGTGTGTGGGTGACGAATGTGATTTTGGCATGTGCTGAACTATGCAATTCCCAATAGATGGCCCAGTCAACAGCCTTTTTCGCAAAAATACAGCCCGCGGGTCTGACTATAGTCAGAGCATGCGCTGACGCCTTGATTATATATAGACCCAAGCTTCAACAGCGACCTTGACATCGCAAGTCTGCCGCCAGTGGTTTGTGGTATCTTTCTGTGAGGGAAAAAGAAATGTACGACATTTCGAAGTATGGACGATTTGCATGTGTTTGCGCGCTTCTCTTTGTCGCCGCCTGCGCCTCAAAACCAACGGTCGCGCCCAGCAGCCCAAACCCGGCACCAGCGCCGCAAGTACAGTCGTCCGTGATTCCGGGAAGCGAAAAAGACTTCCGAGTGAATGTCGGGGACACAGTTCACTTCGATTATGATCGTTACAATCTGCGGGACGATGAAAAAGTCATACTGCAACGCCAAGCGACCTGGCTGAATAAGTATCCTGCCGTGCGTGTTACCGTCGAGGGAAATTGTGACGAGCGCGGCACGCGAGAATATAACCTTGCTCTTGGTGCCCGTCGCGCCAACAGCGTAAAAGAATATCTTGGCAGTCTTGGCGTTTCTATGGGCCGCGTTGACACGATTTCCTATGGCAAGGAACGCCCGGTTTGTTCCGAATCGAACGAGGCTTGTTGGGCTCAAAACAGGCGGGCGGTTACGGCCATTTCCGCCGGCGCATCATCCTGATCATCGTCTCTGATGGTTGGCGTTACGCTTAAGTCTACCTGCGGGGATACACGTGATTGAGATTTTGACCGGCTTTCCTGATGACGTGTTGGCGGTCACAGGCACGGGCAATATCACGGCAGAAGATTATCGCAATGTGCTGATCCCCGCAGCGACTGAAAAGGTAAAGAAACACACGCATGTGAATATCTTTTGCCATCTCGGTATCGACTTCCGAAGCTTCGCCCCTGACGCGATGTGGGAGGATACCAAACTCCTCGTGGGCCATTGGGGCCAATGGGGTCGGATCGCGGTGGTGACGGACAGATGGTGGATTGCCGAAGCCATGCGCATGTTCGTGCCGTTTTTCCACCACCCGATACGCGTGTTTCCAAATGATAATCTTGCCGATGCGAAGCGATGGATTGTCGAGCGGGAGGCAAAACCGGCCTAAGCCAGCTGGTCATAGGGCAACGCGCCGGTCGGTTATCACAATCGTATGACTGCTGGCGACGTGGACGCTAACCCGCAGTGAGGCTGTTAAATGACCTTAGCGAAACTGAGAAAGATTACCATTGATTTGCCGGAAGGAATGCACATCGAATCGGCTTTCGCTGTTCAGGCCGTTGCCGAGGCATTGGCGCGAAAGCTCTACGTTACGGAATGCAAAGGCGGACTCAACGGTGGCGGTGATGTCGACAATCAAGAAGAGGATTACCGCCGCCGACTGACACAAACTGTTGTCAACGGCGATCCTTTGGAGGTCGCCGTATTCGCGGCTTTCATTTGGGCGCAGAAATTCAAAGCGAACCATGAATGATAGGCGTACACAAAAGGGATGGCCTCTGTGCGTCCAGCAAGATGCCCTGCATCTACAAAGGATCAGCTCAGCCTTGGGGATTGTCGAGCCGGAGACAAAGTCGGCGTAATTCTACGCAGATGGTCTGTCCATCTCTGTCAACCATTCGTGCAGTCAAACTTCTACCTATTGTGAACGGAACGAACGACCATTCTGCTGACGGCTTCGTTGTGCAACACGATTGCTGTGCCGTGCTGAAGCCTTTGCATCGCGCGCACAGCTTTACGGACGGCCGGTTCCCCTTCTGGCGACGCCCCCCAACGTCGAGGCAGGGTCCGGCCGTCCGTCCTCATTCCGTGCGACTCAGTAGGGCTTACTTCCGACAACAAACTGATGCCTGTGGTGTCGATTATCGATCACGGCAAGGCCACTGCCCTGAGCCGTTGGACCATCCTGCTCCAAACGAAACCCGATCCTTTGGGCCACGACGCACAACTGAATTTCTGAGCGTAAGTTTCACGTTGGTACCGGTGGCCAGGATGGACACGGCGATATGACGACGATTTTGCGCAGCTTCGGCCCGGAGATATGGATTGTGGAAGGACCTGTCGTGTCCTTCTTTACGTTTCCCTATCCCACACGGATGGCAGTCATCCGCCTCAAGGACGGAACATTGTTCGTCTGGTCGCCGATTCCGCTTGACGAAGCACTGCGCGCCGAGTTGGACGAATTGGGCACCGTCGCCCATCTGGTTTCACCGAACAAGCTGCATCACTTCTGGCTTGGAGAATGGAAGAAGGCCTATCCGAGCGCGCGACTCTACGCTTCGCCGGGACTGCGCAAGCGGAGGCGCGATCTGAAGTTCGACGGCAAACTGCACGACCGCCCGGAGCCCGCTTGGGCTGATGATATCGACCAGGTCGCAATTCGCGGCAATATCCTGATGACCGAGATCGTCTTTCTGCACCGTCCTAGCCGAACGGCGATCTTTGCCGACTTGCTGCAGAACTTTCCGCCGGACTGGTTCAAGGGCTGGCGCGGCGTCCTCGCGCGCTGGGACGGCATCGTGAATCCTGACTATGGCGCCCCGCGCGAGTTGCGTTGGGCATTCTGGTGGCGCGGGCGCGCGCGCCGGTCACTTCAGCGTGTTCTCGACTTTGCGCCGGACCGGGTCATGATCGCACATGGCGACATGGCACTGGAGAACGGCACGGCATTCATTCGCAAAGGCTTTCAATGGCTGCTGCGATGAGCGGTTCATTCTGAATGTGTTGTGCAGATTCTACGAGGCGGCGAACGACTGGGTGCGGCGCGTTTGAGACCTCGTCTCAACGGTGAGTTTGCACCCAAAACTTGGTGAAATGCCCGGGTCGCGCCAAAATTTTTGCTTGCCGCGGTGATCTGCTGAACACGATTGGTGATGGCGCGACAGGAGCAGCCGTTGGAACCTCGATGGCGCTTGTACAGAGTGTATTTTCGCTCTTGGAGTGTCGGACCATGATGAGTGTTTCCATGCTTGGTGGAGCATTTGCCTTCGCCATCATCATGCACAATCTGGAGGAAGCCATCCTCCTTCCGAAGTGGTCGCGTAACGCTGGGCGTTGGTATCTTGTCGTTGCTGCCGGAGAGTTCCGCTTTGCTGCGATTGTGCTGACCGTCGCCGCCTATGCCTGCGTTGCGCTTTCGGCTGCGGCAGTCCCGCTCAGCGACTATCTTCTTTGCGGTTACGCTCTTGCCATGTTGATCAACGTCTTTATTCCACACACCTTTGCAACACTGCTCTTGCGTCGTTACGTACCTGGAACGCTCTCCGCATTGCTGCTGGTACTTTCTGCGACGGTTCTGTTGCTGCGAGCGGCTCTTGTGGAACATCGCATCGAACCAGATAGGTTCTTGTGGGTGGGACCGCTGGTCGTTGTCGCGCTGCTTCTGTCGATCCGACCACTGTTTACCCTTGGCCGAGCGCTAATTGCCACCGTCGAACGACCGTAGTTGACGCTAGGCGGACTTGGCCCGTCCTGCAGCTTTCAGGCCGAGAGCGGACGTAACCGCTTGGTCCCAAAGGCGCCAGGACTTGCCGTTCCCAACCGCGCCAAGTTTTTCTTGGCTGGAGTGCTTATTGGGGCGCTGAATGGGAGCCAGACCGCAAAACTAAGATGTGCGATACAGAGCGGATAGTACTGAACTGGATACGAGCTGCTCCCACGATGACCTCGTAGCGCTAGCGGAGTGCGGAATTCACAAACGCAAGGGGTGCGTAAACGGACATGAACACAGAAAACACGCGCAGTGGAGAGGGCATGCAGCGGCTTCGTTGCGCGCTGCGCTCATTTGATCTGCGATGGATCAGCTTTGGCTCTCCATCCGCAATCGTCACCAGCATGGCACTAATCGTAGGTCTCGGCGCCGCGACCGCCGCCAAGGCGACCATGCTAGCTAGTTTGCTCATTATCGGAATAGCAGACAACCTGACCGATTCCTTGAGTGTTCACATCTATCAGGAATTGGAACGAATGGCCCAGGGTCAGGCTTTTCGCGCTACCGTCGCTAACTATGCGGTTCGGCTTGCCGTCACGGGCAGTTTCATTTTTCTTTTGCTTGCGCTGCCAACTAAGGCGGTCGTTTGCGCGTGCCTTGCCTGGGGAGGCTTCCTTCTCTCGGGACTGAGCTATCTGCTCGCCAAAGTTAGGCATGTCGGAGCCTTGTCTGAAATTAGTAAACACTTGGGTGTGGCAGCAGTCGTGATCCTTCTCAGCAATGTTATTGGTCTACTGATCCGCAGCCTGGGGGCGTTACCCTGATCAAGTAGAGGGCTTCTCCGGTAGCAGGTTGGTGCGCGAGAGGTTATAAAGCGCTGGTGTCTGTAGGCGCTTGGTCATGTCACCGCCGGCACCATAGACCACCATGGCACAGGGATATTCCGCACTGGCCGAGGTCAGCGTCGAAAATTGAATCCACCGCTCGGTCTAAGCCGCGCCAGCTCCAGATAATGTTGAAGTAAGCTAGGCGGCGTGGACAAATTTGACCTCGTTAAGCAGCGCCACTCGGTTGCCCGTTGCGAAGGGTAAGCGACCTGAATTGCTCACCAAGCATCGGGATCGAATGTCTACGTCTGCCCCACCGCCACGGGCAGGGTTCGGGGCCACGGCGCCCGCAGCGGGCCGCCTGTTTTGCGTGACAGGCGGTGCCTGATATAGCTATATGTTCTGTTCGATGGATATTATTCTTTCCCGAACTGTCGGCCTACTCCTTATCGCAATTTTTGTCGCCATCATCGCGCGGCGGTTGTCGCTTCCGTACACGGTTGGCCTTGTTATTGCCGGCATCGGCCTTGCACTGGCGCGCATCGATATTGGGCTGACGCTGACGCACGACTTCGTTTTTGATGTCATCCTTCCTCCGCTGCTTTTTGAGGCAGCCTTGAGCCTTCATTGGGGAGACCTCAAGAAAGACATGCTGCCCGTGCTGACACTCAGCATATTGGGTGTTGTGATCACAGCACTCGTCGTTGCGGCCGGAATGGCGTATCTTCTGAATTGGCCCGCTGGCCCCGCTCTTGTTTTCGGTATTCTGATCTCCGCAACCGATCCCGTTGCCGTTATTGCGATGTTCAAGGATACCGGCGTCCAAGGCCGCCTTCGGCTACTGGTGGAAAGCGAAAGCCTGTTCAACGATGGCGTCGCTGCGGTGCTGTTCGGCCTAGCACTCGCATGGGCGTTGGCATCTGGCAGTTCGACCAATGGCCCAGTGTCTGTTGCGATTGCGCTCGTCCTGACATCGGGCGGCGGTATCGCGATCGGTCTTGCGCTCGGAGCGGCCGTTACCGCTCTGGCCGGCCGCACGACAGACCCTCTGACCGAAACCGCGCTGACCACTGTCGCCGCCTACGGTTCATTTCTGCTGGCCGAGCGTTTTCATTGTTCGGGCGTACTCGCCACCGTCGCGGCGGGGCTCCTGATGGGAAATTTCGCGCTGCGGGGCGATCCAAAGCAACACTTTATATCTGGGGAGAATCGTCGGTTCCTGGTTGAATTCTGGGAGTTTGCCGCATTCTTAGCCAACTCGTTCGTTTTTTTGATGATCGGAGTAACGGTCGCTGGAATACCGTTTGTCAGGCTTGGTGTGACGGCATTATCCGTTGCTATTGGACTGGTGCTGATCGGGCGGCTTCTAACTGTCTATCCGCTGTGTTTGCTTTTTTCGCGCTCGAAATGGTCGATACCGCTGCGCGAACAGCTTGTCCTTTGGTGGGGCGGGCTACGCGGCGCGCTCGCCTTGGCTTTGGCTCTCGCGCTTCCGCGGTCCTTGGCATTTCATAGCCAGATCGCGATTGCCGCATTCGGCGTCGTCGTTTTTTCCATTGTTATCCAAGGTCTGTCGATGCCGGTTCTTCTGCGTAAGCTTGGCTTGTTGTCACCAAGTGCCCAGTGAACACGTGCAGGGCCCATCCATCCTTGGGCTGGCAATCCGCCTACCAACGGAGAACATCGAGAACTACAAGAGGACCGCCAAAAACCATGGCGCCCACATGACAGTACATCCAAAACCAGTAGCCGAACGGCTGCCTCCTTCTTGCGAACAATTGAGCGCCGCAACCGCGGGTGCGGACTTGAAGAACGCCAGTTAGGAGACCTTGAACAACCCGACGTCCAATCAAAACCTCAAGCACGAAGACTAACAGCATCAAAATTACCTTGATGGCGACTTCGCCGATATTCACCGTTCGCCCCCTAGATAAGAATTGCAGAATTGGGGACCGCAAGCACCCACGTCCGGAAATGATGCAATGCAGGCTCAGCCTATACTACAGCTAATGTGAACGGCAGTCAGCCTGTCGATGAGGTTATCCGGCGCAGGGACAGCACTGAATATACCCCGAAAGACACCGTCGCCATGGGATTGCAGAGAGGAGTTAGTCAGGGCCTTTTTTGTCCCTTCGGACTCTGGTCGAGCAAGTTCTGCGAGTTGATTCGCATGATATGGCTTTCGACCGTGCCCGTTATGTCGTCGATCATCTTATCAATTTCCGCATTCACGTTTTGGCGCAATCCTGAGCCCTCGCGATTGAGCAGGCGTAACTGGTCCGCAAGCACCTTGTAGCGTTGCGCCAATTCCTCAATCTTGCCGAGTTCCATGATCCTTTCCATGCCCGCTGCAGCACCAATATCATGCTTGAGTTTGCGATGCGTGTTGCCAAAGCCGCTAGTCGCATTTCAAGGCCTGGATGCAAATCTGTTCTTTTCATGTCCCTTCGCCGCGATTGTGTATGCATCATAGGAACTGTCTCCGGATGGCGATCCTCGTCATTTTGGTCGCGCCTTGACGGCTATCGCGACGAGAGAGGATCCGCCGAACAGCATGTCGATGCCTATCAACAAGCCCAACGCCCAAACTGCGGAACTGGGAAGCGCAACAATGATGATAGCAGCGAGTAGGAGATCGAGCATGCCATTGACTACCAGCCAGCCCCATCGTTTTGATTCCTGCCGACCATGATCAATACCATACATGATCATGATCAATCCGTCGGCGACGAGAAACGCTGCAAGGACGAACGTTAAAGAGATCACGCCGCGAATGGGCCAGCCAATCAGCAAGGCGCCAGCGACTAGGCTGACAACTGACGAAGCTAATGCCCACCAGAAACCCGGTGCGCTACGAGCCATAATAGTCGTCGCGAGGCCGATGCCACCTCCAATCAGAAGCAGCCAGCCCAGGACAATCGCCGCCGCCAAGCTTGCGATCTGCGGTAAGACAATTGCGGCCGCGCCGAGAACCATCAAAAAGATTCCCTCGACCAAAAACAGTCGCCAATGGTCGCCTAGCGCGCCTATAACCGCGAGAGCGCCATCTCCCTCATTCATTGATCGAGCTGCGTTGGTCATCTTCATATCTCCTGATCCACAAAATATTCTCGCAGAGCGGAACCGCCATTCGATTTCTGGGCAGTCTGTCCCGAAGCATCGACGGTCTGCGTGCCTAAAGCTTCTGTTCCGGTGACGGAACTGGATCAGTTCTCCATGCGCGCCAGACCGTAGTACGCCCGGTGCTTTAGCTGATAGGCTTGATCCACAGTCATGTCCGGTTCCAACACAGGACTGTCCTTGACCTTCTGGCGGTCGACATCGAGGTATATCAGTCGTTCTGCCCAGACGATCTTTCGTACCGAGCGGGGCGAAATTATGACCTTCTGTCCAAGCCACCAGTTGCTGGTATCGACCGAAATGTAACTGACACTCCAGTCGATCTCATCTATGAGGAGGTCATCGACGTGACCGATCTCACCATCGGTGGCGTGGATGTGGTAACCAGTGATGGCGGCGACACTACGCAGATGCGAATCACCCTTGGCAGATTGATCATCCTCACTACGCGGGTCTGGCGGCGTCGACCAAAGTGGCGCGACAAATGGCGTGGCCATGGCGTTCATGTTGAAATTGCTGTTGCCCCAATATGGATCCCAATTGTAATGGCTAAAGACACGGGTCTCCATCTGCCGTGACACGGGCAGATCCGTGTCGACATCCGGGCTGTCCTTGACTTGTTGCTTTGTCAATTTAACGGGGAAGTGGCGTAGCGCCCGATCGGGTTGCCCCAAGGCTGAAAGAGGCAAAAGGATTTTGCGGCCGGCGCGCCAATCGCCGGTGTCGACGACGAACCAACGGACAGCCCAGTTGGTATCCTCAAACAACAATTCGCTGACGGTCCCAAGCGGGCCATCGCTCGCCTCTATGGCATAGCCATAGATTGATGATGCATTCCACAACATTGCTCACTCCCTAGAGTCGATATGTCTCGTCACGTCGTCACTGCTTCTGCTCTGGAGATGATGGGTCTATCGGTCGCCATGTCCGCTCACCATCGCTCGCTAGCAGTTCGTCGGCCGCCTTCGGACCGCCTCTGCCAGAGTCGTAATTGGGAAATTCAGCCTTCTCCTCGGCCCAAGCGTCGAGTACCGGCTGTACGATACGCCAAGCCTGCTCCACCATGTCGGCGCGCATGAACAACGTTGGATCGCCGATCATTACGTCGTAGACCAACGTCTCGTATCCAACGTTCGGCTCCTTAGGGAACCAATCGTCATAGTGGAAATTCATTTTCACGGCGGCGAGGTCCACCACCGGTCCAGGGCGCTTGACCTCGAACTGCAGTGAGATACCCTCCTCCGGCGCGATGCGAAGCACCAGCCAGTTGGGTCGAAGTCTGTCGACGGGCGTGTCCCTGAATGCCGCAAAAGGTGCTTGCTTGAAACGGATCGCGATTTCCGTATTGCGTGCCGCCAAATGTTTGCCGGTGCGGATAAAGAAAGGCACGCCCGCCCAACGCCAGTTGTCGATCTCAAGTCGCATGGCGACGTAGGTCTCGACGTTTGAATCCTTCGCGACGTTCGGCTCATTTCGATATGCCGTCACTGGCCTGCCCAGCACGGTTCCGGCGCCATATTGACCGCGCACCGCCCGAAGCGGATCGACTGCCGGCATTGCGGCGAACACTTCGGCCTTCTTCGCGCGGATCGCGGCGGCATCAAATCCCGCGGGTGGCTCCATGGCCACCATCGAAAGAAGTGTCAACATATGGTTCGCAACCATGTCGCGCAGCGCGCCCGTTCCTTCGTAGAATCTGCCGCGCTGCTCTACGCCCACGGTTTCCGCCGCCGTGATCTGCACGTGATCGATCCGGTCGCGGTTCCAGATTGGTTCGAACAGCCCGTTGGCGAAGCGAAACGCCATGATGTTCTGGACCGTTTCCTTTCCGAGAAAATGATCGATCCGGAAGATCTGGTCCTCGTGCAGCGTGCGCAGAATGCGGGCGTTCAGTTCGCGCGCCGAATCCAAGCTATGACCGAACGGTTTTTCGATTACCACGCGCCGCCAGAACGGATGTTTTCCGTTTTTGCCCTCGTCCTGATTGGTCAACTTCGCCTTGTCGAGTTGTTCGACCACCGTCGCAAAAAGCTTTTCGGCGATTGCGAGATAAAATATGGCGTTGCCGGCTGTGCCGTGCGCCTTCTCGGCCTCGTCCAGCGCGGCGCGGAGCTTCTCGTACAGTCCCGGCTCGCTAAGGTCGCCGCGGATATACGACATTTTCTCGGAGAGCCGGTTCCACGCGGCCTCATCGATGTGGTCGATATCGAACCCGGTCGCGGCGTTGCCGACGTAACTCTTCAGCGCCTCATGCAGGCCGTCACGCCAACTCTGCGCAGTTCCTTCCGTTCGGGCCACTCCGATCAGGGCAAAATTCTCCGGCAGCATTTTGGTGCGCGAAAGATTGTAGAGCGCCGGCAACAGCAGACGCTTGGTGAGGTCGCCGGTACCACCGAATACGACCATCGTACACGGATCGGCTAGCCTCACCTGAGGCGGCTGCGGGAGCTGGATTACTTGTGCTGGCTGACGGATCGATTGGTTGGCAGGCATCGTGCTATTCTGCGGCGATCTTAACCGCAGAACGATCTTGCACGTCGTTTCGCGTCGCCTCGGAATCGGTGGGCTCCTGTCCCTCGATGTGTCCGCCAAAGCCGAAACGCATGGCCGATAGCATCTTCTCCCCGAAATTGTGTTCCTCGCGCGATCGGAAGCGGGCGTAGAGCGCCGCAGTGAGCACATCCGCCGGTACGGCTTCCTCTATCGCGGCCTCGATGGTCCAGCGGCCCTCGCCGGAATCCTGGACAAAGCCGGAGAACTCTTGCAACTGCGGATCTTTCAACAGCGCGGCGGCGCCGAGATCGAGCAGCCAAGATGATATGACACTGCCGCGCCTCCAAACCTCCGCGATTTCCGGCATGTTCAGCGTGAAGCGCTCGTCTTCCGGCAGATCCTTTGAGTCTTTGTTACGAAGAACGTCGAAGCCTTCAGCATAAGCCTGCATCAATCCGTACTCGATGCCGTTATGAACCATCTTGACAAAATGTCCGGCGCCGGATGGACCGGCGTGAATATAGCCGCGCTCGGCGCGGGACGCACCTTTCTCGCGACCTGGTGTGCGCGGAATATTTCCCAGCCCGGGAGCGAGCGCCGAAAATATGGGGTCTAGGTGATCCACAGCATCCTTCGAACCGCCGATCATCATGCAATAGCCACGCTCGATGCCCCAGACGCCGCCGGACGTACCGCAGTCGACATAGCGGATGCTCCTCTCGGCCAACATTTTGGCGCGGCGAATGTCGTCTTTATAGAAGGAATTCCCACCGTCGATGATAATGTCGTCCGAACCCAGCATGCGGCCAAGATGCTCGATCGTCTCTTCGGTGATCCGGCCCGCAGGCAGCATCACCCAAACAGCACGCGGCTTTTCCCCGAGCGCTTTCACCATCTCCGAAAGAGACCCGGCAGCTGCCGCACCATCCTTCGCCAACGCTTCGCGTGCTTTGGTATCGACGTCGAACACCACGCAGTGATGTCCTGCCTTCATCAATCGACGCGATATGTTGCCACCCATCCGGCCAAGTCCGATCACACCGATTTGCATGTGCTTTTCTCCTTACAATTACGTCACAATTACGTCGCGAGCGGCGGTTGAACCAATTGCAAAGCAAACTCACCCGCGACCACGCCACGGTTCCCGTCGGATCGGTATTTCCCAAAATACGAACGGGCCCGACTGCGAAATGTTCCCTTGTAGGATTCGCGTGGGGCGGAGGCGCCCGAACGGCATTCTTCATCTCAACCCTAGACGACCGCGAGCCAGCAACGACAGGCCCGGAATCTACTTAGGTCCCTGGCTTGCACCATCGCCGCGCGGCTTGATCCGAACCCAAGTTCCACATTTTGAGTGTACCTCGTCAGTGGTTTCAAAAAACGCTAGTGACCGGCTTCGTGCTTTTTCATGAGGATCATCGCGGCAAATTCAGCGCGTTTCTTGGAATCGATGGGGGCATCGCTGGCCCAATTGAGCAACGCATCGGGGTCAATAAGGACCTTTTCGACCGTAATCCGCTTTGCGATGAGTCGATCAAATTGGGCTTGCGCGCGCTTCTCCCATTCCCGAAAGGTCTCGGGAAGATCGCCATTGTCGGCGCTGATTTCGCGTAAGCGCAAGTAGGTATGCGCGGTAAACCAGCCGAAACCAAGCGCCATTGCCATTGTTCGCTACCCCTTTATTCATTACAAGGCCGACGCGACTTTTCTGTGAGTCATTAGCTCCCAATTACAAACCGCGCTGCGTCTTCTGAAGCAGCGAACATTAACCGAGCGAGTGCTTTTCTGCGTCGAACAGAATTAAATGGTCTGCGTGTCGGATGCACGGGCAATTGTCGCACCTGCGATGATCCATTGCTCTGACTATAGTCATGCTCGAACGCAACTCCCCGATTGCGGAGCCCAAATTGCAGAGGAGATCCGTGCTCTCGAACATTTCAAATGCCGGCCATTCCGCTTTCACTCTGAATGCCGCGCTGATTGCACGCCGCAAAGTCTCATTCAAAGCGGGAGTGATCGAGTGAAGCGCGCGCTAGTTGCCGGAACGTCCCTCGCGTTGTTTGTGAGCCGTGGAAATACGCTCGATGTGAAATCCAATATCCAAAATGAGGCAAATCGGGCAACTGGAACACAACAAGTAGCGGATCACTGTCAGCTGGCGAAAGTGCATTGTCATCCAGCCAAGACGCTTTAGATATCCAAGAAGATCGGGCCGTACTTCTTGTAAGTTGCGGCAGTGTCGAGATCGCTGTGGGGCTCTGTGGAACAGCATCTTGGCACAGACGAATAGCAATACGGCCGCCAGAGTCAGTCGAACTGCATGTTCCGAAAGCTTGGGGGCGAGATAGCTCGTAGTGATGATACCGGAAGGGATCCGAGCAGGAGTGTAAGTAGCAAGCCGCCGTTCACGGCTAGCTCACGCCGACCCTAAATGATGGCCGGTAAGTGGCGCAGACCCGGAATGTACTCGGGTCGCGCCATTTCAGCGCCTCCCGCCCCGTTCGATCTGAACCCAGGTCCGGAGATTTAAGTAGTTTCCGAGGGTATTGGCTGGAACGGCCCAGGTCCTATCCTCGGAACGGCATTCAGCGGCATGCCGAGAGCTTGGCGGTCGTCTGGTGTTTTATATCGAAGCTGGCGACCATTCTGCGCCTAGCGCGCGACGTTCTTTGTCGGTCGTCTCATGAATGCTCCATGCCGCCGAATTGGTGGTCAGCGACATGGCGAGGCTGTGGTTCGGTGGTGCAGCGATGACAACAACCAAAAAGGAAGTATAATCATGACAGCGATAAAATCCGCGGCCAAAGATCCTGTCTGCGGCATGACCGTGGACGAAGCTACAGCCCTTCATGCCGAGCGCGATGGAAAGACATTCTACTTTTGCGGCGACCACTGTCGGCAAAAGTTTCTGTCCACGCCGGCCAGTTCTAAGTCGGCGCCCAAATCCGGAGGCTGCTGTGGGTAACAGCAGCTCTCAATTTACGAAGAGGCCGGCGATCGGGTGATTGAAAGAACCCAAAGATAAAATGGCAGAGGCCCCGCGAAGGAATACACACAAGTGACCAAAGCTAACCCCGACACCAAGCCGGATTCAAAGACTGACCCGAAGGACGATTTGAAAACCCTGCCTCTGGCGGAGGTAGAGAAAAAATTGGACTCGTCGCCGAGCGGCCTTACGCAAGCCGAGGCGCAAAAGCGGCTTGCTCAATACGGGCCGAACGAGATCGAAGAAAAAAAGATCAACCCCCTTCTAAAATTTCTTTCATACTTCTGGGGGCCGATTCCATGGATGATCGAGATTGCGGTCATTCTGTCAGGTGTTGTCCAGCATTGGCCAGATTTCTTCATCATCCTGCTTTTGCTGGTTGCCAATGGCGTGGTCGGGTTCTGGGAAGAGCGCGAGGCCGGAAACGCCATCGCTGCCTTGAAGGCCAAGCTGGCGACCAAGGCGCGCGTCATCCGTGACGGGAACTGGATCAATCCCGCGGCGCGCGAGTTGGTGCCAGGTGACGTAATCCGGTTGCGTCTGGGAGACATCGTGCCGGCGGACGCGCGCCTGTTGGACGGCGATCCGGTGGAAGTGGATCAGTCCGCGTTGACGGGAGAGTCTCTTCCGGCGACGCGCAAATCTGGCGAAGCCGTATTCTCCGGTTCGATCGTTCGCCAGGGAGAGATCGGCGCGCTGGTCTATGCCACCGGCGCGAACACCTATTTCGGCAAGACAGCACAATTGGTCCAGCAGGCGCACACCGTTAGCCACTTCCAGCGCGCCGTTCTGAAGATCGGTAATTACCTCATTGTTCTTGCTGTGGCTCTTGTTGCAGTGATTATCGCAGTCGCCATTTTCCGCGGCGATCAGATCCTCACCACTCTGCAGTTCGCGCTGGTCCTGACTGTCGCCGCGATTCCCGTAGCGATGCCGACGGTTCTGTCTGTCACGATGGCGGTCGGCGCGCGCCTTCTCGCCAAGAAACAAGCGATCGTGAGCAAGTTGGTGGCCATCGAGGAACTGGCCGGCGTGGACGTGCTCTGTGCGGACAAGACAGGCACGCTCACTCAAAACAAGCTGACACTGGGCGACCCGTTCTGCGTGAACAATATTTCTGCCGACCAAGTCATTCTCGCTGCCGCGCTGGCGTCGCGCAACGACAACAACGACACCATCGATTTGGCCGTTCTGGGCGGTCTGAAAGACAAGCAGGCGCTGAAGCCCTATCAGGTGAGTCATTTCCAGCCGTTCGACGCAGTAAAAAAACGCACCGAGGCTGCCGTAAAAGGGACCGATGGAAAAGAGTTCAAGGTCTCGAAGGGCGCGCCGCAGGTCATCATGGCGTTGTCGGTCAATGCCGCAGAAGTAAAGTCCGCCGTCGATAAGGCCGTAAACGATTTCGCGGCGCGCGGCTTTCGCTCGCTGGGCGTGGCGCGGGCCGAAGCCGACGGGAAATGGCAGTTCCTTGGCGTGCTTCCCCTGTTCGATCCGCCGCGCGACGATGCCAAGACGACAATCGCGACCGCCGGGCAGATGGGTGTGAAGATCAAGATGGTGACCGGCGATGCGATCGCCATCGCGCGCGAAACCGCCACGAAACTTGGGATGGGCGCGAACATTCTCGACGCCAGCATCCTGGGCGATGCGAAGCATAAGGAGACCGCGGCGGAAACCACGTCCATCGAGAAGGCCGACGGCTTCGCTCAGGTGTTCCCTGAACACAAATTCCACATTGTGGATGTCCTGCAAAAGCACGGCCATATCGTCGGCATGACCGGCGACGGGGTGAACGACGCGCCCGCGCTGAAGAAAGCCGACTGCGGCATCGCGGTGTCCGGCGCGACGGACGCGGCGCGCGCGGCGGCGGCCATCGTGCTGCTGACGCCCGGCCTGTCGGTAATCATCGACGCGATCAAGGAGAGCCGTCGCATCTTCCAGCGGATGAACAGCTACGCGATCTACCGCATCGCCGAGACGCTGCGCGTGCTGTTGTTCATGACGCTGGCGATCCTGATCTTCAACTTCTATCCGTTGACGGCGGTGATGATCGTGATGCTGGCGCTGCTCAACGACGGCGCCATCCTGTCCATTGCCTATGACAACGTTCATTACAAGGACCAGCCCGAAGCATGGAACATGCGCGTCGTGCTGGGGATCGCCACGGTACTGGGCTTCTTCGGCGTCGTGGCCGCGTTTGGACTATTCTATCTTGGCGAGCGCGTCTTTCATCTCGACCGCGCACACATCCAGACGCTGATGTACCTGAAGCTCTCCGTGGCCGGACATCTGACGATTTTCTTGACGCGCACGCGCGGCCCGTTCTGGTCGATACGCCCCGCACGGGTTCTCTGGATTGCGGTGCTCGGCACGCAAGCGGTGGCAACGCTGATTGCCGTTTATGGGCTGTTTATGACGCCCCTTGGCTGGGGCTGGGCCGCGTTCGTCTGGGGTTATGCGCTGGCTTGGTTCTTGGTGAATGATCGCGTGAAACTGCTGGCGTATTGGATTCTCGATCGCGCCAAAGCAAAGACGCCGTCCGATCTGACGCCGCGAATCGCAAAGCGCGCTTATGAACTATACGAGAAACGAGGCCGCCAGGACGGTCGCGCGGTTCAGGACTGGCGCCAAGCGGAGTGCGAAATTCGCAAAGATGTGTCGCCCAGATAGGCGCGAACCCATGCGTCTAGCACCTCCGGAAGGCAGAAGATGAAAATACATTCAAAGAATTTTCGTGTCGTCGAGGGCGAAGAGGTCAATCTCAAGAAGTGGCCCACGAAGGTCGATCCCGTCTGCAAGTCGAAGGGCCAGTACAAGGAGCTTCTGGAGGACCATGTTGCGCGGCTGAGTGCGCAACAGCAGCTTCTCTATGCCGATAACCGACACGCGGTTCTGCTGATCTTTCAGGCGATGGATGCGGCGGGAAAAGACGGCGCCATCCGGCACGTGATGTCCGGGGTCAACCCGCAAGGCTGCCAGGTGTTTAGTTTCAAGCATCCCAGCGCCGCCGAGCTGGAACACGATTTTCTCTGGCGTACCACGCGCGACCTGCCGCCGCGCGGGAAAATTGGCATCTTCAACCGCTCCTATTACGAGGAAGTGCTGATCGTCCGCGTGCATCGCGACCTTCTGGCGGGCGAAGGACTTCCGGACGCGCCCCATCATAACAAGACACTATGGCACGACCGCTATCGCTCGATCGTTGATTTGGAGAAACATCTCCACGCCAACGGCACGCGCATCGTCAAGTTCTTCCTCCACATTTCGAAGGAGGAACAGCGAAAACGCTTCCTCTCACGAATCGATGAACCGGAGAAGAACTGGAAATTCAGCCTCGCGGACATCGCGGAGCGGAAATTCTGGAAGCACTACATGAAGGTGTACGAGGAATGCCTCGGCGCAACAAGCACCGGCCATTCGCCCTGGTATGTCGTTCCGGCGGACGACAAGGAAAATGCAAGGCTGATCGTCTCGCAGGTCGTTCTCGATACGCTCGAAAATCTCAAAATGTCCTACCCCGAAGTGAGCGCAGAACGCCGCAAGGAACTGCTCGCGATCCGCAAGCAGCTCGCGAAATGAGATTTGCAGTGCGATCGTTCAAACCGCCAGGGCTATCGTCACTCGGGAGGTCGCGCGCGGTGTGGCGCCCGGCGGCCGCGACGTCGGTGCATCCATCGCGGCATTGTATTCGCCGCGGCAAGCGGCCTGGTCGCAACTGGCCCGATGATACAAAGCCTGTTGTGCCGCCGACACGTTGGCCTCCTCGCCATGCCATATCTTCAAGGCCGGCCTTTGGATGGCGCGGCCAAACGAGAACGCCAGCGCCCATGGCAATCGCGACTTAAATCTAACATTCATGGCATTCAAACGAGCCGACGCCAGTTCGCCGGGTTGTCCGCCCGATAAGAACATAATTCCCGGAACGGCCGCCGGAACGGTGCGTAAAAGGCACGCCACCGTGGTGTCGGCTACCTCGTCTACGCATTCGTGCTTGGCGCAGGTCACTCCCGGAAGAACCATATTGGGCTTCAGGATAATCCCTTCCAGCATCACCCTTTGCATGTAGAGCTCCGTAAAAACACTTCGCAGAACTTCCTCCGTCACCTCACGGCACCGATCCATTGTGTGCTCGCCATCCATGAGCACTTCCGGCTCGACAATGGGGACCATCCCGGCTTCCTGGCACAACGCCGCGTAGCAGGCCAACGCCTGTGCATTGGCTTCGATGCAACCCCGGCTAGGAATACCGTCGCCCACAGCAATCACGGCCCGCCATTTGGCAAAGCGCGCCCCCATCTGCAAATATTCCTGGAGGCGGACACGCAATCCGTCCAGACCGCCTGTAATTTTTTCTCCAGGATGCCCAGCCAAGCACTTTGCACCGATGTCGACTTTGATGCCGGGAATTATTCCAGCATCGGTGAGCACTTTAACGAAGGAAGTGCCGTCCTTTTTCTTCTGGCGGATCGTCTCATTGTACAGGATCGCGCCATTGATGCATTCGGCGAACCCGGGTGTGGTCACAATCAGTTCCCGATAGCAGCGCCTGGCTTCCTCGGTCTGGGGGATCCCCAATCTGGCAAATCGCTTATTGCAGGTTGAGGTACTCTCATCCATCGCCAGCAAGCCCTTGTCGCCGGCAACCAGCGCCCTCGCGGTGTCCATGAGGCCTTGCGTATTCACGCCGGGCTACCCCATTTCCAGTTCCGGATTTCCGGCAGATCTTGGCCGTGTTCATCGATGTAATGTTTGTGCTCGATAAGCTTGTCGCGCATCTGCTGCTTTAAATAAGCTCCCTTGGAACCCAGGTGCGGCAGGCGATCTACCACGTCTTGCACCAGATGAAAGCGGTCCAGATCGTTCTGCACCCTCATGTCAAAGGCCGTCGTGATCGTGCCCTCTTCCTTGTAGCCTCGGACGTGGAGATTGCGGTTGGTCCGGCGATAGGTCAGACGGTGGACTAACCAGGGATATCCATGAAAGCCAAAGATAATGTGTTTGTCTTTGGTAAAGAGCGAATCGTAATCTTTGTCGTTCAGCCCATGCGGGTGCTCGCTGCTGGATTGCAGCTTCATGAGATCGACGACATTGATCACCCGGATTTTCAGGTCCGGCAGATGTTTGCGAAGGATGGAAACGGCCGCCAAAATCTCCAGCGTGGGCGTGTCCCCGCAACAAGCCATGACGACGTCCGGTTCGCCACCCTGGTCGTTGCTGGCCCATTGCCAGATGCCAATTCCTTCCGTGCAATGCACGACCGCGGCGTCCATGGCCAGCCATTGCGGGAGGGCGTGTTTGCCGGCCACCACCACATTAACGTAATGGCGACTGCGCAAGCAGTGATCAAAAACCGATAGCAGGCAGTTCGCGTCCGGCGGCAGATAAACGCGAACAATATCGGCCTTCTTGTTGATGACGTGGTCGAGGAATCCGGGATCTTGGTGCGTGAAGCCGTTGTGATCTTGCTGCCAGACATGAGAGGCGAGCAGATAGTTCAATGACGCGATCTTCCGGCGCCAAGGCAATTCCAACGTCACCTTCAGCCATTTGGCGTGCTGACTGAACATTGAGTTGACGATACGAACAAATGCCTCATAGCTGTTGAACAGCCCGTGCCGCCCGGTCAGCAGATATCCTTCCAACCAACCCTCGCACTGGTGCTCGCTCAGCATGGAGTCCAGCACGCGTCCGGCGGGCGCCAAGAATTCGTCATTTTTTTCCACTCGCGCGTCCCACTGACGGTCGGTAACCTCAAAAACCGCTTCCAAGAGATTCGAGACGGTCTCATCGGGGCCGAAGATGCGAAAATTGCGCTGGTCCTGATTTAACTTTTCCACGTCGCGCAAAAACGCGCCGAGCACGTGTGTATCTTGGGCATCAATGGCGCCCGGCGAAGGAACGTTCACGGCATGGACGTGGAAATCCGGCATTCGCAGGTCACGCAGCAGAATGCCGCCATTGGCGTGGGGATTGGCGCCCATACGCCGATCGCCTTTCGGCGCCAACTGGGCCAATTCCGATATGAGCCGGCCATTTTCATCGAACAATTCTTCGGCCTTGTAGCTCTTCATCCAGCTTTCGAGCAGCTTGACGTGATCGGGATGCTCGGGATCAACCAGAAGCGGCACCTGATGCGACCGGAACGTGCCCTCGATTTTCAGACCGTCGACGATTTTCGGCCCCGTCCAGCCCTTGGGCGATTTGAGGACGATCATCGGCCAACGCTGCCGAGCCGTGTCATTTTCATTTCGCGCGTTCTGTTGGATTCGCTTTATGTCGTTTATGGCCCTTTCCAGAGTAGTGGCCATGAGTTCATGCATCTTCTCCGGCTCATCGCCCTCCACAAAGTAGGGCGTCCAGCCACAGCCTCGTAGAAATTGCTCCAATTCCTCATGCTCGATACGGGCGAGCACGGTTGGATTGCTGATCTTGTAGCCATTGAGGTGCAGGATCGGCAGCACGGCACCGTCAGTTATGGGATCGAGAAACTTGTTGGACTGCCATGACGTTGCCAATGGGCCCGTTTCGGCCTCGCCATCGCCGATAACGCAGGCGACGATCAGATCGGGATTGTCGAAGGCGGCCCCGAAGGCGTGGCTGAGCGAGTAGCCCAGCTCGCCGCCCTCGTGAATCGAACCCGGCGTCGTCGGTGCAACGTGGCTTGAAATCCCGCCGGGAAACGAGAACTGCTTGAAAAGCGTCTTGAGCCCGGCTTCGTCCTGACTGACGTTCGGATATATCTCACTATAGGTACCTTCGAGATATGTATTACCGACCAACGCCGCGCCGCCGTGACCGGGACCGGAGATGTAGAACATGTTCAGGTCATACTTCTTGATAACCCGATTCAAATGAACATAGATGAAGTTCTGGCCCGGCACCGTGCCCCAATGTCCGACCACCAGCGGCTTCACATGGGAAAGCTTCAGCGGCTCGCGCAGAAGTGGATTGTCGTAGAGATAAATCTGTCCAACCGACAGATAGTTGGCGGCGCGCCAGTAGGCATCCATCTTGTGAAGCAGTTCCGGCGTGAGCGTGTCGGTCTTCATGGCTTAGGTTCCTTGTTTGGACCGAGATTAAGGACACGGGCGACGGACCTCGCGATCATAAGTTCCTCGTCCGTGTGGATGACCCGTACTTTGACGCGACCGGAATCCGGCGAACTCAGCGGCGCGTTCTCTGCGTTGCGCTTCGGGTCAAGTTCGATTCCGAGAAATCCCAGCCCATCGCAAATTCGGGCTCGGACCGCGGGTGCGTTTTCCCCGATACCGCCGGCGAACACCAGCGTGTCCACTCCGCCCAACGCGGCCGCGAATGCGCCGATCCATTTCTTGGCCTGATAGCAAAACAGCGCAACCGCCTCTGCCGCTCGCACGTCATGCGCTTCACGGTCGAGCAAGTCATGCATGTCCGAACTGGTTTCGGATATCCCGACCAGTCCGGAGTGGAAATTGACCATTTCATTGAATTGCTTCGCGCTCATCTGTTCCGTGCGCGCCAGATACCAAACCAGTCCGGGATCGATATCGCCAGAGCGCGTGCTCATCGGCAGTCCTGCCGTTGGCGTGAAACTCATGCTTGTGTCGATCGATTTTCCTTCATGCACCGCCGCAAGGCTTGCACCGTTGCCAAGATGGGCGAGGATGATCCTGCCCCGGGCTGCTTTCGCTCCATCCAGGCGGCCCAGATCTCCCATGAGGAACGCATATGACAAGCCGTGAAACCCATATCGCCGCACGCCTTGCGCCTCGTAGCGGCGCGGAATCGGCAACAACTGGGCCACACGCGGCATGTCGTGGTGAAAGGCCGTGTCGAAGCACGCCACTTGGGGCAGATCCGGAAATCGGCGATGAAACGCCTCGGTCAGCAGGATCTCTTCCGGCAAATGCTCAGGATCGAACGCACTGAGCTGTTGCAGATCCTCAACCATCTCCGCCGTAATACGTTGCGCCTTGCCATACTTCGGCCCGCCATGGACCACGCGATGCCCAACCGCAGTCAGTTTATCGTGCCCGCTGCGTCCCACGATCCAATCCATGAGAACATTCACGGCCGCCGTGTGGTCGGGTGCCTTCACCGACCGCGAAAAGTTGTCTGTATCCTCCAAACCCTTCGCCCGAAAGGTCGGCTCGGGCAGCCCGATCCGCTCAACCGCGCCCTCCAGAATTCGCCGGAGCGTGTCAGCTACCTCGAACAGCGCATACTTGATGCTCGATGAGCCGCCATTGATCGTCAGGATGTGCGGATTATTTGCTTTCATGGATGGCTCGTTCGTCGTCCTGCAATCCGAACGAAACCAATTTCGCGCATGTGGACCCGTAATCCGTGTGAAGAATGCTTCGGATGCCCAAACCTTCCGCGATCTGAGCGAACATCGGGGTGTTTTCGATATAGACAATTTGCCCGGCGGGCACCTGTGCGGTGTCTAGCGCAAGATTGAAGATTTCCAAGTCCGGCTTGAGAACGTGGACGAAACAGGAGGAAATGAAGAAGTCCACAAATCGATCCAACTTGAACTTGCGAATCCGATACGCATTCAACTCGCGCCCTTCATTGCTGACGACGGCGACCTTCAGCCCGTACCGGGCCTTCAGCCGAGCGACCAGCGCGATCATCTCGGTGTACGGCTTCGATTGTGCGAACATGAAGCGCCGAAACTGAGCTCTCGTGAACGGTCGCTTTTGGTAGAAGACCGCCAAACCCAAATACTGTTCCAGCGTGAGCTTTCCCCGTTGGTAGGCGTCCCAGGTCAGTTGATGACGATCCTCGATCTCGGCCGATTCTAGCTTGAAGTGCGCCGCCGCCCGTTTCCGGGCATGACGATCCCACCCGTCGGTGAGCATGACGCCCCCGATATCCAGAAAGAGGCACGTGACCGTACTGGCTCTTTTCATTGTCCCTATGTTCCGTCGATCGGATCATCGCCGGCGTAAGGCGCGCGCATTCAACCGTGAGACCGCATCGCCGTTACCATGCGGTTTCCTTGACGCTGTGTAGTCCAATGAAAGGCGGAAACGGGCCCGCAGTGCAGGTCCTGAGCGCGTCATTGAGCCGATGCAACATTAGCCGACAGGTGGCCTTGCGAGGCAGACTCGGAAACTACTCAGCTCTGTTCCCTCAGAGGCGCTCAAAAAATCGGCGAGGGTCGCCGAATAAAAGTTTGAGAGAGGCGCCGTTGCGAGCATGCTCTTTTGTTCCTTTCACACCTCTTGTGAATTGGAGTTTGGCTCCTTCGGGATCCCGGCAAGTTAAAAGGGCCTAAGTAGGTTCCGAGCCTTATGCGGGACGCCGCCGTGCAATAGGGTCCGTTTTCGGTAGATACGATAGCGCTGCCCCCGTCTCATTGTTGGCTCTAAGTGTTCCAGAGTGCCGACGAAGTTTGGTCGTCAAAATGGCATCTTCCGCTTCAGTTTCTCACCTTGGGTCCGAATTCGACAATTTTCTATTCGCGTCGATTGGCGAGAGCAAAAACGGAATGCTGCTCAGCGTCCTTTCGGCGCTTGCGCGGCTGAATCTCGACCCTTGGCAAGAGGCTGCCAAATTGGCCCGATTGCCCGGAAAAGCTGCAACTCAGAGATTGACATCTTTGATCGCGGAACTTCCTGACGGGCCGTCGGCTCCTTTGGACGCCGAGACGATTGCAGCTCGATTGGTCGCGCTCCTACCGCACCAAACTGTTACCACTTTCCCAATACGCGAAGCTTTGCTCGGCGGCAGCGCAGCGCCCAAGTCGCGGACCATTACATACGTGATCGTCATGATTCTTGCGCTGGGTGCTCAATGGATCGCAGCAAGCCATCAAGCGCCAGCAGGGATCAAGAATACTCATGCGCCAGCTACCAGCACGGCGTTAGCGAAGGAACCACCATCAAACTCCCGCCCGTAACGATCGCCCGGCGGCAAAAGGAAGTGCCATGACGGACAATAGGATGCAGCCGAATGTGAACCTTGGTCCCGTGCCGAACGTGAACGTCCGCCACGAAGATACAAATCCAGAGCAGGTGGATGAGCAATCACTTCAGAGCCAAGCAAAGGCAATGGCTCAACCGGGTAAGCGCGTGACGCCGCCACGTATGCCGCTCTTCCGCCACTGAAACAGCTTGTCGCCGGGTTGAAACTTGGGAGGCGATGAAGCCACGATGACGCGTATGAATCTGTTCAAGACCTTCACTCTGACGTGGTGGCAGACCGGCATTTTCAAAGTGGGAATGCTGGCCTTGGGACTTGTGATCGGGGCCTATTGGCACGCGATTTTCGCAGCCTACTTGCCCTTGCTGATTATTATGGCCGCGGTCAGCTTGGCCTTGGTTACTTACGTTTGGTGGAGACAATAAATCGGACCCCCAATTCCAATCCAACCACGGCACGTGGCCTATGTTGGTTACGCCACATTTTGACGCCGACAGATATTCTCATCCTCTCCAATCACGGTTGAGCTTATGAGCGTTGGGCAGCCGATCAGCGAAGCGGATTTGGAGACGCTGCAGCGCCACACCTTCGACTATTTCGTACACGAGGCAAACCCAGCCAACGGGCTGATCAGAGACAAGACCAAGGCGGATTGGCCAGCCAGCATCGCCGCGACGGGACTTGCGCTCGCCGCTTATCCGGTTGGTATCGAGCGGGGGTTTTGGACGCGGAGCGCCGCAGTCGAGCGCACGCTCGCGACCCTGCGTTTTTTCTGGAACAGCCCTCACGGACCGGAGCCGGACGCCACGGGCCACCAAGGATTCTACTATCACTTTCTCGACATGCAGACCGGGCGGCGCGCCTGGGACTGTGAACTGTCGACGGTCGATAGCGCCTTCCTGCTGGCCGGCGCCCTCACAGCCGCAGCGTATTTTGATGCCGATACAGCTGAGGAGCGAGAAATTCGCAATCTCTCCGATGCGCTCTACCGCCGATGCAACTGGGCTTGGGCACAGAACGGCAAAGCCGCGCTGACGCATGGCTGGCGGCCCGAAAGCGGTTTCATCAGTTATCGCTGGGAAGGCTATGACGAGGCCTTATTGCTCTACATTCTGGGCCTGGCCTCCCCAACGCATCCGCTGACGCAAGGCAGCTACGACGCGTGGTTGTCCACCTATCGATGGGAACACTGCTATGGCTATGACTATGTCTATGCGGGAGCTCTTTTTACCCACCAACTTTCCCACATTTGGATCGACTTTCGCGGAATCCAAGACGCGTTCATGCGTGATAAGGGTATTGACTACTTCGAGAACAGCCGGCGCGCCACCTATGTGCAGCAGCGCTATGCCATCGAGAATCCGCGCAAGTTCGTGGGCTATGGAGAGCATTTATGGGGGATCACGGCGAGCGACGGCCCGGGGCCCGAGACGATCAAGTTACGCGGCATCGAACGCACCTTTTTCGATTACGCCGGGCGAGGCGTTCCCTATGGGCCAGACGATGGCACGCTGGCGCCGTGGGCCGTGGTCGCATCTTTGCCTTTCGCACCGGAAATTGTGCTACCTGCGATCGATTTTTACGTTCGCGAGGTCAAGCTGAAGCAGTCAAATCCCTACGGCTTCAAGGCATCGTTCAATCCGACGCATCCGGGCGAACCTGGCAATCCCTTTGGTGGCTGGGTTTCGCCATGGCACTACGGCCTCAACCAGGGTCCGATCGTATTGATGATCGAGAATTATCGCAGCGGTTTGATATGGCGGTTGATGCGCGGTTGTAGCTATATCCAAGATGGGCTGCGGCGAGCGGGGTTCACCGGAGGGTGGTTGGCAGAACACGACAAGCCTGCCGGCTGAGTCATCGTACTGCGCTGCGACGAATGTAAAATCGTCAACGTTGCCGAGCGATTAAGCGGCCTTCGTCTTCGGTTCGACAATCCAGCCTTTTGCCTTGGCGAGGTCATCATTGGAAAATACGCGCACCGGATGATGAAAGAACGGCGCGAACATGCGCATGGCTGTGAAATCGCGCGCAATATTGACCCCACCCAATATTCACGGATGTCATTGATAACGCGCGCGAATCAAGAACCGAGGTGGGGTCACTGTTGGACGCGAAGCTCGACGCTTGAAATCATCATCTTTTGCAACGAGATCAATGCACTGGTAGACTTTGAAGGTGGGGTCAATATTGCGCGCGAGTTCACACTTTATACCAACATCCGCAGCGCGGCGCCGGATCATGCGGTACGCATCGACACGGTGCATCGGTTCACGGCCCAGCTCACCCGTCTTGCCGATCGCCGAAGGAAACAGCGCGGCCTTGCTTGCGTCGCGGATGCCGGCCTTGGCGAGGTATTCGTCGATATAAGTTTCGAGCTTGTGTTGAACCGGCATCTCGTGGCGTTTGCCGTCTTTTTCAAGCAGGCGCAGCCACCAGCGCTTGCCTTGTGGGTAATAATCCTCGACGCGCATCCCGACAACGGCACTCACGCGGGCGAAGGCATAGGTCATCACGCCAATCAGAGCGCGATCGCGCAGACCGACCAGCGTTGACGCGTCGATCCTCGCCAATATCTATCTGCATGAACTTGATAAGTTCCTGCAGGGATTGAAGACGCGGTTCGACAAGGGCGCACGGAGAGCCGAGAACCTCACATACGGCAAGCTCAAATGTTCAACCTGCTCCCGTTCAAACGCGAAGGTTGCTCCGCGGTACAGCCGGTCAAGCGTCTCGCGGCGACGCACGCCGCATGCGCTTTAAGCTTCGCCCAAGTATCTTTCGCCGTTTCCCAAGCGAGTGCCATGGCCGGGGCGACAGACCTCGTCAAGCACCAACTCGAATTCGCGTTCGGCAATGATTTTGCCAATGTCTCCGACTAGGCGGCTATCGATCGTGAACTCTCGGCGGCCGTCACACGACTTTTGAAGCAACTCAATGCCAACAAAAATCCATCGTAGGGCTTCTCAAATCTCGTCGGCGCTGTCCAACTTTAAATATCCCTTGCTGACCTTCGCATCACACCGTTTCGACGGCCGGCAACGGCGCGCGCGCCTTGGTTTCGAGCTGGCGGCATTCAGACAGCAAAATCCGGGCTCGCGGTTTCCAGGTTACGGGATCAATTTGGGCCGCCTCATTCACGCGACTAAGCAACCGCCGTCCCAGTGCGAGCTTTTCAGCGGCCACAGTTGCCGCTCGATACAGTTCGTGCTCCTCATTAATCTTCTTGTGCCGGCGATTGGGCAAGAGTGCCTGTCCGCGATGGATCACGACGCCGGTCACAATTCGAGGTCGCGCCGGCGCAAAGTAATGAGCCTTGTGAGAACGAAGGCCGTGACGCGCGATCACGGCTCTGACATGAAAGAGAACCCAAGGTCGCGCCCCATCCCCTGAAAGGCACATATCATCGACGTAGCAAGTCATTATCAGGCCATGCTTGATAGCCAGAGCTTCGATTTCGTCAAACATATCCTTGTGCGCGTAGTAGGAGAGAATGGGGCTAACCGCGCTACCTGTGGGCAAATGCGCATCAATTGTCAGTAGTTTCGCCAACATGCCGGCGACGTCGGGTGCGCATAGCATGTGACGTTGAAAGAAATCGGCGACGGCCACACGCTTCACGGATTGAAAAAACTTTCGCACGTCCACCTTTATTAGGCCCGATGCTCCCAAATGTGCCTTGGCATTTGAGAGGTAAGATTTCCCCTTGATTGCAGAATGCAGGTACTCAGGTGTTTTGATTCGCGCCAACAATACTCCAGCACGCCTATGGAGAATCTGCAGGGGCGCTTTGGGCTCCTCGACCTTTCGAAGTTTTCCGTTTTGTTCGATTTCAAAGATTCGATAATTTTCCGGACGATCGATGATGGCCTGCAGCTGCGTCAGCTGCATACCGAAGACTTCCTCCGCCAGACGCCGCGGCGACGTTACCTTGTAGAAGAGTGATTGATTCAACGGATATGCTTGAGGTCTGGTCATGAAACGGTCCGCGATTTTGTCTTCTTTCCCAACTCAATGCTCGCTAACCAATCAAGCATCTTAACGACCTTAGACGCAACGAACATGCGTGTCCCTTCGGCTGCGCCGTTCGCATCAGACCGTTCGGCAAAAAGCATAAGTGATGACATCGGAATTTCGAAGAATTTTGAATACCGATCGAGAATATCGAGAGTCACGTTCTTATGATTGTTTTCCAGCTCGGATAAGTACGATTTTGAGATGCCCAGTTGGTCAGCCAGTTCCGACTGAGCCATGTCATGATAGATACGAATCAAACGCAGCGCGTCATTCAACATCACTCATCGTTCCTTGGCGTAAAGGGAAATTGCTTAGGAGCCGTTGAACATTAAAGCGACTAGCCGCACCAGCTTCACGATGGCAGTTGCCACCTGCAGCACAGTAATCAACACATGCCGGTTACAAAGGCCGCAACCTTTCCGTCGCCCGACACGTCGTCCAACACACTTCCGCCCAGCGTCTGGGGGATCATGAATTTTACTCATTTTCCATTTCCTTCGATTGCGCCAACGAGCACCATGCCCGCCAGCATCGCGAGCAATCGAAGATGGAAGTCAGGCGAAAGCCACAGCTCCTAAGCAACCCATACCGCTCCGCTATCGCGGCGTACGGTCTTAACCCCCGGGCTCCCGTCGCTCGCCGCCCACGCGTCGCCGCGCGGATACGAGATGCAGAAGCCCTGGGAAGAGGCAGGGGCTTTTGGCCCCCTCGGACGGCGACGCCGTCCCACTTGATGCGATGTCTTCCTTACCCAGACGCGCGGGCACCTTTGCATATGGTTCGCGCCATGTCAATCTAAATTCGCTCGTAGCGAACATGCAATTTTTGGCTGCATCAGACGGTCGTTGCCCGAATTAGCTACTACGGAATAAATGTGCGCGCTGCGTCAAGCTCGTTCGATCATTTGAATTTCATCAGTCTTGAAGCGGAATAGCTTATAAACGCGCTGGTTGAGCGCGGCTTCGGCCGAGCGAATGTCATTGTCGAGCGTTTGCACTCGAGAGTCGAGATCGGCAATTTGCGTCGCGAGAGTTGCCTTGCTCGTTATGCGCACCTGGCGCAAACGACGTGACAGGGTTGAAGCCGTGATAGCTTCGCTGTTTTCGACACCGCGAAGTACGCCGCGCCAGTCCCTCGCAATTTGTTGACCTTCATTGGGATCAACAAAAACACCATTGAGAATCGCCATATCACCGTCGATTATGCGGAGTTCGCCCTCGACAAATTCTGCGGACAACGGAACGCCGGCTCGCAATCTCGATTGAAAGTCCTCGATAGCCAACTCCGTCTGTTTCGCTTTTTGCTCTTTTGCCCAGGCAGATAGCGCTCGTCCTGAAAGTCCCTTTGGAGATTTTGCGCTGTTCGCTTCGATGCTGCGCACGGCCATAGGCCAGAGCCATTCCTCAGTCTTGACGACGGTATCGCAGGTGGCGAATCGGCGCTCGAGTTCCGCCAGAGCGTCGCGCCGCGCCGTGTGCAACTCTGTCAGCTGCTTTGCGTCTTCCTCGATTGCCTTCGCCTCTGTCGGCTCGGCGACGGGGATTGGCAGAGGAGCTATAAATTGCTTATTGGCCTCAAAGTATCCGCCCTCTTTCGGCTTTGCGATTCTACGAAAGACCCAATTTAGAGGGTTGGAGTTTAGCAGGCCGAGCAGATACCAGAAGTCGGAATCGCGCCGGGGCAGAATGCCGTTTACGCGGACATTGTTCAGGTAGAATTTTCCCTTGTGGTCGGGGCAGACCGACAACATTCTTACCGTCTGAGCGACGATGAGCTTTCGATCCTCTTGCTTGTCGATATTCTGGTTTCGTCCGAAGCGATACCATTCGTCGTCGTCAAACGCGCGGCTCTCGCGCGCTCTGAGAGGCTCCTCGAAGCGCCGAAGGAAATCCCAAGCCTTCGGGTACTTTTTGATGTCGGCGTGATTGTAAAGAGACACGCTTTCATTCTCGACCTTGTACGGAAACAGAATATACATGTCCGTCTTCGGAACCTGATAACGGTTTGCTTCTTGTCCCGAAACGAGGGGGCGCATGATGCCATCTTCAATCTCAACCGTTTCGGGGACGGGTGTCTTTTTTTCGCCTTCTAATTTTGGGCGCCGATACAGATACCTATTCGGGCCGACGCGATCGAGGTGGTAGATATAATCAGCGCTTGTAATGAGACCTTGGAAAATTTGCCGCGTCAGCGTCCGGTCGTCCAGCCGTTTGCCCAACTTCGACATTTTAGTGAGAAGGGCCCGTTCATTTCGTGGAATAAGAATCCATGTGTCTCGTTGAGGTAGCTCGCCATAGGTCACATACCAGTCAGGGTCATCCCAGTCATGGATGCGCGTCAGTTCGCCAGTCGGTGCCAGTGCGAAGCGTACGCGTTCGTTCTTGGCACGGCTGTAGAATTGCAATGCCGTATAAATGATGGCTTCATCGAATACCTGAAACGACCCGAAATCGATCCACCGATCCAGGTGTCCGCCTGCGTGGAGAAGGCTCCGCAGCCCCTCCCCGTATTCACTGTATCTCCAAAGGCTTGGCGCAATGTAGCCGAGGCGCCCGCGTGAATTAAGCAATTCGAGCCCTCGCTCGATGAATGGCAGATAGAGATCGAAATTCTTTGTCTGACAGCTTCGGTATCGTCGGGCACCATTTTTGGTTGTTGCATTACGCAGGAAGTCTGCCGTTTCGGGGTAAACCTTCTTAAAGTTCTGCAGCTTGACGTATGGCGGATTGCTCACGACGCAATCGAATCCGGGTCCCCCGGACCGCTTGCGGTCAAAGATTTGCGGAAATCTCTTTTCGTAGTCGAATGCGTTGATCGTTTCCTTTTTCGCGGCTGTCGCAGTTAGGAGATCTTTCTTGAATTCGTAGACCTCAGTACCAACGAGTGAATTGCCTTCGATAATGTTGGTTTCGAGGTTGGAGAGCGGCTGGTCAGACTTTGCGGTATGCAGCCAAAGTGCGAGACGGGTGATCTCGACGGACGCCGAGTTGATGTCGACGCCAAAGATATTCTTGGACAGTATCTGACGTATCTCTTCGTCGGGCTTGAATTCGAACAGCTGCTCGCCCTTCCCTGCCGTCACAAGTGCCAGCTCGCGCTGAACGCGGCGGCGTTCACGCAATAGGTATTCGAGCGTGTAGATTAAGAATGCGCCTGATCCGCAAGCGGGATCGAGCACGGTGAAGCTATCGAGCCTGTCCCGAAACCTCCGCACCGCTTCGGCGTGGGCTATGAACAGCGCTGACCGCTTCGAGGGCGACAAGGAGGTCTGGGCCGCAATGGCTTTTTCGTCACCCTCCAGCTCGAAACTCCATCCGACTTCAGCGCGAATCTCGTCAAGCCGAGGTCCGAGCGTCTCGGCCACAACCCGCTCAACGACCCATTCCGGCGTGTAATAGACGCCATCCCGCTTTCGTTTGGAAATAATGGTCAGCGACGGCCGTTTCTCAACGGCCGCCTCTAGCGCTTCAAGTTCAGTGATCGATTGCTCGAATATGCGACCAAGCGTGTAAAGCGTGATGGCATGACCTCCGTGCCCGACAGAACCGAAATTATATCGACCAGCAAAATAGAGTAGCGTTTTTGGGCACGCCGTGAGAGTTTCATCATTCTCGCCCTGCAATTTTGCGCAAAACGCTTCGTTTGGAATCACAAGGGAATCGAGTTCAGTGTCTGCCGCAAACAGTCCGCCGTTGAAGCGATTGATTGGCCGGGAGCGGAAGCGCCGCCCCTCATTCATTGCGTTAAACAATTCCTTCAACTTATTCCAAGCGTCTTGTTCGTCGGGTTCGAATGTTGGACTCTTACTCAGCTCGCTCAGGTAATCCCGAAGCGCGTTGGGGGGAAAACTCAGTTGCTCGCCCATATCTTCGCAGAACATTACGAACAAGCACCGGTCGATCAGCTTTTGCGCAAGCCGAACCAGGCGCCCTTTCGTGCCCGGAAACGCAGGATTCAATTTTATGAGGAGATCAACCAGGTATGCGCGATATGCATTGTATTCTCGATAGAACGCGGTCTCGATTTCCTTCTGTTGGTATCGCTGGTCTTTGAGGAGCTTCAGGAGCGCAGATGGCCCGCCAGTCGTCAGAAGGCTGTCGGCGTGGAAAAGCTTCGCAAAGAGAAATCGCTGGAAGCTGCCCTCGCTGCCGTTCTCTAATAATGATGTCCCCTCGTCTGTCGTCACCTTTCGTATGATGAAGAGCTGGTACTGACTGGGCATTGTGTTCCGCCAATACAAGCGAAATTCGTTCATGTCTGTAACGATGCCCCAGGTGGGCTGAATGGCCTCATTTCCAAACAGCGGGCGCATCGCCTCCCGGAGGTAGTCAGCGCATTGCTTGACAGGGGAGCGATTGTTTCCTTTTCGATTTTGTGGGCCGTCTAGATTCGAACGGACATCCTTGAATTCGCACAACACCTGCGGTGTGGGTGGTACGTCTGGCTTCTTGAAGTAGCCGAGCGCGGCGTCCGCTTCGCCGCTGCCGCCACCTGCACCGGCACCTGGCACGGGAAACTTGGGAAAGCAGGTGTAAGGAGCTGCCTTTTTGGCCTTCCCGCTTTGGGTATAGCCCCATGTGTCTTCGAAAAAGACGCTGACAAAGGCGATCTCGGCACTCGTTTCCTTTTGAAAATCCTTCGCGGCCCAGCGTTCAAGGCGTTCCAGAAGCTCTTGCTCAACTTTCGTGCCGCGAAAGGACTGAAATTCAACGTCAAGGACAGCGCGAAGATACGGCTCGGAAAGTAGGGGCTGATATGTTGCCGCCATTATGCCCTCAACTCATGGCTCGAATTCCATCAAGGAGTACGCGCGTCGCTATGCAGTCATCTTCATTGTAATCAAGGATGCGCTGACTTAATTTCTGAATCTCCGGTCTGCACCCATCGATCAAACCACTCGATCGACGCTGCGCCCGAGGGATGTGTGTCACGCCATTTGAAGCCAAGATATTTGGCGAGCGTCTTGATGGAATAATCGCGTGTCGGCCACTCCGTGGCTTTGAACACCACGTCATAATACAGGTCGATGGTGGACGGTGATGCGAACAACGCTTCAATTTCATCAGGCCTCGCAAACTTGCGGGTATTTTGCCTGTAGCTTGCGATAGAGCGTTCGCTCATACTTTGAATAGTAATAAATCCCGCAAGGCTGGCGCTCCTGCATGTATGCCCAGGCGGCGGCGAAGGCCTGTTTCTCGGCATCTGCCGTGGGCGCGTCCGCGAAGAATGAAACAAACTTCTCGCCGGCAGTATCTCCGCCATTGCGCTCGACAAATCCATGCAGGTAGCAAACATCCCTCATCGGATCGACTTCAATATCAAAGAAGAGCTCACACTGGATCACCGGTAGTGAGACTGGCGCGCGCAGATAGGGCTTACCGTCCTTTTTGACGGCAAGCGCCGCCCTCGCCTGGAGTTTTCGTAGGGTATCCGGGCCAATTCCCCTAAAAGCCGTTTTCTTGCCCTTGTCGGTCATGAACCCTTCCGGATTTATTTCCGAGAGATCGTGAAGCGTGGCGACGTGATCGACTAGCACGTCTCGCTTCGAGCGGCCGAGTTCGAAGATTAGAGTTAGATCATCGGCGGCCTGGAGTGACTTCAGGCAAGCCGTGTACCAAACGCAATTTTTACAAACCGAACTGTAGGCACCCCGCGTCTTGGCCGACTTCGACACAATCGCTCGCGCCGCTGCGAGGCACTCTTGATAGTCATCCCAAAGGCGGCGAGGATTTTTGACACCTTGCTGTGTCTCAAAATCATAAATGACCTCGTCGCGATGGATGTCCAAAATGAACGCGTGGCGGCCAGCCGATTTACCCAAGCGTTCCAGAACATCGGTATATAGTCCGAGTTGAACGGCGTAGGATTTCTTCGGCTTGCCTTCTTCTTCGTCGCCTCCGCTTTCCTCCCCTGCGCC